>NZ_JAANIG010000049.1 GCF_011174675.1 Perlabentimonas gracilis | reverse complement strand
TACTTCAGCTTTTCGCTTTGATGTCCAGTAACTGTTCTTTTTCATACCGTCAGAAATTTAGCAATTTTTCTGCTCGGTTTTAATTGGGGCTAATATAGTATATCTAAATTTCTTCAGATTTGCCTTATCTGATTTTAGAAAAGCGTGAATGGATTCAGCATTCTCCACATCAATATAAAATGCCTTTTTCCCATCCTTCGATTTCTGATATAAAACCGCCTCTCTTTTCATGCAAAATTAAGCAATAGGTTAATTAATTGCAAACTTATCAACATTTTTTGTAAGTTACGAACAGTGCGTACTATTCACTATTCAGATAATCAGTCATTTAGGGTGTTCTGCTGTTAGAAGTATTCTTTTGACTCTTAAAGGTATTAAATTCTGAAGAGAACAAGTACTTTATCTTTAATCATTTTGGTTTCGTTGTTGCGCTACTTCCTAAGTAATATCCACCACCCCACAGTCCTATAACAATTTCTTTAGTTTCTGTGCAAACGATGAGGTTTAGAATGCAGAATAGATTGCTGGCTTCAGTTAACCAGTTGCTTGATGTTGTTCTGAGGAGGCCCGGTTTCTTTTTTTGTATGGCTGTGTACACAACGATATTTATATCTTTGCAATACTAAATTGCATTTGGATGAGTAGAGTTGGTCTGGCATTGGTAACTGTTCTGTTTTTTGCTGGTTGCGCCCATAGGCACCAGGCGGATAACAATTCAATGGTTTTTCGCTACAACGAGAGCAAGGGCATTACCTCGCTCGACCCAGCATTTGCCCGCAGCCTCCCCCTTATTTGGCCTGTACATCAGCTGTATAATGGGTTAGTTCAGCTTTCCGATTCGCTTACCGTTGAGCCAAGCATTGCCCATTCATGGGAGGTTGATGAGAGCGGTTTACGTTACACCTTTAACCTGCGAACAGATGTACGATTTCATGATTCGCCCCTTTTCCCTCATGGCAAGGGCAGGCGAGTGGTAGCAAGCGACTTTGTTTACAGCTTTGGTCGAATTCTCAACCCTGATGTAGCATCGCCTGGGGCGTGGATATTCTCAGTGCTGGATTCTGACCACCCCAATACCACGCATGGCCTTAGGATGATAAACGATTCTACCCTAGCAATTCATCTTACAAAACCCTTTCCCGCATTTCTTGGGTTACTCTCGATGCCCTACGCATATGTGGTTCCGCGTGAAGTGGTGGAGCATTACGGAAAAGATTTCCGAAGCAACCCAATAGGTACTGGGCCCTTCTACTTTAAGTACTGGAAAGAGGGTGAAAAATTGGTGTTTCGCAAAAATCCCAACTACTTTGAGGTTGATGAAAAGGGGCAACGATTACCCTACCTTGAGGCGGTTAATGTCTCGTTTATCACCGATAAGCAGTCTGAGTTTCTGGAGTTTCTTTTGGGGAATATCGATTACCTTTCGGGTATACACACCACCTCGAAGGATGAGCTACTTACAAGGGCTGGTGGGCTTAACCCTAAGTATGCCGACAGGGTTAGGATGCTTACTGGGCCATATCTGAACACTGAGTATTTGGGCATACTTGTGGACACCACTTTGGATATTGCACAAAATCACCCACTAAGTAAGCTGGAGGTTCGTAAAGCCATTGCCTACGGATTTGACCGCGAGCGAATGATGACCTACCTGCGGAGCAATATGGGTTACCCAGCGCACAACGGTTTTGTGCCCAACGGTATGCCCGGTTTCTCCCATAAGGTGATGGGTTACAGCTACAACCCTGAGCTTGCCCGTGAGCTTCTGTCCAATGCAGGTTACCCCGATGGTAAGGGTTTAGAGACGATTGTACTTAGTACAACCAGCGATTACCTTGATATTGCTGAGTTTATTCAACATCAGCTGGCCGATGTGGGTATCCCGCTAAGGGTTGAGGTTTTTCCTGGCCCAGCCTACCGCGAGATGATGGCCAATTCAAAGCTGATGATGTTTAGGGGCAGCTGGGTGGCCGATTATGCCGACCCCGAGAACTACCTTTCGCTATTCCTGTCGGAGAATTTTAGTCCAGGAGGGCCTAACTATACACACTTTGCCAATAGCGAGTTCGATAGCCTTTATCAAAAAGCCCTTCGTATTTCGTCGGATACCGAACGATATGCAATCTATAATAAGATGGACTCGCTTGTAATGGCCCAAGTTCCTGTTATACCAATGTTTTACGATAAAGTGGTTCGATTTGTAAACCCACAGGTAGAGGGGATGACAACCAACCCTATGAACCTGCTCACACTTAAACGAGTTAAGAAAAAGGCTAGCCAATGATACTAATTGCCGATAGCGGATCGACCAAAACACACTGGAGGGCCTTAATGCCCAACGGAGCAGAGATTGATTTTTTTAGCCAGGGGCTAAACCCATATCATCATAGAGAAAACTTTTCGGATGCTCTAAATGAAGCAATAGCAGACAATGTTGATAGAGGAGGGGTTACTCAGGTGTTTTTTTATGGTGCAGGTTGCGCATATCAGTCGATGCAGGATATTGTCGCTTCCAATCTGAGAAAGATTTTTTGCAACGTTACCACTGTGGAGGTAACAAGCGATTTGATGGGAGCTGCCCGTTCGCTTTTTGGTAACAGGCAGGGGATTGTGGTTATACTTGGCACTGGGTCGAATGTGGGCTTTTACAATGGGGTTGAACTGGTTAGGCATACTCCCTCGTTAGGTTATATTTTAGGCGATGAGGGTAGTGGTGCGCATTTGGGAAAAGAGTTTGTAAAGCGCTGGCTTTACAATGAGTTGCCAGAAACATTACGTAATGAAATTGAAACCCTTTGTCCATTGTCCGTTGAGGAAATTCTACAACGAGTTTATTCAAGCCCTTCACCAGCCCCATTTCTTGCTGGTTTTACCGATATAATTGCGAAACTTTCGTCGCATGAAGGCATTGCACAGCTTATTGACGACTGTTTTGTTCAGCTCATAGAAAGGCATCTGCTAAAGTATATGGAGCTATCGGTAGAGCCTGTGGGGGTGGTCGGATCTGTTGGGGTAGTCTTTGCCAAGGAGCTGCAGAATGTGCTCCATAGGTATGGTGCTCAGCTAGGTAAGGTGTTGCAATACCCCATCGATGGGTTAATTAGCTACCATAGGACGAGCTAAAGCGATCCTAAATCGATATTACTTCTATCCGTGAGGGTTTCAATAAGCTTGTTGCAATCGTTAGCCCTTTGGCTCTCGCCAATACTTTCAAGTACTTTCGAAAGGCTATAGAGTAGTTTGGCTTCGTAAATTGTGTACCCTGCAACATTGCTAATCTCCAATGCTTTTTTAAAATATTCGTACGATTTTTCGATATGACCTCGTGTGAAGTAGTACATGGCCATCCATGATTTTCCAACAATTGCACTTTGGTATCTGGCCCATTCGGGGGTATTGTCCATGTGTTGCAGAATTCTTTGGGCAGTTAGGTCATCAAATGTTTTGTTTATGTGCCATTGAGCTAGCTCTAAATACAGGGTAAGGGCTTTTTCCTCTTGGTTCATCATATCGTGGCTTTGCTCCATCAGCAATGGGTTTATCCTGTTGCGAATTACCTCATACTGCTTTGTAGTAAGCAGGCCTAGGAAGAGGCCTATTTCATAGTTATACCTATCGTTAATATTCCATTCCGATTGGTGTATGGCTTGATAGGAATCAATATGTTTCAATATAACATCGTAGTCTTTAGTCCCTCCAACAAAGGCAACTATAAATCTACAGGTAAACCATAGCCCAGCAATAATGGGAGAGGTGCCATGGTGGGGCACATCCATGGGAAAATCGGCGCCAAACTGATTTACCCACGTGAAGTCCATTGAGTAAGCGCTTGAGGTGTATAGCAATGTTTTGCCAACAAAGATATCCTTTTCGGTGGTTGAGTTTTGGATGTAGTTAAAATAAAGCAGCCTTGAGCTGTTGGCGATAGTATTTAAATTGATATGCCGTTCGAATAGGAACTTTCGGGCTCGGGCATTACTTGCAAAGTAAGGTATTAGTTCTCGCCTCATTAGCTCATCCTTAGCCAGAGCATTGTGGATATTTGGGAACCTAAAGGCTTGATCGAGCGATTCGTCCTTAAGATTGAAGAATGGTTTTAACGCATCAACACTCTTTCGCTTGTAGGCAAGCTCGAAAATTAAATTTATGAGATGGCCAAGCATAAGGGAACCAGAGTATTCCTTCTCAATTGTTGTAAAAAGCTCAAAGGTGATTCCATTGTTTTTCTCGATTAGCTTATGCGCCAAGAGCATTCTGAAAAGGATGCGTTGATTTACCTTGGTATAGGTAGTGTATTGGCCATACTCATTCTTTGTGATCTCTTCGGATAGTATCCCAAATGATAAAAGCTGATTGTAAGCCGTGGCATAGTTTCCAACAGACTTGAGGTGAATGGGGTAGCGTTCCTTAAGATCGTTCTTTTTAACTAGGCCGTAGGTTTTCTCTTGGTGCGAGAGTTCAACTATAGCGTATAGTATATCACTCTTCTCGTCGGCTAGATTACTTTGATAAATGTGTTTTTTTAAAAACTCCGTCAGTAGGTCAATCTTATCGGAGATTAGATGAAGGCTAGTAGGGTTATATATCTCAATAAACAGCTGAAGGTAGTATGGATGCGAAATGATTTGAAGCAGATCGTAAGGAATCTCCTCAATTATCATTCGGGGTAAGCTGCCGCTATTTATGGTGAGGTCAATAATGCTTTGTATTTCGTTATCGCTCAGGGGAGGCATATTTGTACCCTGTGTAAAAATTTTATCGGGTGAGGCAAAATACCAAGTGTCAATATTATTTGCAAGATTGGTGAACTGAACCCACGTTGAGAAGCGAGCAGAGGTTATAAGCCGAAACCATTGGCTTGATAAGCTAGCGGTAAGCTTATGTAGTGCATTAAAAATTCGTTCAGTTTTTGCAAGGTTTGCCTCAATCTCATCGAGCGCATCGATAATTAGAATAAATTTCCCCAACGCAAGGTTCGGATTGGAGTTTAGGGTTTCAAAAAATCCCGATTGAGAAAGGTTCAAAAGGGAAAGTATCCAATCGTCGAGGTAGTTCTCCTTGCTAACCCAGTTTTCGAGGTGTATGGCAGGGATAAATAGAATGATATGGTTTTCACTCCTTGCGTTAGTCTTAAAGTCCTCGTACCATTTAATTAGCAGCGTAGTTTTTCCGAAGCCCCCGGGGCCAATAAATGGGGTTGCACTGTAACTTGTGTTGAGGAATGATTCCAGCCTGTCGTGGGCAAACTCCCGGGCAATACTATTGGAAAAACCTAGGGAATTCTCCTGTTTCAACGACTTGCAATTCTTTTCGCTGATGGCGTTTGCTTCTGTCTTGGCCTTTTCCCAAAGGTCGATTATGGGCTCTGTAGAGTGCGATACACTGTTGTTATCCTTAAAACTTTCCCAGTTATTGTATCCGCAGTACACCGAGAGGATGTCAAGCGTGGCACGTGATGGATTAGAATTCGTTGACAGGAAGCCGAAGAAACGTCTTAAGGTAGAAGGGCTAAGAATTTCGGATGTGAGTTTAAATACGCTGTCGGACAGCGATATGCAGTCTTTTTGGTAAGCAATCTTCCGGCCAAACTTTGCCTCAACCGATTCTTTGAGTCTTTGTATCATAATTTTGGCATATTGCCATTTAGAAAGCGTTAAAAATATTGAATATCAGTAAATACAGTGAGAATTAAGGGCGATTTGCTCTACCATAAAGCCACTTTGTAAAAATTGACAACTTTGACCCTTGGCACACCCTCCTATTTCCAATAGTTTTGCTACTGTAAAAAAGTTCAAAAGTTTATTGGTGGTTTAAAGATAGTTTTTTTTCATCAAAAACCATTTCGTTTTGTTCCACGGCATCATAGTCAATCAGTACGTTTAAAAAGATAAAGTTATGAAAAGAGTAGAAACCTTTTTCAAATCAGGCCTAATCAACCGCATAACAGTTGATGTTGGTGTTTTTGTAGTGTTCTTTGTGGTAACCATGCTGTTTGTTTTTACCATTGTACGCTCCTTTTAACACAGTCTGCTTTTTTTAAACAACAAACCAAAACCCTACCCATATGCTAAGCAATGTTTGGACCTCATGCCATGCTTCAGTTTGCCAATTGAATTTTTTAAATGAGAGGGGAGTATGTATCGATTCACTTACGGGATTTAAAGTAAAAAATTTTCTGGTTACCACACAGCATGCCTTTTGTATTGAGAAAGCACACAAAGTACAAATCACCTTTGTTGAGGCCGATGCAAATACTGTAGCAGCATCAATGAAGATCCCTTATGCCGAGCTAATTAAAGAACACCGTATTGGTGTGCTCGACAATAATGGCCATTACGCCATTTTTAATATCGACTTACCTGAATTTGAGAAGATTCCAAGCCTAACGCTTAGCGAGCAGCGTAACTATACGATTGGCTCAACGGTAGCAGCGTTGGGCTTCAACTTTGGCTACTCTAACTTAGCCATCAAGTCGGGGCTTATTTCCTCCGTTTTTGCCAACGCAGATGGCAATAGGTTTATACAGTTTGATGGACAGGTAAGCTACGGAAACAGTGGGTCGCCTTTAATTGACCCTAGTACTATGCAGGTGGTGGGTATAGTAAGCCGTAGGAATACCCCTGCCTCCAACGCGTATCACCAGCTTAAGGATATTATTGCAACCAACCTGGGTGAGCTTAAAAAAGTGGAGACAATTGTTAGATTTGGTGATATTGACCCAATTCAGGTGCTCGTTGCGAATCAGAACCAGTTGAAACTTTTAGCCAATATTATCTATAAGTACTCAAGCACTAGCGTATCGCAGGCTGTTACCCTCGATGGAATAATCTCATTTTTCAATGAGGATTTAAGCGATTTCGACTTCGACATTGTGTCGAAGGAACATAAACTTATTAATGGTTAGTTTGGTTTGTAATTATGTTTTGGTTTAACCCCGCCGTGTGCGGGGTTTTTTCGTTTTGCCATTCACGCTTACTTTCCGAATAATGAGGCATTAACCAAAATGTTTGGTATGGGAAAAGATGTTTTATAATGGTTAGTAAGATCATCCCTTTTTATTGGTTAATCACAAATTACTTGAATACCTTTGTGTGGTAAGCATTCAGCCAAGAATACATAGAGTTTTTGACGTGCTTTCAGCAGTAAAAATTCCAACATAAACCAATACATTTTAATACATCTTTTTATGGATAACGTTGAAGTAATTGAGTTCCTGAAGAAGATAGAACTTTTTCGTGGGCTTACCGACGAGGAGTACGAAAACCTTACCAGCTGCATTAGGCATAAAACATTTAAACCCAATGAGCTGCTATTTCGTGAGAATGGTGCAAGGGAGAGCATCTTCATTATATACAAAGGCTCGGTTGAGCTATTCAAGAGCAACTCCTTTGGGGTAGAGCTAAAGTTAACCTACTTTAGCAAGGGCGATTTCCTTGGTGAGGGGTCATGGGCTAGCGATTCTCCGCACTCCACATCGGCAAGGGCTTTGGTTGCAACCACCGTTTTTATTCTAGAGAATAAGGCATTTAGCCTAAGCGCAGAAACCACCCTCAAGATATTCTCGAATATTGCAAGGGTTATCTCGCGCCGCATGCGGCATGCCAACAACCGGATGATAAACCCTGCCGCTCAGTACGAGTCGGGAAGTACCCGTCGTGAGCATGACTTGCTTGGCGACCGGGATGTTCCTTCCGAATTCTATTACGGTGTTCAAACCCTTAGGGCAATCGAGAACTTTAATATCAGCGGTGTAACCCTCAACTTTTATCCAAGCCTAATCGATGCTTTGGCCATTGTGAAGGAGGCGGCTGCAGAGGCAAACTTTGAGCTGGGACTACTCTCGAAAGAGGTGAGGGATGCCATTGTTACAGCTTGCGAAGATATAAAGAACGGAAAGTACCATAACCACTTTGTTGTCGATATGATTCAGGGTGGAGCAGGAACATCAACCAACATGAATGCCAACGAGGTTATTGCAAATCGTGCCCTGGAGATTATGGGTTATGAGAAGGGCCAGTACGAGTTCTGCCATCCAAATAACCATGTGAACCTATCGCAGTCGACCAACGATGCGTATCCAACAGCGGTAAAAATTGCTCTTATCAACTCCAACAAAAAGTTGATTTCTGTGCTTAATACCCTTGTTGAGTCATTCCAAAGCAAGGCCAAGGAGTTTGCCCATATAATTAAAATGGGACGAACCCAGCTGCAGGATGCTGTACCCATGACCCTTGGGCAATCGTTCGAGGCGTATGCGGTAACATTAGCTGAGGAGGTAGAAAGGCTAAACCAGAATGCCCAACTTTTCCTTGAGGTGAATATGGGCGCAACTGCCATTGGAACAGGAATAAACTCGGAACCTGAATACACCGAGAAGGTTATGAAGCACCTCAAGCGCATTGCCGATATGGATGTGGTGCTTGCCACTAACCTGGTTGAGGCCACCCAGGATACAGGTGCCTTTGTTATGTATTCATCGGCTGTTAAGCGTTTGGCTGTTAAGCTATCGAAGATTTGTAACGACCTACGCTTGTTATCATCGGGGCCAAGAACAGGTATTAATGAGATTAACCTACCCCCAATGCAGCCCGGTTCGTCCATCATGCCGGGTAAGGTTAATCCGGTTATTCCCGAGGTGGTAAATCAAATAGCATTTAAGGTAATTGGTAACGACCTCACCGTAACTATGGCTGCAGAAGGAGGACAGCTGGAGCTAAACGTGTTTGAGCCTATCATTGTGCAAAGCTTGTTCGAATCAATCGAAATGTTAAAGAATGGAATGAATACGCTCAAATATCGTTGTGTTGATGGCATTACAGCCAATGAGGAGAGGTGTCGTGAGTTGGTGCACAATAGCATTGGGCTGGTAACCGCTCTGAACCCAATTATTGGTTACGAAAAGTCGACTATGATTGCCAAAGAGGCGCTTAAATCGGGTAGGAGTGTATACGAATTGGTGCTTGAACACAAGATCCTTACGCAGGAGCAACTCGATAAAATTTTGGCACCTGAGAATATGATAAAACCGGGAAAGATTAGCTTATAGCATTGTATCTTTTTTAATTTGAAGGAGCGCCCAGCTGGGTGCTCCTTTTTTAGCTCTCGTCAAAATCTTTTAAAATCTTCTCAACCTCCTCCTCGGTTGATTTTAGCTTTGCCTTACAAAATTTTATTAGCTCGGCAACACGCTTTACGTTTTGTGCCAGCTCGTCAATGTCGAGCTCATTATTCTCAATCCTCTCCACAATGCTTTCTACTTCTGCAATTGCCTCAGAGTACGAAAGGTTCTTCTTAGCCATAGGTATTACTATTTCTGTTTAAAATACGATTGTGTTGTACAAGTAGCTACACTTCTTTGCCCACCAAATATACGGTATATCCAGCAAAGATTAGCAATAAAATTGCTGCCTCCCACCGGTCAAGTTTTTTCTTTCGCCCTGTAAACATGGCGATAAATAGGATAAGGGTTCCTAATGCTAGCAGTAAGATATCGACAGAGAAGGTACTGCTGAACTCCATTGGCCTTATGAGTGAGCTTACGCCAAAAATTAGGAATATGTTGAAAATGTTTGACCCAATGATATTGCCAACAGCAATATCACTATTCTTTTTAAGTGCAGCAACAACCGAAGTGGCTAGCTCGGGTAATGATGTGCCAAAGGCAACTATGGTTAAACCAATTATCTTTTGGCTAACCCCCAGTGAGGTGGCCAAACTGGTTGCGCTACGAACCACCAGCTGCCCCCCAAGCACCAAGCCCCCAAGCCCTAGTATTATAAGTAACCAAATTCTGGATGTGCTATACCCCTTGGCAGTATCCTCTGTTGATACTCCGCTAGTTTTTAGCTGCTTGTATACATAAAGCAGGAAAAGGCCAAAGAATATAAGAAGTATAACACCATCGATACGCGAAAGGTAGGGGTTGGATGAAACGAAAAAGTTGTTTGCAAGTAGGTAGAATGTCACTATGGCAAGGAACGAGATGGGAATCTCTTTCCATACAGTGCTCGATTGAACCACCAAAGGGGTTATAAGCCCAGCAATACCAAGTATCACAAATATGTTGAAGTTGTTACTCCCAATAACATTTCCAAAAACCAGATAGGGTAGGTTTTGTGTTGATGATATGGCGTTCACTACCAGCTCGGGAGCTGAGGTGCCAAAGGCAACAATGGTTAACCCAATGGCCAAGTCGGAAACGTTATATCGTTTGGCCAGAGCCGAAGCACCACTCACCAACCAACCTGCGCCCTTGATTAATACGAAGAAACCAGCAGCGAGAAGTAAAATGTTAGATACCATACAAATTTAGGATAACAGAATACTGCTTCATTCCCAAAAGTAGTGAATATGCTTTAGGTACCTGCTTTTAGCAGTTACGCTGCAGGTAGCTTAATTATAAAAGTCGTTCCAAGCCCTTCCTTGCTAATCACATCAATTGTTCCTTTGTTCTTTTCTGTAAACTCCTTGCAAACCACTAGTCCTAAGCCGGTACCAGCCTCTTCGCCAGTGCCTTTGGTGCTAAAGCTTTGTTCAATTTTAAAGAGTTTCGAAAGATTTGCAGGGCTTATTCCTACTCCATTATCGGTAATCCTTATCTCAACCATAGGGCCTTTCTGTTCTGCATCAACTGCTATTTGGCCATTTGCATTGGTAAACTTTATGGCGTTTGAAATAAGATTCCTGATAACCGTGGCCGAGGTTTCGTAATCGGCAAAAACTAAAGTGCTTGGGTCGATATTGTTCTCAATGCTTATTTGTTTGGCATTGGCCTGCAGAGACAGCACGCTACTCACTTCGGCCACAAGGTTGTGGATAGTAAATTCTTTGGGCACAAGCTTCAGCTTGCCGGTTTGGCTTCGCGACCAGTAAAGTAGGTTCTCAATAAGGTTTAGCAACTTTTGCGACGATTCATGAATAAGCGACCCGTACTCTTTTACCTCATCGCTTTTCATCTCCGATGATTGGTTTGCCAATACGCTGGTTAGCCCAACAAGAGCGGTGAATGGACTGCGAAGATCATGGGCAATAATTGAGAACAGCTTATCCTTGGTTTGAACGGTTCGCATTAGCTCCTTTTCCGATTTGGCCAGCTTCTCGTTGGCTATGTTTAGCGTGCTATTCTTTTTTCTGATGATTACATACCCAAAAATGCTACCAATAGCAATAACAAGAACAAATAATGAGCTTATTACAAGAAAATTTTTGACCATTCGTTGCTGTTCTAGCTGAATGGATTTAAGCTGGGCTTCAGCCCTCAGTACCTCAACCTCTCCTTCGATGGCTCTAATCTCTTCGGCCTTTTTATTCAGCTCCAGGTCGAGGCTTGCCTGCCATACGGCTTCCTGTTCCGAGATGGCGTTAAGGCTATCCCTAACTTCGATATGCTTAACAAAAAAGTTTAATGCCTCATTAAACTGCCCTTTTTTACTATGAAACTCGTATAGGGCAAGCAGGGTAAGTTCCTTTAGCTTGGCATTATTGGTTCTGCGTGCAAGCGAGAGGGCAAGCTGTAGGTTCTCAATGGCTTCAGTAGAGTTGCCCAGTGTAGTATGGATTTCTCCAATCTTTCTAATGCAGAGTCCCCTCCGCTCAAGATCGAATAGCTTGCCATACAGTTCTGCTGCATCCTCGAAGTATGCGAGGGCTTTTCTCAATTGCCCTTCCCTAAGCGAAAGGTTGCCCAGCTCGTTGTACAAATCGGCAATTGCCTTTTCGTCGTTTTGTTGTTGGGCAATAGCTAGTGCTTGATCGAAGATTTGATGCGACTTAGCGAACTCATTGTTCTCGCTATGGGCAACGGCCAGGCTTCGCATAGCTTGGGTTATTAGTTGCTGGTTCCCAGTTTTTTTCCTTAGCTCCAGGGCTTTGGTGTAGTTGCCTACGGCTTCCTTAAGGTTTCCAATATCTCTGTGGGTGTTGCCTAGGTGAATGTATACCCATGACTTACCCATAGGATCCGATTCGTCCGTTATAAGCTCCAGCGCTTGGGTAAAGTATTTTAACGCATTGTGGTGCGACTTGAGCTGGCGATAGGTAATGCCAATGTTGATGAGTGACCGCGAGACCTCGGAGTGAAGGTTTGCTTCCTGTCGGATTTTTAGGGAGTTCAGGTAATTTGTTAGCGCATCGGCTAGCTGCCCCTGCTGCCCGTATAGGTTTCCCATCTCGTTGTAGGTTGATGCCATACGCTGGGCATCGTTCAACTCCTTACTTATGCTAATTGTTAAGTTTAGATTACGGAGTGCCTCTGCATACTGCCCCAGATCACGTTGAATTCTGGAAATGTTCTCAAGGGTAGATGCATAGCTTGCCAGCAGCTGATTCTCCTCTCGGTATCGCAGGCTGAGGTTGTAGTTCTCAAGTGCCTCCATCGATTTGCCCATTCGGGCATAGGTGCTGCCTATAAGGTTGTATATCTGCCCCAACTCATCGGGGTTATTCTCCTGTAGAGCAGTGCTTAGCGCGTCATTTAGCTTGTCTAAAGAGGTGCTGTAATCACCTCTGTTTCGATAGACTAAGCTTATGTTTCGTTGGGTTATAAGTAGGTTGTCGATATCGTTCACCTTTGCGAAAAGAGTTTCGGCCTTGGTATAACTTTCCAGGGCAGCATCGTAGTTGCCCTTCTGAAGGTGTATGCTACCCAATGTCCTATGCGAAGTGGCGATTTGTTCAGTAAGATTATTTGATGATGCCATTTCAAGAGCTTGCAAAGCCATAGCCTCCGATTGCTCTAGATCCAATTCCTGCCTATATATATCGCTACTTATCAGCAGGAGTCTTATCATTACATCCAATTGTCCCTGTTTACTCGCTGTCTTTTTCGATTTGTCAAGTAGCTCAACATTGGCCTTATGGTTACCCAACTTGCTGTTTAGTTCAACTTCGGCTCTAATAATCTCGGGATTGATGGTGGTAGTAAATGCTTTAGATGAGTCGAGGTAGTGCCTGGCGAAATCTATCTTATCTTGCAAAATACTTATTCTGCATAGCAGGGCATACCCGTTGGCTTGGCATATGGAATCTGCTTGCACCTTAGCTTCCTGTATCGCTTTGTTGGTATATGCTGACGCTTTTAACGGGTTTTCATGTAGATATCGGTAGCCTTGCTTTATGCTCGGGGTACTACAGCGTATATTGGTTGCAAAGGCTTGACTACTTAAGAGTATGGCAATTGCAAAAACTGCATAAGTGCGAGCGGTTGATACGTTTGGCATTATTGATGACTTTCAGTGTTAAGGTTAAGAATTATGTGCCGAGCGGATGGAAGGTAGGGTAAATTTGAATGTGGTTCCACCTTCCTTGTTGCTTTCAACCCAAATTTTCCCTCCGTTCTTTTCAACAAATTCTTTACAAAGTATAAGGCCAAGCCCTGTCCCTTTCTCATCGGCTGTACCTTTCGATGTAAATGAGGTTTCAATTCTGAAAAGCTTATCTTGGTCTTCCTTGTCAATTCCTACACCGGTATCACTAACCGATACCTCAACAAAATTGTCATACTCAATAGCGGAGATGAGTATCTTATCGTTGCTGCTGCTAAACTTAATGGCATTGTTCACTAGGTTCCTAATGATAACGGCTACCAAGTTCTTATCGGCCCAAACAATTAAAAATTCTTCTATCCGTGTAGTAATCTTTACCTCCTTGTTCTCGGCTATTGGCTTAAGCATATCCACCTCGTCGGTAACTATATTACGTAGGGGGAACAGTTCTGGGCTATACATAATGCTACCCAGCTGCGCCCTTGACCATTGCAAAAGGTTATCGAGTAGCTTATATAGGTTTTGTGAAGAGTCGTATATAATTTTTATCAACTCCTTGCTCTCTTTAGCTGTGTATTCTTCAAAGTTGTTGTACAGCAAATCGCTAAAGCCCATTAGGGCATTGAAAGGATTTTTTAAATCGTGTGCTATGAGGGAAAAGAAACGATCCTTGGTAATATTCAACTCCTTTAGGTGGTTCTCCGAATCAATAAGCTTAGTATTTGTTTCTTCCAGTAATATATTTTTTTCGGTTAGCAGCTGGTTTACCTTATGTTTGGATCGTAAATTTAGAATCGTGCTAATGCCAAAAGCGACAAGAACCAGTAGGGTAACTAGCCAGAATATATTTAGGTTTTTTTGCCTTTGCAGCTCCAGGTTCTTTATCTCGTCGTTCTTTTTTAGCAACTCAATCTCCTTCTCCTTGCGCTCGGTTTCGAACTGAACCTGCATCTCCATATACTCTTTGGTACTACTCAATTTGTAGAGGCTGTCGTTCATCGAACGGAGTTTGCTTAGGTGCTCAAAGCCCTTCTTGTACTCGCCTTTCTTGTAGTAAATTTGACTTAGGATTTCATGGCTTTCGGCTAGGTAAAGATCTACTCCATCTAAATTGGCGTATTCTAAAGCTTTAAATACTGTTTTTTGCGCTTGATCGATATTGCCTTGATGATAGTATACCCACGCTATATTGTTATAGGTATTCATCAGGCTTTCGTATTGATTGTCTTGCTCGCTAAGGGCTAATGATTTTGTATAAGCCTCTAGTGCTTGGCTGTAATTTTTTAGCTTTGTATGCTGAAACCCGATGTTATTATAGGCAACAGCTTGGCCGTTGATGTTGTTTCGCTCAATGGCCAGTTCCAACGATTTTTGGTAAAACTCTAACGATTTCTCCCCCTCATTAAGCTCGCCATAAATAATTCCTAAGCTATTGGTTGTTTGGGTTAGCCCCTCGGCATCCTCAATTTTTAGGTATAGTTCGTAAGCTTTGGTAATGTACTCGAGGGCCAGGTTGTGATTGCTTAGGTTGTTGTGCAAATCGCCAATAAAATTGTAGGTATATGCAATTCCGTACTCATCGTCCTTTTGCAAAAAATAGTTGGCAGACTTTATGGCAAACTCAAGAGCCTTGTTGTTATCGTTTACTCTTGAGTAGGTGCTGGCCACATACATTAGCATATAAGCATAGCTTTCCTCATCGCCCTGCTCTTTAAAAATATCAGCAGCTTCCTTAAACGCCGTTATGGCTTCGGAGTACATATTAATATTGCGGTATGCAAATCCCTGGTTGTTTTTAGTGTGGGCAATTTTTGTTCGATTGTCATCTTTTTTTCTAATCTCTAGTGCCTTTTCGTAGTGAGGCAATGATTCTTCAAATCTACTGTTGGTTAGGTAGGTGTTACCCAAGTTATTGTAGGCATCGCCCAATAATTCACTGCTTTTTGATCGTTGAGCTATCTCAAGCGCTTTGTTGGCATACACGTAGCTGGAGTCAAAGCTGATAGCCCAGTATAATCTAGTCAAATCAATGTATGCATCAACCTGTTTTTTGGGATCGTTACTCTTCGCAACGAGCTTAAGACTATCAGCTGTTGGTGGGTTAATTTGCCCTACAGTGGAGCTAAACGACAAGCAAAGTATAAGGAATGGTAATAGTTTTGATTTCACTAGCGAGTATTTTCTGAGTAATATAATCATTTGATATGGTTTGTACAAGTAAATCTTTAATTGCTTTTGTCTTCAATGGTACTAACCAGCTTGCCGTTGGCCAGTATTGTTTCAATCTTGTCACCCGCATTGGCAACATCACTACTTTTTAAAACTTTACCTTTGTGTATGGTAATAGAAAAACCTCGCTTCAGTATATTAATAGGGTCTAATGCTTTAGCGTTCTTTTCGTAATAAATAGTGTTCCTGTTCTCCTTTTGTAGCAGGCTATTGATATCTGCTTTTACCTGCTTTTGCATTTGGTTTAAAACACCTTGTTGCCTATTGATTTTAACTTCTGCATGGGTCTCAGTCTTGCTTAAAACTCGTTGTAAAAATGTGTTTCTATATGCAATTGTTTTGTTTATAGCCTCGTGCCCCTTATGTGTGCCTCTTTGTAGCTGGCTATTTGCAAGTTGCGTTACCTTGATTACTGCTGGAAATAACCGGCTAGAATATCTACTAAGGGCTTGAACGTTCGAAACTGTTACAAGTTTCACAGCATCTGTAAAATTGTCGTTTGCCTCAATTAGCCAGTTTTCTGCATTCACAAACTGAGCAATCAAAAACTCTGCCACAGCCGTAGGCGTTTTTTGCCGAGTGTGAGCCACCATATCGGTAACAGTCACATCTTTTTCATGGCCAATACCTGTAACTACAGGTAAAGGGAACTGGGCAATGTTGTTGGCTAGGTTGTAGCCATCAAAACAGCCCAGGTCAACTTGCGAGCCTCCTCCCCGAATAATTACTAGCACATCCCAACTCGTGATATCGGAATAAATTCTATCCATAGCCATAATGATTGACTCCTCAGCCTTATCGCCCTGCATTGTTGCAGTAAAGAGCTTAATATTGAAAACGTAGCCGTAGGGGTTTTGTGTGAGCTGGTTGGCAAAATCCTCAAAGCCAGCTGCCGTAGGCGAAGAAATGATGGCAATATTTTTGGGTAGTAGCGGCAGCTCCAGCTCCTTGTTCATATCCATTACCCCCTCGGCAATCAGCTTGTTGATGGTTTGCTGCCTCATTAGCTCAATGTCCCCAAGGGTAAATGTTGGGTCAATATCAACTATGTTGAGGGAGAGACCATAAACAGGATGATAGTTTACCGTGCATTGCACCAGCACCTTCATCCCAGCCTGTAGCCTTCGCCCAGTAGCGGTTTCAAAATATGGTTTAATCATCCTATAGGTTCGAGCCCATATTGTTCCGCGCGCTTTGGCCTTGGGGTAGTCGTTACTAGTGTCCTTTTCCACAAGCTCTAGGTAGCAATGTCCCGAGACGTTCTGTTTTATCTCACTAATTTCGCCAATTACCCATTGCGTACCGGGGAATTCATCCTGCAATGCATTCGAAATTTTTTGGCTTACCTCAAACAGCGATAGGGCGTTCTTTCCGCTCATGGTTTAAATCCTTTTTCTTGTTTTGATGCTTCCAATGCTTTCAAAAAATTTGGTACGCCGTGGCCCAATCTATTGTTTGGAGCATTGTGTTGACTTGCCGACTGAATTATAATTTCTGAAATTTCTTTGGCTGTAAGGTGTGGCAGGGCTTGCCAGAGGCAAGCCGCAAAACCCGATACGATGGGTGCCGCAAGGGATGTCCCATCGGCAGTGCCTATCTCGCCTTCTGTTGTTTGCACCACTGTATTCTCGCCAAGTGCAACCACATCGGGCTTAATTCTGCCGTCGGAAGTTGGGCCTATGGAGCTAAATGACGAGACTTTGCCCTTGGCATTTACTGCACCCACTGCAATGCAGTTGTGGGCATCGGCAGGTGAAATTATATGTCTCCAATCGGTTATGGCCTCGTTGCCAGCACTGACAACTACAAGCATACCTAGCTGTGCTGCAATGCTTGCTGCCCGTGCTATGGGGGTTGTTTTGCCATCGAGTTGATTGTAGCTAAGGGATTGCCATGGGGCGTCGTATTCGTAGTATCCCAGGGACGAGTTGATGATATCTACTCCTAAGCTATCGGCCAGCTCGGCGGCTTTGGCCCAGTAGTACTCCTCTATAACCTGCTCCGAGTATGTGTCTTCACATCGTATTAGTGCATAATCAGCTTCTGGAGCAGTACCAACCATTAGCCCATTTACATTTGCACCCAGAACCGAAAGCACAAACATTCCATGAGAATTTTGTTGATACAGATTGGATTCCGGATCAACAACATCTTTTTCAAAAACAACACGTTGGTTAGCCCAAAGGCTATCGAAAACGGGAAGAATGTTCGCCTTATAGAACCCACCATCAAGAACAGCTATGGTCATCCCCTTTCCCCTAAAACCAAGGTTGTGGAGATCTTGTCCGTTTACCATCGCAACCTGCTCCATAGCTGGCCCATAATTATAGAAATTTGATGAATCGTTGGCGGCACGGTATGCTGTGTAGGTTGTAAAATCGGGGGTGGGAGTACCCTTTACCTTCGAGTCGTATATTAGCAGTACGTTTTTAATCCATTCTTTTTTTTGTAATTGTCGAATCTGTTTGCTGGTAGCATTTTTTATTACTGCCCCGTTTAGCCATTTCGATGTGAAAACAACCTCTACGCCAAGTTGCCTAATATGCCTTACGTATGCCTCTGATACCGGTAAGTCGATTTCGTTTATGCCGATGCTCTGCCTTCTTCGCCGTTCAATGGACTTTGGAGAGAGGTAGGTTGATGGGTTTTGGAGCGTGTGCTCAGTTCCTGTTTTGTCGATAAACTCAACGAAATATCTGTCCTGGCCAAATATATCCAAGATACTGGTAACAAGTAATAGCAACAGTATAGCTGCAATCCTTTTCATGGGTTCCCCGATTGCATTTGTGGATATGGTGTTATTTGGAGACAATTTTAATGCTCTGCCCATTGAACTCAATAACATCACCTGGGCGGAGCTTGGCTCTCTTGCGGCTCTCTATCCTTCCGTTTACCTTTACTAGCCCCTCCACCACAAGTTGCTGCGCTTCTCCACCGCTTTGGGCCAACCGCGATGCCTTTAACAGCTGGATAAGCTGGATATATTCTTCCTCAATACTAAATGTTTTCATACCATTATGTGCTTTACTTTAAAACCCGCAATTTAGCAAATAATTACCGTTTAGCTGTTGGGTATCCTTCGATAGGAGCAATCATATTAATGTTTTATATTTGCTTGACATTATGATACTAATGAAATGAAGATTTTTAAATGTAGCCAAGTAAAAACCATTGATGCCTACACCATAGCGCACGAGCCTATTTCGTCAATAGACTTAATGGAGAGGGCTGCCACAAAATTGTTTCACCACATTGTAGCTAAATATCCCTATGCCAAGTGTTTTGCTGTATATGCAGGGCCTGGCAATAACGGAGGCGATGGTGTGGCTCTGGCTCGTATGCTTGCCCAAATTGGTTACCATGTTAAGCTCCATATTCTTTGTAGTGCAAATTACTCTTCTGACATTCAGGTGAACATTAAGCGCCTTGAGATGCAAGGGGTTGTGACTCCAAACTACATTTTAAATGAATCGGATTTTCCTGCTTCTGACCCTGATACCATTGTTATTGACGCTCTCTTTGGTTCGGGTTTGTCAAGACCACTTGATGGAGTTGCCGCAAAGCTAGTTGATCATATAAATAGTTTGTCTTCAGCTGTTGTGGCTATTGATATTCCCTCTGGCCTCTTTGGTGAAGATAACCCATCGCCCAACCCAAACCCTGTTGTTAAGGCCTCCTTCACGCTTACCCTGCAGTTTACCAAGCTTAGCTTCATTTTTCCAGAGAACGAAAAATTTGTAGGAAAGTGGGCAGTTGTTGACATTGGACTACATAGAAAAATTATTGAAGAGGAGTTTACACCTTATATATATGTAGATTTTGAAATCGTTAAGCAGCACTATACACCTCGAGGTATATTTAGCCATAAGGGAACCTTTGGGCATGCCCTAATTATTGCGGGTAGTCGTGGAATGATGGGAGCATCTACACTTAGTGTAAACGCTTGCCTTAGGGCAGGGGCGGGGCTTGTTACTGCCCATATACCACAGGTTGGGTACTCCATTATGCAGAGTCAGGCACCCGAGGCTTTGGTGCAACTCGATGAGGACACCAACCATTTCTCTAAAGCTCACGATATAACTAAATATTCCGCAGTTGCCGTGGGCCCCGGTATTGGGCAGGATGAGATTACGGTTAATGCCTTCAGAAATCTTATAGGTAGTGTAAACATCCCTCTTGTGATAGATGCCGATGGTCTTAACATACTGTCGAAGCATAAAGATTTGCTTGATTTATTACCAACAAATACTATCCTTACACCTCATGTTGGGGAGTTCAATCGACTATTTGGCCACGCAAGTTCAGGATGCAAAAGGTTGATCCTAGCCATCGAAATGGCTGCAAAGTATAACGTGATTATTGTTGTAAAGGGTGCCTTTACCCAGGTGGTTTGCCCATCGGGTATGGTGTATGTTAATAGTACTGGTAATGCTGGTTTGGCAACAGGAGGCAGTGGCGATGTTCTAACAGGAATTATCGCAGGGTTATTGGCTCAGGGTTATAGTCCAGAGAGCGCCTGTGTTGTAGGGGTTTATATCCACGGGTTGGCTGCCGATTTAGTTGCGCAAAGTGTAAGCCAAACATCGATGGTAGCAACCGACTTGCTTTGTTATATTGGCAAGGCTTTTTCGCATCTAGAGTAGTCGGTTTTTAGCATCATTTACCAAATATTATGGCATTATTGTAAACACTAGTGTTTATATTTGTGGTTACCAAAATGGTGTAGAATGGTAATGTAAAAATTTTAATGATATCGATATGAATAAATTTATGATCTCCATAATTGCTGTTGCTCTTCTGGCAACAGCTTGCTCCAAAAAGCCCATAACTACGATTAATCCTATGGGTCAAGCGGTAGAGCTATCGCCACGGGGATTAGTTTACGCTGTGCCCAAAACAAGCATTAAGATAAAGGTAGAAGCACAATACACTGAGGTTATACCCGGGCCTTACGCAAGGTTTGCACAAAAATACTTGGGCATTCAAAATGTGGCCACAACACGAACAGGTTCGTGGTCTATTCTAGGTGTAATGGCCGAAACCTACCACCAGGCCGATCCTAGTAGCCTCTTTGTGGTTGAGCCAGCCGATGATTTTGCGGTTGATTTTTTGAAGATCACTCAGGAGGGGTTAATCATTCCCGCAGCCAATTTCAATTTTAGTTCAACGCCAAAATTTGCTAAAGCCCTACCTCGTAAAGATGAGGTGAATTATGTCGATTTAAGCCCTTCACCATACATTGCTACTGAGCAAACCACGCACTATTCGCGAGTAGTTCAGGATAGTACCTTTGTTCGCGTACCTGTACACAGGTCGGTGGTTGTTGAACGCTCTTTTGAGGACAAGGCTAGAGAGGCTGCCGATTTTATCTTCTCCCTGCGCAAAAGGAGAATGGAATTGCTGGCAGGCGATGCCGATTTTGTTGCCGAAGGGAAAGCCGCTGAAGCGGTACTTAAAGAAATTTCGCGCCTCGAGGAGGAGTACCTAACCTTGTTTACTGGCAAGGTTTTTAGCACAACAGCCACTCATTGGTTCGACTATTCTCCCCAGGCCAATGGAACAGAAACCTCTACGATTCTGTTTCGCTTTTCCGATTCCAGAGGAGTTCTGCCCTCATCTGATTTAAGCGGAAGCCCTGTGCTTATTACGCTTAACGTGGTAGACCAGTGGGAAGGAACATCGGTATTTGACCAGCTTAACATTGAGAAGAAAGGCCCTCGTATGGATGTTGTTTACTACAGGATGCCTGTAGCAGTGCGGGCAAAAATACACGATTCAAAATCGGAGTTCCTAAATCAAACATTTACCTTTTACCAGTTTGGCCCAATGCTACGAATGCCGAGGCAGCTGATTAACAATTTTTAAACGCAAAAAGGCTTTGGTTTTTCCAAAGCCTTTTTTGATTATAGCTTAATGTAAGTATGGCTATTCTGTTGCCTCTATTTTCCCCTTAAAGGTTTTGCTAAAATCTTCCCAAGTTGTTGTTTTGTAATGGTTGCCCCCAAAAAACTTTAGAATTGGTTCCATCTTGTCTGGAGGGTAGTACCCCGGAACGGATGTCAGCAAACGATTATCCTCATCGAGGTATGCCACTGAGGGGTACGACATTTTGCCCTGAAGCAGGGCAGCGGCCAGCTCGTGTGGGCTTCGCCTTCCTTGTCCGCTGTTCTCAAATACTACCCCCTGAAAAGTGACGGGAGCCTTTGATTCGGCGTTAAACTTTACTGGGTAGAAATGCTTATTTAGGTAGCTTGCAATCTCGGGATGGCTAAAGGTTTTTTGATCCATTACCTTGCACCAGCTGCACCAATCGGTGTATAAATCAATAAAAATTTTCTTGGGACTGGTTTTGTTAAGCTCAACGGCTTCTTCAAATGAATACCATTTCACCTCTGTGTTCTCTTTTTGCGAGTAGGCAGCAAAAGCAAAACCCAAAACTGAAACAACCATAAAAACAATTTTCCTCATAACGTATTGTGGTTAGTTAAATATGCAAATATATAGATAAAATATTTTTTTGATCACTTTCTATGCTATAAACAAAGCTAAATTAATTTTGTTTCCAAAGCGATTACAGCAAAAATTGCGCCCAAGAGTAAACCTTTGAGTTGTATATAGTATCACTACTGACCGACTAATAAATATAGATTTCTCGCTTCGCTCGAAATGACAGTACTTTCAAGAGGTCTAAGGGGGTGAAGGCGGCGTAGCCGCCTTCAC
>NZ_JAANIG010000048.1 GCF_011174675.1 Perlabentimonas gracilis | reverse complement strand
TGGTTTCAGCCCTGTCTGCTGACAGGCAGGCACTCACCCACCTTACCAAATATTGTAAAGAACTGTTACTGTGAACGGCAGTTTATCCGCCAACCGGCGGATGGTTTCAGCCCTGTCTGCTGACAGGCAGCCACTCACCCACCCCACCAAATATTATAAAGAACTGTTACTGTGAACGGCTGTTTATCCGCCAACCGGCGGATGGTTTCAGCCCTGTCTGCCGACAGGCAGGCACTCACCCATCCCACCTTTTACTTTAAAAATATATGATATCCTTTTACGGTGGATTGCTTCTATATCAATACCTCTGTACTTTTGCCGTGCTTTTCGTTAAAAGCACGACAAAAGTATAAAATCAATTGAACATCGCAAACTTTTAATCACAATTTAAAATAATATTTTTTGCGATTGGATTCTTTATGCTGAAAATGAGGACAGAAAAAAAACTATAAAGCTGCAAGCAGTATCGATTTAACTCGATCTGGGGTAATAGTTTTCATTTCGCCCAACTTCCAGCCCCGCTCCTCGAACCTGTCGAATATTGGCTTTAACTGCTCCTCGGTGATTCCATAGGCACTTAACCTCGTCTTTATTCCCATTGCCTGGAAGAAAGACTCCGTTTTTTCAATGGCCTCATCTACCTTCCTATCCTCGGTACCCACTTCGATATTCCAAACTCTTTGTGCGAACTGAAGAACTTTAAGCCTTTTCTCACCTTTCATTTCACGCATCAACGAGGGTAGAACTATAGACAGCGTTACCGCGTGATCTAGGCCAAAGAAGACTGTTAGCTCATGGCCTATGGTATGGGTTGCCCAATCGGTTGGAACACCCGTAGATAATAATCCATTTACCGCCATGGTACAGCTCCACATTACATTCGCCCTCACATCATAGTTCATAGGATTTGCTAGAGCCTGAGGACCAACTTCGATAAGGGTTTGCATTAATCCCTCAGCCCATCGATCCTGAATATTCGCATTAACAGGGTATGTAAGGTACTGCTCGATAACGTGAACAAAGGCATCTACCACTCCATTGGCAATTTGGTTAACAGGCAACGAGTAGGTTACTGTAGGATCTAGCACAGAGAATTTGGGGAACACCAAAGGATGGCCAAATGATAACTTCTCGGTAGTAGAATTGCGACTAATTACAGCAAACATATTCATTTCCGAACCGGTTGCGGGTAGGGTTAGAACTGTTCCAAAAGGCACTGCATGGTTAATCTCTACCTTACCTGCCATTGCTAGTATATCCCACGGATCGTTACCCTTGAAAGGTATGGCAGCAGATATAAACTTTGTTCCATCGATAACCGAACCACCTCCAACTGCAATAATGAAATCAACCCTTTCGCTACGAGCAACCTCAACCGCTTTCATTAGGGTTTCGTACCTTGGATTAGGCTCAATACCTCCAAACTCAATCACTTTAAAACCATCAAGCGCTGCCATAACCTGGCTATACACTCCATTTCGCTTGATGCTTCCGCCACCATAGGTAAGCATAACAATTGAGCCATTTGGCACCTTATTTTTAATTTCACCTATTCGTCCTTCTCCAAAAAGAATAGTTACGGGATTATAAAAATCAAAATTCTTCATCACATCTTTATTTATAGGTTTAACTTAACTCTTAGTGCTCTCAATCTCTACAATTCTATTGTTGTACCACGCAAAGAAGCTAAGCGAGAAAATTGCTGCAATAACAAAAAATATCCAAGTGGGAACTGGCACGGGATCGCCACCTGCATAGCTATGCAAGCCCGACAGGTAGTAATTTACTCCAAAGTAAGTCATAAGCACCGATGCTAGGCCTATAATAGATCCAAAGTTAAAAGCATAGGCCGACTTAAATGAAGGAATTAACCTCATATGCAGCACAAAGGCATATACCAGCATGGTGATTAAGGCCCAGGTTTCCTTTGGATCCCACCCCCAATACCTACCCCACGACTCGTTAGCCCACACCGCACCGAGAAACGAACCAATGGTCAGAAGGTACAAGCCAAGCGTTAGGTTAAGCTCGTTAATCACCGTAATATTGGCAATCTGGGCATCAACCTTTTCTCTATTTCGTTTCGATTTGAATGCGTAAAGGCTCAAGTTAAATAGCCCTAAAATGGCACCCAGCCCAAAGAAACCATAGCTTGCTGTAATAACAGCAACGTGAATGGTTAACCAGTACGATTTTAAAACAGGTACTAGATTGGTAATTTCAGGATCCATCCATGACAGGTGCGCTACAAAAAGGGTTAATGTACTGAGCAGTGCCGTTGCCGGAAGCACTACCCTGCTGCGCTTGGCAAATATAAATCCTGCAAGCATTGCAGCCCAGGCCACGTAAACCATCGATTCGAAACCATTGCTAAGCGGAGCACGGCCAGCGATGTACCACCTAAGACCTATGGCAAATGTATGGAGCAAGAAACCCAAGAGAAGGATAGCGGCTAGTACGAAATACGCCTTATTCCCAAAGTTAGATCGGTAAAACATCTCGATAAACACAAGTATGAGTAGCACCAAGCCTGTTAAACCATATATGGGGATAAGCCGTTCGAAGGGTAAGAGCCTGTTGGCAAAAACCTCTGCCGTAACCTTGCCCTGTGAGGGGACTATGTGTGCCCCATACTCAGCTTGATGCTGCTTTACCTGAGACAGGAATCCATTGGCTGCTTGCCATTGCCCATTCCTCGATGCTTCCCTTATGCTTAGCATGTACTTACCATACACATCAACCACTGGATGTATGATGTGTGCCTCCTCGTATTCAGCGGCTTCGTTCATGGAAAGCCACCTGTTGTCGGGATGGTTAGGTATAGGGAAAATACGCGCCATATGCCCCGAGAAAACCATATACAGCACATTAACTTTCTCGTCGGCCTTAATAATCTCCTTTTGCAGAGCCGATCGTTGTGATGGTTTTAGCGCAAAGGCATCCTGCACCAAACCGCTTAGCTTATACCTTGAGCCACCTTGATGATCGAAAAAGTCGACAAAGGCTGCCAATTCGCCCCTAACCCCAAGTATAGCTTTAAGGTCAGTATTCTTTATGGTGATTATGGGGATATGCTGCCAATGATCGGGGAACGCTGACATACCAAGGTACACCTGCTCCGGTGTTTGCCCATTGAAACTGTTAGAGCGGTTTAACTTGCGGAGCACCTCGCCAGCCAATGTGCCTAGAGGCTTCATTCGTCCACCTTGATCTTGAATTAGCAATTTACCAAACTCTCGCGAGTGCTTCGCATCGGGTACGGGAACATCCTGGGCAAAGCCTGCTCCAGATATCATCAACATCAGCATTAGTAACATTGCTGTAGATGGTTTGCTTATAAGTTTACGGAATCGGCTACCCCGAGCCAGAAGTGCCCAAATAATACCAACAATTAGAATAAAATAGCCAAAATACGTAATGGCGGTGCCCCAGAAATCTTTATTGACCGAGAGGTAAGTTCCCCTCTCATCGGGGTCGTAGGAACTTTGGTAAAAACGGTAGCCCTTAAAATTCAGGATATTATTCATATAAATGCTAAACGGTTTAATTAGATTTCCTTCGGTATCGAACACCTGTACATTTGATGTAAACGACGAAGGGCTATCGGATCCGGGATAGCGATCAAGCACAAAATCATCGAGCCTTATGGCAAACGGAACAGCAACCTTTCTTGCGCCATACTTTATACTAAACTCTACGCCATCTACATATTCAAGTATTGCGTTATCCTCAACACCTGCAATAGGAACAAATATATCAGTTGATGAGCCATTAGAACTTGCGCTAAAAACGAGCACATCACGTCCTTGAACCTGAGGGTTTGGGTTGTAAACCATCCTTATGCGCGCCGAATTCCAGTGCCCTCGATACGCAAACTGAACCGAATTAGCACCATAAAAGGTTTGGGGTTCAAGTTTAAACTTGGTATTAGGTTGAAGAACCACCTCACCATCCTTTGACATGGAACGTATGGTTATTGGAAAGCGAGAAACACCTACAATACCTGTATCGGAAAGCATAAACTCCACATCCAAGTCCTTATGCGAACCGCTAAAACCCAGGCCATACACGCCAACAGGAATTACCTTTCCGGGTCTTAGCATCGCTTGCTGAGTCCCAAGGCTATCTACAACAACCAATGCTACAATTGGATAGCCATTGGGGTGCTCCACCACGCTCTCCTCTGCGTTGGGAATATAATCGGTTAGCTTTAAGCTAATTTTCTTATCGTTAGCATGAAAGGTTTTGCTAAAGCTATTCCGTGAAACGGGTGTAAAATTTATTTGCTTTGTGAGCTTATCATCACCATTCACCTGTATTGTTAGGTACTTATCGGACGAAGTGAACCAAGTGGCAGTTTGCCCCTCGCGGATATGCATCATCCCCTCCTCACCGACATAACGTGTAACTGCTGCTCCAAAAAGAATTATTACGAAACCAATATGAAAAAGCATCACCGCAAATTTATCCTTCCGATAGAGCTTACGAGTAAATATTGATGCAATAAAGTTTACTGCAAGCAAAATCATGATGAACTCGAACCACCATGAATTGTAAATTAGAGCACGAGCAGCAAGAGTGCCAAAATCGTTCTCAATGAAAGTAGCAATGGCGCTAGCTACAGCAAAGGCAATAATAAGGACGGCCATCAGCAAAGGCGAGGCCAACATTTTAAAAATTCTAGACATAAAATGGAGTTTTGAGGCTTTGTGAGTTGCTAAACAATAACTTGAATAACTTTTCGTATGTCAACCAGAATGGCATCCTCTTCGTTTTTGTAATCTGGTTTAACAGCAATGTGCAGGTAATGTTCATCGGTTTCGGCTAAAAACACCAGCTCGAGCTCTGGAAGGGCAGCCACTAAATTCTCGAAAAGATCAAAATCGTCGAGGCGCTCATAACCGCCAAGGGCATTGTAGCGGAGAACGGACACAAGGTCATCTAATTCCGACTGTATGATGCTTTTGGCAAGCTTCTCCGCTAAAAAATCACGAACCCTATTCTTGGAAATCTTAAGAGTATTCATAGCCCAGAGTTTTTTTTGATATTCAGGATATATCGAACTTGCAATTTACAAATTTATACCTTTATTCCAAAAAAACTAGGTATGCCGCCATTTTGATATTAATTATAGAAGATACTAGTTGGGGTTATTTCGCATCCTCTTTAACGATTCCAATTTCAGCGATATACCTTTCAACAAATATGTTTACTATATAGCATTGATTGAGCATAAGATTCAGTCATGGTTCTACTAGTACTATGGAACTAGCTAAAATCATAAAGGCATTTATTTAAAATGCTTACTTTTGCTGAGTACAGATTAGTAAACTATAAAATCATACATAGATGAAAACAAACGATAAGATTCAGCAGCTAAGAACCCTAATGACCTCAAAAGGGGTATCGGCCTACGTTATTCCCAGTAGCGATCCGCACTTGAGCGAATATATACCCGATTGCTGGAAGCTAAGGGCCTGGCTATCGGGCTTTACCGGATCGGCAGGAACCGTGGTGGTTAGCAAATCGGAATCGGCCCTCTGGACCGATTCCCGCTACTTTTTACAAGGTGCTCAGGAGCTAGAGGGCAGCGAAATAGAGCTGTGCAAGATGGGTCTCCCCGACACACCCTCGATGATTGAATGGCTCACCGGAAACCTGAGCAAGGGCGAAACCGTTGGGTTCGATGGGCAGCTACTATCGCACTCGGCCGCAAAAACTTTTATTGCAGATTTGGAGAAAAAGGGACTAAGGGTTGACCCAACCATCAATTTTATTGATGAGCTCTGGAGCAAAAGGCCATTCTCCCCTAGCGGAATGGCCTTTGAACACGAACTACGCTATGCTGGACAAACGGTTGCCGAAAAGATTGAGACCATTCGCAAATCTCTTCGAAAAGAGGATTGTGATGTATGCATAATTGCAGCCCTTGATGAGGTTGCCTGGACATTTAACATCAGAGGCAACGATGTGGACTACAATCCTGTTGTCCTATCGTATGGATACATCTCCGATGAGGAGGCCGTTCTCTTTATAGATGGTGATAAAATTGATGATTCGCTCACCACTAGGCTCGAGGAACAGGGTGTTGAGGTACTTGGGTACGACGATATTGCCAACTTCATTAAGGATATTCCCAAAGGAACAACCATTGCCCTTGATGAGAATAGGGTTAACCATTTCCTAACCTCGCTTATCCCTAAAGGTGTTAACACCAAATCGGTGCTAAGCATACCAACCAGGCTAAAGGCTGTAAAAAATTCCGTTGAGTTGGAAAATATCCGCAGAAGCTTGGTGATGGATGGGGTAGCCATGTGCGAATTCCTCCACTGGATTGAAAATAGGGTTGGGAAGGAAACCATTACCGAGCTTACCATTGCCGATAAGCTGGTGGAACTCCGTAAAAAGCAAGAGGGTTTTGTTAGCGAGAGTTTTGGAACCATTGCAGGTTACGGAGAGCACGGTGCTATAGTTCACTACAGCGCAACCCCCGAGAGCGCATCGGAAGTTAAGCCCGAGGGATTTCTGCTGGTCGATTCGGGAGGACAGTACCTTCAGGGAACTACCGATATTACTAGAACTATTCACCTAAGCACGCCCAAAGACGAAGAAAAAGTTGATTTCACACTAGTGCTAAAGGGATTGATACAGCTATCGATGATTCAATTCCCAACAGGCACAAGGGGTTCGCAGCTCGATATTTTGGCCCGTATGGCCATGTGGAACAAGGGAATTAACTATGGGCATGGGACAGGCCATGGAATTGGTGCTTTCCTCAATGTGCATGAAGGGCCACAGTCCATTAGGCCAAACGAGAACCCTGTTACCATTGAGGCCGGAATGATACAATCTAACGAACCCGGTATATACCGAGCAGGTAAGTATGGAATTCGTATTGAGAACCTAATTGTTTGTAACAAAACTGTGGATAACGACTTTGGCAGCTTCCTAGGCTTCGAAACGCTTACCCTTTGCCCCATCGATACCAAACCCATTTGCATAGAGATGCTAAGCAACGAGGAGCGTGACTGGCTTAATGAGTACCATAAAACTGTATACGAAAAGCTGTCGCCAGCCTTGTCACCAGATATGAAGCAGTGGCTTGCCGATAAAACTAAGGCGATTTAACTAGTCCTTAAATGCATAAAAAAACCCAGTCTCAATGAGTCTGGGTTTTTTTATAGTTTTTTCTTAAAGTTCTAAAAGCTTATTCGAGCAGCCACACCAAAAACATTGGCCTTATTGTCCTGTGTATCGGTAATTTGGCCTTGTGCATCAACACCTGTTACCTGTGTGGTATTTAGAATTTGATATTCAAGCATTAGGGCAAACCCATGCTTAATGGGTAACGTAAAGTTGGTATACACCATGCTATTTGCCTCATAGTTTCCCACGTTAAAATTCTCACTATTGTTCTTATCCATTCCGTAGCCTATGGTAAACAGAAGCCAGTCTGTTACCTTTGATGAAGCGTTAAGCCATAATCCAAAACTCTTCTTGTCATCTACTGAGTTACCTGCAATAGGATTAATATTGTATCCATAGTTACCCGCTATATTGAAAAGATTAGCATTATTAAGGTTAGTACCGCTATTCACCTCACCCACAAGGCTAAAATACTGATGGATTGGCAAGTTGAAATCGAATCCAAAACCAGTTGTTGTAATCTTATCGTCCCAGTCCCATGGCCCGGCTGATCCCTTCTCCTGATACTGACCATTTACAAACGATACGCCCACGGTATACTTATCCATTAGTTTACCCGATAATCTTGCTTGAAGCATGGGTACACCCGACAGGTTATCCTTACCCAGGCCAACATCCTCGCGAGTTGTTTCGCCCAACAAAACCTGAACCATTGGAAAAACATTGTCGATATCGAGCTTATAGCTAAGCTGCAGCTGCGCCCTGCGGAAACCACGATTACCCGCGAACCACATGTTACCGTTGGTATGGTTAGTGTTGGCGTTGTTTGGCGAGAACAGATCCCACTGCTGCCCCATACGAGCCTCGAACCCGCCCTTGGCGATAGACGCGTAGGCCAACCTGATACGAGGCTTGCCGTTGGCATCGAAGGCATTGGAAAAGAAATCAATCTCAACCAAGCCGCCAGCTTTTATCTCCTCGCCAACGGTTCCCTTTAAACCAATTCTTGTGTGCTGTGCAGTAAAACCAATGGCACTCTGTTCGTCACCATTGGCCACCTGGGGTGCAGCTAGTGTATTTGCGCCAAACGAGTTTACCCCATCGGTAGCGTACACCATATCACCCTTGATAAAACCATAAAACTTAAGGTCGAGTTTTTTCTCCTCTTCCTTTTCCTGAGCACTAATTGCCAATGTCCCAATCATTAGGGCTGCAAATAGTAGAATGTATTTCATGTAGCTCATAACGCTTTGATTTAAATTTTTACTGAATGATTTGAAAAGATATGCATAAAATTACGCTATTGCCTGTTGCAAGTTTTCTGTCCAGTTTTTCTTATGTACTGCAGATAATCATCCTTAACATTAAGATTTTGATACCAGGCTTGATCCTGAAAATCGATAAACTTAACCTTTGACATCTCCAGGAGTTGTATAATTCTACGGCCATTGTTTCTTAAAATTGCCTCGGCATGTTCAGCTACCGATTTGCGATACACAGCGTACAGTGGCTCATGCTTACCATTGCCAGTAACGGGCATCACAATATCGTAGTTTACCGATAGGTTCATCATATTATGAATAAGCCTTGTATTCATTTCAGGGATATCGCACGCTGTGATAAAATTAACCTCGGTTGATGAAGCCCTAAGGCACGAATAAATACCCATTAGTGGCCCTTTATCGGGTTCTACATCGGGAACTACCCGCAAGCCTGTAAAGGCAAATCGCTGAGGATCGTTTGCCCCAATTATTATCTCATCGAAATGCCCCTGTAGCTGATTGATGATGTACTGAATAAGAGGTAGCCCATTGACTGGCAGTAAGTACTTATCCTCACCCATTCGAGAGCTTTTCCCTCCAGCCAGAATTATAGCAGTAGCCTTTTCGCGGATAATCCACTCGTTATCCTTAATCAAAACCCTATCGGGGTTGAAATCCCAACTCATATTGTTAAACACTATCACCTTGTTGGCATACTGAATAACCTCGGCGCAACTTTCCTTAACAGTTCTATCCTCAGCATTCTTAATTACCAAAAAGAGACCAGGCTCAAAAACCTTTCGAATTGAGTTTGATTCACAAATCACCATCGCTCCTTCAGGGATTATTTTGAGCAACGCAGCAAAGCCCTTCTCAAGACAATTCTTATCAACCTTAAGGAAGTATACCTTGCTTGCCCCTGCAAGCAGCATTCGAGCGGTATCCTTAGTTGGATTCAAATCGTTCTCCACGGTAATTTCATAATCGCCTTTTAGGGAGCTGCATACCCCGCAACCCTTCCCCCCTCTAGGGCATGAGTCGCCCTCGCTGCGGTTAATGGCAACAACCTTAACACCAATGATGGTATGCTGAGAAGCGTATTGATTAATAAGCCGGCAGGCAAATTCAGTTTTGCCCGTATTTCGACCGGTTGAGCCTACAATTATGAAATTTGGTTTTCGAATCATCTATTTCAAAAAATATTACTAAAGATAGCTCCGTACATTAAAAAAAGGACAAAAAAGGCAAATACCTCCAGTAGCGAAGGTATTTGCACATATTTTAAAATACTACACAAACACTATACTACTCTTTTCCATCGGTTATTGATTTGTTGCTAAGTGTAAAGGCAACGATAAGGCCAATACCTAGCATTATTGCACCAGCCATATAGGTTCTTGGCCCTATTAGCTCAGCCCTGTCAGCATAAGTATCACGAATAAAAGCTGCAACCTGAGGACCAACAATACCTGCAATAGACCAAGCCGTAAGGATTACACCATAAACTACAGGCATTAACTTGGCATGGTAAACATCCAACACGTACGATGGCATAGTACCGAAACCACCACCGTAGCAAAGCAGAACATAGCAAACCATAATGCCGAATAACCATGGGTTTCCTATATAAATCAAAGCAATGAAAACGAGTACCTGAGTTCCTAGAATTAGACGGAAAGCTTGAATCCTACCAATTCTATCGGATAAACCACCCCAGAAGAAACGACCAACACCATTAAAAAGCGAGCTAATGGCAATTAGAGTTGCACCAGCAGCAGCTAAAGCCTCGGTGCTCATGCTCATATCCTGAATCCTGAGCAGATCCTGTAGCATTGGCGACTGAAGTCCAATAAACATAATACCTGCCGATACGTTAAGGAAAAGGATTAACCACATACCTAGGAACTTTGATGAAAGCAAAGATTCCTTAACCGTTAGGTTATCTTCATGCCCTTGGCTAGCAGCACTCTTAACTGGTGGAGTGTATCCCTCGGGAACAAAACCTGCAGGGGGGTTAACCATGCTATAACCAGCTACTGCACCAACCAATAGAAGTATAATACCTGCATAGGCAAATACCCATACAAGGTTACCTGCTGTCATATTCATAAGGGCAGGAGCAACAACTTTTGACATGAAAAGAGCGCCCAGACCAAAGCCCATAACCACCATACCGGTAACAAACCCCTTTTTATCGGGGAACCATTTGGCAGCGGTTGCAACAGGAGTTACATATCCTAAACCTAAGCCAATACCACCAACAACACCAAAACCTATATAAAATAACGGTAGGCTTTCGATAGACATAGCAAAAGCACTAATAAGATATCCTAATCCGTGGAGCACTGCACCAGTGGTAGCCAGTTTGCGGGGGCCGTATTTGGCCAAATTCATTCCACCCCAAGCGGCAGCCAAGCCAAGGAAAAGGATGGCCAAGCTAAATATCCACATCGTTTGCACGTTGGACCAACCGAATGTGCTGATAATAGGCTTTTGGAAAAAACTCCATGCGTAAACGGTACCCAGAACAACTTGAAGAATAGTTCCCATGATGGCAATGTACCACCGATTTGTTTTTTTTGCTTCCATGTTTAGTTTGATTTTAGGTTGTTTAAATAGTGATTAGCTGTTCAAAATCCTTGCGGAATTTTGTAATCATACTTTTTATTGGTGTGGCGTAAGCTTCACCCGTTGGGCAAAGGGTATTGCCCTTAATATTATCGCAGTACCAAAGTACTTTATCCAAGTCGCCGGGTTCACCCTTGCCTTCGGCCACCCTGGTAAGCAGATTCACAATCATACCTGAGCCCATACGGCATGGTGTACACTGCCCGCATGACTCGTGATTGTAAAACTGAATGGTACGTGCAGCAATTTCAGGGATGTTGAATTCATCGCTGATTACCATCACACCACCTGAGCCAAGGTTGGTCCCGTAGTCGAGGGTCGATTCGTAATCCATCTTAAGGCCAGGGCCTTTTTTAAGCTCCTCGGCGGTAAGGATTGGTACAGAAAGACCACCAATAATTACACCTGTGATATTACCCTTGTACCCACCGGCCATTTCAATTAGCTCATCGTACGATACACCCATGGGGCACTCGTATACGCCAGGCTTATTCACAGCACCCGATACACCAAAGAGTTTAAAGCCGTAACCAGCTTCGGACCCCCACTTTTTAAATGCCTCGGCACCGTTCTCAACAATGTATGGCACGCTGGCTAACGTCTCCACGTTATTTACAATGGTTGGACAGCCGTAAAGTCCTTCCACTGCGGGGAACGGGGGCTTCATTCGTGGTAATCCACGCTTGCCCTCAATGGACTCGATTAGTGCTGTTTCCTCACCACAAACATACGAGCCAGCCCCTTGATGGACTATGATATTATCGAGTTGCCCGAGTTTGCCATCCTTCTTAGCTTGGGCAATGGCCTTCTCAAGTATCTCGGCAATCCAGCCAAACTCTCCACGGATATAAATAAAGGCAAGCTTTGCACCAAGCGCATAAGCCGATATGGCCATACCCTCAATTAGCAGATGAGGATCGTATGCAAGAATCTGTCGATCCTTAAAGGTTCCGGGTTCGCCCTCATCGGCGTTACATACAAGGTACACTGGTTTACCTGTATCTTTAGGAACAAAACCCCACTTAACCCCAGTTGGAAAACCGGCACCACCTCTACCCCTAAGCTGCGACTCGCGCACCTCGGTAACAATATCCTGAGGTTTCATGGTTAGTGCCTTGGCCAGAGTTTTGTATCCACCGGTTTCTTTATACACTTCAATTTCAGTGGCATTCTCAACTCCTCGGTTCTTAAGCAAAACATTGCACTGCGATTTCCAGTTGTACTCAACAGGTAAATCGGGCATAATTCCCTTTCGGAGCGAATCGATAAGCATATCTACCTTCTCCTTGGTCATTAGCTCGTAATACCTATCGTTTACTTGTACCACTGGGCAAGTTCCGCATGAAGCCAAGCACTCTACCTTGGAAAGGGTAAAAAGCCCATCGGATGTCGTTTCGCCATGCTTAATCCCCAGCTTCTCACTCAGGTAATTAAAAATCTCCAAAGCACCCATGAGGGTAGCTGGGATATTGGTATCGACCTGCAAATGGTACTTACCAACCCCTTTATCCACATTGAACATGGAGTAGTATGTGGCCACACCGTAGGCTCTCGACAAGGATACACCAATTAGATTAGCCACCTCGGCCACATCCTCTTTCGAAAGATTATTGGCTTTTGATTTCTGAACCAGGGTAAGAGCTGGCATCAGGGCCGACTCCTTTTTAGGATATCGACCCATGATTTCAATTATCTTATTCTTTACTTCTTCGTTCATGAAAACAAGAATTTAGGTTAGCATTTTATGCTATTTTTTCAACTTTCACAGCGCATACCTTGTACTCAGGGATTTTGGCCACTGGGTCGAGGGCATCGTTAGTTAAAATATTTGCAGCGGTTTCGGCAAAGTGGAATGGAATAAACACTATGCCCTCCTTAATGCGAGTAGTAACCATTGCATCAATTTCAATTTCACCGCGACGAGTTGAAACCTTAACCTTTTCGCCATCGGCAATATTAAGCTTCTGGGCATCGCTAACGTTTATCTCAACCATACCCGATGGCCTAATGGTGTCGAGCACCTTGGATCTACGGGTCATAGAACCAGTATGGTAATGCTGAAGCAGTCGTCCGGTAGTTAGGGTTAGCGGATACTCAGCATCGGCATACTCGGCAGGTGCTTTGTACTCGATAGGCACAAGCAATCCCTTACCCCTCGAGAATTGAGCACCATGCAAAATGGGTGTTCCGGGATGGTCTTCGGTTGGGCAAGGCCAACGAAGCCCACACTCCTTCTCAATCCTTTCGTAAGTCATACCCTTGTACGAGGGCGTAAGCTGGCGCAACTCCTCGAAAAGGGACTCAGGCGTATCGGGGAAGTTAACATCTCCCATCAGCTTGGCAATCTCAGCAATTATCTCGTAGTCTTGCTTTGCTCCCGTTGGTCCCTCAAGCGCCTTATGCGACACCTGTACCCTACGCTCGGTATTAACGAATGTTCCTGTTTTCTCAGCAAAGGCAAATGCTGGAAGCACAACATCGGCCAGTTCGGCAGTTTCGGTCATAAAAATATCCTGAACCACAAGGAAGTCGAGCTTTTCAAGCTGCTCCTTGGCATGATGCAGGTTTGGATCCGAAACCATTGGGTTCTCACCCATAATATATATAGCACGAATGGAGTCGCCAGCGTTGTTTACCATAGTGGTAACCGTTTGGCCAACCTTGTCGTCCATATCCTCTAACTTAACGCCCCAGGCCTCGGCAAACTTCCTACGATTGTCCTCAACGGTTACTGGTTGGTAACCCGTGAAAACATTGGGCAATGCACCCATATCACAAGCGCCCTGAACGTTATTCTGACCACGAAGTGGGTTAACACCCGTACCGGGCTGTCCGTAGTTGCCAAGAATCATCTGTAGATTGGCTACGGCTTTCACGTTATCTACGCCATGGGTGTGCTGGGTAATGCCCATTGCATAAAATACGGCACCCTTGCCTGAGGTAGCGTATAGCTTGGCGACATCGTAAATCTTTTCTTTAGGAATTCCGCTAAGCTCCTCCACCTTTTCGGGTGTAAAGAACTCTAGGCTTTTAACATAATCGTCCCACCCCTCGGTACGCTCATCAATAAACTTTTGGTTATACCATTTTTCTTTAACAATGATATGCTGTATCCCCATGAGCACTGCCGTATCGGAGCCGGGGTTTTGCTTAATGTGAATATCGGCGATACGAGCTAAATCAATTTCACGCGGATCGACAACTATTAGCTTAACGCCTTTCTCTTTAACAGATTTTTTAATCATTCCGCCAAAAACGGGATGATTCCAAGTAGTGTTTGTACCAATAATGAATATTACATCAGATTGATCGGTTTCCTGCATGCTATTTGTCATAGCACCTGAACCTAACGTGGCTGCCAGTCCCGCAACCGTTGCGCTATGTCAAAGCCGGGCACAGTGGTCGACATTGTTGGTGCCGATCACCCCTCGTGCTAAACGCATCATGGCGTAGTTTTCCTCGTTGGAGACCCTTGCCGATGTGAAAAAACCAATTGAACCTGAGCCATACTTGGCCTTTGTTTCGCCTAATTTGCTTGCAACTAGGTTTAGCGCCTCATCCCATGAGGCCTCCTCAAACTTTCCGTTCTTCTTAATAAGGGGTGATTTTAACCTATCATCACGATGGAGGAAGTCGAACCCGAAGCGCCCCTTAACGCAGAGCATCCCCTTATTGGTTTGCTTCTCCCAGTTCTCCTCGGTTCCCATGGAGTAAACCCACTTATTATCCTTCACGTACATATCAACAGAGCATCCAACACCGCAGTACGTACAAATCGTTTTCTTCTTCTCAAGATCCCAGAACTGGCCTACACCCTTGGCATTCTTGAAGGTGAGTGCTCCCACAGGGCAAACCTGAACGCACTCGCCGCACTGAACGCATGATGATTCGCCCATTGGCTTATCATCGTCGCAAATAACGCGGGTATGCCCCGAACGCCAGCCGAAGTCGAGCACCTCATGCATCACGTTGTGATTACACGCCCTTATGCAGCGGCCGCACTCGATACACTTATTAGGATCGCGAATGATACCTGCCGATGACTCATCGAGCTTAATCCTTTCGTAACTAACCAGAAAGCCAGGGCGTTCAATACCTACGCTGTACGCCATATCTTGCAGTTCGCAATGGCCATTACGCTCGCAGGCAATACAGTTGTGCTCTCCATTGGAAAGGTGTAGCTCAACAATCATTTTTCGAAGCTGCATGATTTGCTCGGTGTTGGTCTTAACCACCATACCATCTTTTACCTGGAGGCCGCAGCTCTCCTTAAGTCCTCTTAGGCCTTCTACCTCAACTAAACAGGCACGGCATGCACCAGCCTTCCCCGTACGGGGATGGTAGCATAGCGACGGGATGTAGATGTTGCTTTCCTTTGCAACCTCCAAAACCGTCTTGCCTGGCTCTGTCATGAGGACTTGACCATCGATTACAATTTTAACTGTTTTCTCCATACTCATTTCAGTTAATTTTTAGAGATTTCTAGCGTTTTGTTTTGAATATAATGTAACACTTAAAGCCAACCTTTAGTAACAGATACCTTTCTCTTGAGAAATACGCTTATCAACTGCTCACATTATGCTTTAAAACACACCCCCCATCTTCGATTTGAGCTGATTCTAGAATTTTTCTACTGTTATTTATATAACAGTGTTATTTCATTAACACACTTTAGGTATCTGTTAAGTGTCTCACACTGACTAAATGTAAAAATGATAGGAATAGGCATGTATGACATTTGTCATGTTTTGCACCCGTGTTACATATTAGGAGGCCAATTTAGAATGATTCAACAAAGTGGCATTTTTAACCATTAACCCTATTTGAATCAAACAGACGGAAATAGTTTTATCATCCTCTCTTTCTTGCTCTTACAACATTTACCATACTTTTATATTGTGGTGAAATAGATGTTTATAGAATTACTATTTTGTGTTGAGCAAGGACTTATGTTATTAAACACACAGTAAAATTAAATTGTAGGAGCACTGAACCTATTAGCCCAGAATGAAAACAAAAAAAGGTTGCTAAAAATAGCAACCTAAAATTAAAGTGTGAGCGGTACGAGAATTACATGGAAACCCAGCTATCCACCCCTTTCCAATCCTCATTATTGAGATACTTTTCAAAAATATCTACCAACATTTCGAATGTAAAGTAGGAATTGGCCTCAAACATTCCATCGCCATGATTGTGCTGGACAATAAACCCCTGCTCAGATATGGTGGTTTGCAGAAAGCCTTTGCTGCTGTTAAGGATTAGAAAAAAGTTGTCGTCATCGAGGGATTTTAGGGATGCCTTGAGCTTATTCAAACTTGGATTGCTGAAGGTCTCACCGCTGGCCATCTCTACCGAAAATCCTTTAAAGGGAGTATCGGGGCCTTTGGCTGCCGGTTTAGGCTTTGGTTTTGATTCTTGCTCGGTGGGAATAACCGTTGATAAGGACAAAAATTCCTCCTTATCCATATCTGCAACACCTAATGTAAATGCTTTCCAAGGCGATTCGTTAAGACTAGTTAATGTTGCGACCTTTACTTTGCCATTGGGTAAATCGCCAAAATGAGCAAAGGCTAATAGTGGCGATGTTCCCATGATACTAATTCTTTTGTATCGGATTTCAGTAATTTTGCCATCCCAATCGGCTGCCATGTCAACCAGTGGTTTGGCATCGTTGGTTTGGAAATAACCATCAACAAGTCCATTTAGCACCATAGCTGTGGCATGCACCTTGAGTAAATTTAAATCCTGCTTTTGGTATGCTTTAATAATCTCTTTGGCAACAGGCTCTGGGTTGCCCTGTGCAAATAAGAAGGAGCTAGCAAAAACAAAAAGTACTGACGATAATGTGCTAATAAAATTTTTCATGTCGTTAATATTTTGGGGATTCATTATATACAAACTTATGAAATTAAATTTCCATAGTCAATTTAAACAACCCTCACTTTCCCATTTGATTTCATAAGCACATTGCCAACAACGGCTGTATGGATATATCCATTCTGTTGGAAATCATTTAAAACCTGGTTAACCAAATTGGGCTTAACGCAAATAAGCAGTCCTCCTGAAGTTTGCGCATCGAGCAGCAACATTTTAAGGTTATAGTCAAGGGTAGAGCTAAATTCGCTGTCGTTATCAATATAATCGAGGTTACGGAAGCATGCGCCCGGAATACAGCCCATATCAATTAAGCCATACGCACCGTTAAACAGCGGAACCTTAGCACTATCGATTTGCACTGTGACATTGCTACCCAAAGCCAGCTTAAGCGCATGCCCAAGCAGCCCAAAACCAGTGATATCGGTGGCACATTTTACGTTGTATTCCTGCATTATTCTAGCCCCCTCCATATTCAGCTGTTTCATACTCTCAAGCACAGCCTGATAATCGGAGTCCGAAACCTCTCCAATTCTTCGACCCGCCATAATAGCGCCAGCACCAATGGGTTTAGTGAGAACCAAAACATCACCTGGCTCAGCTGCTGAGTTGGTTATAATACGCTTTGGATGAACCTTCCCTGTTACGGCAAGTCCATACTTTGGAACTTCATCAACGATGGTGTGACCACCCATGACTACGCCCCCAGCCTCAATAAGCTTATCGGTTCCGCCCCTGAGTATCTCCCTAAGTACATCCAAAGGAACACCTGCAGGAAACGCCACAATATTTAACGCAGTTAGCACCTCGCCCCCCATGGCAAATACATCGCTTAGGGCATTGGATGCAGCAATTTGGCCAAATTCGTAGGGGTTGGAACAAACGGGTGGAAAAAAATCGGTGGTTTGGATCAGAGCCAACTCATCGCTAATCTTGTATACGCCCGCATCATCATGGGTTTCGATATCGACTAGCAGATTTGGGTGTGGGGTTTTAGGCAGATTTGCAAGAGCCTCGCTCAGCTCTTTGGCCGGCAGCTTGGCAGAGCATCCGCCGTACTCTACGGTACTTAGTAAATCAAAAATCTTCATTACATGGGTTTTTCGTAGATATCAAACTCAAAACTGGCCTCGGAAAGGATAGATCTGAGCACTTGACTACTAGTTACATGGGGATTAATACGAATGGACATACCGCACTCTGAGGTAATATCCTTGGGCGTTGGGATAATATCGAGCTTAATGCCCTTTGATAGCAATACTTGCTCTGCCTTGAGCACGTGATGCGTAGATTGAAAGGTGAGGATTAGATAGTTCATCGTTTAAACACAGAGGCACAGAGTTTATTTTATGAGTAAATGTAAAAAAATATGATGGTATCCACTCAGCTTTTTAAGGAATTATTCTGCTTATAGGAAATCATTGCCGTTCAGTCAACCATTATTACAGGAAGCCCTTTTATCTGCTAACATTCATCAAATTTGCAAATTCACCATTCCTTTTCAATCAGCTAGGGGTAAACTACGCTGCCAGCACTGCTTAGCTGCTCGAGGATATCGTACATATTGGAAACGATACCCACGCCAACGTTGGGCTTTTCTCCATAGTAATCGAGGCAGGTTCCGCAAACAAAAATTTTCACACCGCTTTTCTCAAGCTTGACTAAGCTCTCGATTACAGGCGAATTTTTAAGTGCAAGAAAAATACCGGCATTGAGAAACACCAACGATTTGGGTTGATTGGTTGCTTCGGGCAAAGTATTAATAAATGCTTTTATCAATATTTTACCCAGCTCTTCGGCACCATCGCCAAGCTTATCGCGCTGGAAGGCCACTACATAGTTTGATTTCTGAGGAAGATCAATCTCGCAGTACTCCTCAACGGGGGCACTCTCGGGCAACTCTCCTGTTTTGTTAACTAGAACGTGAAAAACATTACCATCGCTTCGAACGCTTGGAGTAAATCCGTTGTCGGTAAGGAAACGCGTTACGTTTTTCATGGAGGTTTCGTTATCGATTAAAACCTCAAGGGTTTCGTTATCCCCCATCTCACCAAGGGCTTTCTTGGTCATGATTAAGGGTTTTGGGCAAAGTTCGCCCTTTGCATCTACTGTTCTCATAATTTAATTTATTTTTGAAACACAGACCTGCCCGCTGGCAGGCGGGGGCGCGGAGGCACAGAGTGTAATATTAAAAGTTAAAATAGATATTCTAGCCATTGCATATTAGCTAAACATTCCTCAGCTCCTCTTCGTATTTTTTTTTCGCTCATTTAATTTCCTCAGGACTTCCAGAGTGTAATCAACCTCAGCAATTGTGTTAAAACATCCAAAGCTAAAGCGTGCGGTGCCCTGTGGAAATGTTCCCAAAGCCTTATGGGCTAAAGGAGCGCAATGTAGCCCCGGACGAACCATAATACCAAACTCGCTATCGAGGGCAAAGGCCAAATCACTGGAAGTATACCCCTGCAAATTAAGCGATACAACGCCTACCTGCAGGTTACCATTCAAGGCCCGATGCACCTCAACTCCTGAAATTTTTCTCAATCCATCCAAAAATCTATCGGTAATAAATTGAACGTGAGATTGAATGTTGTTTATGCCTTCATAAATTAGAAACTCGATACCCGCCTTAAGGCCAACTATACCAACGGTATTAAGGGTTCCCGCCTCAAGCCTATCGGGATAAAAATCGGGATGGTACTCATGCTCGGAGCTGCTGCCCGTTCCACCTTGAATAAGCGATTGGATATGAATATCATCGTTTACAATGCAAAGACCACCTATACCCGTGGGACCATAAAGCTTTTTATGACCAGTAAATGCAAGCATATCGATACTACTAGCCTGCATATCTATGGGGATAATACCTGCCGATTGCGAAGCATCGACCAAGAATAAAAGGTTGTTGGTCTTGCAGATCATGCCGACTTGATCAATGGGCAAAATATCGCCAGTTACATTCGACGCTTGAATGGATGCCACCAACCTTGTATTTGGCCTAATGCTTTTTTTGAGGGCATCCAAATCGAGCTCGCCTGCAGAGTTACATCCAATTACAGATATCTCGATTACCCCCTTCGCCTCCAAGTCCCTTAAAGGACGGATGGTTGAATTATGCTCAAAGGTTGTGGTTATAACATGATCGCCCTCTTGCAAAACACCTTTTATGGCAATATTTAGCGAATGCGTTGCGTTGGAGGTAAATATCACCCTATCGGAGTTTGATACGTTGAATAGCTTAGCAATAAGCTCGCGCGTTGCAAATACCTCACGGGCAGCAGTAATGGCCATTTGATGGCCCGACCGACCAGGACTTGCACCACAATCGGTTAAGAACCTGGTGATGGCTTCGGCTACCTGAGGCGGTTTGGGCCACGATGTGGCAGAGTTATCAAGATATACCCTCATTTGCTTGTTTTCGTCCATTTGGCGTTACTAAAATTTTTGTTTCTGTATCGCCCTCCTTTTTAAGGGAGATTAATTTCTGTGCCACCAAGATATCAGTAAGTAATGCCCTAAAGCGCTTGGTTCCACCAACTAGTTCCTTAAAATCAGGAATATCTATACCATTATGGGCACTGACCAGCTTACTCAAAAGGGTTGGCTTAACCCTATTTATGTCTCTTGTATGTAGAAAATCGGATTGATAAAACTGTATCTTCCCCTCGCCAGCCAAGTATGAGAGGTAAAGCTTTAATCGGCCCTTCTGAATTCTATTGTCCACTGCACGCTCCTCAATTTCCGAAAGAACAGGTTTCTCCATGTCGTAACTTAATATTTCATTCTCAAGCCATTCAATCTCGCTTTGCGTTTGTTGGTTTATTTTGGGTCGATATCCCCTTATGATATATGAACTCCCAAGCTTATCGAGTTGTTCTTGCTGCACCATACTCTCCAATAGTTGCTCCGCGAACGCCTTACCAACCTTGCACTTTACAAGCCCTAGCTTACCAAACAACTCATTTGCATCCATACCCGTTGGAAGAATTGGGTTCTTCTCGTGAAAATCGCTTAGCGTTACAACCACCTTCTTTTCGAATGTTTTGTGATGATCGGTATGAATTAGGATATCTGTATCGGCTGATTTTAACACTATAAATCCTGAGGGTTTCATTGCCATAATACCCTTTAAATCATCGATATCAATATGCAACCTATCGGCTATCTCGTCGGGGGTAAATGGGCGAAGCTCCTTACGTAGCTCAATGCTAACTAGTTCGCTAACGCTCCCCTTGCCCGTAAGGCTTTTGGATAATCCTTCGAGGTACTCAATAAGTTTAGGCGTCCGCTTTCGGTGATGCAATGGTGAGGGGTCGATAATGTAACCGCCTCCTAAAGTAATATCGGCTGATGAGTTTCGGATGATAAACCTATCCTTAGGCAGCAGTATGGCGGGTTTGTTCAAATGAATTTGAACAATGGCCTCCTCGCCCGGCATCAGGGTATCGGTAGTAATAAGATGAATACGTGCCTGCGATTCGTATGTGCCCGATATAAGGTTCACGTTGGACCATAACGACAGAGCATCAACATTATCAAAAAGCGATATGGTGGCATCAACCATAGTGGTTTGTGGGAGCTGCTTACTGCTAATAATCATCCCCTTGCTAAAATCTTCGGCCTTTAGGCCAATAAGGTTAATGGCAGCCCTATCGCCTACAATTGCAGTTTCTACGGGTTTTGCATGACGCTCGATGGAACGCACCCTAAGCTTTGGATTGTCGCCGGGAAGCAAGAAAACCTCCTGCTCCTTAGCAACTGATCCGCTAAGAACCGAACCTGTAACCACGCTGCCAAATCCCTTCACGGTAAAAATTCTATCGATGTACATCCTAAAAAGTTCGCCTGTTTCCTTAGTTGGCACATCGGCACAAAGCTGCTCGATAGTTGCTATAAGCTCCTCCTTACCCATACCCGAAACGGCTGAGAAACCAACTATGGGAGCCCCTTTAAGAGTAGTCTTTTCGAGATAATCAGCAATCTCGTCCCTAGCCATTTCGGCTAGCTCATCATCTACCAAATCGATTTTGGTAAGAGCAACTACCCCTCGGGAAATGCCAAGTGCCGAGATGATATTGATATGCTCAATGGTTTGGGGCATTATGCCGCTATCGGCGGCAATTACCAGCAGCACAAAGTCGATACCGCAGGCACCTCCCACCATAGTATTTATAAAATCCTTATGGCCTGGCACATCCACAATTCCTATTGAGTCGCCATTGGGCAAATCGAGGTACGAAAAGCCGAGGTTAATGGTGATACCTCTTGCCTTCTCTTCCTTATGCGTATCGCAATCGATATTGGTAAGGGCCTTAACCAGCGATGTTTTACCATGGTCCACGTGGCCGGCTGTACCCATTATTTGGTGTTTCATATTCCTTATCATCAACAATTTAAACACAGACCTCTTTTGAGGGACAACTAAAATTTTCTGAATAATTAGATTGATTGTCGGTATAACTTCTGTTTATTCATTGCCTGTTTTTCTCTGTGGTTTTTAGTTTGAAAGTCGAAAGTCGAAATACAAAATTAAACCCTAAACATTAAACCCTAAACATTAAACATTGAACATTGAACTCTAAACATTAAACATTAAACATTGAACATTGAACATTGAACATTGAACATTGAACTCTAAACCTTAAACTCTAAACTCATTCTTCTAAGTTGACAAAAAGCAGTTGGCAATTGGCAGTGAATAACTTGTATTAATCATTACTATGCGCCTCTGCAATAATCCTTGCTACCTCATTCAGTTCCTCGTAGGACAGGGTAAGCATATCGAACTGTATGTTCCCTGCCTTAAGTATTGCCAAAACTGGTGTTGGTGAGTGGAGCAAATTGTGATGAATACGCTCGGCAAATCCAGATCGCTCCTTGTTATTTTTTGCATCGCAAATCAGCTCAACAGCAAAACTATCGATCTCGGCATCGGGGAGCGTTCCCCCGCCACACTGTGCCTTGGTTTCAACTACCTGCGATTTGATTCCAAATTCCTTTAGCTTACCACTTAGCTTCGTTGCCTCTCCCCTTAGCTCATCCGGTTTGCGATTAAACATCCTATAAATTGGACTATTGGCTAATAGTGCCTTATCGGTTAAATGGTACGAACAAGCAGTTTCGAGCAGAGCAAGAGTGGTTTTGCATACACGCAAAGCACGAAGCATTGGCTCTTTTTTTAGCTTTGTAATCAGTTCCTTTTTGCCCACAATAATTCCGGCCTGTGGTCCACCCAGCAGCTTATCGCCGCTAAAGCAAACCAAATCGGCACCTTTACCTAATGCTTCTCGAACTGTTGGCTCATCCTTTAAAACAGGATGATTAACCCTCCGCAGCAATCCCGATCCCATATCGAATAGGAGTGGAATCTTGTACTGCTTCCCCAGCTGGGCAAGCTCATCAACATCAACTTCTTGGGTAAATCCCTTTATAATATAGTTCGATTTGTGAGCCTTGAACAGCATGGCGGTTTCATCTCCAATCGCATTGCTATAGTCGGTTATCTTGGTCTTGTTGGTTGTGCCCACTTCTACCATTTTGCAATCTGATGCGGCCATGATATCGGGTACACGGAACGACCCACCAATCTCGACCAGCTCGCCCCGCGAAACTATCACCTCCTTGTGTTTAGCAAAAGCCCTGAGGCAAAGCATTACGGCGGCGGCAGCATTGTTTACAATCACCACATCCTCTGCACCCGTTAGGTATTTGAGAAGTTCGGCGGCATGGTCGTTTCGGCTGCCGCGTTGGGCAGTATCGAGGTTAAACTCCAGGTTGTTATAGCCTTTAAGGATACTAAATGATTTAGATAACAGCTCCGAATCGAACGGCGAACGTCCCAGGTTGGTATGAATAACAACACCTGTGGCGTTAATTACTCTTTTCAAGCTACGACCGGTTAGCTGCTGAACAACGGAAATAATCTTTTCGAGAAGCTGTGCTTGTGATGGAGGAGGTTGACCCTTGGAAATACTTGTTCGGAAATACTGAAGCGCTGAGCGAATGGCATGGGTTACCAACTCATGCCCATAGATTGGAATGTGTTGACTAACCTCAGGGCTAGCCATAAGTTTATCGACTGCTGGAAGGCTTTGATAGGCCTCCTGATTTGAACTCATATTTTACGATGTAGTTTCATATAGATATATGTGCAGAGAGGGCAGGAATCGAACCTGCCACAGCCGGTTTTATCCGTCTGCTACTGGTTTTGAAGACCAGGTGGGACACCGGTCCCGTCCTCTCTATTAAAATGTTGAGTAGGCAAACTTAGGATTTTTTTTGTAAAAAGTGGCATTGAGTACCTATAGATTGGAAAATAATTGGGGAAGATTGGGTGATCCTGCTTGGCAGGCAGGCTGCTAAAGGCAGACAGGTAAAACTATTGGTTGAATGAATGATTGGTTGATTGGTTGACCCGCCAGTGGCCTGTCTACCCTGCCTACCGACAGGCGGCAGGTAGAGCGGGCAGGTTGGTTGATTGGTTGATTTTGGGAAAAAGTTACACTACTGACCGACTAATTAATATAGATTTCTCGCTTCGCTCGAAATGACAGTACTTTCAAGAGGTCTCAGAGGGTGTCCAAAAACGGATTCCCTCTTTTTTGTTCAACAAAACACTGATTGTCAGTAAAATAGTTGTGGAATAATTTGGCTATATGCTTGATGTTTAG
>NZ_JAANIG010000047.1 GCF_011174675.1 Perlabentimonas gracilis | reverse complement strand
TTCGCCTGAAGAGTCCCATAATTTTAAAGTTTTTTGTCGAACTCAAAAATAGGGGATTCTGAGGGCATTTTTAAATTTCGTACTTTCGGATGCTAGTGGGCTAACTACTTATACTCGTGGGGTAATACATCGCCCCGAAGCACCATAAGTCCGTTAAGCGCTAGGGCTTGCATCTCGTCCTCACCAGGATAAACGGCAACGGGAGCAATAAACCCTACCATCTCCTTAACGTACTCCACCAGGAAGGTGTTGTGGGCAATTCCTCCAGTAAGGAGAATACCATCAACCCTACCCTTAAGAACAGCAGCCATTTGACCAATGTTCTTGGCAATATTGTACGACATTGCATCCTGAAGTAGCTGAGCTTTCTTATCGCCAGCCTTTGCCTTCATTTCAATCTCATAGGCATCGTTGGTTCCGGCATGCGCAACCAATCCACCCTGTCCGGTAAGCATTTTCTTCACCTCATCGTAGGTTACCTCGCCGCTAAAGCAAAGCTTGGCAAGCTGCCCAGCAGGAACTGTACCAGCCCTTTCGGGAGAGAATGGCCCCTCGCCATCGAGCGCATTGTTAACATCAATAACTCGTCCATTGCTATGAGCACCAACAGAGATGCCACCACCAAGATGAGCAACAATGATATTCAACTCCTCATACTTCTTATCGAGGCTTTTGGCATATTGACGCGCAATGGCCTTCTGATTCAGTGCATGGAAAATTGAAACCCGCTCAAACTTTGGATGACCAGAAATTCGGGCTACATCTTGCAGTTCGTCAACCACGACAGGGTCGGCAATGTAGGCCTTAGCGCTAGGTAGGCTACGAGCAATATCGTCGGCAATTAGAGCGCCAAGGTTACTGGCATGCTCACCCCTGATGCTATTCTTAAGATCCTCCTTCATTCGGTCGTTCACATAGTAAACTCCCGACTCAATGGGCTTTATTAATCCTCCGCGACCAACAACTGCTGAAATCTTATTGATATCAATATCTGCTTCCTCCAGCTCCTTAAGAATTATATCTTTACGGAATTCGAACTGATCGGTTATTCGCTTGAACTTAACCAACTCATCAGAATTATGCCTAAGGGTTTTAAGAAAAACCGACTTAGCATTTTGGTAAACAGCGATCTTGGTAGAAGTTGAACCTGGATTTATGGCTAGAATTAGGAATTCGTCCATTGTAGTTTATTTATCTTACTTGGCAGCGTTAGCAGCCAAAGCAATTGAGTACATTTTTGATTGAACACTATCGCCTCTAGATGTAAGAACGCACGGTACTTTAGCTCCCATAACCATTGCACCCAGTTCACCCTTTGCCAACTTGGTGCACGCTTTAAAGAATACGTTACCACTCTCGATATTGGGGAATAGGATACAGTCGGCATCGCCAGCCACCTCACCGGTAAGCTTTTTAATTTTGGCTGATTCGGCATCAATTGCCACATCCAAGGCCAAAGGGCCATCAATTAGCGCACCCTTAATCTGACCACGATCGCCCATTTTAGAGATGATGGTTGCATCAACACATGCTGGCATAGCTGCCGATACCTGCTCGGTTGCAGCAAGCAGCGCTACTTTTGGCTTCTCGATACCAAGGGAGTGAGCCGTTTTAACCAAGTAGTTAGTAATGGCAACCTTTTGGTTCAAGTCGGGAGCAGGAATAATGGCAACATCACCCACAATAAGCAGCTTGTGATAGGTAGGAACCTGTACCACGGTTACGTGGCTAAGAACTGCCTTGGGAGGGAGTAGGCCCTTTTCCTTATTCAAAATAGCCCGCATATACTTGTCGGTGCTCACAAGCCCCTTCATGAGCACATCGCCTTCGCCATTGTTGATTAGTTCAACCGCTTTAGCGGCTGCCTTCATCTCATCGTTCTCCTGAACGATTTTGAATTTCGAAGGATCGATATTATGCTTGGCGCTAACTTCTTTTATGGTTGCCTCATCGCCCACAAGGGTAGCATCAACAATTCCCATATCCACTGCCATGCTTACAGCCTCAATGGTATGATCGTCGTTGGCAAAAGCAGCCACTAGGCGCTTTTTGGGTTTACTCCTTAGAACATCAAAAAGTTGATCGAGTTTTGTTATAGCCATCGTTTGTATGTTTTAAAGTTTACAGATTTAATTGCAATCTTATTTTTTTATGCGAGCGACAATTTGCGCAGTGTCTGAAGCAATAACCAGCTCCTCGTTGGTGGTAACTGCCATTACCTTAACCTTAGACTCGGGCTTGGTAAGCAGCTGATCCTTTCCGCGAACGCCTCTGTTGGCAGCAGGGTCGAAATCAACGCCCATAAAGGCTAGAGAAGATGACACTTTCTCGCGAAGTACGCTGTCATTCTCACCTATTCCACCGGTAAAAATAATTAGGTCTACACCCTCCATAGCTGCGGCGTATGAACCAATAAACTGCTGAACCCTGTAGAAGTACATCTCAAGCGCCAGCTTTGCTCTTTCGTGTCCATCAGCAGCTGCATTCTCTAAATCGCGCATATCGGACGAAACGCCTGAAATACCTGTTACTCCACTCTTCTTGTTGATTAGGTCGCTAATACCCTTGAAGTTTAGATTTTCTCTTTCGGCAATGTAGAGTAGTACCCCTGGGTCGATACTTCCACAACGAGTACCCATAATTAGACCATCAACTGGAGTAAAGCCCATTGATGTATCTACTGATTTTCCGTTCTTAATGGCTGCTATAGAAGCTCCGTTGCCTAAATGGCAGGTGATAATCTTGCTGGTTTCGAAATCCATTCCCAACATTTTGCAAGCCTTTTTGGCAACGTACTTATGGCTTGTGCCATGGAAACCATACTTACGAATCTTAAGGTTCTCGTAGTACTCGTAAGGAATGGCGTACAGATACGCATGCTTTGGCATGGTTTGATGGAACGAGGTATCGAACACGGCAACCTGTGGCACTCCAGGGAGTAGGTTCTCCATAGAAATTATACCCTTAAGGTTGGCAGGGTTGTGAAGTGGAGCAAGTTCAATACACTTCTCAATCTCCATTTTCACCCTCTCATCAACCAAGCTACTCTCGGTAAAAAACTCTCCACCGTGAGCCACCCTATGACCAACAGCCTTAATCTCATCGAGGCTGGTGATAACGCCATGGCTCTTATCAACCAAAGCTTTTAGGATAAGATTGATCCCAACAGTATGGTCGGGGATGTCCTTAATAACCTCGTAGCGCTCTTTGCCCTCGGGTTTGTGGGTTAGTATTCCATCGGTAAGCCCTACACGCTCAACCAGACCTTTAGCTAGGAGTTTTTCCTTTTCACACATGTCGATTACTTGGTACTTAATCGATGAGCTGCCGCAGTTCAGAACAAGAATAATCATTGGGGTAATTTTAGTATTTGATTTACAGAAAGTTGTATTCTAAAAAATGAACACCCAAAATTACGAAAAATCATCCTAAACCGAAAGTGTCTTTGTTAAATTTTTAACAGGTGCAAGCCCTGTCATCCTCATTCATTTACAGAAAGTTGGGTATACTAGGGGATTACCACCACCACCTGTTTTAGAACAATGATATATAACATCATTTATCATCGGCCGGATGGGCTACTCTAAAACCGATGTAACTCCGTTTATTGCTAGGGTCGTCACTACCTCGGCAGGCTACTCTACTGCCACCAATGTAACCGTACCAGCTACCTCCTCTTACAATTCTAAAATCACCATTCTCGGGCCCCGAAGGATTTTCGGTTGGAGTTGGGGTGTCAGTATAGAAATCGAACCAGTCGAAGGTCCACTCCCACACATTTCCGCTCATATCGTATATGCCCAGCTCATTGGGTTCCATTTGTCCAACCGGATGAGTTTTATTGCCACTATTACCTGAATACCACGCCACAAAATTGATATTATTTCTCCCAGCATACCTAAACCCTCTACTCTCCTGCCCACCTCTTGCAGCATACTCCCACTCTGCCTCTGTTGGAAGTCGGTAACTCTTTCCCGTTAGTTCATTTACCTTAGCTAAAAACTCATGCACATCTAACCAGCTAACTCGCTCAACGGGGCAATTATCGCAACCCGCAAAATGGCTGGGGTTACTACCCATTATGGCCACCCATTGGGCTTGGGTTACCTCGTACTTCCCTATGTAAAAATCACTAACCGTTACCTGATGAACAGGTTTCTCCTCCCTGTTACCATCACCAAAGCTATCGCCCATACGGAACGTTCCGCCTTTTACAAAAACCATTTGATTATCGAATGGATCATTACTAACCCTGAGGCTATACTCAAAACTCTTCTTACCCGATTGCGACACCACAACATTTTCGGCCAGACTAAGGTCGTCCTTCTCAAATTTTATTAGGTGGGTTCCATACTTAAGCCAAATGGTAAGCGGTGTAGTTCCCAGCAGCTCACCCTCAAGAAACACACTTGCTCCTTGGGGGATAGTTTTAAGCAGTACCTCGCGCCCCGAATAGAGAGAAAGTTCTAACTTTACAGGCTTTACATCGTTAATCACCACCCTTCGAACCACTCTTGAATACTCGGGCTTTTCAACGGTAACAGTGTACTCGCCATAGGGTAAATCGCTTATAGTACGGGGTGAAAAGCCATACATTCGACCGTTAATGCTAATCATTGCCTGAGGCGGATCGGTCACAATATCAATAGTGCCCGACTTGGGGGTAAGCATCAAATCAATCTTTAGCTCTCTACCCCGCACCGTCACAATCTCGTACTCGCGAGAAAAGTAATTCTCCTTCTCGACCCTAATCTTATGCCTACCAACCGATACCATTCCAGACCACGATGAAGTTCCTTTTACTGCACCATCGACATAAATAATAGCATCATCGTTGGAGGTAATAGTAATTTCCACCTGATCTTGTTGCTGAGGAAATGCACCTTTAGCTGCAAAAAGACAATGCCCACCAGAAAGTAACAACAAAAACCAAGTAGTAATCAACACTAAATTACGTGCAAAAATCATAGATTGATAAAAAGTTATATCGAATTTAGTAAATATCAACGAGACATATATAATGCCCCCTTGGATATTTAAAAAATATACTGTGAACTTGATATGATGCTGCAAGATTTTTTGCCATAAAATATCTACACAATAACAGTAAAATGGATACTTTTACAAATTCATCAAATCATCAGAAAGTAAATAGTATGGTTCCCACTTTTCACTTAGAGAAGCTTGCAAAAGATTTTGATGGCGATGTTTATTGGGACATCTCAACTCGCCTTCAATACGCCACCGATGCATCGGCTTACCGCGAAATACCCGATGCCGTTGCGCTACCCAAAACCAAAGAGGATCTTAAAAAGCTTATTGCCATTGCCCTAAAGCTGGGTATGCCATTAATTCCACGTACAGCAGGCACCTCGCTAGCTGGCCAGGTAGTGGGAAAGGGCATTATTGTTGATATGTCGCGATACTGGGGAAGTACCATTGAACTAAACATTGCCGAAAAGTGGGTTTGCGTTGAACCAGGGGTGATTCTTGATGAGCTGAACCAGCAGCTTAAACACCACGGGCTTTTCTTTGGCCCCGAAACATCCACATCGAACCGATGTATGATGGGCGGAATGGTGGGCAATAACTCCTGCGGTTCGCACTCCATAATTTACGGAAGCACAAGAGACCACACCATTGCCGTAAAGATGATGCTAGATGATGGTAATGAGTACGAGTTTGGCCCATTATCCAAGATCGAATTCGAAAAGAAGTTGATGCTTAACAATCGGGAAGGCGACCTATACAGAAAGATTTACGATATGCTCTCCGTTGAGGAGCATAGGAACGAAATAGCCCAGCAGTTTCCTAAGCCCTCCATCCGAAGAAGAAATACAGGCTATGCCCTTGACCTGCTTATGCAGAACGAGGTATTTGGCAACACATCACTACCCTTTAACTTCTGCAACCTAATTGCTGGCTCTGAGGGTACGCTTGGTTTTATCACCGAGATAAAGTTGAGCCTGGTTCCTTTACCCCCAAAACAAAAAGCATTGGTATGTGTGCACTTAGCTAACCGCGACGAGGCATTTAAAGCCAACCTCATTGCGCTAAATCACAAGCCAGGTGCTGTGGAGCTGATGGACAACCTTATACTTGAATGCACCAAAGGTAATATTGAGCAGCGTAAGAATCGGTTCTTTATTCAGGGCGATCCAGGTGCAGTTCTAATTGTTGAGTTTGCCCGCGAGACTGCCGAGGAGATAGAAGCCATTACCAAGCAAATGGAGATAGAGATGAGGCAGGCTGGTTACGGATATCACTTCCCTGTGATTTGGGGTACCGATATTGGTAAGGTTTGGGCACTGCGCAAAGCGGGGCTTGGGGTGCTCTCCAACATCGAGGGCGATGCAAGGCCTGTATCGCTAGTGGAGGATACAGCTGTGGATGTGGAGGATTTGCCCAACTACATGGCCGATTTCGAAAAGATTATGAGCAGCCATAATCTCGACTGCGTTTACCACGCACACATTGGTAGCGGTGAATTGCACCTTAGACCTGTGCTAAACCTTAAGGATAAGGGCGATGTAGAACTTTTCCGAACCATAGCTTTTGAGGTGGCTCACCTTGTGAAAAAGTATCGAGGGTCAATGAGCGGAGAGCATGGCGATGGACGCCTGCGTGGCGAGCTAATACCTGTGCTAGTGGGCGATAAGGTTTACAACCTAATGAAAGAGGTTAAAAAAGCTTGGGATCCTAGCGGCATATTTAACCCAAACAAAATTGTTGACACGCCACCCAATAACACCAACCTGCGTTACATCCCGGGCAATAAAATGCGCGAGGTAGAGACCTTAATGGACTTCACAAAGGTTGGCGGTATGCTCAGGGCCATAGAAAAATGTAATGGATCGGGTGATTGTAGAAAAACCGAGATGGCAGGTGGTACCATGTGCCCAAGCTATATGGCTACACGTCATGAGGCCAATACCACACGCGCTAGGGCAAATATCCTTAGGGAATTTATTACCAATAGCGATAGGCAAAACCCTTTTAATCATAAGGAGATATACGATATTTTGGATTTATGCCTTTCGTGCAAAGGATGCAAAAGCGAGTGCCCCTCGAGTGTTGATATGGCCAAGCTCAAAGCCGAGTTCCTTTATCAATGGTACAAGTCGCACCGAGTACCGCTGCGCAGCTGGCTTATTGCCAACATCACCAAGGTATACTCCGTTGGGCAAATATTTCCGAGGATCACAAATTTTTTTCTATCCAATGCATTTACAAAGGGGTTAATGACCCGAGCCCTAGGATTTGCCCCTAAGCGCCAGCTGACCCTACTACAAAATTTAACCCTAAAACAATGGCACAAAAAGAACACTAAACCTTCAGAAGGGAAAAAGGTATACCTATTTGCCGATGAGTTTACCAACCACAACGATACTCACATAGGAGTTAAGGCCATTGAGGTGCTTGAGCACCTAGGTTACCAAGTGGAAATCCCAAAAATATCGGAAAGTGGACGAACCTACATATCGAAGGGTTTGCTAAACACCGCCAAGCGCATTGCCAACAGCAACACCCAGACTCTAAGCGAATTGATATACGAAGAGACCCCTCTCATTGGTATTGAACCTTCGGCCATTCTGAGCTTTAGAGATGAATATCCTGAACTTGTTGATGATACCAACAAGCTCAAAGCAATAGAATTGGCCAAGCATTGCTTGCTGTTTGAGGAATTTTTTATGCGTGAGGTCGAAGCCGGCCAAATTACAAAGGAACAATTTACCGTGGATAAGCGAAGCATTAAACTCCATGGGCATTGCCAGCAAAAGGCCGTTGCCTCAACAAGTGAAACAAAGGCTATGCTTTCATTCCCAGAGAACTATAGTGTGGAGGAGATACCCAGCGGATGCTGCGGAATGGCAGGTGCATTTGGCTACGAGAGGGAGCACTACGACCTGTCGATGAAAGTGGGCGAGCTAGTTCTTTTCCCAGAGGTAAGAAAAACCCCAAGTGGAGTAAAGATTGCCGCTCCAGGCACTAGCTGCCGACATCAAATTAAAGATGGGACTAGCAAGGATGCGCAACATCCAGTAGAGATTATTTGGGAGGCACTGAAGCGAAACGAGTAACCGCTTAAACCCTAAGCCCCATAACTAGCACATCATCAACCTGATAAGTTTTGCCTTTCCACTTATCGAAAGTTTGCTCTATTACAATACCCTGAGTCTCGAGGGGCAAGTCTTTATTGTATAGTATTGAATCGACAAGCCTGTGGTGTTGAAACTTTTTATTCCTAGGGCCACCAAACTGATCAACAATACCATCGGAGTATAAAAAGATAACGGTTTCATTGGTTAGCGATACCACCTTATTGGTAAACGATTTCATGAGTGGATGATAGGCAATGGGCATCCTATCGGAACGCAACACCGTTATCTCCTCGCCTTGGTTGGCGTTGGGTTCAAAAATCACCATTGAGCTATTGGCTCCTGAATAGGTTAGCGTTTTATCCACATCATCAATTACGCAAAGCGAAAGATCCATGCCATCAGCCGCATCGGAAAAATCGCCCTTTTGGTGTAATACCGATATGATTCCCTGGCGGAGCTGATTCAGCGCTTTGGCGGGATCGACAATCCCCCTTAGGGATATTACCTCGTTAAGCATTAAAACACCCAGCATGCTCATAAAGCCTCCGGGAACTCCGTGGCCTGTACAATCGACAACGGCAACAACCCTATGCCGGCCTATGCGTGTAGCCCAGTAAAAGTCGCCGCTAACAATACTTTTGGGTCTATTAAATATGAAGAATTCGGAGAAGAGCTCTTTAATTTGATCCTGGCTTGGCAATACCGCTTGCTGAATACGCTGAGCGTAGAAGATGGAGTCAGTGATTTCCTTCTTTTGTCGCTCAATTTCGTTTCGTTGGGCTGTTATCTCCTCATTCTTATCCTGTAGTTCCCAAGCCAGGTTGGCCAAAGAATTCTTCTGCTCCTCAAGCTCCTGGTTTTTTAGTGTTATCTCCTCATTCTTTCCCTTAAGTAGTTCGTTCTGCTCAGATAGGGCCTCCGAAGTAGCCCTAATCTCCTCATTGGCTTGCTGCAAACGCTCCGACTGGATAAGCAGTTCCTGGCTTTTAGTAAAAAGTTCTTGGGTTCGTTCATTCACCATATCCTCAAGCTGTGCCTTTGAATGCATCAATCGGTTATCTCGAAAACGTGCCAACAGGTAAGCAACTGCTAGGAAAATAATTGATACCAGCACATAGAACCACCATCTGTTCCAAAAGGGTTTTCGAATTGTTAAGTACACCGAATCGCCCTGTTCATTCCAAAACCCATCGGAGTTAGCAGCTATCACCCTAAAAGTATAGTTGCCGGGCTTAAGATTTGTGTATCGCACGAACTGCTGAACAAAGGTGGGCTCAATCCACTTTGAGTCGAAACCCTCGAGCATATACTTATACCTATTCTTTTGAGGAGACCGCGGATGGATAACAGTAATGTGAAACGAGATGTTGTTTTGCGAGTAGCTAAGTACCAAGGAATCTTTATACAACAGGTTAACAACCAATTCGTCGCCAGATTGATTTCCATCCTGCTCATGCTGCGACACCGTAGCCTCCTGAATATATACCAGTGGAGGAATGGTATCATCATAAATATCGAGGGGGTCGAAAGCAATAAAATTATTTATCCCTCCAAAAAGAATTTCACCCGAACTTAGCTTACAACTAGCATCTAGAGAGAACTCGTTTAAAGGAAACCCATCGTACTTGTCGTAATTTCTAAAAACAGGATTAGAGGGGTTGCTATAATCCAGGCACGATATGCCTTTGTTTGTACTCATCCATAACCTACCATTACCATCCTCCTCAATACCATAAATCACATTACTGGGGAGGCCATCAGAGGTTGTATAGTTCTTAAACGTTCTATCGGTATAGTTATATAAGTTTAGCCCCTCATTGGATCCAAGCCAAAGTCGATCTTTACTATCCTGGTGAAAGCAAAGCACCCTATCGGATGATATTGCCACGGAATCAACCATATCCTTTTTGTAAACTTGGAGAACCTGCCCTTTTTCCCTGTCGAAAAGGTTTAGGCCTTCATGGCTTGTGGCAACCCAAAAGTTCCCGAATGAGTCTTCGAATAGTGATGTAAGCCTGTTTTGAGTAATAGTGGTTGTGTCGTAAGGTTTAAATGCAAAGGTTTCAAACGATTTCTCATCGGGCGTAAGCCGGCTGATACCGCGGTTAAGTGTTGCAACCCAAATTACATTTTCTCTATCGACAAACACATACCTTATTCTATTCTCGGGCAGCTGACTTTGTAGCAAAAAATTATCCCCTACGGTTTTAAACCGATTGGTTTGCTTGTCGAATTTAGCCAAACCTTTATTCGTACCTATCCACAGGTAACCATTATGATCCTGAGCTATTGATGTTACATAATTATTGGGTAATGCGTAAGCAGTATGGTTACTAGATCGGTGATACTCGAAATTCTCACTTTTAATATCAAACTTAATCAAACCTTCACCGTAGGTTCCCATCCAAACCACTCCCTCATCATCTTCGAGAATAGAACTTATGGATGTTGAAGGCAGACTAAATGCACTTCCCGGTAAGTTTCGATACACGGTAAACCGCTTGCCTTTTCTGTCGAATTTATTAATTCCGTTATTGTTAGTCCCAATCCAAAGAATCCCCAACTCATCCTCAAACAGGGTTCGAACGAGGTTGCTCGAAATGCTTTGGGAATCGTGTAAGCAGTTCTGGTAGTTGGTAAATGTTTCGGTCGATGGATTAAACTTGCTTAGGCCTCCGTAAGTAGCAATCCACAGATAGCCATTATCATCCTCATACATATCATGAACCGTATTGCTAGGCAGCGTATTCTCTCTATGCGGATTGTAACGGTAAATGACAAATTTTTCATCGGCTGGACAATACCTGATAAGACCCTCCTCGTCTGTAGCTATCCAAATTGTTCCTGATGAATCTTCGAAAAATCTTCGAATAATTTTTGTGCTATAGGTTGTCCCGTTAGGGTTAAGAACAGTAAAAAATTCAAAAGAATCCTCAGTGCGATTGTAAGTAGCAATACCATTGTCGGTTCCGACCCAAAGTTTTCCTCCTGAATCGATAAAAAGGGAGCGTATCACATTACTTGGGAGCAGCTTGGAGTTTCCCACCGAATTTTTATACACCTTGAATTGGCCGGTTTGGGGATCGAAAAGATTTAAGCCACCATCGGCTGTGCCAACCCAGATTTTGCCGCTTGGATCCTCAAGCAGAGCCATAACCCGATTGTTGCTTAGGCTATACCGATTAAAGGTTTCGGTTACCCGGTCAAATAGATTAAGCCCCCCGCCTATGGTACCAACCCAAAGCCTTTTCTTTGAATCTTCAATGATAGATAAAATCCTATTGTTACTTAGCGATAAGCTATCGCTTGCCTTATGGGTAAAAGTTTTAAACTTAACACCATCGTACCTATTCAAACCATCGTCGGAACCAAACCAGTAAAAGCCTTTATGATCCCTAAGTATTGCATACACTGTGTTTTGCGACAGGCCATCCTCAACAGATATGCGCTCAAAGGCAATGACATCGCGCTGTGCAAAGGCAACAACGCTATGAACGATAAGCAAAAGTACTAAGGCAAGCTTTAGCCTACCTGCCAAAGCGTTCCAAATTAGCATCAAGAATTTAGTTTTAAGTATCCAAAGGCTTACTTTTTTAGAGCATTAAGCATAGTAGAGCCAATATTCGCGGGCGAATCAACCACATGAATACCACACTCGGTCATAATCTTCATTTTCGCTGCAGCGGTATCGTCGGCACCACCAATAATTGCCCCGGCGTGGCCCATACGTCGCCCCTTAGGTGCGGTTTGTCCGGCAATAAAACCAACCACAGGCTTTTTACAGTTTTCCTTAATCCAATAGGCCGCATCGGCCTCCATGCTTCCACCAATCTCGCCTATCATAACTATACCCTCAGTTTCAGGGTCATCATTAAACAGCTTAATGGCATCAAGGGTTGTGGTTCCCACAATGGGATCGCCGCCAATACCAATGCAAGTGGTTTGGCCAAGGCCAACCTTGGTTAGCTGGTCAACCGCCTCATAGGTAAGCGTTCCAGAGCGCGATATTACCCCAACACTCCCTTTTTTATGGATAAAGCCTGGCATAATACCCACCTTAGCCTCATCGGGTGTAATAATTCCAGGACAGTTAGGCCCAATAAGCCTAACATCAGTTTTTTCAGAAAGATACTGTTTTACGTTTACCATCTGGGCAATAGGAATACCCTCGGTGATACACACAATAACCTTTATTCCAGCGTCGGCGGCCTCCATAATGGCATCGGCAGCAAAGGCGGGGGGGACAAATATTACAGAAACGTTGGCTCCAGCTTGCTTAACTCCATCGGCAACAGTGTTAAACACCGGCAAATCGAGATGCGTTTGTCCGCCCTTACCTGGCGTTACACCGCCCACCACGTTTGTTCCATACTCAAGCATTTGGGTTGCGTGAAACGTGCCCTCGCCCCCAGTAAAACCCTGCACTAAAATTCGGGAATCCTTATTAACCAGTACGCTCATAAAATTCTATTTTGATATTTATTGATGTTCAAACCTAAACTATTTTTACAAATCATGCAATTGAAATTGGCCAATAGCCAAAAAAAATACGCTAAGCAATAATCAGCTCTACTCCTGCCGATGCAAATCGTTTAACCATCGACTCGGAAATGCCGTTGTCGGTTATTACTAAATCTACCTGCGTTAAGCTACAAATACGCCCAAATCCTCTACGCCCAAACTTTGCAGAATCGGCCAGCACAATAATTTTTTGAGCTGCACTAATCATTACCTGGTTTAGCGACGCCTCTAAAGCGTTGGTTGTGGTTAGTCCATAATCGGGATCAATACCATCAACGCCAATAAAGAGTTTATTGCAGCTAAAGCCCTGCATCATCCGCTCGGCAGGTGGGCCAACAGCCGAGTTGGAACTCTTTCGAATCACTCCGCCCAGCTGGTGTATCTCAATATCGGGGTTTATATTAAGAATTTGCGCCACGTTGAGTGATGCGGTAACCACCGACAAGGGCTTAATGCTTGAGACTTGTCGAGCAAGCTCAAGAATTGTGGAACCCGATGCGAGTATAATGCTATCGTTGGGCTCAACAAACCCTAAGGCCTTGGCTGCAATGTGCTGTTTCTGTTCCACCCCAATCTTCTCCTTTTCATGGATATTCCTTTCGGTAATGTAGGGATCAGTGAGCGTTGCGCTTCCATGGGTGCGATGCAGTAGGTTTCTATCCTCTAAATCCTTTAAATCTTTTCGGATGGTTACCAACGATACGCCAAGCTCCTGGCTTAGCTCATTTACATTCACAAATCCCTGCTCCTTAAGCCTATTGAGAATATGCTGATGACGACGGGCAATACTTTTCGACATTTTTCAGGGGTTGTATTTACACGCAAAATTACAAAAACATACCAACAAAAGCGACTATTACGCAAAAGTTGTTTTTCGTAATTTTTTGCCTTTCGTTTTCTTTCCTTTTAGAATTTATTACTTACTTTTGCAGGGTAATTATTATCGTAACCCCACAAGCTATGAACAGAGATAAAACGTTAGAGCAACTAAACGAAAGCCAAAAAACATACGATTTTATCGTTATTGGCGGAGGTGCAACTGGTATTGGCATTGCCCTCGAAGCTGCAACCCGAGGCTACAGCGTTGTGCTGCTAGAAAAATCCGACTTTACCAAATCAACATCAAGCAAAAGCACCAAGCTGGTGCATGGCGGGGTTAGGTATTTAGCCCAAGGCGATTTAGCACTAGTACGCGAGGCCTGCGTTGAGCGCGGTCGTTTGCTTAAAAATGCTCCGCATCTGGTAAAAAACCAATCGTTCGTTATCCCTACGTTTGGCTTGTTCGACGAGCTGATGTACACCGTTGGCCTTACTTTTTACGATTTGCTTGCCGGCAAGTACAGCTTGGGGCGCTCGCTGAGGGTTTCGAAAAAGAAAACCATTGAGAAATTGCCAACCATTAACCAGAAAAAAATATCGGCTGGTGTGGTTTACCATGATGGTCAATTCGACGATTCGCGCTTAGCCATCAACGCCCTACAAACAGCAATTGAGCACGGCGCAATAGCTGCTAACTATATACAGGTTAACAATATCAAAAAAGATGAGAATGGGTTTGCTTGTGGTGTGGTTGCTTTGGATATAGAGAGTGGCAAAGAATACACCATAAACGGAAAAGCTGTTATAAATGCCACAGGCGTTTTTGCCGACGATATCCTGCAAATGGATAGCCCGGGGCAGCGAAAAACTATTCGTCCGAGCCAGGGCATTCACCTTGTGCTCGACAAATCTTTTCTACCAGGTGGGTACGCCCTAATGATACCCAAAACCGATGATGGCAGGGTACTATTTGCCGTGCCATGGCACGACAAAATTGTGGTAGGCACCACCGACACCCCCATAAACTCCCCCGATCTTGAACCAGTAGCTCTTGAGGAAGAAATTAAGTTCATCCTGTCTACAATGGCCAAGTACCTCACCAAAGCACCCAGCCGTAGCGATGTGCTAAGCATATTTGCCGGATTGCGTCCGCTGGCTGCACCAAAGCACGAGAACTCGAAAACCAAAGAAATATCACGTAGCCACAAGATAACCGTTACCTCGTCGCATCTATTCACCATGATTGGTGGCAAATGGACCACCTTCCGTCGTATGGCGCAGGATATGGTTGATAAGGTAGAGAAAACCAAGGGTTGGTCGCGCACGCAAACATCAACCAAAAACTTGAAGTTGCATGGTTATCAACAGTATGTAGATCTAAACGACCCGCTGTATTTTTACGGTAGCGACAAAAAGGGAATTACCGATTTGATGGAGAAATATCCTGAAACTAAACAGCTAATTAGCTGCAGGCTTAATATTTATGCAGCGCAAGTAATTTGGGCTGTACGTTTTGAAATGGCCAGAACGGTTGAAGATTTTCTGTCGCGTAGGACTCGGGCACTTTTGCTAGATGCCCGCGAGGCAATGCTTGTGGCCCCAAAAGTTGCCAAAATTATGGCAGCAGAGCTGGGTAAGGATGAGCAGTGGGAAGAAATGCAGGTTAAAGAATTTGAGAAGGTTGCCTCTAAGTACATTCTTCGATAATTTTAGCAAGTTTAGTATATTCGAGTTTTCAAATCAAATCATCACACCACCCTATGGAAAAGTTTATCCTAGCTCTGGACCAAGGTACAACCAGCTCGCGCGCATTGCTATTCGACCACAATGGAAACATCCACTCGGTAGCACAAAAGGAGTTCACCCAAATATTTCCCAAACCCGGATGGGTTGAGCACGACCCAGGGGAGATATGGTCGTCGCAGGTAGCAGTGGCCGCCGAGGCTATGTCGAAGCTAAGCATAAACGGAACTTACCTAGCAGGGATTGGTATTACCAATCAGCGCGAAACTACCATTGTTTGGGACAAAAAAACGGGTGAGCCCGTTTACAATGCGATAGTATGGCAAGATAGACGAACCTCGGAATTGTGCGATAAGCTTAAAGCTGAAGGCCTAGCAGAAAAAATTCGAGAGAAAACAGGGCTGGTAATTGACGCCTACTTTAGCGGAACGAAAATAAAGTGGATACTCGACAATGTGGATGGAGCAAGACAACGGGCAGAGAAAGGTGAATTGGCCTTTGGCACGGTTGACTCGTGGCTAGTATGGAAATTAACCCAGGGCCGTACACACGTTACCGATGTTTCCAATGCTAGCCGCACCATGCTATTTAATATCAACACCCTCGAATGGGACGAGGAGCTGCTAAATCTTTTAAATATCCCTATCGAAATGATGCCCCGTGTAGCATCATCGAGCGAGGTTTACGATTACACCAACACCACCTTTTTTGCCTCGAAAGTGCCCATTGGCGGCATAGCAGGCGACCAGCAGGCTGCACTCTTTGGGCAAATGTGTGTTGACGAGGGAATGGTTAAGAACACTTACGGCACAGGATGTTTTATCCTTAAAAACACTGGCAACAAACCATTTATATCAAAAAACAATTTGGTTACCACCATTGCTTGGCAAATTAATGGCGAAACCACCTATGCCCTGGAGGGCAGCATATTTATTGGCGGTGCCGTGGTGCAATGGCTTAGGGATGGGCTAGGAATTATAAACTCATCCGCAGAAATAGAAACCCTTGCAGCGCAAGCCCATGATAATGGCGATGTGTATTTTGTACCCAGCTTTACCGGTATGGGTGCCCCCTACTGGGATCAGTACGCTCGTGGCCTTATGGTTGGGCTAACCCGCGGCACAACCCGCGCCCACATTGCCCGCGCTGCGCTGGAGGGCATTGCCTACCAAACCATGGATGTGATTGGTGCCATGCAGAGCGACACCGGAATGGAGATTACCGAGCTTCGGGTTGATGGCGGCGCTTCGGCCAATAACCTGCTGATGCAGTTCCAGGCCGATATGCTCCGTGTGCCAGTAATAAGACCCAAAGTGGTTGAAACCACTGCGCTGGGCGCTGCCTACCTTGCTGGCCTAGCCACAGGCTTTTGGAAAGATATCGACGAGCTTAAAAAGCAATGGCAACTGGATAGGGAGTTCGACGCCACCATGGATGCCAACCAAAGCGCCAACCTAAAGAGTAAATGGGCCGATGCTGTGGAGCGTGCAAAGGGTTGGAGCAAGTAAAGTTTATTGCTTATTATGATGTGAATGCTAGCAATTCAACTAAATACCATCATAGTACTGCGACACCATCCAGCAAAGTCTTAACGTTAAACTCAGCCCTAAAATACTTGCATATAGGTTTGGTTGAAGATAGATTTACAAATCGACAAGATTGATGAAAACCGAATACTGGGTTTAAACTTGCACCCTTAGCTATCATTGCTTAAATTTGTAGGATAACCTAAAAGAATAAGCTATGAAACGAATTACAAGTTTACTAATGCTAGCCCTGATTGTAACACTTACCTCATGCGGTGGTGGGTCAACAGGTGAAAAGGGCAAGCAAAAAGCCAAGGACTTTAAGCTAGAAGTAAAGGAAACCTACGCTCCCGGCGAGGAGGCTGCACAGCAAGTACTATTGGCCTACAAAACCAAGGATGTTGATCTACTTAAGCAGTATGCTAGCTGGGCCATGAGCATGACGCTCGACGAGGATGCCATGGAACGCCCCGACTTTGAAAAACAGCTTAAGCGCTGGGATGGTGCCATAAAGGAGGTACGATATGCATCCGATGTAATCACCCTTGAATCGGTGTACTACGCATACGCTCACTACTGCGATGACAAAGAGGATCCCGATAAAATTTACGTTGTTGTTATCCAAAGCAGCGATAAAGAGAAATGGGTTATTACCATGAATCCCCTCAGAAAAATATCAAAAGCAACTTTTGAGGAAAAAAGCGCGGAGATAGCTGAGTAAAGCAACCAATCTCCCATAATTTCAGCGCCACAACATACCAAAATTTAGTGGCGCTGGTATTTTACTTCCTTACCCACCCGTACATTCCCATAGGAAAAACTTCTCATTCGACTGCGACCAAATTTTCAATTCCACTATGGGATAATTGTGAGGTTTTAACAACTTTTATTATAATGAAAAAATACGTTAATTTCAATTCCACTATGGGATGATTGTGAGACAATGGATTGACGATAAAGGTATAGTTCCAACCGAATTTCAATTCCACTATGGGATGATTGTGAGCAAAATGCGTCTGGCGGCTAGGTGAACACTTGAACTATTTCAATTCCACTATGGGATGATTGTGAGACAGCCCCAACCCTTGAAACGTTTAGCACATTCAAATTTCAATTCCACTATGGGATGATTGTGAGAATTTAGGTAATAATGCCTATGCCTCAAATCCAGCAATTTCAATTCCACTATGGGATGATTGTGAGGGACTTGATACTGTACAAGCAAAGGTTTGAATTGAATTTCAATTCCACTATGGGATGATTGTGAGCCACGCAGGCGGGGTTGAGTGCGAATGCTTCGGAGATTTCAATTCCACTATGGGATGATTGTGAGCTATTGAGGCCTCGCGGGGCTTCCACTTGGTAACAGATTTCAATTCCACTATGGGATGATTGTGAGGAGTGCCTGAGCATCCTTAACCTTACCCAGCACAAATTTCAATTCCACTATGGGATGATTGTGAGCCAACATTTTTTAACTTTTTGTTTTTGGTTTGGATGGATTTCAATTCCACTATGGGATGATTGTGAGGATTCCAAAAGCCAATAAAAGGCAGGGGTATCGCATTTCAATTCCACTATGGGATGATTGTGAGGAAGCGTAAATACAAACTCACCGAAATGAAAGATTTATTTCAATTCCACTATGGGATGATTGTGAGGGGCGAACAATGTTTGCAAGCGAAGCCCTTGAGGTATTTCAATTCCACTATGGGATGATTGTGAGGCTGACACGTCAAGCATAACGCTGGATGGGCTTAGATTTCAATTCCACTATGGGATGATTGTGAGGGGTTTCAGTTATAAATTCATCATTTAGCACATCGATTTCAATTCCACTATGGGATGATTGTGAGGAGCAGGGCAATGCAATCAACTATGGTGGATATGCATTTCAATTCCACTATGGGATGATTGTGAGTAAAGGCCACTAAAAGGCTGCTTAAAAACAAGCGTATTTCAATTCCACTATGGGATGATTGTGAGAGGTACTATGATAAGAACCATCTTCCAGCATCGCTATTTCAATTCCACTATGGGATGATTGTGAGTTAATAGCTTTCTCAACCACATCGAGCTCGCTAAATTTCAATTCCACTATGGGATGATTGTGAGATAGCATCCCTAAAAATTGGTGACATAGCCGTTGAATTTCAATTCCACTATGGGATGATTGTGAGAGTTAAGAAAAACGTATAATATGCGCAGATATGTTATTTCAATTCCACTATGGGATGATTGTGAGAATGGTAAATAGAACCGTTTTGGAATCGACCTGCGTATTTCAATTCCACTATGGGATGATTGTGAGCTTTTGGTAGAGGCCATAAGCTCATTAAAAACTCGTATTTCAATTCCACTATGGGATGATTGTGAGACCATTCCGTTATTAAGCAGGGCGCGCTTAAAGGTATTTCAATTCCACTATGGGATGATTGTGAGAAGGGAGAAAGATGCGCTATTTAAACACTTTACAGATTTCAATTCCACTATGGGATGATTGTGAGTCGACATGAAAGATGCTTCGTTCATCCTATCCCAGATTTCAATTCCACTATGGGATGATTGTGAGAATGAGAGCCTTATGAAACTAAAGAACATATCACATTTCAATTCCACTATGGGATGATTGTGAGGCCACGGGCATAGCGATTACCCACACGCTCATGAACATTTCAATTCCACTATGGGATGATTGTGAGAACGTCAAATTTTCTGGGCCAAGTGAAAAAAACGAGATTTCAATTCCACTATGGGATGATTGTGAGGATACGGGGGTTTTTGAGGTGTTTCAGCAGTTCGCTATTTCAATTCCACTATGGGATGATTGTGAGGTTTTAACAACTTTTATTATAATGAAAAAATACGTTAATTTCAATTCCACTATGGGATGATTGTGAGTCCCGCCACCAAAACCTTTTCCGACGATAAGGTTATTTCAATTCCACTATGGGATGATTGTGAGTGTGCTACGCAACCGAACCAAGCCCAACATAGCGTATTTCAATTCCACTATGGGATGATTGTGAGTGTGCTACGCAACCGAACCAAGCCCAACATAGCGTATTTCAATTCCACTATGGGATGATTGTGAGTTGTATCCCAACCTCACCCTGCTTTAGGGTTTTAAATTTCAATTCCACTATGGGATGATTGTGAGTTGAGCGTTTAGGTTTGTCTAATTTTGAAATTATTTATTTCAATTCCACTATGGGATGATTGTGAGAAAATTGTTGGTGTCGGCAAATTCTTTAAAAACGCATTTCAATTCCACTATGGGATGATTGTGAGTTTTAATATCGTTAGGGTACACGGTTATATATACGAATTTCAATTCCACTATGGGATGATTGTGAGTTTCCTCATTTTTGTACTTAGCAAAAAGTTTAGAAAATTTCAATTCCACTATGGGATGATTGTGAGGCCAAGCCCGATATCTTGGTCTCCATCACCTTGAGCATTTCAATTCCACTATGGGATGATTGTGAGTCCAAGGTGGTTTGCTCTCCACCACCCTCATTAAGCATTTCAATTCCACTATGGGATGATTGTGAGGAAGAACATACCGCCCTCGTCGGTCATATTCCTGAATTTCAATTCCACTATGGGATGATTGTGAGCTGATAGTCCCCCTTGGGGAATGCACCCGAATCAAATTTCAATTCCACTATGGGATGATTGTGAGCCTTACGGTTTGGGTTTGGGATAGGATTAGATTGAAATTTCAATTCCACTATGGGATGATTGTGAGACTTCTGCCATAACCTTGTCAGCCTTCTCCTTGCTTATTTCAATTCCACTATGGGATGATTGTGAGGAGGGCAAAAATAAGTCCGACCGCCGCTTTGTGCAGATTTCAATTCCACTATGGGATGATTGTGAGAATTGCGCCCAGTCGCCATACCCACCGCGCTTGTAAAATTTCAATTCCACTATGGGATGATTGTGAGAGTGGTACAACGAGCTAATGGTAGCCCGCCGTAGTAATTTCAATTCCACTATGGGATGATTGTGAGAGGGTTCCAACGTAATTAAGTGGACTTTCATTGAGATTTCAATTCCACTATGGGATGATTGTGAGTGTGCTTATCCGATTGGTTACGCAAGGATAAGCAGATTTCAATTCCACTATGGGATGATTGTGAGACCCACGTTACCGATGCTTGGGATACGCTTTACATATTTCAATTCCACTATGGGATGATTGTGAGTATCGGGGCAATGCTTTAGCGTGTGCTCAAATCTATATTTCAATTCCACTATGGGATGATTGTGAGACAGCCACTAAAAGTAGGTGCTTTGCTTAAACGTCATTTCAATTCCACTATGGGATGATTGTGAGTAAACATTTTCTTTGCGGTGTACAGATCCCACTCTTATTTCAATTCCACTATGGGATGATTGTGAGCAAAGACTCTCCAAGGCAAAGGGAAGTATTTTCGATATTTCAATTCCACTATGGGATGATTGTGAGCTTGGCAAGCTCTGCGAGTATAAGCTAATTCTTAAATTTCAATTCCACTATGGGATGATTGTGAGCTTTGGGTGCGGCATAGCCCTCATAAGTTTATCGCCATTTCAATTCCACTATGGGATGATTGTGAGTATCGGGGCAATGCTTTAGCGTGTGCTCAAATCTATATTTCAATTCCACTATGGGATGATTGTGAGGTTGCAGGCAAACATTTTAGGATGAATGTGATTCCAGATTTCAATTCCACTATGGGATGATTGTGAGCATAGGCCCCAACATTCGATTTGCCTTCGAAATTGTATTTCAATTCCACTATGGGATGATTGTGAGCTTAGGGGAACGATTCTGTCGCGCTTCCCTTTCCCCATTTCAATTCCACTATGGGATGATTGTGAGTGTGCAACCTCAATGCATCAATCGTACTGGTTGCCTATTTCAATTCCACTATGGGATGATTGTGAGTATTTTGCGTCATATTTATACTTCGAAAAAACCTTAATTTCAATTCCACTATGGGATGATTGTGAGAATTTAAGGCCACAGATGTTCCACCATTATTCTCTAATTTCAATTCCACTATGGGATGATTGTGAGAATACGGTAGTTTATATAGTTGCCGCTAATTATTTATTTCAATTCCACTATGGGATGATTGTGAGAATACGGTAGTTTATATAGTTGCCGCTAATTATTTATTTCAATTCCACTATGGGATGATTGTGAGCCGTTAATGCCAAGGATGAGTTTATTATTGCTTCGCGATTTCAATTCCACTATGGGATGATTGTGAGAATATCACCGCCAAGCAGTTTTCAACCTGCCTCGATTATTTCAATTCCACTATGGGATGATTGTGAGGTAGGCCTTGGCGAGATTGCCATAAAAATGGATAAGATTTCAATTCCACTATGGGATGATTGTGAGCATAAAGGCTGCGTGCACATCGCCTCCGTACTTAAATTTCAATTCCACTATGGGATGATTGTGAGGAAGCAAAACAGGGCTTCGTTACTAACAATTGTACATTTCAATTCCACTATGGGATGATTGTGAGTCTTGCCAAATATCTTATTAAGCAAACGGTAGTGCATTTCAATTCCACTATGGGATGATTGTGAGAGAGTAGTACATCGAGTCCTCGATAAGCATCTGCTATTTCAATTCCACTATGGGATGATTGTGAGAGTAAGTCGGAATGCTTGAGGTCTGCATCTAACGTATTTCAATTCCACTATGGGATGATTGTGAGATGGCATCGCCAACCAATTTAACAGGCTTAACCGTATTTCAATTCCACTATGGGATGATTGTGAGCTTGCGCTCTCAGAGGTCGACCAAATGATGTTATGAATTTCAATTCCACTATGGGATGATTGTGAGTCGTGAGGTTCGAGATGGCTAAGGAGAAGATCTATGATTTCAATTCCACTATGGGATGATTGTGAGACTGCACGTTGCGAAGCGTGGTGAGATAATTGCGAATTTCAATTCCACTATGGGATGATTGTGAGCTAGCTCTTCCTCCTAGTATTAATTCTCCACCATATTTCAATTCCACTATGGGATGATTGTGAGAACCTCGTTGTAAAACGAATAGTCTAAGTTTGTTTATTTCAATTCCACTATGGGATGATTGTGAGTTCGTAGCATCTCCCTTTCGTGATCGACCATAATTTATTTCAATTCCACTATGGGATGATTGTGAGAATACCATCGTTGCCAATGCGAGCAATTAGGTAGAATTTCAATTCCACTATGGGATGATTGTGAGGGGTATCGTATTCACGCCAACGCCAAGCATAAGCAGATTTCAATTCCACTATGGGATGATTGTGAGGTAAATGCGCTTTTTGCAAGTGGCAATTGATAGTTATTTCAATTCCACTATGGGATGATTGTGAGCGAGCTTGGGTAGATCCCACTCACCAGCGTGTGTGTATTTCAATTCCACTATGGGATGATTGTGAGAATGATATTCCGTATGTGCTGCCGAGGCAATTTTATATTTCAATTCCACTATGGGATGATTGTGAGATAACGGGTAAGGCTTACAAGGCCACCTCGTTCGAATTTCAATTCCACTATGGGATGATTGTGAGAATTGAAGCAACCAAGCAAGAACAGATTAAGGAGTAATTTCAATTCCACTATGGGATGATTGTGAGCATAACTGGTTACGATGTGGATAAGGTGTACAAACATTTCAATTCCACTATGGGATGATTGTGAGATAGCAACGTTTCTTCGGGTTCGTCGTCCTCGTTAATTTCAATTCCACTATGGGATGATTGTGAGAATAATATTGAGATTACGATGATTGTCTATGCCAGATTTCAATTCCACTATGGGATGATTGTGAGACCGCCTGTGGTGGGTTTCTTACTCCTTTTCGAAATTTCAATTCCACTATGGGATGATTGTGAGTAATTAAGCGATTGATGGATAAGTTGGATATGGGTATTTCAATTCCACTATGGGATGATTGTGAGATTTGCCCCTTGGGTGTCTGCACCCTCGTTGGCATATTTCAATTCCACTATGGGATGATTGTGAGTTGGGCACTGCCCCACACACCTCGTCGCATCTTTTATTTCAATTCCACTATGGGATGATTGTGAGTTGAAACCCCACCGCCGCTATGGTAGAGCTGTAGAATTTCAATTCCACTATGGGATGATTGTGAGTTGTTGCGTGAAGTTTACAATAAATCAATTGACGTTATTTCAATTCCACTATGGGATGATTGTGAGAAGATGGCAATTGCTGAGGAAAACTATAGAATTAATTTCAATTCCACTATGGGATGATTGTGAGCTCAGTAGTTGTATCGTCAATAACCATTTGCCATATTTCAATTCCACTATGGGATGATTGTGAGGTGCCTCGGTCTATCTCCCAGCCCGAGAACCCAGATTTCAATTCCACTATGGGATGATTGTGAGTTATCGGAGAAAGCGGCCACGTACATTCCGCACGAGATTTCAATTCCACTATGGGATGATTGTGAGGGTGTTGGCTCTGTACTCAGGAGAGGTAATTGCGAATTTCAATTCCACTATGGGATGATTGTGAGATATTATCGAATCCCCATTCCCCTACGCTCACGTATTTCAATTCCACTATGGGATGATTGTGAGGAGGATATCAACCCTTCTCAAAAGGAAGAGTTTATGTATTTCAATTCCACTATGGGATGATTGTGAGGATATCCTCACCCTCTCCCGCTGGAAAGAAGGAGCATTTCAATTCCACTATGGGATGATTGTGAGTTCTATTTTTTTGGTTAAGTAAATTCGGTTAGGGGATTTCAATTCCACTATGGGATGATTGTGAGTTGATAAGATGAAAACAAATACCCCTGTTTTAACCCTAAATAACCAAGCATTTTTTTTACAATTTTATTATTTATTTTTACCAACGGACAAACGACCGATGGTGACTGTTATACCGAAGGTT
>NZ_JAANIG010000046.1 GCF_011174675.1 Perlabentimonas gracilis | reverse complement strand
TTTCGCCTGAAGAGTCCCATAATTTTAAAGTTTTTTGTCGAACTCAAAAATAGGGGATTCTGAGGGCATTTTTAAATTTCGTACTTTCGGATGCTAGTGGTAAGATACTAAAAAAAACACTGTAAAAGGAACTTTTACTGGCTTTTTGTGTTTTGGGTAATTGTAGGTAATTTTGAATACTAATTTATACAAACATAACGATGAAACGATTTACCCCTACTCTATCACTTTTTTTGCTTATACTGGCAAGCTGCACCACGCACACAAGCCCCGATGAAAAGCCAACGGTTATGGTTAGCATTGCACCTCAAAAGTATTTTGTACAGCAAGTTGCCGATACGCTAGTCAGAGTGGAGGTTATGGTTCCTGCAGGTTCGAGTCCCGAAACCTACGAGCCTACCGCATTGCAGCTAAAGGCAATGAGCAAAGCTAAAGTATACTTCTCTCTTGGCCTACTTGAGTTTGAGCTATCGATGCTTAAAAATATTCAGAAACAAAACCCAAACCTCTTGCTAGTTGATCACTCAAAGGAGTTGAATCTAATGGAAGGGACGTGCGATCACGACCACCATCACCACAGCCACTCGCATAGCCATGGGCACGACCCTCACGTATGGACCTCGCCTGCCGAGGTGAAGGTTATGGTTAACTCCATTTCAGATAAACTAAGCCTGCTATACCCCGAAAATGCCAAACATTTCAGCGAAAACGCAATTGCATTTACACATCAGCTCGACAGTCTCCATCAGCACATACAAGCAAAGCTAGCCAACACCAGCGGCAAAAAGTTTTTCCTATTCCATCCTGCCCTCACCTACTATGCTCGCGATTACGGCTTAACCCAAGTATCGCTTGAGGAAGATGGCAAAGCCCCATCGATGCAACATTTTAAATCGGTTCTTCAAAAGGCAAAGGAGCAGGGATCTACCACAATCTTTATTCAAAGGGAATTTGATGTGAACACAGCGAAAACAGCTGCTGCAGATATTGGCGGAAAGGTTGAGGTTATTGACCCCCTCGATGAGGATTGGCTTAACAATATGTATCGCATCACAAGAATGCTTCATAAGGCATTGAATGGTGAGTAGCAGCAACAAACAATAATACATCCATTTTATAATCCAAACTTGCTAAATGCCTAAGATACTCGAAATAAACTCCGCATCGGTTGGTTACAACGAGGACATTGTGCTAAAGGACGTAAACCTCGAAATTTTCGACAACGATTTTATTGGCGTTATTGGGCCCAACGGCGGTGGCAAAACCACACTGCTGAAGCTACTGCTAGGCGAGCTCAAGCCTAGCAAGGGCAAGGTTACCTACCACTCAATCCTACCAAACGAAACGTTGTTCGGTTATCTTCCCCAATCGGTAAGCATCGACAAAAAATTCCCAATCACTGTGCTAGAGGTGGTGCTATCGGGCTTGATGAGCAAAAAGGGAGTGGCTGGTCGGTACACCTCAATGGACAAAAAGCTGGCGCTAGATCTGCTTAGCAGGATAGGCATAGCCAACCTAAAGGGACGAACCATTGGAGAACTATCCGGAGGACAGCTACAACGCGTTTTCCTTAGCAGAGCTTTGGTTTCGCACCCTAGATTACTGATTTTAGACGAACCCAACACTTATGTAGATAACAAGTTTGAAAAAGAGCTGTACGAGCTACTTAAGGAGCTAAACAGGGAGATGGCCATAGTAATGGTATCGCACGATTTGGGCACCATCACATCGCACGTGAAAACCATTGCCTGCGTTAACCGAAATCTGCACTACCACCCCTCCAACTCAATAACCTCCGAACAGCTGGCAGCATACGATTGCCCCATACAGATAATTGCTCACGGCCCTGTACCGCACACGGTTTTGGGAAAGCACAACTAATAACTGATCTTGTTAACTTGGTAAATACGCCAATCTGCCGAGACAGACAACTGACAACAAAAAATGCTAAACTCACTCGCAAACTTCTTCCAGTACCAATTCGTAGTCAACGCCTTTGTGGCTGCTCTGCTAATAGCAGTTGCTGCCGGAATGGTTGGTTCATACATAGTAGCCAAAAGGTTAGTATTTCTTAGCGGTGGGATTACCCACGCCTCGTTTGGCGGAATTGGTATTGCCTATTTTCTCGGAGTCAATCCCCTTGCTGGAGCAGCCGCCTTTGCAGTACTTTCGGCATTTGGAGTTGAGGCGCTTAGCCAACGAATGGCTGTTCGCGAAGATTCAGCCATAGGCATACTGTGGTCGGTGGGTATGGCCATTGGGATATTCTTTATTTACCTTACCCCGGGCTACTCGCCAAACCTTATGACCTTTCTGTTTGGCTCAATACTTACTGTCTCCTCCACCGATATCTGGCTTTTGCTAACGCTAAATATGGTTATGGTGGCCTTCTTTCTACTTTTCTACAGATCAATTCTATACCTTGCATTCGACCCCGATTTTGCCAAAACACAACGTATACCCGTAAAAACTTTTTCATACATCCTAAAAGGATTTTTAGCTCTAACCATAGTACTTAGCATTAGGATGGTTGGCATTATTCTTCTAATTTCGTTGCTTACCATCCCCCCTTCCACCGCAAATCTTTTCACCAAAAGGTTTAACCAAATTATTTTTGCATCCATAGCTATTGGGTTCCTTGGTGCAGTGGGCGGCCTGCTTATCTCCTACAACATGAACGTTCCCTCGGGAGCTACCATAATTATGGTTTTAGTGGCTATATTTGCTGTGGCTAAACTATTACGGTTCTTATTTGTTAAAATAAAATTACGTAGAGCATAATAATCTAACTAAAATAAATTCAAACACATACCATTATGAATTACGATTTGCTAGTTGTGGGCAGTGGTCCTGGAGGCTATGTAGCCGCAATACGTGCAAGCCAGCTGGGAATGAAGGTTGGCGTTGTTGAAAAGGAAAACCTGGGCGGTATATGCCTTAACTGGGGGTGTATCCCTACCAAAGCGTTGCTCAAGAGCGCACAGGTGTTCGAGTACGCATCGCACGCAGCCGAGTATGGTGTGGTAGCCAGCGACGTAAAACCCGATTTTGATAAGATGATTGCCCGTAGCCGCGACGTGGCTGCCAATATGAGCAAGGGTATAGAGTTCCTATTCAAAAAGAATAAGATCGAGGTTATCAATGGGTTTGGTAAGCTTAAGGATAAGAGCACGGTAGTTGTTACCGACTCCGACGGTAAAACCCAGGAGGTAACCGCAAAGCACATCGTACTTGCAACTGGAGCACGCTCGCGCGAGCTGCCTAACCTGAAGCAGGATGGAGGGAAAATCATAGGGTACCGCCAAGCCCTATCCTTGCCCAAGCAGCCAAAATCGATGGTTGTGGTTGGATCTGGCGCCATTGGCAGCGAGTTTGCCTACTTCTACAACTCCATTGGTACTCAGGTAACGCTGGTTGAGTATATGCCCAACATTGTTCCCGTTGAGGATGAGGAGGTATCCAAAACCCTAGAGCGCTCATTCAAAAAGAATAAGATTAAGGTGATGACCAACGCATCGGTTGAGTCGGTCGATACCAGCGGCGACCTTTGCAAGGTAACCATTAAAACCAAAAAGGGCGAAGAGGTGGTTGAAGCCGAGATCGTACTTTCTGCCGTAGGCATCACGCCAAACACCGAGGGAATAGGTCTTGAGGATGTTGGCGTTGAGATGGAGAACGGTCGGGTTAAGGTTGATGAGTACTACCGCACCAATGTGGAGGGAGTTTACGCCATTGGCGATATAATTCCTGGCCCAGCGCTTGCCCACGTGGCATCGGCCGAGGGTATTGCTTGCGTTGAGAAAATTGCCGGTATGGATGTTCACCCCATAAACTATAAGAATATCCCTGGCTGTACCTACACCAGCCCCGAGGTTTCGTCGGTGGGAATGACCGAAAAAGCAGCGCAGGAAGCGGGTTACGAGATTAAGGTTGGGAAATTCCCATTTACAGCATCGGGCAAGGCTACCGCAGCAGGAATGCGCGATGGTTTTGTAAAGCTAATATTCGATGCCAAATACGGCGAGCTGCTAGGCGCCCATATGATTGGCGGAAATGTAACGGAGATGATAGCAGAGATGGTGGTTGCCCGAAATTTGGAAACCACTGGTCACGAGCTTATCAAGAGCATCCATCCGCACCCAACCATGAGCGAGGCCATTATGGAGGCCGCTGCTGCCGCGTACGATGAGGTGATTCATATGTAGATAAAAATATCTTGCAAAGGCGCAGAGACGCTAATAATACTAATGAGGTTGTCCAAAGAGTACTTTAGGACAACCTCTTTTTTTAACGCTATTAACCCGTCAAACTAAAATAATCCCTCAATCTACTCACCATATTCTTTTCCTCACTCGTAAACTAAATTCTATCTTGGCTTATCTAAATCCCAATTATTCGAGCTAAATTTGCCCTCAAATTAAAAAACTAGCAACAAATGAGTTTACAGTGCGGAATTATTGGGATTGCCAACGTGGGCAAATCAACCATTTTCAATTGTATGTCGGCCACCAAGGCCGAGGCCAGCGGATTTTCGTTTAGCAACAAAACCAACCTAAGCATAATTAACGTACCCGACGCCCGCTTGCAGGAGTTGGAAAAGCATCAACCCACCGAGAAGATAATACCCACAACCGTAGAGATTGTAGATATTCCTGGGCTAACCAAAAGCTCGGGTCGATCCGATAAAGGAGCCAACCAGTTCCTGTCCGAAATCCGCAATTGCGATGCGCTAATCCATGTAATTCGCTGTTTCGACGATGAGAACCTCCCCCATGTAGATGGCTCAGTTAACCCAATTCGCGATATCGAAACCGTAAACCTTGAGCTACAGATTAAGGACTTGGAGTCGGTTGAGAAAAAGATTCAACGCTTAGAGAAAGTGGTCAAGTCGGGCGATAAGGATGCAAAAAAAGGTATCGAGGTGCTAAACGTTTACAAAGATCATTTGGAATCGTTCCAAAACGCGGCAACTGCCCCTGTAAGCGACGACGATAAGCGATACATCGCCGACATATTCCTACTTTCGACCAAACCCGTAATCTACGTTTGTAATGTTGATGACAGCTCTGCTGTGAATGGCAACAAGTACGTTGAGCAGGTTAAAGAGTTTTTAAAGGATGAGAATACCGAGATTCTGATCATAGCTGGCGCCATGGAGGCAGAGATTGCAGAACTAGAGAGCATGGAGGATAGAATGGCTTTCCTCTCGGATGTTGGGCTACAGGAACCCGGCGTAAACAAGCTAATCCGCGCAGCATACTCGCTCCTTCAGCTGGAAACCTTCTTCACCGTAGGGCCAAAAGAAATTCGTGCCTGGACCATTAAACGGGGAGCAACAGCACCACAAGCCGCTGGAGCCATCCACAGCGATTTGGAACGTGGCTTTATCCGTGCCGAGGTAATGAAGTATAACGACTTTGTTACCCTTGGCTCCGAGCAAGCTTGTAAAGAAAAGGGCAAGCTAAGCATCGAAGGGAAAAATTACATTGTTGACGATGGCGATATCCTTCACATACGATTCAACGTGTAGCTAAATCAACAAAAAAAATGCAAAAGATAGCCACAGCCATCGCAATAATTGGAGTTGTCATCTTTGGTCTTGTGCTAATTTTGGGCCGAGGCGAAAGCTCCAACCTAACCGATTTTGCCCGCGGATTTATAACTGGAATATCGTTAGTATTTCTTGTGGCATTTGTTATATACCTTGGCACCCGACTTGTAAAGAGGAAAGGGTAGCTCTTAACCCAAAGTACTAAACCTTTAGCCCTTGCGGTATGAAAATTCGGCTCGCCATTGTATTTATCCTAATTACAACTACCCCAATGGCTTGGGCGCAGGATTACTACTTTAGGACTATAGAGCCCAACAAAGATCGAGTAAACACCCTTATCACCCAAACCGTATCAATTGATAAAATTGTTGGTGATACAATATATGCATACGCAAGTTATGTTGAGTTTGAAAGATTTAAGAAGCTTGGCTATGCCCTTGATATACTACCCTACCCCAGCATTAACGCCAAAAATATTTTAATGGCCACCAGCATCGAGGAGATGACTGGCTGGGACAGATACCCCACCTACGAGGTTTACCGCGAAATGATGAAACGTTTCGAGGAGGATTACCCCAATCTATGTAAACTCGATAGCATTGGGACTTCGATGCAAGGACGGAAGCTATACGTTGTGAAAATTTCGGATAACGTGCTAGAAGATGAACCCGAGCTTGAGTTCTTTTACACCAGCACCATGCATGGCGATGAGACTACTGGGTACATACTAATGTTAAGGCTTATCGATTATCTGCTCTCAAACTATGGCACCAACGATAGGGTTACCAACTTGGTTAATAATATTGCCATATACATAAACCCCAATGCCAACCCCGATGGTTCTTACTACTACGGGAACCATACCGTTAGCGGTTCGCGACGATACAACGCAAATGATTACGATTTAAACCGAAATTTCCCCGACCCTCGCCTTGGCGAAAACCCCAATGGCCCCTACCAACCCGAAACGCTAGCCATGATGGATTTTGCAGAGGAAAGGAACTTTGTGCTGTCGGCCAATTTTCATGGTGGTATCGAGCTGGCCAACTTCCCTTGGGATGCGTGGAAAAGCTCCACTAATCCGCATACCGACCACAACTGGTTTAAAACCATTAGCCGCCGGTACGCCGACTTGGCCCAGGCCAATAGCCCCCCTGGCTACTTCACCGGATGGGATAATGGAATTGCGCACGGTGGCGATTGGTATGTGGTTTCGGGTAGTCGCCAGGACTATATGAACTACAACCACCACTGCCGAGAGATTACTCTAGAAATATCGGACACCAAATGCCCTCCCAGCGCCGACTTGCCCAACTATTGGGATTACAACAAGGAGGCCATGCTAAGCTATATGGAGCTCCTCTTTACAGGAATCCAAGGCATTGTAACTAACACAAGCAACGAACCCCTTGATGCAACAATTACAATTGATGGACACGATAAGGACAATTCGTTTGTAACAACGAACCAAACCCACGGCATTTACTTTAGACCAATAGAAAGTGGAACTTGGGAGGTTACCTACCAAGCCGAGGGTTACCATGAACAAGCACATTCAATAACCCTTAACAGCATTTATGATATAGCTTCCAATGATGTGGTGCTCCAAGAGAAAATGAAGTACGATATCACCTTTGAGATAAAGAGTGGCGACACCCCCGTTCCCAACGCAAATATAAGCCTCAACGGGCAAACCCAGCAAACCGATGAGCTTGGCACTTCCACATTTACTGAAGTTTATGAGGGGAGTTACACGGTTGGTGTTACACATACGGATTACAACGAGTATATCGATGAGGTTGAGGTTGATGCTAGCAAAGCCATACAAATAAACCTGACTCCACTTGGAGCAACTTACAAGGTTGAGCCTGCTGATACTAAGATTTGGCCAAACCCATTTTCACATAGCCTAAACATTGAAGTTAGTTTGAAGCAAAGCACAGCACTTGAGGTTAGTGTACATAACCTACTGGGGCAAAAGGTTGCAACCATTGCAAGTGAAAACCGCATACAAGGACAACACCGCCTAAACTGGACTCCACACACAACCTTACCAGCCGGATTATACCTACTTAGGTTTACTTCTCAAGGCCATAGCTACACTCAAAAAATTCTTTTTGCGCCAACCCTCCCTTAGCACGTAAAACCCATCCTTTTTTTTCTATTTTTGTGGGGAGCTCACATTGTTTTCCCACATTAAATCTGCATTTCATTATGAACGCATTTCGTTTTCATTACACTCTCCTCATTGCATTTCTTTTTCAATCCATTTGCACTTCTGCGCAGCCCAGCATCCCATCGGAACATCCAAAACTAATAGTACAAGTTGTGGTTAGCCAAATGCGGTACGACTACCTACAGCGATATTCCGACAAGTTTAGCGAAGGGGGATTCAAGCATATAATGAACGAGGGCACCTTTTGCCGAAACGCCCGATACAACTACCTTTTAACCCAGTCGTTACCAGGTTTAGCCACCATTGCCACTGGCACCAACCCAAACGTACATGGTATAGTATCGAACCGCTGGTTCGATCCCCTAACCTCAGCAGAGGTAGATGCCATTGCCGATCAAAGGGTTCGAACCGTTGGTGGGAACTATTTTAACGGTATGTATTCCCCAAAAAATTTAATTACCAGCACCATAGGCGATGAGATTCGGATGATTAACCCACGCTCAAAGGTTATAGGCATCTCCCTCGAACCCTCGTCGGCCATAATATCCAGCGGGCACAATGCCAACGCAGCCTACTGGCTCGATCGGGAACGAGGTATTTGGATTAGCAACACGCACTATGTTGACAACCTTCCTGCCTGGGTAGATTCGCTAAACGTTAAAGGTTATGGTGAGCTATACCTAAAGCGCGACTGGAACTTGCTAAACCCACTGGAAAGCTATTTTGAGTCGGACACTGCCACCGTAAAAGATCCCAACGCCTTAAAGCGAATAACCGCCAAGCTATCGCGAATGGTTAGTGGTATGGTTCAGCAGTTCAGAAAGCCCATAAAGGATTACTCGCCACTATTTGAAACTCCATATGGCAACTCCTTTACAAAGGATATGGCCATTGCTGCCATAATTGGCGAAGATCTCGGAAAGGATAAGCACACCGACTATCTATCGATAACCTTTACCACCACCCGCACAATTGGGCAAAAATTTGGCCCTCACGCCATCGAAACCGAGGATGCATTCCTTAGGCTCGATAGGGAGCTGGAACATTTTATAGCCTTTCTGAATAGCGAGATTGGTAGGCACAACTACTTGCTAGTTGTAACCTCCGACCAAGGGGTTGGGGCAACTCCAGAGCACCTTGAGAAATCGAAAATTCCGGGGGGATATTTTGAGCCCGAGAAGGCCATTATGCTGCTAAGCAGCTACCTAAACGTGGTGTACGGCACGGCCAGCTGGGTGCTTGGGTACCAGGAAAAGCAAATCTACCTAAATCGCAGGCTTATTGAGGATTCCAACCTATCTCTTCGCGATTTTCAGGATAGGGTTGGCTCATTCATGCTGCAATTTACAGGGGTTGCCAATGCCGTAACGGCATACAATCTGCAGTCGAGCAATTTTACTAACGGAATATTCGAAAAGTTTCAGAATAGCTTTAACCAGCGCCGCTCGGGCGATGTAATTATCAACCTTGAACCCGGTTGGGTTGAGCGAAGCAAGAATATTACCTCTGCAAATTCGCCCTACAACTACGATACCCACGTTCCTCTCATGTGGTATGGGTGGAAAATGAAACGCAAGCAAGTACTTACGCCCGTTGATATGTCGGACGTTGCACCCACAATCTCTACCCTAATGGGTATTGGCTGGCCAAGTGGTGCCACCGGAAAACCCATTAGAGAAATTATCGAGTAGTTGTAAAATTTCTGCTATATTTAAGTGCAGTAACCGAATTAATAAACTAGTACATCTGGGAATACCACAATAGAGCTGCCAATGCAAACCCTACAGGATTATAGAACTGCCTTCACCCTCGATTTCTCCGAAACAGCATTCGATAGGCTAATGCAGCAGCGGATTTATAGAGTTTTGCTAATCTGTAGCCACTACGATGCATTTATGCTCGAGGAGGATGGACGCATCGACGAGCAGATATTTAACGAGTACGTATCGCTTAGCCTAAGGTACCCACCAAGCTTTATTCAGGTGCATTCGGCACGCGAGGCACTAGATGTAATCCATAGCGATGAGAAGATTGATCTTATCATCTCCATGCTAAACGTGGGTGATGTAGACACCTTCGATTTGGCAAAGCAGATAAAAAAACGATTGCCCGATACGCCACTGGTTATCCTTACCCACTTCTCGCGCGAGGTGTCGGCAAGGCTCGAGAAGGAAGATTTGAGTGGCATTGACTACATCTTTAGCTGGTTGGGAAATGCCGACCTGCTGCTGGCCATCATCAAGCTAATTGAGGATAAAATGAACGCCGATAACGATATACTTGAGGTTGGTGTACAGTCGATTATTGTGGTTGAGGATTCGGTTCGGTACTACTCCTCCCTGCTTCCCCTCCTCTACAAAACGGTGATGCGCCAAGCCCGAAGCTTTATGCAGGAGGCGCTAAACGAGCACAAGCGGGTGCTGCGCATGCGGGGGCGCCCCAAAATTTTGCTGGCAAAAAGTTACAACGAGGCGCTCGAACTATACAATCGCTACAAACCCAATGTGCTGGGGGTAATATCGGATGTTAGCTTTAAGGTAAATCAGCGCCGCGATCAAAAGGCTAAACAAGGGCTAAAGCTATGCCAGATGATTCGGAAGGAAGATCCCAACATGCCCTTTCTTCTCCAAAGTTCACGCATAGGCAACAAGAAGTACGCCGATGAGCTGGGTGTTGGCTTCACCCATAAGTACTCGCAAACCTACAATATCGACCTGCGAAACTATATCATTTCCAACTTTGGGTTCGATGATTTTGTATTTTTCGATCCCAAAACCCACAAGGAAGTATGCCGTGCCGAGGATTTGCCAGCTCTACAAAAGCTACTGCTTACGGTTCCCGATGACTCCCTAACCTTTCACTCGAGCCGTGACCACATATCCAAATGGCTAAACGCACGTGCGCTATTCTCCATTGGCCAGCTATTTAAACCCCTGTCGCTACAAGACTTCCAATCGCTCGATGATGTTCGGAAATTTCTCTATCAGGCCATCTCGGCCTATCGGATGAGCAAAAGCCGAGGTGTTATCGCCATGTTCGACCGCAAACGGTTCGACGATTACAAGTTTTTCTCTCGCATAGGGAATGGATCCATTGGGGGAAAGGCTCGTGGACTTGCATTCGTAAACACCCTAATACGCGACAATCATCTATACAACAAGTACCCCAACGTGGTTATTGCCATACCGCGCACGGTGGTTATAAGCACTGAGTTTTACGATGAGTTTATCGAGTCGAACAACCTATTTAAAGTTGGCGTTTCCAACCTATCCGATCAGGAGATACTTGAGAGATTTTTATCCGCCAACTTGCCAAACAGCCTTATCGAAGACCTTAGGGTGGTGGTTAAGGTTATTGACCAACCCATAGCGATTAGATCCTCGAGCAAGCTGGAAGACTCGCACTACCAGCCATTTGCAGGCATCTACTCTACCTATATGGTCCCCAAAACCAACGACAAGGAGCTTATGCTCTCGATGCTTGCACAAGCCATAAAAAGCGTGTACGCCTCGGTGTTTTTCAAGGCCAGCAAGGCCTACATGGTGGCCACCAGCAATGTAATTGATGAGGAGAAGATGGGCATTATCCTTCAGGAGGTATGTGGCAACCAGCATGGCCAGTACTTCCTCCCCACCCTTTCGGGCGTTGCCCGATCGATAAACTTTTACCCCATAGGCTCCGAAAAGCCCGAGCATGGGATTGCCACGGTTGGCTACGGGCTGGGTAAACTAATTGTCGATGGAGGTGTCTCGCTCAGGTTTTCGCCCCAGTTTCCTAAAAAGATCTTACAAACATCACAACCCGACATGGCGCTCCGCGAAACTCAAAAGATTTTCTACGCCCTCGATATGCGCCCCGAGAGCTTTACCCCATCAACCGATGACGGGGTAAACATTGCAAGACTCGAAATTGACGAAGCCAAGGAATACCCCGACTTTACGCACGTTGCCTCAACTTACAACCATGAGGAGGGCTCCATAAACGATGGCGTTTGGGGCCAAGGCAAAAAGCTGGTAACGTTTGCCAGCGTGCTTAAGTACAACACGTTTCCTCTTGCATCTATACTAAAAGATTTGCTTGAGATAGGGCAAAAGGAGATGAACTGCCCTGTAGAAATTGAGTTTGCAGCCAACCTCAACGTACCCAAGAATGCGCCCGCCATATTCAACCTGCTGCAAATACGCCCCATAGTTGAGAGTGAACTTTCCGACGACTTTCCTTGGGAAGAGGCAAACCTCAACGAGTCAATTATATACTCCGAATCAGCTTTGGGCCATGGCAGGGTACAGCACATACAGGATATTGTGTACGTAAAGCCCAGCAAGTTTGATCCTTCCAAAACAAAGATCATAGCGCAAGAGGTAGAAGATGTGAACCAGCTATACATGGAAACCAAGCGAAACTACGTGCTGGTTGGCCCTGGGCGCTGGGGTAGCAGCGACCCTTGGCTAGGCATACCCATCAAGTGGTCGCAAATATCGGAGGCCCGGGCTATTGTTGAATCAGGTCTTCCCGATTTCCGGGTCGACCCCAGCCAAGGCACCCACTTCTTTCAAAACCTAACCTCCTTCAGGGTGGGATACCTTACCGTTAACCCCTATATTAATGATGGCATTTTCGATGTTGATTACCTCAATGGCCTACCCTCATTCCATGAAACTGAGCACGTGCGATGTGTCCGATTCGACAGGGAACTGCTAATTCATGTTGATGGCAAAAACAATAAGGGAGTGATATTTCGCCCTGATGTAGCAACCCCAATAAACTATCAAACTCCAAACGATTGAGGTGGAATTTGGGTACGTGTTTAATATCATATTTTTATCGGATGCTTTTCCTTTGAAAATTAGTTTTAAGTGTGGATATTTACACCTGATTTCGAGAGGGCAAAATCCCTTAAATCAAAATAATAAGTCTTTCTTGTTATAAACACTTAAAACTTTTCTGTTATGGATGTTAAGAAAATAATGACTGACCTTGAGAAGAAGCACCCCGGTGAAAAGGAGTACTTACAAGCAGTTCACGAGGTTCTAGAGTCGGTTGAAGAAATCTACAACAAGAACCCAAAATTCGAAGCTCACAAAATTATTGAGCGTATCGTTGAGCCCGACCGTGTATTCACCTTTAAAGTGCCATGGGCTGACGATGAGGGAAATATCCACGTAAACATTGGATACCGCGTTCAGTTCAACGGTGCCATTGGCCCATACAAAGGAGGAATCCGTTTCCACCCCAGCGTAAACCTTTCATCGCTTAAATTCTTAGGATTTGAGCAAACATTCAAGAACGCCCTAACTACTCTACCTATGGGTGGTGGTAAGGGTGGATCAGACTTCAACCCAAAAGGTCGTAGCGATAACGAAATTATGCGTTTCTGCCAAGCCTTCATGCTTGAGCTTTGGAAGCACATTGGTCCCGAAACCGACGTACCTGCTGGTGATATAGGTGTTGGTGGCCGCGAGATTGGTTACATGTACGGTATGTACAAGAAGCTAGCTGGCGAGCACACTGGCGTATTCACTGGTAAAGGCCGCAACTGGGGTGGTTCACTTATTCGCCCTGAGGCTACTGGTTTTGGTGGTATCTATTTTATTGCTCACCAGCTAAAAACCAAAGGTCTTGATTTCAAAGGCAAAACCGTTGCCCTTTCTGGATTTGGTAACGTGGCTTGGGGTGCTGCTATTAAAGCTACCGAGTTTGGGGCTAAGGTGGTTACCATTTCTGGCCCCGACGGTTACATCTACGATGAGGCTGGCCTAAACGAGGAGAAGATTGAGTATTTGCTTGAGCTTCGTAACTCAAACCAAGATATCGTTGAGCCTTACGCTAAGAAATTCGCTGGTGCCAAGTTTGTTGCTGGCAAAAAGCCTTGGGAAGTTAAGGTTGATATTGCTATCCCCTGCGCAATCCAAAACGAGCTTAACGGCGACGACGCTGCTACCCTTGTGAAGAACGGCGTTATGTGCGTTAGCGAATTGTCAAACATGGGTTGTACTCCAGAAGCTATCGAAACTTTCCTTAAGCATAGAATACCTTTCGGTCCTGGTAAAGCAGCCAATGCTGGTGGTGTAGCGACATCTGGTTTGGAAATGACTCAAAACAGCATGAAGCTTAACTGGACTCGCGAAGAGGTTGATGAGAAACTTCAGCAAATTATGGAGAACATCCACCACGCTTGCGTTGAGTACGGAACTGAGGCCGATGGTTATGTTAACTACGTTAAGGGTGCAAACATTGCTGGCTTCATGAAAGTAGCCAACTCAATGTGTGACCTTGGTTTGGTATACTAACCAACTACATAAAAACTAAAAAAGGGAGCAGCTGCTCCCTTTTTTTATTCCCTAATCTTATCTAAAAGCCTATTCAACTCCATGGCTTCATCGAGGGTTAAATTTCCTAAAAGCGTTTCCACGTGCTTTTCCCAGCCAAGCAAGCTGGCTAACAGATCGAGTCCCTTTGAGGTAATATCAACCGAGCGCTGGCGCTTATCCTTCGAATTTGATGAGCTAGTAACAAGACCTTTATCTTGCAACCTATCCACCAAGCGGCTCACGTCCGGATCACGATCGAGCATTCGCTCCTTAATAAACCCCACGTTTAAGGGAGCCTCGTCCTTAAACCCCCTAAGTATTCGCAGCACGTTGTACTGCTGCTCGGTTAGCCCATGCTTTTTTAACTCCCGAAAGAAATCGTAGCTCAACCTACGTGCGGTATACGAAAGGTTAATGAATCCCTTGTGGTACTCATTCCTAAATCGCCCCTTTAGCTCATCCTCAATTCTCATACTATTTCAGTTTACCACACCAAATTTAGAACAAAAAACCCACTGGCAAAACTAGCCAATGGGTTAAGTATGGGTTGTATTGTGTTTTTTTACACCACTAGCTACGAAGGGGTTTTAGCGCACTTCCCCATGCCACAACTTGACTAACCATAGCGTTAACCGAATCGGCCTGATGTGGTGCGGGTTTAAACACGCTAAAGTTTTCGAAATCGGTGAATAACGATAGCGATACCTGTGCCCTCACATCGGCAATTTGTAACTCGGCCATAATTTGTCTAAGCTGCTCAACAGCACGCACACCTCCTGCCGAGCCAAATCCAACAAAACCTGCAGCCTTGTTATTCCATTCGGCATAAATATAATCAATGGCATTTTTAAGCGCACCTGTGGGTGCGTGGTTGTACTCCGGCGTAACAAAGATGAATGCATCCATAGAGCCAATTTTGGCAGCCCAAGCCTTGGTATGATCCTTTGAGTACTGATTCATAGCCGGTGGAATGGGCTCATCGAGAAGTGGCAACTTGTAATCTGCTATATCTATTATCTCAAATTGGGCATCATCTCGTTGCTTGGCAATTTCGTAAACCCACTTTGCTACTGCTTCGGAGTTGCGACCTGGTCGTGTGCTCCCAATAATAATTCCAATCTTAATCATATCTCAATGTAATTTTAGTTGTTGTTTAGTTCGATTTATAAACCTTGGATTTTATATGTTATAACATATATTTTAAGGGTATGTTCAAAAAGGATATAAAAGATTTGAAGATTATTCCTAAAAATATCTTTGTAAATGAACAAGCAAAGCCTACCCACGTTACCTCTAGAATTGGAAAAGTTCACTATTTTTGCTCATCAACAAATTCTAAATAAAAATCATTCGTAATATGCAAACATCAAGTATTATATACCTTGGTGAGCTGCGCACTGAGGCGGTTCATAAACTATCGGGCAATAAGTTGATTACCGATGCCCCACCCGACAATCAGGGGAAAGGCGAATACTTCTCGCCCACCGATTTGCTGGCCACCTCGCTGGGCAGCTGCATGCTCACCATCATGGGTATTGCAGCGCGTACCCACGGTTTCGATATCGATGGTACCAAGGTGGCCATCACCAAGGTGATGGGGACCAACCCGCGCAGGGTTGTTGAAATTGTGGTTGAACTTACGTTCCCTCACAACAACTATAGCCCAAAGGAGCGGAAACTCCTTGAACTATCGGCAAAGGAGTGCCCTGTGGCCAATAGCCTTCACCCCGACTTGAAGCAAACGGTGAAGTTTGAGTTTGCGCAAACCACTTAGGTATCTGAAATATGGGCAGTCCGAAATATATCATCAGGTTACCTTTCGGACTGTTTAATCAAAAAAAGATGGGAATAGGGAAACAAGCGTATATGGCAAAGGCTATCTGCTAATCTTTGATAGATCACTAATAAGCCATCCCGAGTTCATAGTATTCCGCTCGAAGTTTTCGACTGTAACCACCCAATGCGGAAACGAAATTAGATAGGTTACCTTCTCAACGTGCCTAATCGAAATATTCTTTCTGGCTATCTCCGATAGGAAATAATTTGTTGCATCCTGCATTTGTAATGAGAAGAAGTAGAGGGGATTTACGGTGCCATTTAGCTTTCGCAAATTGATGAAATTGGTTTCATGGCTATTGGGAGCGATAAAATGAACAGCTAGGCTGTCGCTGCGAGGTAAAAGGTTGTCGCCCTCCACATTTGCGATAACCCATTTGGCCGATCGATCGGCTAGTACTTCGGGTACTAGCGTTAAAATCACAGTTTGGGTGCTACCATTGCAAACAATGCTGGTTTGAGCCCTGGCCACAACCTGCCCACTGAAAAGGCTAACTTTTTGTGGAGTTACTGAATCGGTAATACTCCTAACAAACTCATTGCAAAGCATTCGGTATGTTGAGTCAGTGGGACTGTTAATTCGCTCATCCTCTAAGTTGAATAGATATAGAATGTAGCTATCCCTCGGCATTTTGCTTGCAAACTCCTGGGTAATTCTATCGCCTTTCCAATCGGATAGGTAGTTAAACCTATCGATAAACTCGCCAAACTGCTTAACCTTTACATAGAAATCGGGAGGTGTTTCGGTGGTTGTGTTTAGCTTACTCGCCAGCTGGGCAGAGGTGCCAGCGGAAAGCGCCATAATGAAAAGGAATGATATATGTGCCTTGAGTAACCGCATGGCTTACCCTCTTCGTGTTTCGGTTGCCTTAATATTGCCTAGGAGAACCTGCCACTTTTTCTCATTAAAAAATTTGTCCTCCACCAGATTTAGAATTATTTCCACTTCCTTGGTTGTAACATCCTTGTACACCAAGTTGTCGCCCGAAAAACCAGAGAATTCCTGGATAATGGTTGCAGATGAATAATAACGGCCATCGGGGCCCTTGGTGAAGCTAGAGATGTAAACCAGGTCGTAGAACTTGATGACAACAGCGGTGTAGGGTAATGATTTGAGCCTTGCAAGGTAGTTTTGCATTGGGCGAGACTGTATTTGAATGGATCCGTTGGGTCGGATAACGGACGACTCCATCTCAGCTCCATCGATAAAAAGCTTTAGCGCTTCTCGCTCGGCAAGATTCCTCATCTCATCGGGCTGATCCTTACTGCCAATGATAACGATATGCTGTTGAAACTCCTCTACCTTTTGCCTAGTTTGATCTTTAAATACCTCTATATCTGCATCGGAGAGGTTAATTTCATCAACTATCTTAGCTTCCTTGCTGCTAAGGGCTGTTTTGGTGGGTTCCTCCTGTGCGCTTGCCACTGCTAAAACACCAAAAACAAATGGAAGGAAAAGTAAGTATCTCATACGCTGGATGTATAGTAGTAAGTGATTATCTAGAATTTATATTTTACACCAAACTTAACACCATAATTCAATATTCCAACACTTTTGGGCGTCGTTTTTCCACCAAAAACATCGGTGTATTCGCTCTGCTTCACAATATCGTTTAGGCTTACATATACTTCTGGACCAAAGAATACAGTAGTGAAGTAGTTTAGGGGCATTGTTATTCCAACTGACGACCTTAACGCAATATGCAATGGCGAAAGGGCTGCATCTCCGCTCCTGTCGATATTGCTATCGTTGATAAAACCCAATTCGGAAGCATCGAGAGTTTGCATAGGGGCAGGATACTGCTCGTAGTACCCCGAGGTGGCAAAGTTGCCATTCACCTGATAGGTTGATTTAAAGTTTATCGATGCCACAACACCAGCCTCGATATAGGCTCCCCAGCTATTGGGCTTTTTATTTGTGTGTACCAAAATGGATAGCGGAATGGATAGGTAGCTAAAGTTTACAGTTGAATCGTAAGCGGCGCTAATGTTCAGAAGGTATGGCTCACTATTTACATCGGTAAAGTATGTATTGTTCTGAAAATTGCCAGTTAGATCAATATCTGCACTATACCTATTGTAGCTAATACCAGACGAAATGCCAATACGATTATTGAGGTAGTAAGTAATTACGCCATGGATGTTAAGTGCCGATTTTCCATTGACAGTCCAGCTAAGCAGCGGGTTGCTTTGTAAATTCTCGTCGACGAGTTGTGTTGCACCTGCTGCCATAGCTATTCCAAAGTACAAGCCACCCCTTTTTAAAGTAGATACGGGGATACTTGGTAACTCTTTAGCTTCGCTCGAAGCAGACTCCTCGTATAGGTTTACACCTAGCTTATCGATGCTTGCAATTTTAAAATCTCTGAAAGTATTCTCGTAGCGCTCAAAAGATATACGAAAGTCATACCTAGAGTTATCGCGATGAATAGTTTCTCCCTTGAATCTGCCAGCAAAAAATTTGTCAGCGTAAATGCTTATCCCATAACGCTTACCCTCGGGTATTACCTTACCAAACTCAATGGAATCGACATTCATCCCAATATTCCGAACCCCCTCGGGGTAAAAGAGCGAAAGGTTTTGCTTATACTCGTACACTGGTATCCATCGTCGCTTTGCATCGGGCTCAATATCGTTGGCTATATGAAGGGTTGAATCGGTAAAGAGTTCCAGGAATGACATCCTGTAGTAAATCTTGTCCTCTTCGTCCTCCTTAGGATCGGTGATTAAGCTTAGGAAATTAAGATAATCGTTGATAATATAGCGCGACTGATCCATTACAAGCTGCATATCCTTTGGTGTTAGGTCAACGCTTTTAACCTCTGTAAGGAGCTTCGCATCGTTGGACTGAAGGTTTGACTTACTGCTTCTAATCCCTGCAATTTTGTAGTTCTGAAACGATCGATTTGTTAGGTAAAAGGCAACCCTAAACAACAGCTGCTCAGTATTGGTGTTTTGCTGCTTGTTTAAATAGTTACCATTTATCTTTTTCGATATTAAAAGATCAACCGTGTAAATATCGTTGCCATGGGCAATTATGTCGCCGGCCCTTAGGGTGTTATAGTCTAAATCTATCTTCATCCCATCGGGGTACCATAGGAGGAGGTTACTTACATATGTTTCCAACTCGTACACCTCACTTAGGTTGTATGTGGGGTCGAGATCGTTGAACACGATTGCTTTTCGGCTCACAAAAAGATCGATTAGGCTCTGGCTTGTTTTAGCCAACTCCTTGGGATCAAAAACATTATCGGCCAGCTGATTCGATAGGCTTTGGTACTGCTCAAGTACCCTTATGGCCTCGTTGTGAATAATTGCTTTTTGCTTTGCAGTAAACTCACTGGAGAGTACTGTTGCACTGATCAACATCAAAGAAATTGATAAAAGAATAGAGTGCATTATTGATCCCCTAACAAACTTCATATGTAATTAATTATTAAATGAATTTACAAATTATATTCTTACAATAATCACTTCGATATAACAAATTTACTCCACCACCAACCGCCTCACCACGCTGCCTCCCTCCACCTCGATGCGGCAGAGGTACACCCCCTTGGGCGCGCTGCTCAGGTCGAGGGTAAAGGCCGGGGCGCTGTGCTCCTGCGCCAGCACCACCTGACCCAGCGCATTGGTCACCCGCACCCTCACCCTACCCATCAGGCCTTCGCCCAGCCGCACGTAGAATAAGCCTCCCGACGGGTTGGGGAAGATAGCCACCTCGGTGGGGTTTAGGCTAATGTCGATGCCCACGATGGTGCCCGTGGGGATGTTGATCACGTCGCTGGCGGTCCAGCACTCGCCGCCCTCGTTCACCCGCACCAAGTAGTTGCCCAGCTGCTGGTTGGCCACGTAGGTGTAGGTGGTGGCGCCGGGGATCAGCGCATCGTTATGGTACCAGCGGTATGCCGTCGCACTTTCGTTGCTGCACCCCAGGATCCACACGTTGGGGCCGCGGGCGTAGATCGCGGGCTTGGCGGGGGCGGGCTTGGTGGTAAGGGTGAGTATGCTGGACTCGGAGCGGCATATACCATCCACTGCCACTACTGAATAGTCGCCGGCGGCCAGAGGCCCTGAGTACGACGGCTGGTGCACCCCGACAACTTCAACCCCCGATCGCTTCCATACGTAGGTATATTGCTGCGACGGGTTTGTTACCTGTAGGGTAACCGGCGTGCCGGGGCAAAAGTTAGTGGTGTTGGTGGCCTCGGCAATGGTGGGCTTGGGCGGCAGATCATAAACCGTTACGCTGGTGCTGGCCGAGGAGGCATGGCATTGCCCCACGGGGTTTACCACCTGAGCAGAGAAGGTGCCGGTACGGGTGGCGATGTAGCTGTGGCTAGTAGCCCCGGTGATGTTCACCCCGTTATCGCGCCACTGGTAGCTATGGTTTTCATTAAAAGGCACCTCAAGGGTAACGCTCTGCCCCTGGCAGAAGCTAAGCGGGGCGTTGGCGCTCAGGGAGGCTGAGGGGATGGCGCCAACGGAAACGGTTTTAACCATTGAGCCCGCACACCCGTTAGTGGCGGCCACGTAAAGCCCCACCTGATAGCTGCCCGGGTTGATGTATCCGTGGGGTGGTGGCTCCTGTAGAATGGAGCCCTTGCCATCGCCGTAATCCCATGTCCAGCTGGCAATATCAAGCTCATATGTATCTGTGAGGTTTGTGAGGGTGGTCTCTTGCCCCAAGCAAACGGTGGGGGCGGTGAAATCGACAAGGGGCGTGGGTTTAACAAGAATAGTTTTAGTAAATATGTCTTGCTCTCCGCCCAAACTTTTAATAGTAAGCGTTACAATATGCTCCCCACCTTGACTGAAGAAATGTTGAGGGTTTTGTTCAGTTGAGTAACTACCGTTTCCAAAATCCCATAGCCAATTTTCGATACCTTCGCTTGATACTGATTCATCAAAGAAAGATGTTGCTTCACCAAAACAAACAGTATCGCAATAGAAGTATGCTTGTGTATTCTTTATTGTAAAAAAGTTTGGTGCAGACCATTCACTTCCAAGAAAACCGTGATCAATTGCTTGAACTTGCCATAAATATTCGCCAACAGGTAAATTGCTAATTGAGTAGGATGTACGATTGTAAATGTTGCCCAAAGTAGGGATTTGCCGCAAACCGTTATCTAATGAGTGTGTGGCATTACTCCAATTTTCAGAATCGATTTGTTTATACCTCAAATTGTATGTTAATGCAATTGATGGTGTTTCCTTATCGCCAGCTGGAGCCCAGCGTAATTCTATTGAGTTTGGGGTTTGAATTGTTGATAAGTCTGTAATTCTATTTGGCCTTGTGTTGCTGTAAAAACTGTTAGACATAAATAAGTTATTACGATACACTTTCATAAAGCGACTTCTCCCGCTATCATTCTGACTTTCACCTGTGAGTATGAAGTCCAAATCGCCATCGTTATCAAAATCTGCCCATACTGCATTGCCATAAACAACACCTGGGAAGTTAGCATTTATGTCGGTAAAAACACCATTGTTGTTATTGTAGATCTTGGTTATGTATCTGTCTTCATAGTTATATTCGTCCCAGTAATAGTAGTAGCCAGTAATTAATAGGTCAAGATCCCCATCGTTATCATAATCGCCCCATGCAACCGAACTGTCTTCGACCCCCTGAAGGTTTGCGTTTATATTAGTAAAGACACCATTGTTGTTATTGTAGATTATAGTTGCGTATCTTTCTTCTGAAGTGAAATCTTTCGTCCCTGTGATAACAAAATCGAGGTAGCCATCATTGTCATAATCGCCCCAAGCAACTGCCCCATTTTCTAAGCCAATTAAATCGGCATTAATATCTGTAAAAACGCCCGAATCGTTGCGATAAATTTTGGTAACAGCCTTGTAATTAACACCATCATAACCAGCTATTAAAATATCTAAATCTCCATCGTTGTCGTAATCGCCCCATGCAAATACTGGATTGCCTAACTCCATAATATTTGGGTTAATCTCGGTGAAACTATTTGTTGTTGATAAATCGTTTCGGTAAATTCTGATATATATTTTATTGCTATAATCTCTACCATATACCAAAAGATCTAAGTCGCCATCATTATCGTAATCGCTCAAATCAAATTTTTGTATGCGAACGGGTAGGCCAGTTTCAGATAAGAGCGTAAAACCGTCTCCATTATCGTTTATGTATATAAAGGGAGAATCATAACCTGACATTATTAGATCTAAATATCCACTATTGTTTATGTCGCCCCAAGCTCCAATGTTACTGCTAGTTTCATCAAATGTATGAGATGATTCGACAAATTCACCCATTTGATTATTAAATAGTGCTGTTAAATAATTGCCAATTAGAAGGATGTCCAGATCACCATCATTGTCGTAGTCGCCCCAGAAAGCCTTGCCAGTTTGTGATAGACTTAAGCTATAGTGTTCTGTGAACTGATTAAACCCAAAAACACCAATGTTCTCGTCAACTTGTTGAGCATAAACCTCTTCGCCAGTTGTGCCTTGAAATTCTATTACATGGATTACATATGTTTTATTTGGGTTTAGCCCGCTAAGCACCAGTGAGTCGCCAATATCCTTATATACGCAATACCAGTTAGTACCTTCAATGGCCGAACCTTCTTTAAAAACAGGATTTGCGAAATAAGTGTAATTGTTTATTGGCAAGGCGGTTCCGGTATTCCCCTCTTTAGCAAATACTATACAACGGTACCCATTCCCCCGATTCCATTTAATGAGCAATGAGTTATGAGATTGTACGGTAGCTCTCAGGTTGTTTGGCTGTATAGGAGAAACAGTTATTACCAATTCATCAGAGAATTGTCCTCCCTCAAAGCAATTGTCGATTGCTTGAACGCTGGCATGGTAGGTTGTGTCCCAACGGAAATTCTTAAATACAAAGGTAGTGTCGAGCTGAGCGTTTCCCATTTCAACAACCTTTCTATACCCATTAGAAAGCGAATGTGGGTTAACAAATTCGAATGATTCGCTTGATTTTCCGATTCGAACATTGTATGTTATCGATTCGGATGGGGTTTCGTTATCTGTAGCTTTATCCCAGCTTAAAGCGATGTTATTATTGACAATGCTATAGTTCAGGTTTTTAGGTGCAGCAGGCGGTGTGTTTTTTTTAAGGCTATTGTTTTTGTACAAAATACTGTAATTATTGCCCGTTAGCATTATATCTAAATCTCCGTCATTATCAAAGTCCCCCCAAACTGTTGATCCGTCACTAACTCCCTGAAGGCCTGCCTCTACCTCGGTAAATACTCCATTATTGTTTCTATAGATTTTTGTAATGTTTCCCTGGTTCGTGTGACCAGAGATTAAGATATCTAAACTCCCATCGTTACCGAAATCGCCCCATGAAACGAAACTATTTCTGGCTCCATCAATCTCTGCGTTAATATCGGTGAAAACTCCATTGTCGTTGCGGTATATTTTTGTATAGCCGATTCCACTTATCAAAAAGTCAAGGTCTCCATCATTGTCATAGTCGCCCCAAGCAACCGATGCGTAATAAACCCCAGGCAATTCAGCGTGAATATCGGTGAAGTATTCTCCGTCGTTTCGGTAAATCTTTGAGTAATTACCAGCATCATTATAGCCAGCAATTAATAAATCCATATCTCCATCGTTGTCGTAATCGGCCCAAGCTACCGAACTTGAAGTAGCGCTAACACCGATTATGTCGGCATTAATGTCAATAAAAACCCCATTATCGTTTCTGTATATTTTCGAGTAGTAATTATAGTCGCTATCCTGACCGCAAATAAAAATATCTAAATCGCCATCGTTGTCGTAGTCAACCCATGTTGCGGAGCTGTTTCTTAGGTTGATAAGTTCAATGTCAACTTGTTCTGTAAAAGTATGATCCCCATTGTTTCTATAAACCCTTGAGATACCACTATACCAACTGCCTTCTCCCTGACCGGTAATGAGTATATCGAGGTATCCATCGTTATCGTAATCGCCCCAAGCTACCGAGCCACGGGTTACATTGTGTATATTGGCATTTATATCAGTGAATACACCGTTGTCATTGCGGTAAATTCTTGTGCCAGGAGGTGGATTATAATAACCTGCGTAGGGGTTTCCAATAATTATTAAGTCCAAATCGCCATCGTTATCGTAATCGCCCCAAGCAACTGTGCTATAGGAAAATCCTGGTATGCTAATGCTTGTTTCTGAGAAGTATGGAGGGGTAATGCTCTTCTCATTGGCGAAATCGCCCCCAAGTAAGCCTCCGTCAATGGCCTGAATAGAGTAGAAATACTTCTTACCCAGTTCTAACCCATTAATAGTATAACCGTTGGCATTCCATTGTAAATTACCAACTTTCGAGATTAATCTTTTCCCGTTAAGCGGTTGATTCTTTGTAAATGAATGCGGTGAAAGGATGAAGTTACTTTGATCCTCTTCGTAAATGTAGATTTTATAGGTTAATCCATTTTGGGGTGTTTGCAAATCTGTAGATTTTAGCCACTGAATTTTTAAACTATTTGCATTTAATAGGGTTGGTTCATAAAGTTGTGGAATGGATGGTTTGGTATTAACTGCTTCAATATTATTTCTATATACTCTAGATAGATTGCCTGATGTTGTTTCACCAGCAATTATCAAATCAAGCTTACCATTGTTATCAAAATCTGCAACAGCAAGAGATGATTTGTTAGCACCTACTAGCTCCGCGTTAATATCAACGAACGTACCCGAGCTGTTTGAGAATACTTTTGCAACGAATTCGCTACCATTGTTACCAGATATAAAGATGTCAGAATCGCCATCATTGTCGAAATCGGCCCATGCAACCGAGCCATTGTAAACACCTGGTAAGCCAGCGTTAATATCATTAAACGTTCCCTCATCGTTTCGGTAAACTATTGAGAATAGGTTCGCTCCATTTATACCTGTAATAAGCAGATCGGTATCGGCATCGTTATCGAAATCGTTCCAAGCCAACGAGCAGTGAGCCACGCCTACTAGCCCAGCATCTATGTCGGTAAAAACCCCCAGATCATTTCTGTAGATTTTTGCAACAGGAATACCGTTTATGTCCTCGCCTGCAATAACAAGATCGAGGTCGCCATCGTTGTCGTAATCGCTCCAAGCAACTGCGCTAAACTTAACGGGTGATATATTGGCATCAATCTCCTCAAAGGTTCCGGCATTGTTGCGGAATATTTTTGAGATTAGCCCTGTGTTCGTTTCCCCTGTTAGAATAATATCGAGAAAACCATCATTGTCAATGTCGCCCCAAGCAACCGAGCCGTTATCAACCCCAGGCAATCCAGCATTAATATCGGTGAAAGTACCATTGTCGTTGCGGTAAATAATTGTAACACGCTCTTCCCCGGAAAAACCAGTTATAATTATATCCAAATCACCATCATTATCGAAATCGCCCCAATCAGATGATCCGCTTCTAACTCCCAGAAAGCCCGCATTTATATCGGAGAATACCCCATTGTTGTTCTTGTAGATTTTTGAAATATACTCGGATCCAGTATAGCCAGAAATAAAAACATCTAGATATCCATCGGAATCAAAATCACCCCAACTTATGCTAGCATCATTTACTCCTATTAAATCAAAGTAGTTTGAAAATAAAGGCGTTGTGGTAAAGGTGAAGGACCCTGTCCAATTACTGTTTAGCCCTATGTGGCAAGAATCTCTGACATAAAACTGATATGCTGTTGATTTCTGAAGTCCGGATATAGTTATCGGTTTTGAAACATTTCGCATGAATGTTCCAGTACCTAAACTAAAGCCCTCAAGCCCGTATTCAACATCCCAGTTTGTTGCATTGCCTGGAATCCAGGTAAGAGTTGCTGACGTACTGGTAATGTTTATTGCATTTAAGCCCGTTGGAGGAATACAGGTAGTTGTGGTGAAGGTGAAAGGGCCCGCCCAACTACTATTTGTTCCAGCATAGCAAGAATCGCGTACGTAAAACTGGTAAATTGATGAAGAAGTGAGGTTTTCGATGTAGTAGGGCTTGCTTACATTACGATCAAATGTCCCTGTTCCAATTTCAAACCCCTCGGGGCCATACTCTATATCCCAGTTAAAAGCGTTGCCTGAGTCCCAATCTAATAAAACCGATGTAAAAGATATCTCAACAACCGAAATATTGGTAGGAGGTATGCAGGTTAGTGTTGAGAATGTGTAAGGCCCTACAATATCGTTAGCTGAACCATCGGTGCATAGGCTTTTAACATAGAAATCGTAACTTAAGCTTTGCTCAAGGTTAAAGATTATATTTGGACTCGATGCATTATTAATCAGTTCTCCCGTTCCAATAGCAAACCCTGATAGGCCATACTCAATATCGTAACTGGAAGCATTACCATAATCCCAGCTGAGTACGGCTGAGTTAGTAGTAATTTCGGTTGCCGATAAGTTTTTAGGCGGAATGCCTGGTACTGTTAAATTGGTTTCTGACGAGAACAGCCCGGCCAAATAAGCATTGTCAATTGCTTGCACTCCCCATGTGTATTGGCCGCAAGGTAGATTTGTCTTGTAGGTTGTTTTTGAGTGATTGTTCCCAAAATTTGGGATTGTTCTAATTTCGCTGGTTCCAATAGTATTTGGGCATACAACATATTTCCCAAGATGATTCTTTATGTAGATATTGTAACTCAAACCATCCTGCGGGGTTTCGTTATCGGTTGCCTTATCCCATGCAAAAGTTACTCTTCCGTTCTCATCAATTGAGGTTGAAAGGTTTGAAGGGGTTGTAGGCCTGGTATTAATTGTAGCAATATCGTTTCTATAGATAGTTGAGATTCTTCCTGAGCTAGAAGTGCCAGTGTAAATCATATCTAAATCTCCATCATTATCAAAGTCGCCCCAAGCCAAATTACTATTAATAACTTTTGCAAGGGAAGATTGATGGGTAAATGTATTATCTCCATTATTAACATACAATTTCGATTCGTATGCTGATCCATTGTACCCAGTAAGAATTATGTCTAAATAACCATCATTATTATAATCGGCCCAATTAACAAATCCTTGCGATATGCCAGTAAGAGAAATGCCTGTTTGCTCGGTAAAAGTATTATTGCCATTGTTCTTATAAACTTTGGTAGTTCTCGTATTATATGCTTGAGTTAATCCTCCAATTATAATATCATAGTAGCCATCATTATTGTAGTCGCCCCATGCCACTGAGCCAACTCGAATGCCAGTTAAAGAAACTCCAGTTTGAAGAGTGAATGTATCATCGCCATTGTTTCTGTAAAGTTTAGTTGTTAGGTAATACCCTTCTGAGCCTGCAATAAGTATGTCTAAAAAGCCATCATTATCATAGTCGGCTAAGGCAACAGAACTCTCACTAACACCGGTAAGAACAATGCTTTGCTTTTCAGTAAATGATTCTCCAGCATTATTGTAAAAAACTTTTGAAACTATTTGCCCACCACTGTTGCCTGTTAAAAGAATATCCAAATACCCATCGTTGTTAAAGTCGCCCCAAGCTACAGAGCCATCGCCAATAATTGGGAGGGAGAATTGAGGCTGCTCAGTAAAAGTATTATCCCCATTATTTCTGTATATCATTGTATATCCGCTAGACGCAGACGACAACAATTGCCCAGTAAGAAGTATGTCCAAATAACCATCGTTATCATAGTCGCCCCATGCAACGGAGCTGAAACTTACACCCTTTAGAACAATTTCAGTTTGTTCGGTAAAAGTGTTATCGCCATTGTTTCGGAATAATTTTGATACTCTTGAAGTGCCAGTTGATCCAGTAATTATAACATCAAGATAGCCATCGTTGTCATAATCGGCCCAAGCAACACTTCCACGTTCAACGGGTGTTATTCCTGCGCTAATGTCGGTGAAAACTTGAGCGATGATGCTCTGAGGCAAATAGACTAAAAAGACAAAAAACATTATGGTACAATTAGACCAAGTTATGGTCTTGCCTTTTTCTATATTCATGGTGCTATAGGTTAACGGAAAGGCGGTTTAACCAAAGTTACAGCAATTGATTATTGAAAACAATACTAAACCTTACTTATTTTATCGGTTATTGTGCAAACCAAAAAAGATTATAACATAATTGATTAGCAACGGCTCTACTCCACCACCAATCGCCTCACCACGCTGCCTCCCTCCACCTCGATGCGGCAGAGGTACACCCCCTTGGGCGCGCTGCTCAGGTCGAGGGTAAAGGCCGGGGCGCTGTGCTCC
>NZ_JAANIG010000045.1 GCF_011174675.1 Perlabentimonas gracilis | reverse complement strand
TATTTCTCAATTTCAATCTGTTAATCTTCCGAACATGACTGGGCAACGCCCCAGTATACAGGTGCAAGGGTTTTAGCAGAAACGCTCGAATTTCCTTGCATTTGACAGAGCAAATCTGTTGTTCAATTATTAGGAAACCAGATGTTTATGTCTTATTCAGCAAGCCCTAGGTATACCCGAATTCCATTATCTCGGATAATCTATATCCAGAGGGCCTGCATAACCGTTTAAGGCTCACAATAAGAGGGTGTTATGATTTTGTTGTGGAAAAATAATCCATTTTTATTAGGCAGGGTGAGCCTTTTTATTAATACATTTGGTGGTTGTTGGGACAAACATAATTTTTTGAATCATGCAAATTTATACAGTATCTAAACCGGATAGCGAACTATTCGGTAGCATATCACTTTCGCCCTCAAAGAACATTAGTAACAGGGACATTGTAATAAGGGCGCTCAAAAATGCTAAGTTCGATATCAAGTCCATTTCAGAGAAGGATGCGGCCAAAGTATTCGCCGAGGAGATTCGTAAGGGCGAAGTGCCCTTAGAGGCCGGCGATCCTGCCAAGGCAATTAGGCTGCTGCGGGCATTTCTTAGCTTTTTTAAGGGCGACTGGATAGTAACCGGTTCGGCCGAGATGCACAAACGCCCTGTGGGCGATGTGATTGATATGTTGCAAAAGCAAGGCATTAACATCAAGTACATTGAGAGGGAAGGGTTCCCGCCGCTAAAGATCATAGGTAAGGCCATTAAGGGCAATATCATCAGGGTCGATGCTATTATTTGTAGCCAATTCATCACCACATCCTTGCTGCTTTCGCCTTCCTTATCATCTGATGATGTGGTAGAGTTTAGAAACCGTATTATCAGCTCACCGTACATTAAGCAAACCCTAAGGTTGCTTAACTACCTTGGAATAAATAGCAGTTGGGATAAGGACGAGATACTTATTGAGAACGACCTGCACGATGAGTCGGCCATGACCGTAGAAGCCGATTGGCTCTCGGCAAGCTATTGGTACCAAATGGCTGCCATATCATCAAAAGTAGAGCTAACCATCGACGGGTTAAACCCCGAAAGTGTTCAGAGTGACGCCATTGTAAAGGAACTGTTTGAACCACTTGGCGTAAAAACAACTCCAACCATGAATGGCGTTTTGCTAACCAAAACCAAGCGTAAGCTAGAACTTCTTGAGTACGACTTCACCAATAACCCTCACCTTATTCCCACCATGGTGGCTACTTGCGTGGCCATGCAGATGCCTTTCCGGTTTGCAGGTATTGGGGTGATGAATTGTATGGAGAGCCAAAGGCTTATGGCCCTTCAGTCTCAGTTTGGCCGTGTAGGAGCCAAGCTTAAAGTGGAGAAGAAGGGCGAACTTGAGACCCTAACATTTGATGGTAAAACAGCATTTCCAAAGGGGACTACGGTTGAGTTCAAACCTCTCGACGACCATCGGGTAACTATGGCGCTGGCAGGGCTGGTGGCCAAGGGGTGTGCGGTTTCACTCGATAACCCTCGGGTGGTATCCAAATCTTATCCAAGCTTTTGGGACGATCTTAAAAAGGTGGGGATACAGGTTGTATAGCTAGGCAAAATGTAAAATGATCATATGCAAATAGTAGAGGGGAGGCAATGCTTCCCCTTACTCTTTCAATGTAACGCCACCAACATTTATAGCAATTTGTTGTTTAGAAATCAAAAGTCTTGCTTTTATCCTCTCATTTTATCATCTTTGAGTGGGTTTTCCATTGTATTAATCTAACGGATTTCACCCAATGCACACATTCAACAATACCGAGATTGCCTTTGCTTGGCGCAACAACAAGGAGCTTCGTAAAGCCCATTTCCTTTTCAGAACCATTGCCCTACCATGGCTGGTAAACCTTGGAAGTTTACTGCTTCGTATTGCTTTAACCATTCGGTTCCCTATTGGCTGGCTTGTTAAGCCCACAATCTTTAGCCATTTTGTGGGGGGCGAAACCCTTGCCGAGAGTGTTCCAACAGTAAACACGTTGGCTCAATTTGGAGTAAAATCAATACTCGATTATTCCGTAGAGGGTAAGGGTACAGCAAAATCACAGGAGGAAGCCTACACCGAAATTCTCAACTCCATTCATAATGCGGCCAGCAGCCCAAGTATCACCTTCTCGGTTTTTAAGCCCACAGGGCTAATTAATGTTGACATTCTTGAAAAGGTTACTCAAGGTATGTCGCTAACAATAGAGGAGACAGAACAATTCGATCTTTTCAAACAAAGGGTTCACACCCTTTGCCACACCTCGGTAAAGGCCAATACTCCCATTCTAATTGATGCGGAGGACTCCTGGTACCAAAAAGCATTGGATGAAGTGGTGCGCGATATGATGGCCGAGTTTAACAAGGAGCAGGTCTTCGTTTACAATACCCTGCAGATGTATCGCACCGATAGGCTTACATTCTTAAAAGAGGCATACCGCGATGCCAAGGAGAATGGCTTTAAGCTGGGTATGAAGTTCGTTAGGGGAGCCTATATGGAGAAAGAGCGGGAACGTGCCCAGAAGCTGGGCTACCCTTCACCAATTCATCCCACCAAGGAGGATACCGATCAGGCCTTTAACGATGGGCAAGAGTTTGCCTTCAATCATCTCGACACAATCTCCATTTTTTGCGGAACACATAATGAGGAGAGCGTGAACAGGCTGTGCCTACTTATGCAAAAAGGGGGCGTGAGTAAAAACGATAAGCGTATCACTTTTTCTCAGCTTTTGGGAATGAGCGATAATATCTCATTTATGCTTGGGCACTTGGGGTATAATGTAACCAAGTACATACCCTATGGCCCAGTACGTGAGGTGATGCCCTACTTAATCCGTCGTGCTCAGGAGAACACGTCGGTAAAAGGGCAAACAGGGAGGGAGTTATCGCTCATTGAGCAGGAGTTGAAACGTCGAAAATCAAAAAGTTAGCCATCATAAAAGTTGACAATATGAAGTTTGATAACGAGCAAACAACCATAAAAATTCAGATGCAGAAGCGAATCATGGCAGTGATATCGGCAGTGCTTGTGGCATTGCTGTTTTTTACTGGGTTCGACAGTTTTCTGGTTGGCCTAATCGGAATTCCCCGCTGGGTCTTCATCATTCTTTTTATGTCGTTCTTTGTGGTTTTCTATACTTATCATCTGCTTGCCGCATCAGCCTTTATATCGTATAACGATGAGGAGAATAAGATTGTACTACGATTCTACCAGCTTAACCTCTTTAAGTCTGATAAGATATCGTATGAAATTCCCAAGCGCGATTTTACAGGGTTTAAAATCAACTACAAGCTAAAGAAACTTCGTGAGGAGTTGGTTCTCTTCAGAAGATATCAAGGAAATATAGTTAAGTACCCACCCATACCCATTAGCGCGCTAACCAAGTCGGAGAGGAGCAAGCTAATAAAAAGCCTCGACAAGTTTGTACCTCGATAGTTCTACTAACGCAGGCATAACCTCCCATGAGCGCTGAGCAGCTGGCATACCAAATAGGCATCGATATGATACCCCGTATTGGGAGTATCAACGCAAAACGATTAATAGCCTATTGCGGTGGGGTAGAAGCTGTTTTTAGGCAAAGTAAGAATTCGCTTACCAAGGTGCCCGGCATAGGCCCTGTTATAGCTAGCGAGATAGCCAACCAATCCATACTCGATAGGGCTAAGGCCGAGGTCGACTTTGTGGTGAAACATAGCATCAAAACCTATTTTTATCTCGATTCTGACTACCCACAGCGCCTTCGACAATGCGAGGATGGCCCCATTGTTCTTTTCTGTAAAAGCAAGCATAATCTTAATTTAGACGATACGAAAGTTATTAGCATTGTTGGAACCCGAAGCATTACCGACTATGGCCGCGGGGTATGCAACGAGCTAATTGACCATCTGGTGAAATGTGGACACTACCCCGTTGTGGTGAGCGGTTTGGCCTATGGTGTTGATGTATGTGCACATAAAGCTGCCCTGAGGAACGGAACACCCACCGTTGCTGTGCTTGGCCATGGCCTCGATACAATTTACCCTTCTGTACATCGATCAACAGCTAAAGACATTTACGAAGCGGGTGCGCTGGTAACCGATTTCCCTTCTAAAACACCTTTCGATCGGAATAATTTTATCAAAAGAAATAGGATTATTGCTGGCCTTGCCGATGCCACCTTGGTGATTGAAAGTGCCGAAACAGGTGGCTCTCTAATTACTGCTGATATTGCCCAATCGTATAGCCGCGAGGTTTTTGCCATACCAGGGCCGGTTGACAGTAAGTACTCCAAGGGGTGCAACCTCCTAATTAAAAGCAATAAGGCAGCGCTTATCGAATCGGCCGATGATATTGAGTTCCAGCTGGGATGGGAATCACCTGCCGCAAAGCCAGAGCCAAAGCAGATGCAGATTATGCCTGAACTTACCGATGAAGAAAAGCAAGTGTTTGGAGTGATAAAGGAGTTTGGGCAGGAGTCCATCGATGTAATATGTTTTAAAACAAAGATGCCAGTGGCAAAAGTTTCATCGGTGCTACTCAACTTAGAGTTTGCAGGCCTAATAAAATGTAGGCCGGGAAAGGTTTTTGCTTTGGCCAAAGGATACTAGTACCATATCCTTTTGCATCAGAAACAACTGCTAGCTATTACTAGCGATTAAGTAAACATTTGCTAAGTTTGTAGCCACCAATAATTGGAACAGTTTCCACAATGCTAATCGATACACATACGCACATCTTCGCAAGCGAATTTAATCATGACCGCACCCAGTCCATAGAACGGGCAAAGGCCGAGGGTATTAGGGCGATGGTTATGCCCAATATCGATAGCGAATCGGTTGAGGATCTACTATCCACTGCCCGGCAATTTCCTGGGTATTGCTTCCCCTGCATGGGGCTACACCCCACATCGGTAAAAGACCACTTCGAGGAGGAACTTCGGGTTATTGATGCTCATCTGACAAAGCAAAAGTTCTATGCAGTGGGTGAAATCGGAATAGATCTATATTGGGACAAAACCTTTATCCAGCAGCAGCGCGAGGCATTCAGGTATCAGGTTAAGCTGGCCAAGCAGCTGAGATTACCCATTATTGTTCACGCCCGGCAGTCGTTTCAAGAAATTTTTGATATTATCGATCAGGAGAACGATTCCAACCTAACAGGTGTTTTCCACAGCTTTACCGGAACGCTTGAGGATTACCAGCATATTGCCGATTATGGAGGTTTTATGGTGGGTATAGGCGGGGTGGTAACCTATAAGCACGGAGGGGTCGATAAGGTTGTGAAGCATATGGATATTGACAGGGTACTTGTAGAAACAGATTCGCCCTACCTTTCCCCTGTCCCCCAAAGGGGTAAGCGAAACGAAAGCGCAAACCTAAAGTATATTGTGGCCAAAATCTCGGATATTCTGAGTGTAACTACCAATGAGGTTGCCAACATTACAACACGCAATGCCGTAAAACTTTTCTCACTAGATCTTCGCTAGCATATGTCGTCATCAAGCACATCGATACTAATTATCTATACAGGGGGAACCATTGGCATGAAGGAAAACCCCGAAACAGGTGCTTTGGCGCCATTCAATTTCAATCAGATTCTTGATGAGGTTCCTGAGCTGCGCAAATTTGGGTTTAACCTCGATACCATATCCTTCAATCCTTTGGTCGACTCATCCGATATCACTCCGGAGTTTTGGGTTAGACTAGCCGATTTAATTCATGAAAACTACCAGAAGTACAACGGGTTTGTTGTGCTTCATGGCACCGATACCATGTCGTACTCCGCATCGGCATTGAGTTTTATGCTTGAGAATCTGAGTAAACCAGTGGTTTTTACTGGCTCTCAGCTGCCCATTGGCAAGCTTCGAACCGATGGTAAGGAGAACCTGATTAGCGCCATTGAGATAGCCGCCGCCACAAGCAATGGACAGCCCCTAGTTCCAGAGGTTACCATTTTTTTCGAGAATCAGCTCTTTAGGGGAAATCGAACCACCAAGTATAATGCCGAGCACTTCAATGCATTTCGGTCCGACAACTACCCAGTTTTGGCTCAGGCAGGCATTAGCATCAACTATAACTTTGCATACATATACTACCCAACGCATAGGTACGAATTGGTGGTGCATAAGCACTTCAATACCAGCGTTGCCATTCTAACCCTTTTTCCCGGAATCACCCCAGCTGCTGTCGATTCGGTGTTGTCAACCCCTGGGGTTAAAGCAGTAATTTTGCATACTTTTGGCTCGGGCAATGGCCCCAGCTCCAGCTGGTTTGTTAATAGGATAAAGGAGGCAGTTAATAGTGGAATACTTGTTTTTAACGTGTCGCAGTGTAAGGCTGGCGGTGTCGATATGGATAAGTACGACAATGGGTTGCTGTTAAAAAAAGCCGGAGTTGTAAGCGGAATCGATATTACCCTTGAGGCTGCCGTGGTAAAGCTTATGTTTATACTAGGGCAAGACATGGAATTCAATGATCTTCAAGCAAAAGTTCAGGAATCAATTAGTGGTGAAATATCTTGCTAGCTATGGTGGGTTTAAATTTTTTTTGTATTTTGCGCCCCTAAAAATGGCGTTGCGAAAGTAATGTTTATTGGAGAGATGGCCGAGTGGTCGAAGGCGCACGCCTGGAAAGTGTGTATACCTCACAAGGGTATCGTGGGTTCGAATCCCACTCTCTCCGCTTGCATTTTTTAAAAACTAATGTAATTTTGTTTAAATAAATCCGATTGTAATAATTTAACGAACTCTAACCATGAAAAAACTATTTGCATTAATTGCAGTTACCGGAATGCTGATGTTTGGAGCATCAACTACCCTTATTGCTCAAGATGAAACAGTAGAATCTGTTGATACCACAATGGTTGAAACTGATACTATTGAGGCTGAAGCCCCAGTAACTGCTCCTGTTGAGGCTGTTGAGCAAGAGGTTACTCTACACAAGCAGCTAAAAACTAAATTTATTGAGGGTGGTCCCGAGTTTATGGGTATCGTTCTTTTGGTACTTATCCTAGGTTTGGCTCTAGCCATCGAGAGGATCATTTACCTTAACCTTGCAACCACCAACACCGAGAAACTTTTAGCCAAGGTTGAAGAGGCTATGAAGAACGGAGGCGTTGAAGCAGCCAAAGAGGTATGCCGGAACACCCGTGGCCCAGTAGCTAGCATTTTCTACCAAGGACTTGACCGTTCTGAAGAAGGCATTGATGTGGTTGAAAAATCGGTTGTTACTTACGGATCGGTACAAATGGGACAGCTTGAAAGTGGCCTTACTTGGATTGCCCTTTTCATTGCTATCGCTCCTATGTTTGGTTTCATGGGTACTGTAATTGGTATGATCGCAGCTTTCGACGCTATTGAGGTGGCTGGTGATATTTCACCTTCGCTCGTGGCTGGAGGTATCAAGATTGCTCTTATTACAACCGTATTCGGTCTAATCGTTGCTATTATTCTACAGGTGTTCTACAACTACCTTGTATCAAAAATCGATAAGCTGGTTAACACCATGGAGGATGCTTCAATCTCTCTAATCGATATACTTATGAAGTATAACACTAAAAAATAAGACCTCATGTCCAATAAATTAATCGCATTAATTACAAAAATAATTTCTTGGGTGATTATGGGCGCTTCCATTATCGTGGCTTTGGTTTTCTTCTTCAGAATTTCAGGAGCCGAGGCCGATATGGAGGTAATTATTGCAGCACCCTACATCAACTGGGCAATTATACTATTGCTGATAGGTGCAGTTTTAGCGGTTATTTTCCCGCTAGTTCACTTTATCCTTAACCCCAAGAACATAGCAAAAGTACTAGTTAGCTTAGGCGTGTTAGCAGCAGTATTCTTAACGGCTTACTTGCTATCAGACACAACGCCTATAGTAACAGCAACTTCTGCATTGGAGCCAAATTTCTCAGATCCTGCGGTTCTTAAGCTTGCCGACACAGGTATCATTGCCACGTACATTCTACTAGGCACAGCTCTTCTTGCGCTCCTTTTTACAGGAGTTCGAGGGATTTTTAATCGATAAGCAAATATGGGTGAACCTTATGTTCACCCTTTAAAAAGAATATTCACATGGCAAGAAAAACACCAGAAATAAATGGAGGCTCATTGGCTGACATTGCTTTCCTGCTCCTAATCTTCTTTCTGGTTACCACAACCATGAATGTAGATACAGGGTTGGCAAGAATGCTTCCTCCTATGCCTGAAGAAAACACCGATGTAGAGCAGGATGTTAAGCAAAGGAACATTCTTACCGTGCTGGTAAACAAGAGTGACCGCCTCTTGGTGGGAGGGATGCCTATGGAAGTTAGTATGCTTAAGGATAAGGCTAAGGAATTCCTTTCCAATCCTACAGACGACCCCCATTTGCCCGAAAAACAGATAACTGAAGTAGAATTCTTTGGAACAGTAGGGATTACTCGGGGCGTTATCTCATTGCAAAACGATAGGGGTACCTCATACCGTATGTATATGCTTGTACAAAACGAGTTGGTGGCAGCCTATAACGAGCTCAGAAATGAACTTTCCAGAACAAAGTTCGGAAAGAGTTATGAAGATCTTTCTGAGGATGAGCAAAAAGCCGTTCAAAAGATTTACCCACTACGTATTTCCGAGGCAGAACCCAAAAGTATAGGAGGGCGTAACTAATGGCAGTAATTAAGAAAAAAGGCGAAGGAGGAACTCCGGCAATTAACACAGCATCACTTCCCGACATCGTATTTATGCTTCTTTTCTTCTTTATGGTTAGTACGACCATGAGGGAAACAGAGATGATGGTTAGGGTTAAACTTCCTGAAGCAACCGAGGTAGTTAAGTTGGAGAAGAAGTCATTGGTATCATACATATTCATTGGCCCCCCTGCTCGTCAGTATCAGGGGCTATTTGGAACAGACTCTAGGATCCAGCTTAACGACTCTTTCAAAACGTTGGTTGATATTCGCGACTTTATCTCTGCCGAAAGAGATGCGCTAAGCGAGGCCGATAGGGCCTTCCTTACAACATCCCTTAAGGTAGACGAAGAAACCCGTATGGGTATTGTTACCGACGTGAAGCAGGAGTTACGTAAGGCAAGTGCGCTAAAAATTAGCTACTCTGCGCGTAGAACTGAATAGTAACTATTCCTACCCAATATTTGTAAGGGCTGTGCTGTATAGCACAGCCTTTATTTGTATATTTCGCAAACTATTTTGTTATTTATATGTTTTTTGTAATAAACTTAGCATAAGATGAGAATACCTAAACTATTACAAGCACTACTTGTAGTGCTTGTTACAATAAGTATCACGGGATGTAATTCACCTACGGCAGATAAACCTGCCAAGTATGTTTTTTATTTCATAGGTGATGGTATGGGGGTGCAGCATATTACTGCAACTCAAAACTTCTTAGCAAGCCAAGAGGGGTATAATGGCAATAACGATTTATCGTTTACAAAATTCCCTGTGACAGGTTTCGTTGAAACATTTTCGCAGAATCGATATATCACAGGATCTGCAGCTGCAGGAACTGCCCTAGCAACGGGTCACAAAACCTCTGTTAATACAATAGGACTTTCATACGACCATTCCGACTCGCTATTTAGTATAGCCCATTTTGCCAAGCAAAACGGTTACAAAGTTGGTGTGGCAACCAGTGTTAGTATCGATCATGCAACTCCTGCCGCCTTCTACGCTCATCAACCCGATAGGGGGATGTACCATGAAATTTCACATGATCTGATTTCAGCAGGCTTCCATTACTACGCAGGTGGAGGTTTTCGCGACCCCAAAGGAGAGCGAAGCGTAGCGTCGCGGGGTAGTATTTTCTCCAGAGGCGATAGCCTTGGCTTTCTCTTCACTTCGAGTCTGAGTGTTGATGATGATATGAGGAGTAACTACAAATCGGTTGTTTTCAGCCTCGAGTCACCTGCATCAAGCTCAACATTAAAGTACCACATAGACACTAACGAGGATGATGTAACCCTTGCTCAAGTTACAAGGATGGGCATTGAGCTGCTCGAGAATCCCAACGGATTCTTTTTTATGATTGAGGGAGGCAAGATTGATTGGGCTGCCCACGATAACGATGCCGCCACAACCATAATGGATGTTGTTGCATTCTCCGACGCTGTTGCTGTTGCCCTCGAGTTCTACTCGAAGTATCCTGATGAAACATTAATTGTGGTTACATCCGATCATGAAACAGGAGGGCTTAGCGTGGGTAATAGGGAGCGCAAGTACCAATCCGATGTATCAATGCTTGCCAGGCAGAAACACTCGCTTGAGATACTTAGTGAGCTTGTTGGCGAATTCAAAAAACAGCATAACGGCCGCCCAACTTTCAATCAACTGCTTAGCCTGCTTGAGTCAGACGAATTGCTGGGGCTAACGTTCGACGAGCTTTCAGTTGAACACCAAAGCTGGCTTAGGGATGCTTATAAAGCATCCACAGCAAACCAAACAGAGGCTCAGAAGAAAGTAAATAAAGAGAAATATGGTTCTGCCGATCCCATAGCAGTTACCTCTGTGAAAATTCTCAACGAAATGGCTGGAATTGGCTGGACTACCTACTCGCATACCGCTTCGCATGTACCATTGTATGCTATTGGAGCAGGACAAGATAAGTTTAACGGTCAGATTGACAATACCGATGTTCCTAGAATAATTGCACAAGTAATGGGCTTTACAATCGATTGATAAGTACTCTGCCCTTCTCTCAAAAGCCAGCTGTAAGCTGGCTTTTTTGGTCTCTCCACCGAAATATTCTAATTACTGGACGCTAAACTTCTGTTTTTAAACCTCACTTAAAGGTAATTGAGCGTATGTTTTTGTCTAACTACCAAATTTTGCTGACGAACTATCAAATAAATTACTTATATGTTCTTCCTCATGCTGTATTTTTTTTTACTTTTATATTATTGTATTGAATCATCATATAATTCAAACCCTAAAATTTAGAGTGCTATGAAAAGGTCGTTTTTAGTATTTCTATCCTTGTGCCTAGCTTCACATGTTTTTGCGCAGGATATAAAAGAAAAGGTTCCAACAACGTACGACAGGAGTTCCCTCACAACTTTTTTTATCGATTTTCAGTCAGGAAATCATTGGAGTGTTGCCCGCTCAAAGGTAGATTCGGTTTTATACTCCGATAAGTATGACAATAACAATATCGACTACTTGCTATTAAAGGCATCATTTAGCAGAGAATCTGCTATTACCAAACTTCAGGATGCAATTCAGAAAGACCTTAACAACGCCAATGTTGGTAGGGATATAATAGCAAAATGGTACAACAGGCAGCCCGATGGTACTATGGATATGGAGCTTGTTCACCAGCGGGGTAGGTTTACAGCCACCGATGCCGATTTTCTGTTGGCACAAACTAGCAAAAGAGGAAATGCTGCCCTTGAGGATTTTGGAAACCGCTTGGTAAACTTAAGCTATATTCTTGTTATCGATATCTCCAATATCAAGACTATGGCCGAGGCCGGGTTCAAAGATACAAAGGGCTGGCAGGCCAACGCTGCTGGGTATCTCTTTAGGATTAAATTCGACGATGAGGTTCGCAACGCTTTCTACGAAACTTGGATTTACGACGATGATCCCGAAGAGGTTAAGATTCAAAAGCGTAAAGCATTCCAGCAGCTCGAAATTCCAGTAGTTCCAGTTACTCAAAAATCTTTATCTATTACTTCATCGCAAGCAGAAGCCGATACTGGCCTAGGCCTCTTCTTTAAGCCAAAATCTACCGATCAGCTTATGCAAGAACTCCTTCAGAAAGCATACGACGATATTATTTACCGTATCGAGATGGACGTTGAGGAGTTTAAGGTAAAAACACCTCTTTACGAAACTCACCCCCTTCGTGCCAAAATCGGATTGAAAGAGGGGCTGAAAACCGACTACCGATTCTTTGTGTACGAGTATGTGTATAACTCCAAAACAGGGCAGGCTGAGCCAAAACGCCGTGGTGTAATTCGTGCCGATTCAAAATCAAAAATTACCGATAACCGCAAAGTAGCCACTGGTGACACTGAGACCTCTCGATTTTATCAGGTTGCTGGACGTAAGCTTGAACCAGGTTTTATTCTTCAGCAACAAAATGATTTTGGAATCGAAGTAGCCCTAGGTCCTGAGATTGGAAATGTATCGGGTTTTTATGGACGATTGGACTATCGCATCGGAAGTTTCATAGGCATTCGTTCAACCTTTGTTTATGTTGAGGGAGGTGCCGATACTGCTGAAGATATTACGGTTTCTAATGGTGAATCATATGCTATGCTCCGTTACGGAGGCGGCTTAGCCAAGGGTTTACAGCTTATGCGCAATATTGAGCTTAGACCCTATGTAGGATTGGGTCTTGAGCAAACATCATATAGTGTATTTGGAAACGATGAGGATATTAGCGCGCTTTACGTACGTATAGGTGCAAATTTGGCACTAAATTTGACTCATCGATTCCAAATTGTTGGAGGACTGGGTGCGTATAGCTTTGGCGATGCTACTGATGAGGATGGAAATAGCCTTGGTTGGAGTTGGGACTCAAGGTTTAACCGAAGTGGTCCTGCAATGATGATTGGTGCAAAGCTAGGCTTCTAAAGTTACATTATTAATTAGTTTTACTAACCTAAAAACATATTCGCTATGAAAACGCTTCGTTATCTATCCCTTTTTTTAGTCTTTTTATTTGCCATTGGGCATATGTCCAATGCTCAGGAGAGATACTCTCGGAAAGAGAAGAAGGCTCACTACAGCAGTAACTACAACTACGAGGTTCAAATTATGGGCGTTGGCCAGGATGGAACCAAGGTTATGAAGGTGTGGGGCTTTGGCCGCAGAGTTGAGGATGCTGTTATTGAGGCTAAAATGAATGCTGTTGCTTCTGTTATATTTAAAGGAATACCCGGTGGCCATGGAGCAGCGGCAACTCCCGCAATCCTCACCGACCCCAATGCTGGCGATAAGCATGCCGAGTACTTCGAGACCTTTTTCTCCCCTGGAGGTAAATATCTTCAGTTTATAACTATGACTACCGATGGAATGCCTAGTGGACAGGATAGGCTTCAGATCGATCGTAGAACTTACAAGGTGGCCATTTATGCTCAGGTGATGTATGATGCTCTGCGTAAGCAGCTCGAAGCCGATGGCATAGCTCGTAGCCTAAGCACAGGGTTTTAACGCCAAGTATAATTTTATTTTTCAAATTGACGAACATCTGAAAACTAATAGTTATGAAGAAATTATTTAGCATATTCATCCTTTCGCTTGTAAGTTTAACCCTGTTGGGACAAGCACGTAAGCCCACCATCATGGTGGTGCCTAGCGACCAGTACTGTATTAGCCGTGGATATAAGCTCGAGTTCGAGAGCATGGGGGCTAAACAAACCCTACCCGATTACAAGGCGGCTATGCAAAACGATGCCGACTTACGCTTGGTTATTACCAAGATGGGACAGATCATGGCCGATAGAGGATTCCCCCTAAAGGATCTTGAGATGGAATTGCGTAACCTAGAGCGTGAAGCTGCCGAGGCGGCTATGCTTATGTCATCTACCTCAGGTTCCGAACTGGCCGAAAGCCCAGTTGATATGTTGAAGCGTACAGCCAAGGCAGATATAATAATGGATTTAAGTTTCGACATTAAAAGGCAAGGTCCACACCGTTATATAAGCTTTAACCTACGTGGACTCGATGCTTATACATCTAAACAAATATCAGGAGCAGCAGGAGCAGGTGCACCATCTTCTGCCGCATCGCCAGAGCTACTTCTGGAGGAGGCTGTTTTAAGCCATATGGATGGTTTTAATGCAGGCCTTCAGCGCCATTTCGACGAGATGTTTAACATTGGCCGTGAGGTAAGGGTTAACATTAGGCGATTTGCCAGCTGGTTCGATAACCTTGAGACCTACTATACCTACCAAGGTGAAGAGTTGGAACTGTTGGAGCATATCGAGAACTGGTTCTTTGATAATACCGTGTCGGGTCGATTCAGCCTTTCTGATGCTAGCGATAACCAGATGAGGTTTGAACAGGTGCGTATCCCCATGATGGAAACCGATAGCCGTGGGCGTGAGCGTGCCGTTGATACCCGTAGATGGTTAAGCGGGCTTAGCCGCCATCTCCGCGACAACTTCCAAATCGATTCTAAGATCTATATGCGAGGACTAGGTGAGGCTTGGTTGATAGTGGGCGAGAAGTAGTTAGGTGCAATCCCAACCTCAAATAATTAAAGTTTGTTAAATAATTTAATTGTTCGGCACGGGGTTTGCTTGTAGAAGTAAAACTTTAGAACTTAACCTAATACAATGATGAAGAAACTTACAATACTATTAGCCTTATTTGCCCTCACATATACGGGAATGGCTCAGAGTAGCCTAGGCAAAACTGACGACCTAGGGCGTATTGCCATAGCGGCAATTGTTCCCGATGAGGCTGGGGTACCCGGTGGCGCACAGCGTAACCTACAGAATAGGCTTATGCAGATTGCAACCTTAAATGGACTAGGAGCAACCGAAAATGCGCAGTTTGTTATGGTGCCCATGCTATCTATCATTAACAAGGATGTTACACCAACTGCCCCACCTATGGTGTCGTTAACAATGGATGTTACGCTGTATATTGTTGATATGCTTACGCAGAATATCTACAGCCAAACCAGCATTCAGGTTCGTGGCGTTGGCAATACCGAGGAGAGAGCCTATACCCAAGCGCTTAACGGGATTAATCCTCGTCACGGACAGTTCCGTGGGTTTGTTGAGAAGGGCAAGGAGAAGATCATAGAGTACTACAACTCCAAGTGCGATGTTGTAATATCCTCAGCTCAGGCTCTTGCTGGCCAAAAGAATTACGAGGAGGCTCTATTCACCCTGATGTCGGTACCCGATGTGAGCCGCGAATGTTACGATAAGTGTATGCAGATATCCATTGATATCTACCAAGAGTATGCCGACCAACAGTGCAACGAGTACTTATCTGCAGCAAGGGCTGCTTGGGCAGGCAAAGAGCTATCGAAAGTTGAGGAGAACCTTGGAAAGATTACACCCGATATGGGATGCTACGAGGATGCACAGCAGCTTGTTTCTACTGTAACATCTGCTGTTGAAGCCGAGGGAGGTTCATCTTGGGGCTTCAAAATGAAGCAGTACGACGATAGCATCGATATTCAAAAGATGAAGATTGAGGCCGGACGCGATGTGGCCAAATCATGGGCTTACTATGGGGCATCTCAAAACTTCGACTGGAGTTGGCTTTACAAAAACTAGAATAGTAAAGATATTTTTTTAACCTTAATTTTTTTTATAATCATTTCTATTAACCTAAATTTTCGAACATTATGAAAAAGCTTCAACTGATTAAAGCACTTTTTGCAATTGTTGTAATTGCAGGAGCATTTACCTTCGCTAGCTGCGGAAAGAAAACCTCTGATGGCCTTGGTAAAAAAATTGAAATCCCTTGCGCTGGTAGCAAGTATGCAGCTGACAGGTCTCACTTCCGTGGAACTGGAATGGGCGAGAGCACTAACCTTAGCACTGCTAAGCGTAAGGCAAGTGTTGATGCACGTGCTGCATTAGCAACTGGTATTAACAGTACTATTAAAGCTGTTACCGATCGTTATACTCAGGATATCACCGTGGGTGATGCCAATGAGTTTGCTGAGAAATTCGAGGATATGACTCGCTCAGTTGTTAACCAAGAGCTTAACAACATGGCAGTAATTTGCGAAGAGACTCGTCAACTTGAGGGTAAGTACGTTGTGTATATGGCCGTTGAAATAGCCAAGGATGAGTTGCTAAACAATGTTAACAATAGCATTAGTAAGGACGACAGGCTTCGTCTTGATTATGACAAGATGAAGTTTGAGAATATCTTCAATCAGGAGATGGAAAACCTTGCCAATCAGCGTCCCTAGTTAGAGTTTGTATTCCAGCAACCCAAATGGGTTGCTGGTTTTTTTCTTTTTTAGTTCTCTCATCAAATAGTAACTGCATTATCAAAGCAATACGTTTCTAATTACTGCTTTAAGAAAAAATCCATCAAAATCTACCCAATGATGAAACGAGTACTCCTAATACTTCCTCTATTTGCTCTTACCGTAGTGTGTGTTGCACAAACTAGGGTAGTTGAATCGAGTAGCAGAAGACAACCAGGCTGGATAAACGGGCTTGAAAAAGATTACATTATCACTGTTGGCAGTGGATCGACAGTACAGGAAGCACAGCAGAATGCATTGAATATGGTGAAGGAGCAGATTGTAAGTGCAGTGGCCGAGAATGTTCAAACCACGTCGGAGATGAAGGTTCAGGAAACCACCGTAAACAACATCTCGTCGTATCTCGAGAATTTTGCCACCACCACCACCACCACCTCGGGGCCTGTACCTTTTCTACAGGGGATTTCCTTGTCGAGAGTAGAGGAGTTCTACTGGGAAAAGCTGGAGGATAGAGGTACTAGGGCTGTTCGCTTTAACTATCACCTTAAATATCCATTCCCCAGAACCGAGATATGGAAGCTTGTCGAGGAGTTCAAAAAGCGAGATCAGGAGATGACTCGCCAGCTCGATGAGCTTGTAGCTGCTGCCGACAACATCACTAACCTGGATGATATTGAGAAGAATATTGGCGAACTCCGAATTCTTGCCGATTACTTTATGGATGGCCGAAAGGACAAAGCCAACCTTGGAATAACTCGCTATACTAACCTGTACCGAAGCATTGAGCTGGTTGAGTTGGAGAGCGGCCTGGGTGAGCTAAAGTATGCCTTAAGGCTTGGCGATAAGTTTGTAAATACTGCAAGACGCCCAACGGTTCGATCGGAATGCGCACGTATTACTAGCACTGTAAACAACAAGGATCATACGCTAATTAAGTATGACTACTTTAACTGCTACGAAGATCCCGAAAACAATATCCTTGTTTCCTATCGCTTTGGGAACAACAACGTACAGAAGAACTTTTACTTTGATATTACAGCTGATAAAGCCGCCATATTTGTGAATGAGCCCATTCGCCTAACGGCTACATCAACCGACGAGGGAACCATTGGCTCGTCGCAAATTAGTATAACCGTAGTGGCTAAGTACGACGCACCATTCACCATCAACAAGGTTGAGCTGGAGCTATCGGGTCAACCCCCAATTACCATTGATAATGTTGGCCAGAAATACTCTGGTAAGGGCAATCACTCGTTAACCCTTAATATTAACCAGCCGCTCAACGCTGAGGCCACCACCACCTCGGGGCGCCGCATATCGATGCTGTCGGGTTACATTCACTTTACCTCCGATAAAACCGGAGAGCGTAAAACTTATAGGGTATATAACCATACTTATACTACTAGCTGGTAGTACTTTATATGCCTTAATATGGAATTAGAAAGCCCCATCCGGGGCTTTTTTTACGTTTTCTTGGGGGTGTCTTTTCTATTGAGATCACTTGCCGCCACATATGATTTTACCTTGGTTCATTGGTGGCTAAACATAACGAGAGGGGTGCCTACCAAGTAAGCACCCCTCTGAATAAATAATCCATAATGGATATCAATTACTGGATATCGTTCAGGTTTCTAATTAGTATCTGGTAGTTATTCGGATTTGTTGAAGTGCTATATTCAGACATAATACCAACTACTGTTTTGGGGCTAGCGGGAATTGAGGTTGATGCGAAAGAGGCTTGGGATCTTGTGTAAAGAACCATTTGCCCAGATGCATCACTGATTGTTGAGTTTCCGGAATTACCTCCATATGTTCCTCCGGTATTAGTTATAGTTGCATCAACAATTTTTACTAGCCTTGACTCGTACTGCTCAAAGTTCAACTTAATCTCGTTAATTGTTAGCGTTATAGGCTCAACAGTACCTGTACCTATTTTGGTTGCATTCGATATGGCAACGTTGTTAACCTGAAGTAAGCCATTGTATGATTCAAGCGAGGTGTTAGAAATATTTACCTCAATTTTGTCATTCAGTACAAAGGCGTGAGCCGCTGTAAACCTAAGAGCAATCCCTGTTCCTTCTGAATCAACAATTTGTATGTTATTGCCGTGGATGTTTTGAGCATCTTTATCGGATATTACCGTACCTATAACCTTTTTTCCTGCAGGTATTGTAACGTTTGAACCTTGGAATAGTGTTCTAACTTCGGCAATAGACATTTCCTCTAATTCTCCTGGCGTATCATCATCAGGGTTTATACCATCACCATCTAACCAGTAGCCATTAGTTCCTTTTAACCCAGAGATACTGAAGTAAGACTCAAGATTGCCTCTTAGCTTAATTTCTTTACCAAGATTATTTTCATTATTCTTAAGGTTAACAACATTACGAATTGTACCTGTAAGTAATTGAACAGGGAGACAGTTTGATAAACTTGTTTCATTAGGATTGTCTGAAATTAGAATATTGGCATCTGTATGAAAAGGAGCCTCAAATGAAGGTTTAAATTCCGAAAGGTTATTACCATTTTCATCCATAGTTTCGTAAACACCAACGATGTATCCAGCAACCCATTTGTCCGCACCAGAGTTATTGGTTATAGCAGCGGCCACATTATATGGATCTTCAAATGTTCCAGTTCCTTGCGAATCCCCAGCATTTCCGTCTATCCAACGCTCGCTATCAAGTTTTACCTCACTGGTTCGGCGAATGCCAAGCTGAACGGTTTCGCGATAAAGACCAACAATGGCGATAATTGATCCATATCCGTTAGGAACATTCTCGCCTGCGAATTTGGCGTAACCGCTAGTACGAATCATCATATTGTTGCCGAGGGTATCCTCAATATAAATCTCGCCATACTGCTGGTAGGGTGCCCAAATACTGGCTGTGTCCGATGCCCGAATCTGTACATCCTCAATTTTTACAAGGCGCGACTGGAAGTAGTCTTTATCCAAATTAATTTGGCTAATGGTGGCCACCTCTGGCTCAACGAATCTTTCGGTGGCTTGCTTCACCACGTTGTAATCGGCATGCAGCGAGTCGATTTGGAATAGGTTGTTATACCATGAAAGTACAGCACCCTTAAGGTAAAGCCTAATGGAGTCGCCCTCGTATAGGCCACTAGTTGAGCCAAACCTAAGGTTTGCAGCGCCGGAATTGTCCTGCACAAAGATGTTGCGGTATATATTACCCGACATCTCGTCCATGGTAACCACGGCGTAAAGCGACGAGTCACCGTTAATCTTATAGGTGTTGCCCGGAGGGCAAAGCTCTTTGAGCTTTTGGATTGTTAGAACAGAGCCCTCGGGGAGTTCAACAATTGGAGGAGTATCAAACTTATCGTCGATACAGCTGTAAGCAGCAACGGCAACAAGTAATGTTACGGCTAGTAGTTTGAAGCTAAATCTTTTCATAATATATAGATGTTAATGTATTTACAAGTAAAATTGAATTAAAATGAGAAGTTAACATTAAGGAAAAAGTTGGTCCCGTACATATAGGCCATTTTGGGCGGGAACCGGTCTACATCCCTGTAGTCGGTTCGTAGCTGTTCAAAAGCGAGAACGGTTAAACTTTGATTATTCAGCACATTGCTTACACTAAGGTTAGCTCGGATGTAGTAGTTGTTGGCAATTCGCCATGATTTTCCTCCAAAAATATCAAGAGTGTAGCCATCGTTCATCTTTTGCTGTTCCAGAATCTTGTTCCACTCAGGATCTGTTGATACAAGCCCCTCAAGAGCCTCTTCGGTTCTTCTATCGGGGGTGGGCTCAATATATATTTTCCCAAAGTAGTTGAAGTTTGATCCCACAAACCAGTATTTGGGCGAGTTGTACCTAAACCCAACCGATGCTGCTGCCTGTGGGGTTCCACCTATGCGATAGTTTTTGAAGTATACCGTGCGGTTCTCGGCAAGAAGCTCATAGTCGTTATCACGGGCAACCGAAACAACAGGCCTCGAGTTGTATGTATAGTGCCCCCATGCGCCAACTGCATTGACAGTTATATCCGGGGTAACATTTACCTCAACTCCAAGTTCTGCGCCCATAGTTCTGGTGTCAACACCAGTCATAATATAATTTACAAAGGTGTTGTATCCCTCGTGGTAGTAACTTCTATTCCAGGTTTGATCCATTATTTCGGAGTAGTATACGGTTAACCTCGACTTAACTAGTGGTGCGCGAACCACGTAGCTTGCATCTGCTGCTAGTATCTGCTCGCTCTTTAGTCCGTTTACTACGTGATCTCTTACGCGTGACGAAATATATGAGTTGCGGAAGTAAGGTGCGCGGGTTTGGTAACCAGCATTCACATCGAAGTAGTGGCGGCCCGAAAACTTATAGGTAGCGCCACCTTTTACTCCATAGTTTAGGAAGTTGTTTTTATCGGAGTCGCCATAGGAATTGTCGGGGAATCGACCATTACGCATATGGCCGGTTCGCCAAAACGAGGTGTGCGAAAGAGTTGCAGCAACAAAAAAGTCGACCTTAGTGTATGAGAACTCCGACTGAGCAAAAACATCCAACTGATTGATGTTGGCTGTAAAGTCGTATCCAAACTTATCGCCCACTTTCACAAGGCGATTTGGATTGTTAAGGTCGTTCTGGTAAAAGTTTTCGTCGTCGAAATCACGCTCGGCAAATGGGTCAACATCCTTCCACCAATCGCCTCCCAACAAGTCGTTTACTACCTTAAACTGGTTCCCCTTAAAGAGCGAAACATTGGCTCCCCCCGTTAGGATTATTCTGTCGGTAAGAGGGTGACGGGCATTGGTATTAAATATCCATTGAGTGTGATCGTTACGGCGTTCTTCAAGCATATACTTTGAGCGTTTGCCGCCAGTTGGGTCGTCAGCCGAAATTTCATCGGAATTGGCAAAGTACATATGATCCCAGTTGATCTGGCGGAACTTCTCATCGTTTTGCCACAGATCGGTTAGCTTATTGAACATGTAGTCGTCAACACCCTCGTAGTAGCTGGGTAGGTAACGGTAGTAATCGGGGCGAGGGTCGGATCCCACAAGCCAGTTGATGGTTGACCCATCACTCCAGGTTGGAGAAGAAGCATTTCGCCAGTTCAGGGCAGTGTTTCCACCGCGTCCAAATGAGTATGCTGCTGTTGATGTAACCGTAGTTTTGCCAAAGTTCCCGTAGTGGGTTAAAAGCATCATGGGTTTATGGTAGTTGTTTACCCTCGCGTTACGAACTTTGCCGTCCTGGTAGCCCCAGTTGGGGTTGTAAAACTGGTTTCCTGTTAAATCGTATGCTTCCTGAACTGCAATACCCGAACGAGCGCTTTTGGAGGGCGCTCCAAATGCAGTAAAGGTGAAGCTGTGTGATTCGTTAAGCTTACGCTCAAGTGCTACAAAGTATGCATACGCATCGTAGAATGTTCCCTCAACGTACCCCTGTTGTGCCCAGCGGCGCGATCCAGATATGGTCATTGCCCACGAATCGTCAACAATACCGGTAGAGTGTGTAAACATAATCCTGTTTCTGTAGTTTCGGTTTGCTGCAGAGTAGGTTACGCGTGTATCGGTACGGTTTTGCGAGGGTCTAATCTCAATATTGTTCGTACCTCCAAAACCACCAAAGGTAACCTCCGAGGGGGCTAAACCAATGGTGTTTACCGTATTGCGCATAGCATCGTTAAGACCTCCCCAAGTGGAGTAAAACGCTCGACCTGTTTCGGGGTCGTTAACAGTTACACCATTTATTAGGACTGTCGAATTCTCAGAGTTGTAGCCTCGCACCCTAAAACGGGCGGAACCAAAAGTAAACCCTGCGGTTGACATGAAGACATCGCGTGAACCTTGTAGCAATCCCGATATATCATGCACCTCATCATCAGTCTCAAAATCGGAAGCTGAAAGCGTGATAATAGGGATAAAATCCTCTTTAGTGTCAACTGCTGTGGTATCTACCTGCGCAAAACCACCAAGGGTTAGCGCAAGAAGCATGAATGTAAGTAGAACAGATTTTCTCATAAACATCTTAAAAGAAGTTAATTAAATAAAATACCCCTAAAAAAAGGGGTGATAAAAATAGATATAATAGTCGAGATTGCATTCAAAAAATCCAATTTTAAACTATCTTTACCCCCATTTTCTTTTTAATTCCTAATCGGAGTAAGCAGTAATCTTATTCAGTTTAGGTGTAACATAAAACTAACATTACTATGCTATTGGTAGGAAGAGTAAATACACTAAGAATATTCGTTATAGCAATACTTTTAAGTGTTGCGTTTGCAGGCCATGCTCAGCAAAAGAAAGAGTTTAAGGTTGTTTGCATATCGTTTTACAATCTCGAGAATCTTTTTGATACACTTGACACTAAGGGAATAAATGACTTTGAATTTACCCCAGAGGGACCAAACAAGTGGAATACGCCTAAGTATTTCGAGAAGCTTGATAACCTTGCAAGGGTTATTTCGGAGATTGGAACCGATTTTACCCCGCATGGGCCAGCTGTGCTTGGTGTTGCTGAAATTGAGAACGAAACTGTGCTTGAAGATTTGGCCAAGCGTAAAGCCATTGCCTCACGCAACTATCAGGTAGTTCATCATTATGGCCCCGATGCCAGAGGTGTTGATGTTGCCTTAATGTATCAGCCCGAGTATTTTAAGGTGACAAATAGTAAAAGCTATAGGCTTACAATTCCGGGCCGCGATAATTTTAGAACTCGCGATCAGCTTCTGGTATCTGGTGAGCTGCATGGTGAAATGGTTCATTTTATTGTCACCCACTGGCCATCGCGTAGGGGAGGAGAGAGCCGTAGCCGGCCATTGAGGATTGCTGCTGCAGAGCTTGGCCGTCATATTATCGACTCACTTCAAGCTGCCGACCCCAACGCAAAGGTTATTTTTATGGGCGACCTTAACGATAACCCCGACAACGTGAGCGTTACCAAATATATGAAGGCCGTTCCTGAGATTGACAAGATGAAGAATGGCGATGAGCTATACAACCCATTTTATAACCTCTACAAAAGAGGTATTGGCACCCTTGCTTGGCGCGACACCTGGAGTTTGTTCGATATGATTCTTGTGACCAAACCATTGGTTGAGACCGATTACTCGTCGTATCGCTTTTACAGGGCCAATGTTTTCAATAAGAAGTTCTTGCAGCAGCCATCTGGTCGCTTCAAGGGGTATCCGTTCCGTAGCTATGCCGGAGGGCAGTATCTTGGGGGATATTCCGATCACTTCCCCACATACATCCTACTTGTCAAGGAGGTTGAGTAAGGTATTACAATGCTTGAAATCATTTAAACCCTTTGCAGTCAGGCAGAGGGTTTTTTTGTATATAAATATCTTTTTAAAGCTCATAAGAATGGAGCTTGGGTTAATTATAGTAAAAATGGCAGTTGACCAATCACCTTTTGATAAATATTGATGCAGTTAAATTAATCGAAAACCATATTGTAGCTTAGTGCTAAAATATGTAATTTTGTCAGTAGTAATTTTTTTGGGTATGAATAGTGATGTACAACGCATAAAGCAACGGTTCGAGATTATTGGTAACTCGCAGGGGTTAAATCGAGCAATCGACATTGGCTTGCAGGTTGCCCCAACCGATCTTTCGGTTCTTATTACAGGTGAAAGCGGAACAGGGAAAGAGGTTTTCCCTCAGATAATTCATTCCTTTAGTGCTCGCAAGCATGGTAGTTACATCGCCGTTAACTGTGGGGCAATACCCGAGGGTACTATCGATTCGGAGCTGTTTGGTCATGAGAAGGGGTCGTTTACGGGTGCTATGGAGAGTCGACAGGGTTACTTTGAGGTGGCCGATGGGGGAACTATCTTCCTAGATGAAGTAGCAGAGCTTCCCCTTTCAACTCAAGTGCGCTTGCTACGTGTGCTCGAAACTGGCGAATTCCTTAGGGTGGGATCATCAAAGGTGAAGAAGACGGATGTGAGAGTGATTGCGGCAACCAATATCAACTTGGTGGAAGCAATTCAGAATGGTAAGTTTCGCGAAGACCTGTATTACCGACTTAACACTGTACCCATAAGTATTCCCCCATTGCGAGAGCGTATTGAGGATATCCCCCTTCTATTCCGAAAGTTTGCATCCGACTTTGCCGAGAAGTATCGTATGCCCACCGTCACGCTCGACGATGACGCACGACGAGTACTCGTAAATTACAAATGGCCGGGTAACGTTCGTCAGCTAAAGAATGTAACCGAGCAGATATCGGTAATTGAGGAATCGAGGCTGGTAACCGCCGACAAGCTGCTTCATTACCTGCCCGATTATAACCCAACGAAACTGCCAGCCATTATCACCAAAAACTCAGCCGCCGAGCCCTCGTTTGCCAATGAGCGAGAGATTCTGTACAAGATCCTCTTCGATATGCGTAACGATGTGAACGATCTGAAAAAACTTGTGCTCGACATGTTGCAGAGTGGAAATCACAGTGTAGATGTTAGCAGAGAAAGTGCGGGGATAATTAAGAACCTGTACAAGGAGGAGGTGCCCTATATTTCAAATGCACCTCAAAACGAGTACGAGTCCAAGTCGTTTCCGCAGAATCACCCCCACATACAGGATACCGAAGAGATTGTAGAGGAGTCGCTTTCGCTAGCCGAAAAAGAGGTGGAAATGATAAAGAAGGCATTGGAGAAATACAACGGTAAGCGCAGGCAAGCAGCCCATGAGCTAGGAATTTCAGAGCGCACGCTCTATCGTAAAATTAAGGAGTACAACTTAGATTAGCATTTTTATGAGACAAAAACCACACATATTAATTGCACAGATTGTTTTGGGGATTGTAATGTTTGCCCTTGTTCCCTCATGCTCTATGAGCTACTCTTTTACTGGAGCATCCATTTCGCCCGACGTTAAATCGGTTAGTGTTGATCATTTTCAGAATCTGGCCCCGCTGGTAAACCCAACATTAAGCAACACCCTGTCGGAGGGGTTAAGAAATAGGTTTGTTTCGCAAACCCGACTCAATGTGGTACCTTCGTATGGCGATTTATCGTTTAGCGGTGAGATTAGGAACTATAGAGTTCAGCCTGTGGCCATTCAGGGAAATGAGGTGGCTGCTATGAATAGGCTTACCATTGCAGTGCGCGTTAAGTTTGAGAATGCCATTGACCCGTCGCAGAATTACGATAGAACATTTACGCATTTTGAGGATTTCGACAGCCGACAGCAGCTAGTTCAGGTTGAGCAGGAACTCGTTAGGTTAATTGTTGACAAGTTAGTAGAAGATATTTTTAATAGCGCAGTAGCAAACTGGTAGATATGGAAAAGGAACAGTTTTACAAATGCCTCGAAAGTATTTACAGCGCTGAGCAGGACTCCATCAGCTTGCTGGATAAAACCGTTGAGCAGTACCCATACTTTTATGCCGCTCGAGTATTGGGATTGGCATGCGGTGGGGATGCTCCATCGGATGAATTCAAAGATAAGCTAAAGAGGGCTGCTGCTTTGGCACCCAACAGAAAGGCACTCTTCTTCTATATCAACCAAAGGAATAGTTTTAGCCCAACGAAGCCGGTGACGAGTAAAGAAGAGCCCTTCGATTCGGGAACTCCATTTATGCTTGACGACTCCAAAGAGGTTAAGGAATTGGTTGATGAAGCGCCTCAGCCAGAGGTTGCGGATATTGCAGATGGAGATAATCTTTTAGAAATTAGCGATTCCTCTGATGGGGGAAAGCATAAAACGGATGAGGAAGTTTTTATGGATCCCCAGCTTTACACCCTGGAGATTCCCAACGATATGCTCGACGAGGATGGCTATAAATCGTTATCGGTCGATTTTAACAAAATAAAGGATAAAGTTGTTGCACCAGAAAAGCCGAAGCAAGAGGAGCCATCGGTTCTTGATCTTATCAATAAAAGCGATTACAAGGAGCTAAGTAGTGCGAGTGAGCATGACCCCAACGATCCGTTTGCACTAATTGACGCTTTTATTGAGACCAGCCCAAGGATTGTTCCCCGTCAACCGGCCAACCAGGAAAGAGAGGAGCAGGAAGATATTTCTCTCGAATCGCTTAAGGAGCCCGAGGACACGGCTAGCGAATCGTTAGCTAAGATATACTTGGCTCAGGGGCTTAAGGATAAGGCCATAAAAATTTACGAGAAATTAAGTTTGAATTATCCAGAAAAAAAAGCTTACTTTGCCGGTCAAATTGAAGAAATTAAGAGTCAACCCGATAAATAAACGTTAAAATCATTAGCAATGTATCTGCTTATCTCAGTGTTAATTATTATTGCCAGCATTCTACTAATACTAATTGTGTTGGTACAAAACTCTAAAGGAGGTGGATTAGCCTCGAACTTCGCATCGTCAAATCAGGTGATGGGCGTTCGCAAAACAGCTGATTTTTTAGAAAAGGCAACCTGGACTTTGGCCGTTAGCCTCTTAGTACTAAGCCTATTTGCCTCGTTTGCTATTCCCCGCGATAGGGGTGAGGTTAGCCGTTCGGCTATAGAGGAGCAACTTGACAGAACCCCAAGTCAGTCAACACTTCCAACCTTCCCAACACCAACTCCAGATGAGGATGGTAATGGTGGAGACCCTGATGAGAATTAATAGGTAATACTATTTTACAATACCCAAAGGGTGTCAGTATCTGTCAGACTGACACCCTTTTGTTGTATTTGCACTTAATGTATTTGCTAACGAGCTGGTTATCGTATTTTGTCCGATACTCTACACCGTTTCTTCTCCTTGTTTTATTTGCCCTTGTCCTTTGTGTTGTTTGTCGCAAAGGTTTGTTTTTCAGCGATCTCAATATCATAACTTCATCTTCCCTTACATTTATAAGGCCTTATTAGGCGGCTTCCTACAGCTGTAAGGTATCAGCAGCAAATTGGCAATAATGTCATATTTTTCCTTTGGCACGCATTTCGTAATATGCAAGGCTGTGAATCGAAAAACCATTTATTAACAATAAATCAAGTAAGATATGTCAGACGTAAAAATTAAACCATTGGCCGACAGGGTTCTAGTTGAACCCATGGAAGCAGAAGAGAAAACCGCAAGCGGTATTTACATCCCCGACACAGCTAAGGAAAAGCCTCAGAAGGGTACTGTTGTAGCCCTTGGTTCCGGTACTAAAGATGTTACAATGGAGGTAAGTAAAGGTGATGTGGTACTTTACGGAAAGTATGCTGGTACTGAAATAAACATCGATGGTAAGGATTACCTAATGATGAAGCAGTCGGATATTTTAGCAGTTGTGTAGCTTTTGCATCCATCGCAAACTAATTGTTTAATAAAACTAAAGAATTCAATACTATGTCAGGAAAAATTATCAGTTTCGATATTGAGGCTCGCGATCAGCTTAAGAAAGGTGTTGATAAGCTTGCTAATGCGGTAAAAGTAACCCTTGGCCCTAAAGGGCGCAACGTGGTTATTGAGAAGAAATTTGGTGCGCCCCAAATAACTAAGGACGGTGTAACCGTTGCCAAGGAAATCGAACTAAGTGATCCAATGGAGAACATCGGTGCACAAATGGTTAAAGAGGTTGCTTCAAAAACTGGCGATGATGCTGGTGATGGTACTACTACTGCAACCATTCTAGCCCAAGCAATCATTGGGGTTGGTTTGAAAAACGTTACCGCTGGTGCAAATCCAATGGATTTGAAGCGCGGTATCGACAAAGCCGTTGCTCAGGTTATAAAGGGGCTTAAGAAGCAAAGCATTGAGATCGGCGACGACTACACCAAGATAGAGCAGGTGGCTACCATTTCGGCTAACAACGACAACGAAATAGGCAAGCTTATTGCCGAAGCTATGAAAAAGGTGAAGAAGGAAGGTGTTATCACCGTTGAGGAGGCCAAAGGAATTGAAACTACCGTTGAGGTGGTAGAGGGGATGCAGTTCGACCGTGGTTACATATCGCCATACTTCATCACCAATCCCGATAAGATGGAGACCGTACTGGAAAACCCATACGTGCTTATCACCGACAAGAAAATTTCAACCATGAAGGATCTGCTTCCAGTTCTTGAGCCAGTTGCTCAAAACGGTCGCTCGCTGCTAATCATTGCTGAGGATATTGATGGAGAGGCTCTTGCTACGCTTGTTGTTAACAAATTACGTGGTTCGCTTAAGATAGCTGCCGTAAAGGCACCAGGTTTTGGCGATCGTCGTAAGGAGATGCTTGAGGATATCGCCATCCTAACCGGTGGTGTGGTTATCTCCGAGGAGAAAGGCCTTCGCCTTGACGCTGCCAAGGTTGATATGCTTGGATCAGCAGAAAAAATTAGCCTTGACAAGGAGAACACAACCATTGTGAATGGAGCTGGTAACAAAGAGGCCATCGAAAAGCGTGTTGCTCAAATCAAGCTACAAATTGAGAATACAACCTCCGATTACGATCGCGAGAAGCTTCAGGAACGCTTGGCTAAGCTAGCCGGTGGTGTGGCTGTGCTTTACGTTGGTGCATCTACCGAAACTGAGATGAAGGAGAAGAAGGATCGCGTTGACGATGCCCTTAGTGCGACCCGTGCTGCCGTTGAGGAAGGTATTGTTCCTGGTGGTGGTGTTGCATACATCCGTGCTCTAGAGGGGCTTGAAGGCCTTTCAGTAGAGAATGAGGATCAGAACACAGGTATCAAGATTATTCGTCAAGCCATTGAGGCTCCTCTTCGCCAAATTGTTAGCAACGCTGGCCAGGATGGCTCTGTTGTGGTTCAGAAGATTAAGGAAGGCAAGGATGACTATGGTTACAATGCTTACACCGATAAGTACGAAAATCTTTTCAAGAGCGGTGTAATTGATCCAACTAAAGTAACTCGCGTGGCCCTTGAGAACGCATCGTCTATAGCAGGTATGTTCCTAACCACCGAGTGCGTAATGGCCGACGAGAAAGAAGAAAACCCAATGCCTATGGGTAACCCCGGAATGGGCGGAATGGGCGGAATGATGTAAGGTTTTTATTAACACATCATATATTCTTCAAGGGGGAGCAGATTATGCTCCCCTTTCTATTTCTTAAACTGGTTCGATGTTTAGGAAGTGGCAATTGTGGCAGAAATTGGGAGCTGTGTTGGCAAGCCACATCTTTCTGAAGTTCCTATAATCATTGGTGTTTAGAGCGTTTAGAACGGTCTTCTCCCTAATGTTTCCAAAGTTCATTTCCTTTGGGAAGGGTTTAGCACAGCAGGGTACAAGGTAGCCATCCCAGGTTATGTAGAAATGTGTCCAAGGGAATGGGCACTTTTGGAAGCTGTTGTGGGTTGCAAAGTTTTTATTGGTAACAGTTACTTTGGGGTATTGATTAATTGCCATTTCCAGTTCCTGATGGCTGCTTTTAAACTCAACCGATTTATAGAATTTGTAGTAGCTAATCTCCTGAAATGTAACAGCGGCAAGATTTAAAAGTGTGAAGTCGACATATTTCACCCCATTTTCTGCAGCAAACTTAACCAGCGAGGCCATATCGGAATGGTTCTCCTTGGTAACCACCATATTTAGCATTATTGCAGTCTGCGTGCCTTTGCAGAGATCGACCAATTCCCTCACGTTATGGGATAGATGCTCGAACGATGACCCCCTGCGGATGGAGTTATAAACCTCATCAACACCATCAATGGACACCTGAATTGTATCAACCTGTTTTAACCCTAAATAACCAAGCATTTTTTTTACAATTTTATTATTTATTTTTACCAACGGACAAACGACCGATGGTGACTGTTATACCGAAGGTT
>NZ_JAANIG010000044.1 GCF_011174675.1 Perlabentimonas gracilis | reverse complement strand
TTGCCTAGAGTTTTAAGTGCCTAAAGAGGTTGGTTGCGTCCTTTGTACATTAGGAAATATTATTTTATGTGTTTAACAGATTAGTTATTTGCGCCTTAGAGTCTTTGCGTTGACAGTAGAAAGACAGAAGACAAGCTGGTTATCCAACATCACTCGTCAATATTACGGTAGACTAGACAAGTAATATCAAACATAAAAACTATGCTTTAACTCAATCAACCAATCTATTCCAAACTTTATGAACTTTAAACTCATTTTTCAAAGTTGACAAAAAGCAGTTGGCAGTTGGAATAACGTTTACCAATCACTCAATCCAGCCTAAGGCAATCAATCCTGCCAGAGGCAGGCAGGCAATCAATCAATCAGTCAGTCAACCAAACATATCACTCATCATGACAACAAATAAAAGAGGCTTTGCCAGCGATAATAATTCAGGAGTACATCCTAACATACTAAATGCTATGGCTAGCGTAAATGGCGGTCATACCATAGCTTATGGAGATGATCCTTACACTGAGGAAGCCATCAAACTATTTCGTAAGGAGTTTGGTGAGCATGTGGAGGTGTTTTTCGTGTTTATTGGTTCGGCTGCCAATGTGCTCGGAATAAAAGCGGCAACTCAACCATACAACGCTGTTATTTGTGCCGAAACGGCTCATATTAATGTTGATGAGTGTGGAGCACCCGAGCGTTTTTCGGGTTGCAAGTTGCTAACCGTACCAACCCCCGATGGAAAGCTTACGGTTGATTTGGTTAAGAAGCATATGCATGGCTTTGGTTTTCAGCATCACTCGCAGCCAAAGATTATTTCCATTTCTCAGCCAACAGAGCTGGGAACGCTATACACCCCCGATGAGGTGAAGACCCTTGCCGATTATGCCCACGAGCACAATATGTACCTGCATATGGATGGTGCGCGCATAGCCAATGCTGCTGTTGCATTGGGCATGAGCTTTAGGCAGTTTACAACCGATGCAGGTGTAGATATCCTATCGTTTGGAGGCACTAAGAATGGAATGATGTACGGCGAGGCCGTTGTATTCTTTCGTCCCGAGCTGGCCGAGGGATTCATGTACACCCGCAAGCAGGGATTGCAGCTAGCCTCAAAAATGCGTTACATCTCGGCTCAATTTTCGGCCTATATCCAATACAACCAGTGGAGACAAACTGCAGAACACGCTAATAAAATGGCCAAGCTGTTGGCTTCGGAACTCAAGTCTGTACCGCAGGTTACCATCACCCAATCGGTTGATGTGAATGGCGTGTTTGCAATTATCCCAAAGGAAATAATTGAGAAATTGCAACAGGAGTATTTCTTCTACGTGTGGGATGAGGAACGCTCCGAAGTGCGCTGGATGACCTCATGGGATACAACCGAGGATGACATAAAAGGCTTTGTTAGTACGCTTAAATCGCTGTTGTAGCTTCATCCTTTTCGGTCTCCAACCATTTTAAATTCTGATTGTTGTTTATTGGATTGGCGCTGCTTTGCCATTTGCGAAGCAGCCACTTTGCTTGCTGTTGATATATTAGTCGCCAATTACTTGACTTTCTTGCTTAATATGAGTTACTTTGCAAGCAGATATTTTTAAATTTTTTTAAGTTGTTGTATGATTCGGAAGATTTTTACCCCTATACTAGTTACATTCTTTATTCTATTCGATATAACCTTTAACAATTCGTTAAGGTCGCACCCCTCTGAAGAGAAATTTGACTTTACTCCCTTTTCAAATGAGTACCTATCCAACGATATCCTTATTGAAGAGGATTTAATGTGGTTCGAAAGGTCAATTAATAGGTTTATCAGAAGTTGGGGTGTGGCAGGAGCATCGGTTGCCATTGCCCATGAGGGCAAGTTGGTTTATGCTAAGGGCTTCGGGTATGCCGATGTGGAGAATGAGATTGAAATGCAGCCATACCACTTGCTTAGGGTGGCCAGCGTATCGAAATTGATTACTGCAGCTGCTGTGATGAAACTGGTTGAGGATGGTAAGCTGGGTTTGAACCAAAAGGTTTTTGGTGAGGATGGGGTGCTCAACAATCCACTGTTTCGTGGCTATATCGATGAGCGTGTTGAGGAAATAACCGTTAAGCAGCTACTTAATCATTCGGCTGGGTGGACCACCCGTTGGGGCGATCATCTATTTATGAACCAATCCATTGCTAGGCAGCTGAACAAGGAACTGCCACTTGGCAAAGACGATATTATTGAGTTTACACTCGGTAAACGCCTGCACTTCACGCCAGGAGCCCGATGCTCATACAATAACTTCGGGTATCTTATTCTTGAAAGTGTAATAGAAAGGGTGGCTAAGACTTCGTATGAGAGCTATGTGAAAAGAAATATTTTCAACCCCATTGGGGTTTTCGATGCTTTTATTGCGCATAACCATGATAGCCTCAGGTACCCCTTAGAGGTTAGGTACTACGAAGTTCCCGAGGCCGAGCTTGTCCCTTCGTTCGATGGCCAGGCAATGCAAGTGCTTAAGAGTAGGGGCGGAAATGATATTAGAACACTTGGCGCTGCTGGGGGATGGGTTATTTCCTCTGTAAGTCTTGCTAAGTTTTTGCTATCCATCGATTTATACTCGAAGGAGACTATCCTTTCTAAAAAATCTATTAGGGAGCTAACTAATAACGAGCCCGGATTTCATCCGTTGGGGTGGCGGTGGGTATCGCGTAGTGGTGCCAAGTGGCGTACCGGATCATTTGCAGGTACATCGGCCTTAGCCATATCGCAGAGCAATGGCCTAACCTACGTTTTTATTACCAATACAAGTCCTTGGGTGGGAGCCCGATTCCCCTACGAGGTGAATAGGATGATGGCGCGTACTTTGAGAGGGGTTGATAGCTGGCCAAGCATTAACCTTTTCAACCCCAATAGTATCAATAACCAGAATTTTGTTGAGGTAGGTGAAGGGGATGAGATGACTCAAGAGGAGTGGAAACCCAGCTGGGATTTCAGTAATTTGGTTTAAACCTTTACTCCATCGTTGTTACCGAAACGCCTTTCTTCTTAATTAGGCTTAGAAACTGCCGAAAGTACAAGTCGTTTTCTATTGTTATACCTTTTACAGATTCGCTGGTAAGCGTAAAGGTCACATTGTAATTATCCCCTTTCTCTTGTAGGGTAACCAGTTTTAAATCTGTGTACCGAAACCATTTGTCCTTTAAACGTCTCGACTCAATATACTGTACCAGTGTTACAGCAAAGTATCCAAGGCTAACTACTAGTATTGGCACAAAAAAGTATAACCCCCATTTTTTACCAATGGATGAGTATAGATGAGTATTGAAGACATACGAAGCGGCTATAAATGATGACGAAAGAAGGGCCATAAGGTAATCCTTGGTCTTTCGGCTTAGCGTAAATTCATGGTCATCGTAAACAATATTTACTTTTGTTAGCTTGATGTAGTTTAGAAGTTTCATCAGTCCAGCATTTGGTTTGCTGGTAGCTAATTTAGCAAAAAGATATAGAACTACTAGTTCAACGAAAAGTTATTCTCGAGCTTTGTTTCCTGTGAGCGTATAAGCTCCATAAAGCGAAGTTGGTTTATAATGAACTGCTCCTTATCTACCTTGCTGGTAAGGGTAAGTAGTTTATATTTCTCCTCCGATTTTAGCATGAGCGATCGGGCAATATCTAGCATATTAATGCTGTCGGACACGATGAGCGTACCCAGCTCATTGCTTAGGTTAAGCTTTAATGCCTTAACCCTAACGGCAACCTCGGGATTTGTGGTGCTAAAGTCAGCACTTAGTAGCTCCGAAACAGTTCCACCATAAAGTTTATCGGGGAGCACAGGGAAAAAATCGATGGTTTTGTACAGCGATATTCCCTTAATGCTAATCACCATATCCTCGTTGGCATTGCGCCCAACAAGTTTTGTAACAACTACCTCGCTTCCTATCTCGGTCATTCCGTTCTCACCTAAAAATGGAATGCCAAAGCTCTGCTTTGTTTCCAAACACTCTGTTATAAGCTGCTTGTAGCGAGGTTCAAAGATCCGCAAAGGAATCTCTTCGCCGGGCAGCAGGATAAGGTTTAGCGGAAATGCCGAAAGTCTATATATCGATGGTTTCATTTTACTTCTTTTCATTCAGTGGCTTAAATTTTAGTGATGCTGAATTTATACAGTACCTAATACCCGTTGGTCTTGGCCCATCGTTGAACACGTGCCCCAGATGTGACCCACATTCTTTGCATACAACCTCTGTCCTTATCATGCTGTGACTATAGTCGGGTTTTTCGGTAATATTGTCTTTGAACTTCGAGTCGAAAAAGCTGGGCCAACCACAGCTTGAGTCGTACTTGGTGTCCGATTCAAATAGCTCTGCATCGCAAACTATACAGTGGTACTTACCCCTGTCAAATAGATTCCAGTACTCGCCCGTAAACGGCCTTTCGGTACCCTTTTCCTGGGTAACAAAGAACTGCATGGGGGTTAACCTTGATCTAAGCTCGTTTTCGCTCATATTTTTACTCTCTTGTGCTTTAATGGGAATTGCTATGGCAATAACCATTATTACTGTAATCCACAATCTCATATTATCTCTTTTACTAGTTGATTAACAGGAATTGCCATTTTTTGTTCACGTTAAATACTGTTAGCATTAATCAATATCATCAAAAATAATTACTAAGCTTTAACAATATCCTCCTACCTTTAGGGTTATAATTATACACCGATTTATAAACTGTAAATATTTGTATATGAAAAAGATAGTGTTATTTGCGATGTTTTTAACTCTTATGCTTTCACAATCTTTTGCTCAGGAGTTCAACAAAGTTTTGGCTTTGGATCAATTCGATAAGCTAAAGGTGACTAATGGAGTAAATGTTTACCCCACCAAAGGCGATAAACACGAGGCCAAAATAATTGCTCGTGGTATTGGTATTGAGAATGTTGAAGTGGAGGTAAAAGGTAAAACGCTGAACATTGGTCTAAGCAGAGGGATTCACCGAGATTATACGGTTGAGGTCTATTTAACGTACACCCAGCTTTGGGAGGTTGATGCTTCCTCCTCGGCACGTGTTAGCTTTCAGGATACAATATCAGGTAATAAGATAACTTTTGCCGCAACAACAAATGCTCAGATTGATGCCGAGGTTAACCTAAAAACCCTTGATTTAACTGCTGGTGCTGGCGGTTCAATTCGATTAGGGGGCAAGGTGGGCTCCTACGAGGCACAGGTTCGCACTGCTGGAACCCTTTCTGCAACTTCCCTCGATGCCGATAGCGCTTTCGTTTCGGTAGGCTCGCGGGGTGTGGCCAAGGTTTTTGCCAACGAGCTCATTGAAGCCAACGTGCGAACTGGCGGCTCACTTACCTATTCCGAATCGACCCTGGAGAAGCGTATTCAGACGGGAATTGGGGCAACAATTATTGAGCAGTAGGTGAGTTTACACTTGTATAGTGTACAGTTTACCGAACTGTTTTGCAAACTTGCTGTGAGTATAGTGAAACGGTTATAAGCAAGTTATACCGAGGATGCAATATTTAATGCTTAAAAACACCTTATTATCCTGACAATTAGCATGTGTTTTTTTATACATGTTGATACTTTTGCCATAATATCTCATCTAACTAAAATTGTGGCGAAATGCAGACTTTTCAGGCTTACATCGATTTGCTTAAAACCGAGGTGGTTCCAGCCCTTGGGTGTACTGAACCCATTGCCGTTGCGCTTGCTGTGGCAAAGGCACGTGAAGTGCTAGGTGAGCATCCTCAGCAGGTAGAGTTACTTCTTAGTCCCAACATATTCAAAAACGGAATGGGAGTGGGAATACCGGGAACAGGTATGACTGGCCTACCCATTGCTGCTGCCCTTGGTGCGGTATATGGTAATTCATCGGATTGCCTCGAAGTGCTTAAAGGGGTTACTCCGCAGGTGGTGGAGCAGGCTAAGCAGTTGGTAGATAGCGATATGATAAAGGTGGGGGTGAAGAAGGATACCGAAAAGCTGTACATTGAGGCAATATGCTCGGGGAGCAATGGTAATGTGGCTAAAGCTATTATCACCACTAAGCATTCAAATATATCAAGGGTTGAGCTAAACGACGAGGTGCTGGAGTGTAGCGCAGAGATTAATGGCTCAACAAACGAGAATACAGGAAAGCAGGGGACTATTGTTGTTCCTCTTTCCATCGATGAGATATTCAACTTCTCCACAACTGTTCCTTTTGCCGACATTGAATTTATTCTTCAAACCGTTGATTACAACCTGAAGATTGCCCAGGAGGGGTTAACCAATGAGTACGGCTTAATGGTGGGCAAAAAGCTTAAGAAGTATGTCGATAACGGCGTGCTTTCCGATGATGTAATGAATAACGCCATGCTGCTCACAGCAGCAGCCAGCGATGCTCGTATGGCCGGTTGTGCAATGCCTGTAATGAGCAATTCGGGTAGTGGTAACCAAGGGATTACCGCAACGCTTCCAGTTTACTCTACAGCAGTTCGATTGAAAGCCAACCAGGAAAAATTGGCACGTGCACTTGTGCTCTCGCACCTAACAGCTATTCATATTAAGCGATATTTGGGCCGATTATCGGCTCTATGTGGTTGTGTGGTGGCTGCTGCTGGCGCTGGCTGTGGGGTTTGCTACCTAATGGGTGGCGGTAGTAAGGAGATGGGCTACACCATTAAGAATATGATAGGTAACGTAACCGGTATGATTTGCGATGGTGCCAAGGAGGGCTGTGCCCTAAAGGTGAGCTCCGGTGTTGGCTCAGCAATACAGTCGGCTTTACTTGCCCTCGAGGGCATTGTTATCTCATCCAACGATGGAATTATCGAGGATGATGTGGAGAAAACCATCCAGAACCTTGGCGAGGTGGGCTCAAAGGGTATGAGCCATACCGATGAGCTACTGCTACAAATAATGGTTTCGAAAAAGTAATCTGTATTCTTATCTATGATTTTTAATCCTCGTAGTGCCTACATCGTAAAAAAGCTCGAGAGCAAGGTTAAATCAGCAATTTATAACTACCAGCTTATCGATAAGGACGATGGGGTGATGGTTGGCATTTCGGGGGGCAAGGATAGCTACGCGTTGCTCGACTTACTGGTTCATTTGAATAGGAGTTTACCCGATAAGTTTAGAGTAGAGGCTTGTCATGTACAGGCATCGGATATGCCTTACAAAGCCGACGAGGAGTTTATGAAGCGTTATTGCAATGAGCACTCCATTCCGCTGCACTTTAGGCAAATTGTGGTTGATTTCAAGCCAGACCAGCGTCAACCCGCATGCTTTATTTGCAGCTGGAAGCGACGCAAGGAGCTATTCAGCATTGCCCGTGAGCGAGGCTGCAAAAAATTGGCCTTTGGCCATCATCTCGATGACGCCGTGGAGACACTGCTTATGAATATGATTCATCACTCCTCCATCAGCTCCATCCCTCCCAAGCTGAGCATGTTCGATGGCGAGCTTTTTGCCATTAGGCCGCTAATACTGGTGCACGACAGGGAGTTGGTTAAATACTCGCAGCATTTGGCCTTCCCCGATGAGGTTAGTCTTTGTCCTCACGAGGACGAGACCAACCGAAAGCAAGCGCGCGAGCTGCTTAAAACTATGGATAAGCTGAATAGAAGCGCTCGTGAGAACATATTCAGAGCCATGGGTAATATTTACGGAGATTATATCGTTCCCAAAATGGAAAAGAGAAAGCCCCCTAAACGATAGTATTTAGAGGGCTAGGCTAGACTGCTTTATAAACAAATTATCCTTCAATCTGCTTCTTAGTATACTCCAACGCATCCTGTAGCATCTCTTGAGGGGGTTCGGTAATAAAACCATTATCGCATAGCGAATGTGTTAGCGAACGCGAGTACTCAATATCCTTTTTTGCAATCTGATAGGCCTCATCCCAAGTCACTTCTCTACGAGCAACCCCATCCTTAATGGCCTGCATGGCCACATCGGCTGCTTCAACAGGGAACACATCAGCCTCATCCATGGTGGGGGTAATGTTCTCGGGGTCAATTCCACGCTTCTCGGCATACTTCGCTAATGAGTGGGCAGCAGCAATGGCCATCTCATCAGTTATTTTCTGAGCTCTTACAATTAGCGCACCCTTAAGAATTCCGGGGAAACCGAGTGAATTATTCACCTGATTTGGGAAATCGCCTCGTCCGGTGGCTACTATAAATGCCCCGGCCTCTTTTGCAGCGTAGGGGTATATTTCGGGTACAGGATTGGCGCAAACAAATACAATTGATTTGGGGGCCATTAGGCTAACCCATTCCCTCTTTATTGTATCGGGACCAGGAGTGGAAAGCGATATAAGTACATCGGCACCTTTCATGGCTTCCTCCATGGTTTGCACCTTGTTGGGGTTAGTACTCTCGCATAGCTCCCACTTACGATAAAATCTGGGGTCGGCTTTTATGTCGGCTCGGTCAGTATGGAGCGTTCCCTTTGAGTCGAACATTATCATATTTTTAGGTTCCCCTCCATCGGCAATAATAAGACGAGCGATGGTGGTGTTAGATGCCCCGGCGCCAAAGAAAACGATTTTGGCCTCACTCATCTTTTTACCAGCCAATTTTAAGGCATTAATAAGCCCGGCTAGGGTAACGCATGCAGTGCCCTGGGCATCGTCATGCCATACGGGGATTTGGCACTCCTCGCGGAGCACATCGAGCACCTTAAAGCAGTTGGGTTGCGAGATATCCTCTAGGTTCACAGCACCAAAGCTGTGCTGGCACATCTTCACAAACTCAATTATTTTATCAGGATCGTTCTTTCCATCCTTCCCTTTGCTATCAACGCAAAGCGCAACGGCATCTACGCCACCAAGGTATTTCATCAGAAACGCTTTACCTTCCATTACACCTAATCCACCGGGGGGAGTACAGTCTCCATCGCCCAGCACGCGGGTTGAGTCGCTAACAACGGCCACCAGATTGCCTCGGTTCGAAAGATCAAAGGAAGCGTCGTAGTTCTCTCTGATAGTGGTTGATACCTTCGATACGCCAGGGGTGTACCACACGTTGAACCAGTTAAAACCGGGCACAGGAACCTTAGGTACTACCTGAATTTTACCACTGTAATGCTTGTGAGCAAGCTCCGATAAGCGTTTCAAAAACACTGTTTTACCCTTGGCTATTTGTTCTTGGCTCCAGTTGTTGGGGAATATATTTCCCAAATTTTCGAGTTTTACACTAATATTTTCCATAACAGGTAAGCTTGGTTTGGTTAGTTTTTCGAGGTAAATATCATACAAATTACAAAAAAAATTGTGCGACTCAAGCGTTTGTTATTTTAAATACCCAGAACAGAATCATTCAACCTCATGTAATTACCTAGTTTATGGATGAAAACAAAAGTGTTTACCACTATTTTTAAGTTGTATAACATATAGAAACTCCGATTGGGACTAATCATATGGCTGGAATGCAGTTACTAAAGAAATATCTACCTAAATACATAAATAGATGCGTACAAACAAAAGACAACAAAATACGTTACTACTTGTGAAATTAATAACAACACATAAAATACACTTTCTATGATTTCTACTATTAAAGTAAATGCTAAGATGGGTTCTGGTTTTAGAACCGAAATAGGATGTTCTCATCCTTTCGTAATTGATCAGCCAAAGGCTGGAGGTGGTAACGATGAGGGGCCAAATCCCCTTGAGATATTCCTCTCGGCTCTCCCTGCATGCATTTGCGCCATTGGTCGTATAATTGCTATGCAGCGTAAGATAGAGCTCAGAGCCATTGAGGTTGAGGTTGAAGGCGATATCGATAAGGCCTTTCTTCTTGGGCAAACCAAGGAAGGTAGGGCAGGTTTTACTGAGATTCGCTCGTTTGTAAAAATCGATGCTGATATGAATGAAGATGAGAAGAATGCTTACCTGCATGAAATAGAGGAGCGTTGCCCAATTGCTGATAATATGGCAATGACCTCAGTACTTAAGGCCGAGGTTGTGAACTTAGCAAATGCATAGGTTATTGGTTTTGGTTTAGGTAGAAGGGACTTTCCATACTGGGGAGTCCCTTTTTTAGTTAGGCACATCTTGTTGGGACTGCTTGGTTACTATGACCAAAAACATAGATAATTTAAAAATACTAAGTTCATATATGCTTACCTTTGCAGCCTAATCCCCTTTCACATTGAATAATCAACATAAAAACATTAGCCTACTTGCCGATGCACCCATTCGTAAGGTGCTTTGGAAATTCTTTTTACCCGCATTCACTGGCGTTGTCATCAATTCATTGTACAACATTGTAGATAGGATATTTGTTGGGCAGGGCGTTGGTGCCATTGCCCTATCGGGCCTTAGCGTGGTGTTTCCCATTATGATAATCATGATGGCCTTTGGGATGCTAATTGGAATGGGGGCAGGAGTGCGTATATCTATTCATCTGGGGAAAAAGGAGTACCAAAAGGCCGAGGGTGTTCTGGGTAATGCCTTTGTTCTGCTTATTATTACTTCGTTGGTAATTACTGTTGTGGGATTTTTAGTTAAAGATCCGTTGCTAAGGATGTTTGGAGCTAGCATTGAAACAATGGAGTATGCCAACGATTATCTAAAGATTATTCTGCTAGGCACCATTCTAAATATGGTGGGATTTTCACTAAACAACATTATCCGTTCAGAGGGTAATGCAAAAATTGCCATGTACTCCATGCTTATAAGTGCTGGTACAAATATTATACTCGACCCCATTTTCATATTTGTCCTCGATATGGGCGTTCAGGGAGTGGCTTTGGCTACAATTATTTCGCAGTTTATTCTTTGTATTTGGGTGCTAAGGCATTTCAGATCGAGATTTTCAGTTGTAAGGCTTAGGTTTGCAAACCTTTCTCTTAGTTGGCCAATTATTCTATCCATCATAACCATTGGCTTTTCGCCCTTTGCCATGCAATTTGCATCAAGCATTGTGCATGGAATCTTCAATGCGCAGCTTATTAGCTACGGTGGCGATTTGGCTGTAGGGGCTATGGGTATCATCATAAGTGTAGCTATGCTGGTTGTAATGTCGATAATTGCTATTAATATGGCTGCACAGCCAATTTTTGGTTTCAACTATGGTGCTGGAAACTTTGTAAGGGTAAAGCAAACGCTTAGTATTAGCCTAAAGGCAGCCATCGTAGTTTCCATAGTGGGGTTTGCTGTAATGGAACTCTTTCCGGGAGTAGTGATCAAGATGTTCAATGCTTCCGATCCTGAGCTCCTAGAGATTGGTAAAAAGGGATTGCGGATTTTTATGCTGGGTTTACCTGTTGTTGGATTCCAGATAATTGCAGGTAATTACTTCCAGTCTACGGGAAAAGCAGGTATTGCGGCGGTTATCTCGTTGCTGCGTCAGGTTATTGTTTTAATACCAATGCTGCTATTCTTACCCACGGTATGGGGGCTTACAGGCGTTTGGGTCTCCGCACCGCTATCCGATTTGGTATCGGGTGTTATTTCTTTCATCTTTTTATCACGCGAGGTTAAGCGGCTCGATAGGGCAATTGCCACACCTAAAGCGGTGTAATGTGGTTGAACTATCGGTTGCCTTTTAGAACCAGGTCATCGTACTCTTTACCATCAACGTAGGCTTCTATAATGCTCGGGCCAGGGGACGCAAATGCCTCTTTTAGTGAATTTTGATATTTAAGTTCATCCATAGCCCTATGGACTGGAACTCCAAAGTACGAGGTTGCTGGGATGCTTCTGTTGTTGCCAGATGACAATGGTGTGCCGTACTGTCTATAACCTTTCAACTCCTGCTTTACTCGGATTAGCGATAGGGAGTCATCATGAATAACCACAAATACAATCTTTAGGTTTAACCGATGCGCTGTGGCCAGCTCACCCGCCGACATGTTGAAACCACCATCGCCCACCACACAGCAAACTTCACGCTCGGGGCAGCTGAGCTTGGCGGCAATGGCTGCTGGAATGGCAAACCCCATCGATGAGCAGCCGTTGGTCATCAGTTGACATTCGGGTGAGGGGGTTCTCCATTTCTGGCCAATAAGATGAAGATGTGCCCCCACATCGCAGGTCATGATGCCGTCCGCGGGCAGCATATCGCGAAGTTTTTCAAGAACCATTCGCGGCCCAAAGCTATTACTAGGTGCTTTTAGCTTATCGAACATTGCCTGTTTTCGGGCTGCAAGTTCATTCAGATTCCATTCCTTTTTGCCACGGTTTGATTCTAAAATGGCGTCGATGGAAATTTTGATATTGCCAATCACATTGCACCCCAGGGCAATTTTTGTTGAATCTATATCTGCTGGTTTGGTGTCGATATGGAGTAGGGGAGCGCTGGGCATCCAGTCCTCGTAGTTTATCTCCACCGGATCGTACCCAATGCCAATAACCAAATCGGCCTGCTGGTGGGTTTCACCAACCATATTGGCCAGCGCATGCGCTAGCACTCCTGCGTAGCAGGGATGATCCTCATGAATCATACCCTTTGCCATGGGTGTTAGCACCACAGGGATGGCGAATTTATCAACTAACTTACTTACCTTATCCTCTATTCCCAACCTTACAGCGGTGATCCCCAGGGCAATAATTGGGTTTTTTGATTTGCTGAATAGGTTCAGCATTCTATCTATTGAAGTTTCATCGGGGTTGGGAATTTCATCACTTTTATAACTATAAAAATCTTTTTCGGTCGATTCCTTTTGCCCCAGACCCTGTGGTAAGCCTATATGGACTGGTCCTGGAATCTCCGACACGGCTATACTGTAGGCTTTATGTATTGTTGCTCTAACACAATTGGCTTTAAGACGAGTTGTATACTTGGTTATTGGCCTAAAAAGCGTTTGATGATCGATATTCATCTGCGTTACCCGGTTAAGCATATCATCGCCCATCTCATCGGTTAGGGCAATCATTGGCGAGCGGTCCAGAAATCCCCCACAAACACCAGTGGCTAGATTGCATGCACCAGGGCCAAACGTGCCAAAACATGCTGCAACGGTTCCTGTGAGTCGCCAGCACACATCAGCCATAAAGCCTGCACTGCTCTCGTTGCTCACAAGTATGAATTCAATTCCATCTACCTCCTGAATCGCGGCCATATAATCCACCCAATTGCCGCTGGGGACACCAAAAATATATTTTACCCCAAGTTCTTTAAGGGTTTTAATCGAGGTGTTCGAAACTGTTTCCATAGCCGATGGTTCAAGGGTTCTGCAATAATTTTCAAATATAACCATATTTTTTTGCGCTAAAATTTGATTTTTATAAAAATGTACGCTTACTTTGTATTTCAAAGAACTCTTAACTATAACAGAAAATGAGTACTGATAATGAGCATTTGGATAGCCTAAGGGAAATCCGGTCAATTATGGAGCGATCTACACAGTTCCTTTCACTAAGCGGTTTGTCGGGTGTTTTTGCTGGTGTCTTTGCCTTACTTGGAGTAATGGCGGTTTATTTATATAGCCAAGATTTTTTCTTTGCAAGCTACTACAACCACAACACTGGCACTACAGAGTTAATTCAGCGTAGTGTCTCGTTTTCTGGATTACCTTACTTAATTATTGGTATTGGGTTTTCAGTGCTCTTCTTAGCGCTTTTTATTGTGGTGATGTTTACCGTTCGGAATGCGAAGAGGAAGGGGTTGCCCTATTGGAATTCCACAGCAAAAAGGATGCTGATTAATCTTTTAATACCCCTAGTTGCAGGAGGTTTATTCTGTCTCGTTCTTATTTTCCACGGTTTAATTTATCTGCTGGCACCGGTCACCCTTATTTTTTATGGCTTGGCGTTGGTAAATGCCAGTAAATACACCCTAAGGGATGTTCGATACCTTGGATTAATTGAGATAGGCTTGGGGCTGTTATCATCAATTTTTATTGGTTATAGCATAATGATTTGGGCGTTGGGGTTTGGAATTCTCCATATTGTGTACGGACTGACAATGTACTATAAGTATGAAAGATTTAATAGCTAATTTAAACAAGCATTTCGAAAGCAGGGTGAGGCTTGGAGCTATGTCAATCCTAATGGTAAACGATTGGGTTGATTTTAGCTCCCTTAAGGATCTGTTAAATGTAACCGATGGCAATCTGGCTAGCCATATAAAATCTTTAGAGACCGAGGGGTACATCGAGGTGAAAAAACAGTTTGTAGGGAACAAACCAAATACCAGCTATCGTGCTACCCTCGAAGGGCGTAAAGCATTTGAATTGCACCTAAAAGCACTTGAAAATCTATTAAGCATAAAGAAATAATTTTTTTACCCACATACTTTGAAATACAAAGTACTATTTTATAACTTAAAAAAATAACAATCATGGAATTAAACACACAATCATTTTTCGAGAGGAATATGGGGCTAATAAAGCTTGCAACTATTTTCTTTTTAGCAATCATACTGCTAATCCCAACTGCAATGATAAGATCGCTTGTCATGGAGCGAAAGTCCAGACAAGCTGAAGCGACTTCGGAAATAGTATCTAAATGGGGAAATGAGCAAAGGATTGCCGGTCCCATTTTAGTAGTTCCCTACTACACCTACGATTTGGACAAGGATAACACGAAAACTAACGAGCAGAAGCAGCTAGCCTATTTCCTACCACAGAATCTGACCATAAATGGAGAAATGCTACCCGAGGTAAGATATAGAGGGATTTTTCAGGTGGCAGTTTACAGCGCGAATGTGCAACTAGAAGGTTCATTTAAATCGCTTACATTGGACATTGTAGGCAAACACGCTGAAATTGATTGGAGGGGAGCATTTCTTACCATTGGCATTTCCGACCTGCGGGGGATAAACGATTCAATCAGTTTTAGTTGGAACGGTAGGCAGCTTGAGTGCGAGCCAGGGGTAAAAATTGACAATATGATTAAGTCGGGCATAACGGTTAACCATATATTAGAAAATGCTCCGGCTGATAAATCGTTTACATTTTCCACGGAGATATCGCTAAAAGGATCGAGGAGACTTAGCTTTGTGCCAGTTGGTAAGGAAACCCTCGTGAGCCTAAAATCCTTGTGGAATAACCCCAGCTTTGAGGGGGCTTTCCTCCCAGCATCCAGAGATGTTTCTGATAATGGGTTTGATGCTGCCTGGAGGGTTCTGGAGTTTAACAGGAACTATCCACAGAAATGGACTAATAGGAACGTGGATCTTGATGCATCGGCATTTGGAGTTAGTCTTCTAATGGCAGTAGACTCCTACCACATCACCGAAAGATCAATGAAGTACGCTATCCTGTTCGTGTCGCTTACGTTTATGGTATTCTTTTTTGTTGAGATTCTAAGAAAGTTGAAGCTACACCCAATTCATTACATCCTTGTAGGTTTTGGATTAGTGCTTTTCTACCTTTTGCTACTTTCACTTTCAGAACACTTAGGCTTTGGCTTGGCTTATATTCTTGCAGGTGTGGGTATTATCGCTTTGATTACCAGTTATTCACAAAGTATTTTGAAGAACAGCAAGCTCACGCTGATGATGGCCGGATTCTTAGTAATACTCTATAGTCTTCTTTACATATTGCTGCAGATGCAGGATTATGCACTGTTGCTGGGCAGCATATCATTATTCATCATTCTAGCGCTGGTGATGTACCTCTCACGCAATGTCGATTGGTATTCAATTGGGAGAAAGACTGAGGAAGGGTAGCCGGATTTGAGTTTCGCTTTAAAGGGGCTATCCACTTAACATCTTTTTGGGTAGCCCCTTTTTGCTAATCACTAACAAAGTTTCCGATGCTTGACAGTCATTAGCTTTACTTAAGCTTATTTATTGATTTTGATGTTGAATAATCCACAGAAAAGTGGTTCATTTGCAAAATTTTAAGCAAAAGAATCAAAATCGAAATGAAGAAGAACCGGTTAATGGATCCAATAGTAGGTAAGCTTATGGGATTGAGGTACAAATCGCATCCCTGGCATGGGATAGATTTGGGTGATGATGCGCCCGAGGTGGTAACCTGTTTTATTGAAATGGTACCCACCGATACGGTGAAGTACGAGGTCGATAAGGTATCGGGCTACCTAAAGCTCGATAGGCCACAGAAGTACTCCAATGTAGTACCAGCACTATATGGCTTTTTGCCCCAAACCTTTTGCGGCGATCAGGTTTCAGATCTAGCCAAGGAGCGTACTGGGATAGAGGACGTGAAGGGCGATGGCGATCCGCTGGATATTTGTATTCTCACTGAAAAGGAGATTACTCACGGTGATATTATTGTTGAGGCAAAACCCATTGGGGGCATTAGGCTTATTGATAACGATGAGGCCGACGATAAGATTATTGCAGTGCTAAACAACGACGCAGTGTACGGAGAGTACAAGGATATATGCGACTGCCCAGCGCTAATTATCGATAGGCTAAAGCACTACTTTTTAACCTATAAGGATTTGCCTGGAGAGAAGAGGCATTGCGAAATTACCCACGTGTATGGTATTGACGAAGCACAGGATGTAATTAAGCGTGCTATGGACGATTACTCCAATCGATTCAACAACCTAGAGTCGATGCTTAAATTGTAGCAAAAAGCTAAATACAAAATACTACGCTATCCAGATAGTAACTTAATGGAACTCTGTGCATACTTTGTGTGCTCTGTGTTACTTTTCAAAATATTGTTACACAAAGGGACACAGAGAATCCACAAAGAACAAAGTAAGAAATACAGGATAATTACTTTTAGACAAGGTCATTTTTTTACTACACCAAATCGCAAGCATCGCCCGGCATCCAGTGCTTATCCTGGCCATCCCACTTCACGTTGCAGCCAATGGGGTTGGTAACTTTTTTTGTAATTTGTTTCCCTGCCAAATGCTCTTCAAGAGCATTCTCCAAGTCGTTTACAGTGATTTTTGATGAATCCTTAGGGTTATCAACAGCCCTACCCGTGTAAATCAGCTTACCATCCTTATCGAATATGTAAAAATGGGGTGTGCGCAATGCGCCGTAGGCAAGGGCAACTTCCTGCAACTCATCGTACAGGTAAACCCAAGGGAATTTATGTTCCTTCATCCGTTTTACCATGTTTGGGAAGCTGTCCTCCTCGTAGGTATTCTTGCTGTTGGAGTTAATTCCCACAAACCCAACGCCCTTGGGGGCGTATTTTTCAACGGTTTTGCGGGTAACCTCATCCGATCCTATTACATAAGGACAATGGTTGCAGGTGAAGAATACCACAAGCGTATCGTCGTTAAAATCCGATAATTTGTAACTTTTCCCATCGGTTGCGGGGAGATTAAAATCTGGTGCTTTCTGCCCAATTTGTAGTGTGAACGCCATAGTGTTTTTGTTTTAGTAACATTTTGATGCCTGAAGTTGTTCGATTTATAAATCTAATAAGATAAGTTTGTTATATTAGATTGAAAATAATTGTTTTTACAATCTCATAATAATTTATGAAAAAGACTCCAAGCTTTCAAGATATACACTATAAAATTATTGACTCACTACTGTTAGTAGGGATGATTCTATCCGTACCTTCAGCCACTGTTTCAATATTAAGAAATGCACAGTATGGAGTTACTCCCATTCTAATTGTTGAGGTATTTGTGGCTGTTGTTGCTTCCATTACTTATTTCTCTCGTAGTAAATTTTCCCCGAGTCTTAGGGTATCAATTCTTATGGGGTATATTTATATTATAGCCACATTTTCCCTTTTTACGTACGGCCTAATTGGAATGGGACTATTTATTTTTCTATTCATCATCCTTGTGATTACAAGTCTTTTTGGAATTAAAAGAGGTGTAGCTACCTTAGTGTTAATGCTTGTTACTTACATCGTTTTTGTTGTAGCATATTCTGAAGGTCTTGTAAATTTCTCGATCGATTTCAACGAGTTTGCTATCTCTGCTCATCAATTTGTATGGCGTGGTATTTACTTTGTTTTCTTTGCCACAATGGGGATGGTAGTAGTGGGCGTTAGTAATCAATACTTCAAGAGAGTGAATGCTTCATTAGAGTCCAGCGAGGAGCGTTTATCATTAGCCCTAAAAAGTGTGAATGATGTGGTGTGGGATATTGACCTAAATGGCATAAATAGCTATATAAGCAAAAATACTGCAGAGGTATTTCCAAATATCGACTCTAGCTTTGCCCTAAGTTTAGAGAAGTGGATCAATCTGGTAGTTGATGAGGATAAGGAGCGGGTTAACCAAATGGTTAGTGCCGTAATGAGAGGGGAGGTAGCCTCTATAAATATTGAGTACAGGCTCAAAACTAAGTCGGGGGGGAAGCAGTGGCTGCTAACCCGGGGACGAGTGGTAAAGCGTGACGATAAAGGAATGCCCCTTAGGGTGTTGGGCATTCATACTAACATAGATCCACGCAAGGAAATGGAGCAGATTCTCAAGGAGAGCGAGCAAAAGTATAGGTCAATATTTATGTATGCCCATGATGCCATACTCCTTCTGGCCAATCAGCGGATTGTTGATGCCAACGAGAGGGCAGAGAGTTTTTTTGGTTGCTCTCGCAACCAAATGCTTGGCCAACAGTTCATGGATTTCTGCCCCCATCAGCAGCTCGATGGCGCATCATCGGCAGATAAATTTGAGGAGCTTATAAGTCAGGCTAGGGAGTCCAGCTATAGTCAAGCCGAGTGTGAGTTCCTTGGCCCCAATAATACAACTATCTACGCCTCGGTGGGAGTAAATTGGCTGAAGGCCGAAGGGCACGATAGCTTTCAGGTGATTATACATGACATGTCGGAACGGGTAAGGTTTGAACAGGAGAAACTGTATGCCATTGTGGAGACCGAAGAGCGCGAACGTTTAAAGCTTGCTGCCGATTTGCATGATGATGTGGGGCCATTGCTATCAAGCATCAATATGTACACCTCACTGCTCGAACGTCCAGCCGTAAGCAATAGGAATGAGCTTTACGACAACTTAAGGTCCATTGTAAAGGATGCCATTAAAAGCGTTCGTGAAATTTCGAACAACATAAGCCCACATAACCTTACTAGCTACGGATTGGTAGCAGCAATAAATGCAAGTGTGGAGACAAGTGGCAGTCTGGTAAACATTCTGTTTCAACAGAATGTGGATGATAAACGATTTGCCCAAACAGTGGAGGTGATGCTCTATCGCATAGTTAAGGAGTTGCTAAATAATACCATAAAGTACGCCAGCGCCAATTCCGTTTTCATATCGCTAACCGTTGATGATAAGTTTTTGGTATTAAACTATAAGGATGATGGTATAGGATTCGATTTGGATGAGGTGATGGGACGAAGTGATTCGGGAATGGGACTTCACAATATTATCAATAGGCTAAACACGATTAAAGCGCAGTATAGATTTTCCACAAAACCCAACGATGGTTTTTGTTTCGAAATGAAAACACAATTGTAATAACTATCATGACCATTAAAACAATAATTGTTGACGATCATCGTATTCTTCGCGATGGCATTAAAGCATTGCTTAAGGAGATGCCTAATGTGGAACTAGTGGGCGAAGCAGCCAATGGAAAGGAGTTGCTGCCCATGCTGCGCGATTGCACCGTCAATTTAATCCTTATGGATATCAACATGCCCGAGATGAATGGAATAGACGCTTCTAGAGAGGCACTTCGCATTTGTCCCGATGTAAAAATTATTATCCTCTCCATGCATGATGATATTCAGTACTACGATTCAATTGTGCAGCTAGGTGTGGATGGCTTTTTGCTAAAGGAGTCGAGCTACGACGAATTAGAAAAGGCCATCGAATCGGTGTTCGATGGCCGTCCTTATTTTTCCCAGGAGCTGTTACTAAAGCTGCTCAAGTCGAAAAGGCAGGAGCCCGAAATTGTTTTAACCAGGAGGGAGCGCGATGTACTTCAGTTAATTTGTCAGGGTTTGTCTACTTCCGAAATTGCAGCCAAGCTATTTCTTAGCGTTAGTTCCATTGAGAAGTACCGTGCAGAGTTGCTGCTAAAAACTAACTCGCCCAATTCAACGGCATTGGCGGTGTTTGCAATTAAGAGTAATCTGGTTGATTTATAGAACGTTTACCCCAAATAGCCTTTCAATTGTTTCCATCGTAATGTTCTCCTTGTGCAGATAGTTTACGGCACCCGCGCTAATCATTCTAGTAACCGAATTCATATCCTTTTCGAAGGAAACGGCAACAATACGTGTACTCCTGTAGTGTATCCGGTTAATAATCTGAGTAGCTTCTATACCATCCATCTCGGGCATATGCACATCCATAAATATAATATCGTAATGTGTTTCGCCAAACGCCATATCTATAGCCTCCTTGCCATTTAACGCAAAGTCGAGTTTGCCCAGCTTATTACCTAAGATATTCTTAATTAGCATAGCAAGGGTGTTTGCAAAGGTTCTGTTATCGTCGGCAATTAGAACGTTATAGTTAAGTAAAGTCATTGGTTTGAAATAATGTAAATATTTTTTTTGACTAGGCTAACCGCATTCATTTAGTTCTAAGCCCTTAATCCAAATTTGTTCTTGTTGGAACCTGTTTCAATATGAAAAAACGATATTGCTTCAATAAGCATTTCCGACTGGGTGTTAAGCTCCTCTGCACTCGACGATAGCTCCTCGCTGGCCGAGGCGTTCTGCTGGGTTACGCTGTTTAGCTGCTGAATGGCCGAGTTTATCTGTGCCGATCCATTGCGTTGCTCTGCGCTTGATGCGGCAATCTCCTCAATTAGCTTGGCCGTTTTGCTAATATCAGGAATAATTTCCTTAAGCAATGTGCCAGCCTCTTCGGTAAGGTGAAGGCTGTTGTTCGATATCTGGTTGATTTCATCGGCCGCAACACGGCTTCGCTCGGCAAGCTTCCGTACCTCGGCGGCAACCACGGCAAATCCTCGTCCTTGCTCGCCAGCACGGGCAGCTTCTACAGCAGCGTTAAGGGCTAGCAGGTTGGTTTGGAATGCTATGTCGGTTATTATGCTGATCTTATCGGCAATATTGCGTACCGCTTCCAAACTTTTTTGCGATGCCTTTTCAACCTTGGTAATTTTATTGTAGGATTGATCGGCAAGGCGGCTGGTTTGCTGCGCATTGTCGTTGTTCTGGTCGATATTTGCAGCCATCTCCTCCATCGATGAGGAAACCTCTTCAACCGACGAGGCCTGCTGGTTGGCGCCCATGGATAGCTCCTGAGCACTCCCATTCAGCTCCTCGCTGGCCGATGATAGCTGGTTGGCGCTTGATGATATATTATCGACTACTGAGTGAAGTTGACTATTTAGCTTTTGAATAGATTTGGCAAGTATGCCAAGCTCATCTTCACGCTCTATCATCTGTGTGTCAACTTTGGTGTCTATAATCCCGTTGCTAAGCTGGTTTATATTGCCAATAAGTTTTTCCAAAGGGCGCTTAACCACCTTGGTAACGTATACATAGGCAGATACACCAATAATTACTTGTAAAGGGAAACCCCAAAGTTGATTAATACCGCCACCCATCCTTGATACTTGTCCTGAGATAAATGCTAATGCCAGCATTGCTATACCTGTAGCAATACCTATCTTAAAAAGTACAGATTTTTTAAATAGCACCCTCATAACTATAACAAGGATAATCATTCCCACGGGGCCTGCCAGAATCATTGATACTAAAGTTGCTGAATCCATAGCTGTAATATTTAGGTTTGTTAATTAGTTTTTTTTCACATTACAAAAGTATTTAGCCTTTAGCAATTAGAAGTAGATGTTTCTTTCAGAAATGGGGTGAGGAAAACCTCAAATCGTATTGAGGTTTTTTTATTAGCCAAATAATCTCGACTTAAGGTACTGTTTTATATAAACTTATGTGTTTGTTCAGGAGGGGGTACCATACACTCATCTTTTTTACCAAACCATCGGTATCGGTTTTTGGCAATTATTCTGTAAATACTGTTACGAATGGGAGGGGGGATAATAATAAAAAGGTAAAGTAGTGGCCAAAGTCCGCTAAGTTTTTTTGCAATTTTTAGCGCAGCGGTCGATTCGGTGTACTTCTTCTCATTTTCAATAAGTATTACGGAGCTAGCATTATCCGACACATCGTATTTGTTGGCTATTGCTTTTCCGGTTTCACTCTGTAGGGCAGCAAATCTAAAGTAATCGCCCTTATCTCTTTTGATAATAAATTGTACGCTGGCGTTGCACAGGTTGCAAACCCCATCGAAAAGGATAATTGATTTGTTGGTATATGTTGACACGATAACTATGTGTTAAGACCACGAATGCAGGGGTTTCAATAAATTCATACATTCGTGGTATTTATTAATAATCAACAAGTAAACCAACCAAAAGGTTTATATCCTAACCTCTATACCATTGGCTTTTAGCTCATTTTTTATTGATTTTATGCTTAGCACGCCGTAGTGAAAAATTCCGGCTGCCAATGCAGCATCGGCTTTTCCTGTGGTAAATACATCAACAAAATGCTGCGCATTGCCTGCGCCACCCGAGGCAATAACAGGAATGCTCACAGTTTCCGATACCTCACGGGTAATATCCAAAGCAAAACCTTGCCGTGTACCATCCGATGTGAATGAGGTTAACAGTATTTCGCCTGCACCCCGGTTGTAACATTCCTTTGCCCAATCTGTAGCCGAAAGACCAGTGGGTTTGGTTCCGGCGTGGCTAACTACTTCCCAGCCATTGCTGGTAAGCTTGGTGTCGATGGCCACCACAACGCATTGCGAGCCAAATTGCTTAGCCAGCTCTGCAATAAGCTGCGGATTTACAATGGCCGAGGTATTTACCGAAACCTTATCGGCACCAGCCGACAGTAGCCCCTCAACTTGTTTGGCGTTGCTAATACCTCCGCCAACTGTAAAGGGGATATTTATGGCTTTTGCCACATCTTTTACAACGTTTACAAAGGTTTCGCGTTCTTCGAGCGTGGCGGTTATATCGAGCAGGGTTAGCTCATCGGCACCTTGCGCCGAGTAGTGCGTTGCCAACGCTACCGGGTCGCCAGCATCTTGCAAGTTCTGAAAGTTTACCCCTTTCACTGTTCTGCCATTCTTAATATCGAGGCAGGGAATTATTCGTTTTGTAAGCATTTTATTTAGTTAATAGTTTGAGTTTAGAGTAAAGTGAGAGAACACAGAGACACAGAGACACAGAGGAATTTAGTCCGTTTTTGGTTGTCCGTTTTCGGGATAGAGATGCTCCCATAAAAGATTAAAACGTATGCGTATAACTGACTACAGGTAGCAGTTAACCAACACCCGGCATCTTATAAACCTCATTTTAAACTACTCTGTGCCTCTGTGTCTCAGTGTTTTTTCTCAAAGCATAATCCTCCCTTCATAAATCGCCTTACCCACAATGGCTCCATAGCAACCAATAGCCGAAAGTTTTTCGAGTTGATTCTGTACCGAAACACCTCCGCTGGCATTTAGCTTTATGGAAGAAAACTTTTGAATTAAGTCGGTGTAGAGTTCAAATGCTGGTTCGCCAAGGGTTCCGTCGCGGTCAATATCGGTTACGGTAAAATAGGTGAAACCATCTTTTATTAAACGGGTAATAACATCGTCAATTTGCAAATTTGACTCTTCTTGCCAACCCGAAACCTTCACCTTTCTGTTCATAACATCAACCGAGGCAATTAGCTTTTCGGGGCCAAATATTTCAATCCATTTGGATGCAAGTTGGGGTTGATGTATTAAAACCGTACCCAAATTTACCTGTGCTGCACCTGCGCTAAGGCAATCCTCAAGGCTCCGTTGGTCGCGAATTCCTCCGCCAAAGTCAACCTTTAGGTTTGTGCTGCTAGTAATTTGCTCTAGTACCCTTAAATGCATTGGATATCCTGCCTTCGCACCCGACAGATCTACCAGGTGTAAGTTTTCAATCCCCTTGTCCTCAAATGCTTTTGCTTGGTCAGCTGGGTTTGAGTTGTAAATTTTTGATGTGCTGTAATCACCCTTGTATAGGCGCACGCATTTTCCATCTATTAGGTCTATTGCTGGGATAAGTTTCATAGTGTTATGATTTATGAACATCGATTAACGAATTATGATTTTTGAATAAAACGCTGTATTGTCGAGCGTATCTTAAATCAACAATCTTCAATCCTTGTTCGGTATTTTTCTTACAAGTCAATGAAGTTTTTAAGTATTTCCATTCCCGCCTCGCCGCTTTTCTCGGGGTGAAACTGTACGCCATAATAGTTGCCTTTGCTAACTGCTGCGGTGAATGGTATTTCATAATTGCAAGTAGCAATGGTATTGTTGCATATCTGGGCGTAATAACTATGAACAAAGTAGAAGTACGTGCCATTAGGTATACCCTTAAACAATGGGTTTTCAATAATATCAATGCTGTTCCAGCCCATATGTGGAACTTTTTCCGATATTTTGAACTGCTTCACATCAAAATCAATTAGTCCAAGCCCTTGTGTTGCGCCCTCTTCCGACTGTTTGCCCATGAGCTGCATCCCCAAACAGATTCCCAATAGCGGGCGTTTAAATGATTTTAATACCTCGCTTAGTCCCCTTTGCTCAATTTGCTGCATGGCGTGGGTTGCGTGCCCAACTCCCGGAAAAATTAGCCTGTCGGCTTGCATTAGTTCTGCCGGATTATCAGAGATAAACGAGCTAACGCCTAACCGCTCCAACGCATTTTGCACAGAGGCCACATTCCCCGCTCCGTATGATAGGATTGCTATTTTTTTCATATTTTTTAGATTTAACGCTAAGTCGCCAAACCGCTAATACTCTTATTGTAAATTAGCGATCTTGCGCCTTTGCGTTTAAAATTCTCACAACTTTCCCTTTGTACTAGGCAACTCACTCCCCTCAATGCGCACCGCTTGCCTTAACGCCCTTGCAAATGCCTTAAATATTGCTTCGGCCTTGTGGTGCTCGTTTAGGCCTTTGGCCTTAATGTGTAAATTGGCTCCTAACCCGTAGGATAGCGATTGGAAAAAGTGCGACAGCAGCTCCGTGGCCATATCGCCAATTTTTTCACGCCTAAATTTTGCTTTCCATTTAAAGAATGGCCTGCCACCTAAATCGAGTAGTACCTTTGCTTGGCAATCATCCATTGGTAGGGCAAAGCCATAGCGCCCAATGCCCGCTTTGCTGCCAAGCGCCTGCTTAATGGCCTCGCCAAGGGCAAGGGCAATATCCTCAACCGTGTGGTGCTCGTCAACGTGAAGGTCGCCAATGCATTTTGCCGAAATGCCTATGCCCGCGTGGCGGTCAATTTGCTCTAGCATATGATCCAGAAAGCCCACGCCGGTATCAAGTTTACCGTCTAGCTTCCCATCTAAATCAACAGTAATGGTTATATCCGTTTCGTTGGTTTTACGGTTTACGGTGGCAACCCGCTGTGGTTTAACTATTTTGTAGATATTTTCCCAGCTTGTGGTGGTAAAATCGGCCTCAGGATATAATTCACTGTCTATTAATATTGATTTTGTACCAAGATTTTTAGCCAGCTGCACATCGGTAAGCCTATCGCCAATTACAAACGATTCGGCTAAGTTGTAGTCGCCATTTAGATACTTGCTAAACATTCCCGTTCGGGGTTTGCGGTTGGGCGAGTTCTCCTCCTCAAACGACCGGTCTATAAGGATATCGTAAAAAACAATTCCTTCGCCCTTAAGGGTTTGAAGCATGAGGTTGTGTGGCCCCCAGAAAGTTTCCTCCGGAAACGAGTTGGTTCCAAGTCCATCCTGATTGGAGGCCAAAACCAGCTGGTAGTCTGTTTCGCGAGCAATTTTTCCTAGCCAGCTAATAGCTCCGGGCATAAACTCCAACTTCTCAAACGAGTCAATTTGGTAGTCGGCCGGCTCTTTTATCAGCGTTCCATCGCGATCGATGATTAATAGTTTAGTCATATTGTTTTGTTTTTAATAACACAGAGATACAGGGGTACAGAGTCTTTTTAATTGATAGTTGGTGATTGCGCCGATATGTAGCTTTTCTTAACTTCGATATTCGACATTCGATATTCATCAACCCAGATTTTCAATTAATTTTTATCTGCGGTTATCTGTAAAATCAGCGTTATCAGCGTTCAAATCATTTAAGCAATTCAAAAGTGTTTCCACTTCCTCCCTAGTTCCAACCGTAATCCGTAAGCATCCTTCGCATCCGGGCTGTGTACTTCTGTCGCGCACCACAATGCCATTGCTAGCTAGCTTACTGTATGCTTGCCTTGCATTATCGAACTTTACAAGTAAAAAGTTAGCATCCGATGGGTAAACCTTTTGTACCATTTGCAAGCTTTTTAGCTCGCTGGCAAGCCTATTCTTATTATCAATAAGTTCCTTTGTCCGCCTAATCATTTCATCGTCTTGTTGTAAGGCTTTTAAGGCAATGTCGATGGATGGTTTGCCCACGTTGTAGGGGAACTTCACCCTATTCATCACGCTAATAATTTGGGGCGATGCAAAGGCCAGTCCAACCCGTGCAGCAGCAAGTCCCCAGGCCTTAGAAAGTGTTTGAAGTACAACCAAATTTGGGTACTTGTTAATCCAACTTATAATTGACTTATCGGGGCAAAAATCGATATATGCCTCATCAACCACAACAATGCCTGTCGATTTCTCAATAATTTGCCTTACTGTTTCAGCATTCTGCATGTTTGCTGTTGGGTTATTCGGATTGCAGATAAACGTTAGCTTAGGCCTTTGCATATTATTTTCCTCAAAATCTTTTATGTTGATATTGAAGTCGTTATCGAGAATCGATTCGATTACCGAAACATCATTAACCGCTGCACAAACGCCATACATTCCGTAGGTTGGTGGGAAAACCAGTATTTTGTCCGTTGCTGGTTGGCAAAAACATCGCATTAGCAAATCTACGGCTTCGTCGCTGCCATTGCCAATAAACACTTGCGATAGCTTAACCCCTTTTACCTTGGCTATCTCATCTTTTAAACCCTGAAGCTGCGATGCGGGGTAGCGATTTATGCCCTCGGGCAAGTTGGGTAGGGCAGCTGGGCACTCGTTGGCATCGAGCCAAACAGATGCGTTGCCCTCAAATTCGTCTCTAGCCGATGAGTACGGTTTAAGATTGCGAATATTATCTCTTAATAAGTTTGTTATCATTTTGATTGATTGGTTGGTTGATTGATTGGATGACCTGACAGCGTGTGAAGCACCTGTCAGCGTCTATGAGGTTTAAGGTTTAAAGTTCACAATGTTTAGGTTGGTTGATTGATTTCCGATTACCGACTACCGACAACTGCTCTCTTCTCAACCGCCCGTGCGTGCGCCTCAAGCCCCTCGGCTCTGGCTAGCGATGTGGTTGCCTTTGCAATTGATGATAGCCCTTCGCTGGTAAGCTGTTGAAAGGTTATGGTTTTCAAAAAGCTAAGCAAATTCACCCCGCTCCAGTTTCGGGCAAAGCCCGATGTGGGGAGCGTGTGGTTGGTTCCGCTGGTGTAATCTCCCACCGATTCGGGTGTAAAGTGCCCCAGAAAAACCGAGCCTGCGTTTTCCACTTTCTCTGCAAGTTCATTTGGCTTATCAACGGCCAGAATAAGGTGCTCAGGCGCGTACTCATTGCTTATGGCTATGGCTTCATCCAAATTATCAACAAGAATTGCGGTACTATTCTCAAGGCATTGCAGCGCAATACCCCTTCGGGGTAGAGTTTCAACTTGCTCATTAACCGCCTTTAAGCAAGCATCTAAAATGCTTTCGTTTGTGGCTATTAGCACAACCTGACTATCGGTTCCGTGCTCGGCTTGCGACAGCAAATCGGCTGCAACAAAGGCAGGGTTTGCTGTTTGGTCGGCAATAACAAGCACTTCCGATGGGCCGGCAGGCATATCAATGGGTACACCCATAGCGCTAACCTGTACCTTTGCCTCGGTAACGTATCGATTACCCGGTCCAAAAATCTTATCAACTCTGGGGATGCTTTCTGTACCAAAAGCCATAGCAGCAATGGCTTGCGCCCCACCTACGGTGAAAACCCGCGCGTTGAAAAGGCTAAGTGTGTAAAGCAGTTCGGGCGTTGGGTTAGGTGGTGTGCAAATAACCAGTTCGTTACAACCAGCAACTTTTGCGGGAACGGCAAGCATAAGCACAGTGCTTAGTAGCGGTGCTGTTCCACCAGGAATATATAGCCCAACTCGATTAAGCGGCTTGTATTGCAACTCGCAGCATATGCCAGGCATTGTGCAAATGCTAACATCTTGTGGCTTTTGCGCAGCGTGAAATTTGTCAATATTGGCAATGGCTTGGGTTATTGAGGTGACAATATCTTGCAATACAGCATTTTTTGCCTGCTCCATTTCCAATTTGGGTATTTCAAGCAGCTGGCTGTTGTATTTATCAATCTCCCTGTTAAGCCGAATAAGCGCAGCATCGCCATTTTGCCTAACCTCGGCAATAATTTGGCTAACCCGCTGCTTAGTATCAGGGTCGTTCTGCAATGGACGCTTTAGTGCTTGGGTTATTTCCTGTTTTGTTGGGTATTGTAGTTTTTTCATTGATTTTGATTTTTTTGGAACACAGATGACGCTGATTTACTTCAATTTTGATTACCCCTGCCTGACTGCCTGCCCGAGACTACCCTGGTGAGGCGGGCCTTCAAAGCAGGCAGGGATTACTGATTACTGATTACTGATTACCGATTACTGTTCACCTATTTTTATAATATCTGCGTTAATCCTTTAAATCAGCGTCATACGCGTTCTATTATTTCTCACTTCCCCCACTGCTTCTCGCCCCGCTTAAACGCTTCTTCCTGCTCATCGGCATTTGCATTGGATGTGTGGCGTACTTTTAGTGTGCTCGATACATCGGTTAGGCTTAGGTTGCGAGCGGCTAACAATACCTGTAGGTGATATAGTAGGTCGGCTGCCTCGCTTAAAAACCTCTTGTCATCGGGATTTTCGGCCTCCAGAACCAGTTCAACAGCCTCCTCGCCAACCTTTTTGGCAATACGTTTTACGCCTGCATTTAGCAGCTTTGCGGTGTAGCTCTCGTTGGGTAGCTGGTTTTTACGCGATTCAATTATTCCCTCAAGGGTATTCAAAAAGCTTAGGTTTTGCTGGTTAACCTCGTTAAAGCAGGTGTCGTTGCCCGTGTGGCAAACGGGGCCATCGGGTAGGGCTTTTACTAACAGCGTATCGCCATCGCAATCGGCAATAATATCTTTTACCCTAAGGTAGTTGCGCGAAGTTTCGCCCTTGGTCCATATTTGGCGGAGGGTGCGACTGTAAAACGTTACCATTCCGGTTTGGCGGGTTTTCTCAAGGGCTTCGCGGTTCATAAAACCAACCATTAGCACCTTGTCGGTTGCGGCATCCTGCACTACGGCAGGGATTAGGCCGTTTAGCTTGTCGAAATCTAAGTTCACCATTTCAATTATGTTTAATGTTTAGAGTTTAATATTTAAAGTATAGAGTTTAGAGTTTAGGGTTTAATGTTTGCTTGTAACCGATTACCGATTACCCCTGCCTGACTGCCTGCCCGACTACCCTTGTCAGGCGGGCCGTTAAGGGAGGCAGGGATTACCGATCACCGATTACTGATTACTGATCACCGATCACCGGTCACCAACTCAAACCACCATTTTCTCAATGGGCACTACCAGTATCCCCTCGGCGCCGGCATCTTTTAGGTTATCAATCACTTCCCAAAAATCGTCCTCGCTAATTACCGAGTGCAACGAGCACCACCCTTTTTCTGCCAGCGGCAGAACGGTAGGGCTTTTCATCCCCGGAATTAGGCTTATAATCTCACTAAGCTTGCTTTCGGGCGCATTTAGCAGGATGTACTTGTTGTGTTTAGCTTTCTGCACGGCCTCTATGCGAAAGAGTAATTTGCTAAGCAGTTTTTTCTTCAGCTCCGAAAGGTTTGGATTACTTATAAGTACTGCCTCGCTGCGCATAATTATATCAACCTCCCTAAGGCCATTGCTAAGAAGAGTTCCGCCGCTGCTCACAATCTCAAAGATTGCATCGGCCAGGCCAATGCTGGGGGCAATCTCCACCGAACCGCTAATGCTGTGTATTTCGGCTTGGATATTATTCTCGGCCAGAAAATCTTCTAGAATTACTGGGTACGATGTGGCAATTCGCTTGCCCTGCAAAAAGTTGCGTCCGGTGTACTCAACCGTTTTGGGTACGGCCACCGATAGGCGACATTTCGAAAAACCAAGGTTGCGAACAACCTCAACATCCTTTTTCTTTTCAAGTACCTCGTTCATTCCAAGAATCCCGATATCGGCCACACCATCGGCCACGTACTGGGGGATATCGTCGTCGCGCAGTAACAGTATTTCAAGCGGAAACCCCTCGGCTACAGCCTTTAAATGATTACCGCCGTTACTCACTTTTATGCCACATAATTTTAGCAGTTCAATGGAACCGTCGCTTAGTCGTCCTTTCTTTTGCAGTGCTAGTGTTAATTTGTCGTTACTCATTTTTAAGTTGGATTAGGTTTAAACAAAAAAAGTCCGGGGATCTACCTCAATGGTAGTTCCCCGGACTTTGGATTTAATAGTATTTTTCTAATCTATCAAACTATACCAATAGCGGACCACCATTCGCTGTGTAGTGAATGATGATGATGATGCATAGTATAAATAGATAGAATCATATTTCGGCTTATTTTGGTTTTGCAAAGCAAGGTTGAATTTTTTGAATATGCAAATATTTTTACTTTAAAATCCATAGAATAAATATATGTGACAGATATTCAGGTTTATATGTATTCATTTTCTTTATGTCATATGCGATGGTGTGCAATTATAAGTATAATTTTAACATTAGTTTCCGACTAAGTATTTTGTAAAATGATAATAATGCGATAGATTTCTCGCTTCGCTCGTAATGACAGGCTGTTACGCTGGCAGGGGTGAGGGGGTGAAGGCGGCTACGCCGCCTTCACCCCCTCACCCCTTAGACCTCATGAAAGTACTGTCATTTCGAGCGAAGCGAGAAATCTATATTTATTAGTCGGTCAGTAGTGTAATTTTAAAAAAACTTACCGATGCACAGCTCAGGTGAACGAAACCGAACAGCTCTGCTTCATTTTCGAACAAAAAAGAGTTGTACAAAAACATCAAAATTCTATGATCATAATGTTGATATGATTTGATAAGCAAATGGTTAAAAGATTTGGTTTATGTTTTGATATGCACTGGAAGTTTACTATGAATTATTAACAATTAGGACTTTATTAAAATACATTAAAAACCATTGTGCTATGAATGTAAAATACTTTTTTTTGATCTTATCTATTCAGCTTGTAGCTACACTCTTTCTGGGTGCGCAAGAGATTACTCAGTTTCGAGGGTCTAATGCAGTTGGGAAATACGCTGAAACAAATTTGCTTAAAGAATGGCCAGCCAACGGTCCAGACTTGTTGTGGGAAGCAAAGGGGCTTGGCAATGGCTATGGTTCTCCTGTTTTCATTAATAATCGAATATGAATATCCGCTAATGTGCCTAAAATATTATATTTGTACAAAATTTATTGAAAATGAATTTTATAGATTTTGTAAAGCAGCATCCTGATGAGAAAAG
>NZ_JAANIG010000043.1 GCF_011174675.1 Perlabentimonas gracilis | reverse complement strand
AAAGTGCCTAGAGTTTTAAATGCCTAAAGAGTGTGGTTGCGTCTTTAATACATTAGAAAGTATAGTTTTATGTGTTTAAATATAAAGCGTTTGCGCCTTTGTGCCCCTGCCTGCTAGCCTGGTAGGCGCTACAAGGGGATGAAACATGCTTAACTTTACGGCAATGGCCGACAGGCAGGTTTGCGTTTAAAATTGAAAGTCGATAGTTAAAAGAAGGAAAAGGAAGTCAGAAGCCAAAGCAGACTGTTCACTATCTTCAAAATTCTGACTTGATCATTATTTAGCCACAACCCCCTAACCTCAATGTAATTTATCCGTTATTATAATTGCTATAAACCTTTTGAAGTGGTAGCACTATATAGCAAAAGAGAGCAGCCAAAATTGGCTGCTCTCTTTTGCTATATAATTTTGGCTTTTACTAGAAAAATCTTGAACGCTTATCTATAATATTGGCATTTTCTTTAATGGCCTCGTATGCTTCACGCACCGAGCGCGACTTGTAAAGATTTAGTAATCGAGTTGCTTCTGCAGATTTGTCAACCTCTTCGATATTGATTGCATTGGTTACCAAGGCGTAAACGCCTGAGTTCCCTTTTATTGGGCCAACAACCTTGCCTTCAGACGCCTGAACAGCAGCAGCAATAACGGCAGGTTCAAAGCCAACCGCGGGAAGCGAGAACGATGAGAAGGTAATCCCTGGTGCTTCCTGAACCTGAAGCGATAATTCAGAGGCAAGGTTATGTATACTATTAGCATTTGCAATAGCACTACTAAATTTGCCCTTAAGCTTCTCAGCCTTTTTCTCCTGTATAAGTTCTGCTCTAATCTCTTGCTCTACTTGTGCCATTGGAGCTACACCCTCTTCGCGAACAGCCTTTAGGGTTGCTACAACAAAGTTATCGCCAAACTCAAATACTGGAGATACTGAGTTTACCTTTTCTCTGTATGCCCAGCGAACCATTTCGCGAGGATTCTCAAGGCCAGCAACGCGCTTATCGAGCTCTCTAAGGTTTGAGGCAAGCCTTTTGCTTAACCGTTGTTCCTGAGCAGCAGCAGTGAACTTCTCGTAGGTATTGTTTATGCCGGCAAACTCGCTAGCTTTCTGGTAGATATTTTGGTAGGTACGTGAACTGGGTATCACATTGCGTTCAAGTAATGCAACCTGAACTTTTTTGGTTAGCCTACCAAGCTCTTGAATTTCGATGATATGGAATCCAAATTGGCTCTCCACAAGAACAATGTCGCCCTTCTTGCCATTGAAACAAGCATCGTTGAAAGGCTTTACCATGGCACCCTCGGGGAACCAGCCAAGATCACCACCCTGAGCGGCTGAGCCTGGATCGTCGGAATATTCTCTTGCTACTTGTGCAAAGCGAGTTCTATTACGTTTTACAACGTTCAGCAAACTATCGGCTTTTTGACTTACCGCATCGTACTCGGCTTGCGACTGAACATTAGTGCTAAGCAGTATGTGGCGAGCTTTAACCGAGTCGGGTAAAAATTCGATGTTAACTAGATTAGCCATTAGGTACGACTCTCCATCGAAGATGGGATCGGTAAATTCACCAACCCTTGCGCTGAAAGCCCACTGGTCAATCTCCTCGTTACTAAGCTCACCTTGCTTGTAGAATCTTTCATTGTAGGGAGTGTCGGAGTTTAGGTTGGTAAACTGTACTGGATCCGAAGCGCTTCTAAACTCGTCCTTTATCTTGTTTATCCATTCCTCAGCAAGCTTATAATCGTCTTGCGATGGGGTGATGGGGAATACAATGTACTCCACGTCCCTTGATGCTTGCTGTTGGAATTTATGCTTGTTGTTTTTGTAGAACTTGCTAACCTCCGAAGCGGAAACTGTAATTAGTGAGTCGGCAACTGAATTGTAGCGTTCAACCACAAACTCCATATCAACGCGAGTGCTGCGGCTAGCTGCCGATTTTTCAGCATGGAAGTTGGTTACATAAAGTCCCTTGCTGATAAGGTTATTGTACTTAGTGAAAAGTCTGTCCCTAATGATAATATCCTCGAGGTAGAGCCAAATGGCGCGCTGAAAGCCCGATGGGTCAGCATCCAAGTTTCTCAGGAACTGGTCAACCATAGCAACATCTACTTCGCCAGTTTGGGGATTTCCAAATTCTTGCCTTATGATGGGGTGTAGGTTACGCCCTTGAACCATATCGAAAAGTTCGCTTGGCGAAACTGCAATGCCAAGGTTTTTGTAGTTTGAGCTCAGCACAAATTCTTGCACCAGCTGGTTCCAAACCTCTTCGCGGATATTCTCCATGGTTTGCTCGTCAAGAGCATTCACCCTGCGCGATACCTTGTTAAGCTCAGCAATGTGATCAACACGCTCCTGGTAGGTTTGGTATGGGATAGATTTCCCAGATATTTCTGCTATTTCAAACTGATTGCGGGAGAATAGCGATCCGCCCGATCCAAAAAGGTCGCCAAGTATAAATGCCAACAGGGCAAGTCCAATTACAACTGCAACAAGCGTTCCAGCGCGATTCCTGAGTTTCTCTAGTGTAGCCATTTAATGTTAATATTAGTTCAGAATTTGCCAAAAATTTAAGGCTACGAATATAGCTATTTTAGTGTATTGCATAAAGAGTTAGCCAACTTTTTCGGGGATTAATTCGAAAAAAGGTGCTAGAGGAGTTAATCGTGCTTGGGGAGGGTCAGATGAATAAGGTCAATTCGGGTTCTGTCCATTTTGGCCACCTTAATGCAGTACTCATCAATTTGGATCTCTTCCTGAGGTTTGGGGATGCTCTGGTGGTTAGATATCACAAAACCGGCAAGGGTATCGTATTCGTCCGATTCGGGTATTTTAAACCTATACTTTTCATTCAGGTAGCTTACTTCAAGTCTTCCTGAGAACAGGTACTCGGTATCGCTAAGCTGCTTCTCAATGAATTCGCTGGAGTCGTGCTCATCGTCAATCTCGCCAAATATCTCCTCAATAATATCCTCTATGGTAACCAGCCCAGCGGTTCCGCCAAATTCATCAACCACAATTGCAATGCTTTTCTGATCCTTTATGAACGAGGTAAGCAGCTTGTGGGCAAGCATGGTTTCGGGCACAAAGTCGAGCTTAATAAGCTTTGCCTTTATGCTTTGTGGTTTTTTGAAAAGATCCTTGGAGTTTAAATACCCAATGATATTGTCGATGCTACCATCGTAAACGGGAATACGGGTGTAACTCGTCTCAATAAACTTCTCTGTGAGTTCTCCTATGCTGCTATGTAACTCAATGGCTTCGATATCGGTTCGGGGTATCATGCAGTCTCTAAGCTTCACCTCCGTAAAGTCAAGGGCATTCTGAAACATTTTGATATCGTGCTCATGCTCCGATTCGTCGCCATCTGTGGGTTGTGCTTCGCCAACAAAGTGGTCGAGGTCAACCTTACCAAATATTCGACGCTCCTCACCCGTTTTTATCTCGTAGCGGAAAACTCGTTTAATTATGCCCAGTGACACCCAGGTAGACACCCTGCTAATGGGGTAGAATACGATGTAGAACAGCAGCATGGGTAGGGCAAAAAAGTTGAGAAAGGCGTTGGGATGAGCCCTAAACAACGATTTGGGTAAAAACTCGGCAGTTACCAGAATTAATGCTGTTGATAGGATGGTTTGCGTAAGCAATATCCCCATATCGCCATGAATATATCTACTTATGGCTGGCTCGAGCACCTGAGCCATACCAATACCATAAACCACCAGCGCAATATTGTTTCCCACCAGCATAGTGGCAATGTATTGGCTAGGGTCTTTTGCAAATATTTGAACTATTCTTGAGGCAAATGTTCCTTGCTTCCTGTCGAGTTCTATCCTAAGCTTGTTGGCAGAAACAAAAGCTATCTCCATACCGGAGAAAAGAGCAGAGAGAAGTATTGATAAACCAATTATAACCGGGTTATAATCCATTTACGCGTTCGCTATTTTTGGTTTGATTCGTTAGATTTTCGTCGGAATCTTCGGAGGAAAAACATCAGTAGTGCTACAACTGCTAAGATGAAGAACATGTAGCTTTGGGCAAAGCCAATTTTTAGGGTTGCGTGAATTGCCAACACAAGGCAAACTGCTGATAGTATTAACCAGATATATTCAAGTACTTTATGAATTGAGTTCATTGCGAGTAGAATTTTCGTTATAAAGATATAGTTTTTTTATGTAAATCAAGTGGGGTTAGCTTACTCCTCATCATCAAGGTATAAAACTCCTGAGATTTTTCGGATTACCCAGTTGTCAAAATTCTCGTCGGAATCGAATCCTTCACCAAATATGATGTCGTCCTCAGAGGTGATTTTCACCATATCATCGGAGTATATTTTTTTGCTTTTCTGATCCCAGTAGAGCTGCTCAGTGTTTAGTATTTGCCCAATCCGGTTTTGAGCTACTACGTCGTAGCGGGCTACCCAAAGCTCTTTCTCCTCATAAAACTTGGCGTAGTTTGCCGTAAGGGTTGATTCAACTTTTAGGGAGTCGTCGTAAATAAAAACGGTAATACCCTTTTCAAATTCGTAGTATGGTTCCTCGGCGTGCTGAAAATACTGGGTTTCGGGGGCTTTTATTCTAAGCTTAGGCTTTCCATTTTCGGTATGAAGTATTTCAAAGTTTTTGGCCGTTAAGCTGGGCACCTGTTCGCGCTCGGCAAGTAGGTTCACCATCTCAATGTCGGTTTTGCACGATACAAGCAAAATAGTCCCTACCAAAGTAGGGACTATAAGCTTTAAGACCTTATGTGAAAACACGTTTTTCAATTCTGTTGATAGCCAAAATTTAGGGGCGTGCTCTAACGGTTGTCGATTCGTTAATCCAGCATCCCACGGTGTATCGCTGATTTGGGTTCAGATCGTGAAAGAAGATATCGCTTTGTGCTGGGAAATACTGGGTGTACACCTCAATTAATCTGTCGCAGTCGTTAGCAACCGAAGGGTCAACCTGCTTTGCCTTGATAAACTTATCTACGGCAGCCCAGTATACGGTTTTCTTCTGGAAATCATCGGAAAAACAGTTCTTTTCATTTGCGTATATATTCCCAATTAGAATGTAAGCATGGCCAATGTTTGGGTTATTCTCAATAGCTTCGAGTGCTAGTGAGCGCGCCTGTTGTGGCTTACCAAACTCGTTGAATACTACACCAGCGTACTCAACTAGGAATTTTGATTTTTGCTCTAGATTTTCTTCAAGTTCAATTGCTTGCTTGTAGTACTGCTCACTGTTCTGGTAATCCCTTTTGGCAACGTATACTCTTGCCAACTCATATGCGCGGTTTGAGGTAGGTTCGAGGGCAAACAGAGCCTTAGCCGTTTTAATGTAAAAACTGGTTTGTTCGCAACGGTTAGCCGATAGTAGGGTGTGAACCTTTTTTACTAGGTCAATGTCGTTGGAGTTGTTATCGATTCTTGGTTCGAAAATTTTCTGAAGACTTTCGCAATCGGCAACATTTGCGGTTGAGAATATTGCATCAACATTTTCCTTTACCTGCAACAATCTACCATCATCAGGATTAGAAACCAGCTGCAAGTCAAGATAATCTGCTATCAGTGCATAGGTTTCAATTACGTCCTCTGCGCTTAGCTTGTTGTTGTCGTACATAGTTTTGGTAAGCACCATGAAGGTATACAGAACAGAGGAAGCTGATCCATCGCCTTCAAGTTCAATCGACTCCTTAAGGTATCCAAATGCCTCTTCGTACCTGTCCGAGTCCATACTAGCTAGATCCATACCCTTCTGACCAAGTAGGGTTCCTCTGCTATCGAAATGCTCGATCCTCATATCGTATATCATCATGAGCGAATCAAGCAGTTCGTTTTTGCGAGCAGGAGTAGCATCTGCATGCCAGGTTTTAATCATCCTAACACCATGTACATATGTGTTTTGCCTTGCCCCTGGACAAATCTCAAGTACCTTTAGCCAGTTTGGTTTTGCTTTGTCGTAGTTACGCTGCTTGTAGTCCTCTCCGTAAAGAGAAAGTGCAACTACACATTCCTTCCGGGCTTCCTCATCAGCACCAAATTTTGGGTCGTTAAGGTATGCTTGTGCCACAGCACTTACGTCAAACATGAGAACCAGTATTGGAAGCAGGCTAAGTTTTAAAATCGTTTTCATCGTTCCTTATTTTAATGATTAACTTAGTAATTCTTTAGTTATACTTTCGTTTCACAAACCAAAAATCGTAGAATGTGAATCCAACATTAACAACTCCGTAGGTTTCTTGTATCAGGTTGTTCGAAAGGGTTCCTTTTCGTCCAATTTCTCCCGAAATGTTGAAGGTTGTATTACTCCTTCGGAATGGTAAACCTACTCCAAAAGTTATGCCATAATCATTTATTTGATTGTCACGCAGTTGAAGGTGGGTCTTGCTGGTATAGAACCCTGCACGGTATGAAATACGCTTAAAGTAAGATCGTAAGTCGTTGGGGTTAGGGGTAATCTGTATACCAATTCTTAGGGTTTCACTTTTGCCAAGCGAATCGCTAACGTTCAGGAATTTGGCCTGGCTCCAATCCTGCACCGAGTAATCAAATCCTGCTAATAAAATGTTCTTGTACCCAAAGGTAAGCCCTCCGGAAAAGTTTTGGGGGAAATCGATAGATCCTTTGTCGAACTCGTGGTAAAGAATAGTGTCTCTAGTTGCTGGATTAGAGATAAATGATATTTGCTGTGCGCTTAAGGCGGTCTCGTTATCGAGGGTTGCTCCCAGTATAAACTTATACTCCTTCTCAGACCCAAGCGAAAACTCGTACTGAGCACCAAAACTAAATGCAATATCCCTAACCACAATGCTATTTAAACGTCTAGTGTTAGTGTAGGGAGTGTAATCGGGGAAAACTATTTCGGTGGTGTGCTCAATGGCTCCAAAGAAGTATGACATATTTGCTCCTAGGGATAGACCTTTTAATGGTTCAATGGCCAACCCAAAGTACGACTGGGTAATTCCACCCTTGCCGTCGTAGTAGTACTTTATGGGGCCAATGGAGCTTAGGAGGTAGGGATCCATCTCAATATCTCTTATTCTGTAACCAACGTTGCTAAATGGTTGGATCCCCATGCTAGCTCCCATCCATTTGGCAAGCGGGAACTGAATGGCAAGGTGATGAAGGTTTACTCCCGAGTTGAAGTTTGCCTGATCGTTAGTGCGGTAGTCAACTCCCATTGCTTCAAGGCCAAAATCGAAGATGAACGACATGGTATCCTGTGCGGTGTAGGAGGCAGGGTTGAGAAAGTTAATGGCTTTTCCACTGCGTAGGCCTTGCGATATTCCTCCTAGAGCCTTGTTGTTTGCATATCCTCGGTTCCTTATCTCGCCAATGCCAAATCGGGAATAGGGAGAATAAGTGGTAAGGCTTTGAGAATAAACGGAAAAGGTTGTGATAAGTAATGTTGCTAGAAGCAGCAGCTTGCTATATGTTCTCATTATAGTTTAGAATTCTGTTAAGTCCAAAAAGCACCAAATTAGGATGCACAAAGATGCTATTTTTTAACTTTTTATCAAAGAAAAATGAATTGCCACCTGTAAAAACAACGTTAAGTGGAGAATATTGCGCGCTTATGCTATCGATATATCGATCCACTTCGCCAAGTACACCATTTAAAACCCCCGAAAGTATTGATGTTTCGGTAGTGTTCCCCACCACAAGTGTGGGTATGTTAAAAGATACTAAAGGAAGCTTAGCCGTGAAATGGTTGAGTGCCTTAAAGCGCATCTCAATTCCGGGCGAAATGGCTCCCCCTAAGTACTGTCCATCAGCGGTCACCAAATCGTAGGTAATTGCTGTGCCGGAGTCGATACAAAGCACGTTGGTGTTGGGATGAAGTGTATTTGCCCCAACTGCTGCCGCTAGCCTATCGGGGCCAAGGGTGTTGGGTGTTTTATAACAGTTCTTTATGGGTAGGGGGGTAGTGTGGTTAAATTGAAGTAGGGGCGTGTGTTGAGCAATAAATTCTGCAATGTATGCAGGAAATTCCCCAACTGCCGAAACTATTGTTTTTTTTATGTGGTGCTCTGTCACCAATCTTTCAATCACCTGTTCACTTAGCCGGCTCACCTTTTCCGAATGTGTTTGCTTGTTGTTGTTAAACACAGCAAGCTTGGTCAATGTGTTCCCCACATCGATTATTAGGTTTGCTTTGTGCTCTTCTTCAGGCTTGCTTGTCAATTGAGTAAAGGTTTTAAGGTGTTCAAATTAGCTGAAACTATCTGATAGCTTATTCAGCATGCTCAAAGCATCGTTCGTGCTGTTAATTCCCTTGGCCATAATAGAGAGTTTCTCGCGCTGCTCTTTCATTTGAAAAGCCTTAGGGTTATGCTGGATATAACCAATTATACCTGCAAAGATAGGTGAACGATAGAAAGGAGAGAGCTGATTTGATATAAAATACCCAACAAGGGCTTTATTTTTTAGCAAAACCTTTTCCATCCCAAGCGATTGCGCAATCCATCTGATTCTAACCACATTTAGCAACTCGGTAACTTGCTCGGGTAGCTGGCCAAACCTATCGGTTAACTTGTGTTCAAAGGCCTCTAGTTCGGATGGTTGTGCAATAGAATCGAGCTCTTTGTAGAGTCGCATTCTCTCGGGAACGCTACCCACGTACCAATCGGGAATTAGGAGTTCCATATCGGTCTCAACATGGCAATCGGTTTTGCTGGCTTGCCAAGCTGGTGCTTTCTCAACACTATCTGGTTTATCATCGGTAAGCAATTGGCTAAACTCTTCCTCCTTAAGCTCCTGCATGGCTTCGTCGAGTATCTTATGGTAGGTTTCGAAACCGATATCAGCAATAAACCCGCTTTGCTCGGCACCAAGCATATTGCCTGCCCCACGGATATCCAAGTCTTGCATGGCGATACTGAAGCCGCTGCCAAGTTCAGAGAATTCCTCGATGGCCTTTAATCGCCTACGTGCTTCGGGGGTTAAGCCTTCGAGTGGAGGGGCGAGTAGGTAGCAGAAAGCTTTCTTGTTTGATCGGCCAACCCTTCCGCGGAGCTGGTGTAGGTCGCTAAGGCCAAACATATGGGCGTTGTTTACAATAATTGTATTGGCATTGGGTATATCGAGCCCCGATTCGATAATTGTGGTTGATATCAGCACATCGTAATCGCCCGAGATGAAGTCGAGCATCGTTTTCTCCAGCTGCTTGGGATCCATCTGCCCGTGGGCAACAATTGATGATACGTTGCTGCATATCTTCGAGATCATCTGCTGAACCTCGCCAATGTTTTGCACTCTGTTATGCACAAAGAATACTTGACCTCCCCGGCTTACCTCGTACTCAATGGCTTCCTTAAGTATTTCGGTGTTAAAAGTATGTAGCTCGGTTGCTATGGGGTGCCTATTGGGGGGTGGGGTATTGATGATCGAAAGATCGCGTGCACCCATCAGCGAAAATTGTAGCGTTCGTGGGATTGGCGTAGCGGTAAGCGTGAGGGTATCAACATTAACCCTAAGCTTTTTTAGCTTCTCCTTGGCAGCCACCCCAAACTTTTGCTCCTCGTCGACAACAATAAGCCCTAAATCCTTAAACTTAATAGCGCTACCAAGCAAAGCATGGGTGCCAATAATTATATCGATTTTGCCCTCGGCAAGGTTTTTAAGAATTTCCTTCTGTGCCTTGGACGATTTCATTCTGCTTATAAACTGCACTTTGCAGGGTAGGTTTGTTAGGCGCTGGCTAAAGGTTTGGTAGTGCTGCAGCGCAAGAATAGTGGTTGGGACTAAAACAGCCACCTGCTTGCTATCGGCAACAGCCTTAAAGGCAGCGCGAACAGCAATTTCTGTTTTTCCAAAGCCCACATCGCCGCATACTAGCCTGTCCATGGGGATATCGCTTTGCATATCCTCCTTTACAGCCAGAGTGGCTTTTTCCTGATCGGGGGTGTCCTCGAAAAGGAATGAGGCCTCTAGCTCCTCCTGCAGATAGCTATCGGGGGAGTAGGCAAAACCCTTCTCGGCCTTTCGCTGGGCATAGAGCGCAATTAGCTCCTTGGCAATATCCTTAACCTTACGCTTGGTGGTTTGCTTTAATTTTTGCCATGCCCCCGATCCCAGCTTGTAAAGCTTAGGTAACTCAGAGTCCTTTCCCCGGTACTTCGAGATACGATGCAAGTTGTGTATATTAACCAGCAGCGTATCACCATCCTTGTATGTCAGTCTAACCGCCTCTTGCACCTTGCCGTTTACATTCGATTTTACTAACCCCCCAAAAACACCTATGCCATGGTCTACGTGTACCACGTAATCGCCAGGATTAAGGCTAAGAAGCTCCTTCATCGACAGGCTGTCGCGCTTGGCCAGCTCATTCTTGAGCTTGTACTTCTGGTACTTGTCGAAAAGCTGATGGTCGGTTAGGAAGCAGGTCTTCAGATCGTGATCGATGAAACCCTGATGCAGTGTAGATGCAATGGGCTGGAAGTGAACCTGAGTGTTGATATTCTCAAAAATATTCTCAAGCCTTTTGTGTTGATTAGGATTTTCGGCCAGGATGTATGTTTGGTAACCCTTTTCGGCGTGCTCAATGATGTGCTGAGCGATAAGTTCAAAGTTTTTTTGAAAGGCAGGTTGAGGTGATATCTCGAAGCTAATGGTAACATTTGGGCTTAGCAATTGCTTTATACCAAACTCTACCAGGCTAAAATCGTTAAGCTGATGGAAAAAGTTTGCCCCCGATCCAAAGCGGTTATCGTCCTTTGCCAGCTCAAACGATTGGTTCATCTGTCCAACTATCACCTCCAAATCGCGAACCCAAATCACAGTGTTTTGGGGTAGCAACTCAGTAAGCATACTGCGTGAGGCAGCGTCGTTGTTGTTTACTTGTAGGTTGGGTATAATGGTAACCGTCTGGTGCTGCTCTTTCGAGAGTTGGTCGTCCACATCGAACGAACGGATGGACTCCACCTCATCGCCAAAAAAATCGATGCGGTAGGGCAATGCAGACGAGAAGGAGAAGATATCGACAATACTTCCCCTTACGGAGAAGTGGCCGGGTTCGTAAACAAACTCAGTCCGTTCAAATCCTATATCCAGTAGGAATTCGATGAGAAACTCCTGCGATATTGCTTCCGATACCGAAAGGCTTATGGTATTCTTGGTGAAATGATCGTTGGTTACTAATTTTTCGGCAAGAGCCTCAGGGTAGGATATAATTATGGGGTTGACCTGCCCACCGGTTGCCAATGTCGGTAGAACCCTTTGCGTGTCGGTTCGCTGAATTAGTGCATCGGGCTGTATTTGACCAAACTGCACAGCCCTTTTGTATGATGATGGGAAGAAGTAGAGCCTGTCGGCAGGCAACAAGTTGGATAGATCCGTAAAGAGGTATGCAGCCTCCTCCTTATCGTTGAGCACAAATAGGTATGGAGATGTTGATTCGGTTGCCAATGCGGATGCAGCAACTGCTGCAGATGAACCGGCAAGTCCCTTTAGCCTAATTCGGCATTTAGGCTCACTATTCAACTCGCTGGCAAGTTTAGCTACAGATGGATGTTTCTGATACTTTTGTATCAGCTCAGAAATTGGAAATTCGCTACGCATTAGGGATTTACTAGTGATGGCGGCAAAGTTATCATGATTTGTGCTTTATTCAAAACGGCATTTGTATAAACTATGCTTACAAAAAAACAGATAACCCTTAGCCGCTAGTAAAATCTAATAATGCGCTGTTAAATGTGCATATTATTAAATAGATTTTTACATTTGTACCCTACTTTTACCTCAAAGATAGAATAAGTATGGCAAGTGATGCATTGGCTAAACCCAAGAAGTTTATTGATGTTGAGCAGGTGATAGCCAGCAAAAGCCCTCGATTGTTAAAGTTCCTACCTGGATTCATCATCAGATATCTTAAGAAGATTATTCATGAGGATGAGCTTAACTGGGGGTTAAACGAGTTTGGCCATAAGCAGGGGGTAGAGTTTATTGATGAGGTGCTTAAATACTTTCAGGTTAGCTACACCGTTGAGGGGCTAGATAATCTGAATGTTGATGAACGATACATCTTTGCATCGAACCATCCACTGGGTGGGTTGGATGGGATGATTCTTATCCATTCCATCAGCAATAAGTTTAGTGACGTTAAGGTTCCCTCCAACGATTTGCTGATGAATATAAAGCAGCTTCAGGATAATTTCATCCCCGTGAACAAGCACGGTAGTCAAACTAGGGAAAATGCACGGATAATGGATGAGACCTATGCTTCAGATACACAAATGTTCATTTTTCCAGCAGGGCTATGCTCACGAAAGCAGGGTGGCAAGATTGAGGACTTGGAGTGGAAAAAGAGTTTTATAGCAAAGGCAACCAAGCATAAGCGTCCGGTGGTACCAGTATTTTTTAGTGGCAGAAACTCCAACTTTTTTTATAATCTTAGCCGAATTCGAACTTTTTTAGGGATCAAGGTAAACCTTGAGATGCTTTATCTTGTTGATGAGATGTTTAAACAGAGGGGGCAAAAACCCCATATCGTAATTGGAGAGCCCATCCCGTATGAAACATTTGATGGGTCGAGGACACCCCAGGAGTGGGCCAAATGGGTTAAAGCAAGAGTTTACGAATTAAGTAAGTAGCCAGCAATTGAGCTTGTATGCTGGAATAAAAGATAGTATGACCAGAAAATTTTATTATGGAACAGATAATTGAGCCGGTAGATAAGAAACTACTGGAGGGTGAGTTGACAAGTGAAAAATTTGTTCGTGAGACGAACAATGGTGGTAATATTCTATACATTGTTACGGCACATGATTCTCCAAATATTATGAGGGAGATTGGTAGGCTAAGGGAGTTAAGTTTTCGCAGTGCAGGAGGGGGAACCGGTAAATCTATTGACATTGATAAGTACGACACGTCGGAGAATCCATACAAGCAGCTTATTGTTTGGGATCCGAAGGACAAGGAGATACTTGGAGGCTATCGTTTCCATATTGTAGATCCCAGCAAGGGCGAGGAGTTCAACCTGTCCACAACTGCACTTTTCAATTTCTCCGAAGACTTTAAGCATGATTACCTACCATACCTTATTGAGTTGGGGCGTTCATTTGTTCAACCTCGGTACCAATCGGCTCAGAGGCGAGAAAAGGGGTTGTATGCGCTCGACAACCTTTGGGATGGACTGGGTGCTCTTGTGGTGCTGTACCCAGGGATAAAGTACTTTTTCGGTAAGGTAACCATGTACACCCAGTACAATCGAGTTGCCCGCGACATATTGCTTTACTTCCTCAGCAAGCATTTTGCCGACCATGATAATTTGGTTACTCCTATCAACCCTATGGAAGTAGATTTAGACAGGAAGGCGATGGAGAAACTATTTGTGGGAAGCGATTACAAGGAGGATTATAAAATTCTCTCGAAAGAGATTCGGAACTTGGGCGAGCATATACCTCCCCTAATCAACTCCTACATGAATATTAGCCCATCGATGAAGGTGTTTGGCACCGTTGTGAACCCATACTTTGGCGATGTTGAGGAGACGGCCATTATGATCACCATTTCCGATATCTACCAGAACAAGGTGGATCGGCACATCCTTTCATTTATCAAAAGAAAGATAACCAGAAGGTAACGGATATATATGACTAAAAATTAACCCCGCTTTTTTAGCGGGGTTAATTCAATATGCAAGTTCTTGTTAGTCAAATTTTTCTCCAAACTCTTTTTCGAAGGCATTTTTTCGAAATTTATCCATATCACTGCCAACCCTTTCGTAGCCTTCGCATTGCTTTGCCTCCTTGTTGGCAAAATCTTGCTCTTGCTTTAGGTATTTCATGAGCGTTGTGCTTCTGAGAACGCCTGAGTTTTTAACCGCATTCATAGTGTTGCTGTACTCATTAACATACTCACAAGCTTGCTGAATGTTTACGCTTTTATAGAAGTAAATATCAACAAGTTTGATAAGTGCGTCGAGCCTCATCTCAAGGTGTTTGCGGGAGTCAACGGAAGCGGGCACTGTATTAACCACAATGGTATATTTCTGTGCAGCCTCTTTGTAGTTGCTCTTTTTGTAGTCGTTTTCTGCAGCGCTAAAGCTTAGGTCTGCAGCACGTAGGGCTCGCTTATCTTGCGCTTGGGTATTGACTGGCAAAAGGAGCGCAAGCGAAAGTAGGGCTAGCATTAGGTTTCTCATAGTTTTATGGATTTAGTGATTGAAATCAAATGTACACAAAACGTTTACAATATTAATGCCAATAGTTTTTAATCACCAGTATTTGGTGTATATACCAATCAACGTGGGGGTTAGTATGCCCTTTGGTTGCGCCCTTCAATAAAATTGATGAACGAGTTGTTTACCACCTTGTTTCCGCCGGGGGTAGGGTAGTTGCCCGTAAAATACCAGTCGCCCTTGTCGTTGGGGCATGCAGCATGAAGCGTTTCGATGGTTTGAAAAACAATTTTAACTTCGGCCTTCATCCCCTTAGGGGTTAATAGCTCGGCAATCTTGTCGGATATCTGATCGGGCGTAAATGGCTTGTATATATCCTTAACGTAGTTTACAACCTCCTCTTTGGGCAGGTTTTGCTGTGCCTTGCAGTTTTTGTACACCCCATTTATTACGCTCTCGTTCCCAGTCTCTTTAAGTAGCGCAATTGCTGCCCTAAAGGCAACAAAGTCGCCCAGCTTGGCCATATCAATTCCGTAGCAGTCGGGGTATCGAATTTGAGGCGATGAGGAAACAACTACAATCCTTTTTGGGTTAAGCCTATCAAGGATTCTAAGTATGCTCTCCCTAAGTGTAGTTCCTCTTACAATGGAGTCGTCGATAACCACAAGATTGTCCTTGCCCTCTTCCAGCGCGCCGTAGGTAACATCGTAAACGTGCCCTACCAAATCGTCGCGACCTGTATCCTGCGATATAAAGGTGCGAAGCTTCACGTCCTTAACAGCTATTTTCTCAACCCTTGGCCGAGCACTTATAATCGATTCAATATCAGCTTCGGTAAGGCTACCGTTCTTCTCCTTAATAATTCTTGATTTCTCCTTAAGCATATACTCTTCAACCCCATGCACCATTCCGTAGAATGCCGTTTCGGCAGTGTTGGGGATGAATGAAAAAACCGTGTTCTCAAGGTCGTAGTCAATTTTTTCAAGGATAACCGGGGTAAGCAATTCGCCCAGCTTTTTGCGTTCTCGGTAGATATCCCTATCGGTACCCCGGGAGAAGTAGATACGTTCGAAGGAGCAAGAACTTCTGGCTTGGGGCACTCTTACCTCCTGCATATCAACTTGGCCGTTGCGCTTTATTATAAGGGCATAGCCAGGCTTAATTTCGTCAACCTCATCGGCCGACACGTTCATAACGGTTTGTATAACGGCTCGTTCCGATGCTGCAACCACAATTTCGTCGTTTGCAAAGTGGTATGCAGGGCGTATGCCCCATGGGTCGCGGCATACAAATGCGTCGCCATGCCCAAGCATTCCGGCCAGGGCATACCCTCCATCAAAGTCTTTGGTTGCCTCCTGCAGTAGCTGTCGGAGGTTAAAATTGTTGGCAATAAGCTCGCTAATCCTTTTGTTGGAGTTTCCCTCGTTCTTGTATTGTCTGAAGAGTTTCTGATTCTCCTCGTCGATAAAATGGCCTAGCTTCTCGAGCACAGTAACGGTGTCGGAGTAATCTTTGGGGTGCTGACCGAGCTCAATAAGCCTTTGGAATAGCTCATCAACATTGGTCATGTTGAAGTTGCCGGCAAGCACAAGGGTGCGCGACTTCCAGTTGTTCTCGCGCATTACTGGGTGCACATAATCGATGGAATTGTTGCCAAAGGTTCCGTAGCGAAGGTGTCCGAGGTAGAGCTCGGCGGCAAAGGGAATATTAACCTTCGACCAAGCGGGATCGTTAATTGAGTCGGGCTGAGCCTTCCACTGGTTTATACCTCCTTGGATAGAGTCAAACACATCGCGAATTGGCGATGACGAGTTGCTCCTGAACCTATCAATGTATCTGTGTCCAGCCTCTAGGTCGAATTTAATGGAGGCTACACCTGCACCATCTTGGCCCCGATTGTGCTGCTTCTCCATGAGTAGGTAAAGCTTTTGTAGGCCGTACATCCATGAGCCATACTTTACCTGGTAGTATTCAAGAGGCTTTAGCAGCCTTATTAGGGCAATTCCACATTCGTGCTTAATCTGATCCGACATAGCTATGCTTTCCTATTTTTAAAAATCAATATGTAGTTTCGGTAAGTTGCATTCTTACAGGTACCAAATAAAATTGGCCGAATCTCCTGTTTGCTTTGCCGATGTAGCTTTGGGAGATTTGGCCATTGTGTCTCATCATTCGTCATTTTGGTTTCGCAGATAAGGTATCAATCAATGCGAGGGAAGTTTATCCACTCGGGGATAATAAATGCTTTAGGGTATTTCCTGCCCAGCTGCTTGAGCACGTGCTGTGCTTCGTCGCGCGTTCTATAGTCGCCTACCGAAACTTTGTAGTAGGGGCTATCGAAGGTTCTGTAGATTGATATCCCTGGGTAGTGTTCCATAAATTCATTCATCACTAACTCCGACTGCTCTCGGGATCTTTGTCCAGTATCAAAGTATATTCTTATTCGAAAGCCCTGCATTCCAGGTCGCGAAGCATTTTGAACGTAGAAGCTATTCAGTAGCTGAGATATCTTGTCGTCGTGCGATATGCTAATGCTCCCCTTATCGGGATGGAACTGCTGAAGCTCGTTTATTATGCCCAGAGGTACCTGAGCGTAAGCCTTAGTTGAACGACCCAAGGCAAGCAGCGTGAGGGATAGAACGATAATTCTAATTTTTTTTAACGCAATGGACACTCTCATACTATTGGCGAAAGATTGTGGTGCAAAGGTAAAACTTTTGATGTATAAATAAAATACTGGAGGTAACCACCAGCAAATAGTTACAGCGATGAAGATATATCCTTAAGCGATTGACGCTCAATTTTAATGGTTTTACGAACAGGGAATGATTTGCCTTTAACTTTTCCTTCCACCTCTAACCTGTCAAGTAGTTTTTCCAACGAACCCGATGAGGCAATGCGAAAGGCATCGGCAATGGTTCGGAGCTCAATTTCGGCGGGTACAGAGTAGGTTTGCCTAGAGCAGGGGATTAGCGTTATGGGTTCAGTTACCCGAAACGAGCCAAGCTCCCGGTTATTGAGCCATGCTTTAAAATCAATTTCAATAACCGAGATTTTACGTGTATTGGGGTTGTCAATTTCAATCTCAAAGCTAAGCAGCACAACATTCTGCTTCAAACCTCGAAACTTCACATCCTTCACTCCCTTTACATTTATATCGTTGTAGTTCCCACAGCTTGCCAGGGCGAATGAAATAAAAAGCAGCGCTGCAATACGCTTGAAAATAGGTGTAATCTTCATAAATATTATCAGTAGTTAATTGAAATAATCATGGGCTAATCGTTTTCTTCCATAGCCTTCATTAGCTCATCAGTCATCTCAATATTGTGGTAAACGTTTTGAACATCATCGTTATCCTCAAACTCATCGATCAACCTTAAAACTTTCATGGCCATTTGAGGTTCAAGAGTTTTGTAGTCGTTGGGTATGCGTTGTAAGCTAGCGTTTTCGGCTTCTATCCCCAGCTCATCAAGTTTTTTCTGCATACGGCCAAAGTCGGCCATGGGTGTGTACACTACTATCGTATCATCGTTTACTTCAATGTCCTCGGCTCCGGCATCTATCAGCTCCAGCTCAAGTTCTTCCTGGTCGATATCGCCTTTAGGTATGGTGAATACCCCTTTGCGGTCGAACATAAAACTGAGCGAGCCGTTGGTGCCAAGGCTTCCACCACGTTTGGTAAAGATTGACCGAATGGAGCTAACGGTTCGGTTGTTGTTATCGGTGAGGCATTCGATAAAGATGGGTACACCCTCGGGGCCATAGCCCTCAAAGGTCATTTCTTGAAGGGCGTCACCATCCTTCTCGGCCTTGCTAATGGCTCGCTGGATATTGTCCTTGGGCATATTAACCCCCTTGGCGTTGCTAATTGCCACCCTCAGCCTCGGGTTACCTTCGGGATCACCACCACCCTCCTTTACGGCTACGGTTATCTCCTTGGTAATGCGGCTAAACATCTTGGATCGTTTGGCATCCAAAGCCCCTTTCTTCCGCTTAATGGTTGACCATTTATTATGTCCAGACATAATCAGCTATTTTTTTTGATTACTATTCAAAAGTATAATGTATGTTGTGTGGTTGCTATTGAAAGTTACTAACATTGAAACGGTAAAAATAGCAAGAAATTTGGCTGGAACAATATTCTTTCGTTAATGTTCACAATGCCAGTGCTGTTACTGAGTGGAATAGATTTTTTAGTGACAACTTATTTTGACCGCGATCGGTTTTTAGGTTGATCCCCGAAATTATTTTTTTCCATTACCTTTGCATCGCAAAAATTTAATCGAACCAAAAGAGACGAAAATTGACTACAATTAATACGGACAATGCTAATAGCAAGGTTTTTATCGAGACCTACGGCTGCCAAATGAATTTTAACGATAGCGAGGTGGTGGCCTCTATTCTTACTGCTCACGGCTATCTTATCGTATCGGATATTGAAGAAGCTGACGTGATTCTGGTGAACACCTGCTCCATTAGGGAGAATGCCGAAACCAGGGTTTGGGGTCGGCTCGATGTGTTTAGGCAGCTGAAAAAGAAGAAACCCTCCCTGTTGGTGGGTGTTTTGGGCTGTATGGCCGAGAGGCTTAAGGATAAACTCCTGGAGGATGAAAAACTTGTTGATATTGTGGTTGGCCCCGATGCATACAGAGAGCTACCCATTTTGCTTCGATCGGCAGAGGAAGGCCAAAAGGGCATAAACGTGCTGCTTTCGCGCGAGGAGACTTATTCGGATATAAGCCCAGTGCGCCTCGATAAGAACGGTGTGTCTGCCTTTGTGTCCATAATGCGGGGGTGTAACAATATGTGCACTTACTGCGTGGTTCCCTACGTTAGAGGTGCCGAGCGAAGTCGAAACCCAGAGACCATAGTGCGAGAGGTGCAGGAGTTAATCGATAGTGGTTACAAAGAGGTTACCCTTTTGGGTCAGAATGTTGATAGCTACAACTGGGTAGATGGTACTGGCGAAAGGGTAAGCTTTGCCGATTTGCTTGAGATGGTGGCCAAGCTCGACTCTCGCCTGAGGGTTCGCTTCTCCACTTCGCATCCAAAGGACTTGTCCGACGAGGTGCTTTTCACCATGGCCATGTACGAAAATATCTGTAACCATATACACCTGCCCGTTCAGTCGGGCTCCACCAGAGTACTTGAGCTAATGAATAGGGGTTACACCCAGGAGTACTACAAGAATCGTATTGAGGCCATACGGAGGATATTGCCCGGCAGCTCCATATCAACAGATATTATTGCTGGTTTTTGTACCGAAACCGAGGTGGATCATGACCAGACCCTGTCGTTGATGAAGTGGGTGGGGTACGATTTTGCCTTTATGTTTAAGTACTCCGAAAGGCCCAATACTAAGGCTGCTCGTAAGATGCAGGACGATGTGCCTGAGGATGTGAAAACCCGAAGGTTAACCGAGATAATTGAGCTGCAGGGAAAGCTCTCCGAGGTGAGTAAGCGTAATGATGTTGGGAAAGTTTTTGAGGTATTGGTAGAGGGCGTTTCCAAAAAATCGGTGGATCATCTATACGGACGAACCTCGCAGAATAAGGTGGTTGTGTTTCCGCGTGAATATTCAAAGATTGGCGATTACGTAAATGTTGAGGTAAAAGATTCAACATCAGCAACCCTTCTGGGGGTTATTGTTTAGGGATAACAAGTTAAACTATAATAAAAAGGGGAGCCACAAGCTCCCCTTTTTGCAATATGAACAATTGTATATAGCTATACCTCGTATGTATCGCCACTGTGAAGCAAGTCGTCAACGCATTTAATCTTTGCGGTTTTCTGTACCTCAATCAGCTGGTCACGAACGTTATCGTCGTAGGTTGGGCATTTAACCGCACGAATTACACCCAAGGCAAGGGGGAATTCGGGATACGCCATATTGGCTAGCATAACATGAAGCCCAGGGTTTGGATTCTCAGCATTATGCACTAGGATGTCGTCCATAGTATATCCCTCCTCGCCAATGGTAACAACCTTAAGCTGGTTATTTATCATCACAAGGCCCTTCTCATTGTTCTTGCCAAAAATCATCTTTTGGCCATGCTTCAGCACAATGGTTCTGTCGGCTCTGTGCTCCCTTTCGGTTATATCGGCATGGGTTTTATCGTTGTAAATAACACAGTTCTGTTGTATTACTACCACTGAGGTTCCATCATGCTTGGCCGCTTCAACAAGGATTTCAGCAGTTAGCTTCACATCGGCATCAATGGAGCGGGCAAAGAATTTACCCTGCGCTCCAATTACCAGCTCGCCTGGGCGGAAGGGTTGCTCAACCGTTCCAAAAGGAGATGTTTTGGTAATGGCGCCAAGCTTCGATGTTGGGCTGTACTGCCCTTTGGTTAGGCCGTATATCTCGTTGTTAAACAGGATGATGTTTAGGTCGATATTACGACGAATGGCATGTATAAAGTGGTTGCCACCAATGGCCAACGCATCACCATCGCCAGTCATCTGCCAGATGCTAAGCTTGGGGTTGGCCACCTTCATTCCGGTTGCTATTGCCGATGCCCTACCGTGAATTCCGTGAAAGCCATAGGTGTCTACATAGTATGGAAAACGGCTTGAGCATCCTATACCAGATACAAAAACGTAGCGTTCCTTACTGTAGTCTAGCGCATCCGATACCTCGGGCAATGCCCTGTAAACCGAGTTTAGGATTGCGTGGTCGCCACAGCCAGGGCACCAGCGTACTTCTTGATCGCTCTTAAAGTCTTGGGGAGTATAATTATGTTTGCTCATGGTTACTTGCCCTCCAGTGTTTGATTAAATTTTTCCTTTAGCTCAACAAGAGTAAAGGGAAGCCCCTGTACCTTGTTGTATTGAAGGTATGTAAACTCTTGGAAGTTTATCCTTAAGTAGTTTGCCATTTGACCCATGTTTAGCTCGCATACAAGAATCTTTTTGAAACGCTTAAAGATATCCTGAAGGTTTTTGGGTAGCGGGTTGATGTAGCTAATATGGCAAAGCGATATGCTCTTACCCTCCTTTTGCAGCTCATGCACAGCGGTATAGGTATGTCCATAGGTTCCGCCCCAGCTCACAATAAGCAGGTCGCCTTCAGGCTCGCCAATTACCTCCTGCTCGGGGATAAAATCTTGCACCCTGGCTACCTTTTCGGCTCTAACATCAACCATCCTTTGGTGGTTGATCGGGTCATGCGAAACCGATCCCTTTAGGTAATCCTTCTCCAAGCCACCTATGCGATGCTCAAGACCCTTTTGGCCTGGGATAGCCCAACGACGAGCTAAACGCTCTGGGTCGCGTTCGTAGGGGAGGAAATTTTCTGTTCCTTCGGGAACAAGTGGTGGGTGAATCTCTGGGTAATCCTTCATGCTTGGGATAAGCCAAGGCTCGGTACCGTTGGCAATATATCCATCGGTAAGCAGGATTACAGGGGTCATATGCTCAAGGGCGATTTTTGATGCATTAAAAGCCCACTCGAAGCAGTTGCTAGGTGAACTTGCAGCAACTACCACAGTGGGGCACTCGCCGTTACGTCCGTAAAGCGCTTGGTAAAGGTCGCTCTGCTCGGTTTTAGTGGGTAGACCTGTTGAGGGGCCACCACGCTGTACGTTTACAATAACTAGGGGAAGCTCTGTCATTACAGCTAATCCAATGGCCTCCGACTTAAGCGATAGACCAGGGCCCGAGGTAGTGGTTACGGCAAAGTTTCCGGCAAAGGCGGCGCCAATGGCAGTACAGATACCTGCTATCTCGTCCTCAACCTGCAGGGTTTTCACACCAAGATCCTTACGCTTTGCCAGCTCAATTAGAATTTCAGTGGCCGGTGTAATGGGGTACGATCCACAGAACAAGGGTAGGTTAGCACGCTCTGCGGCGGCAATTAGACCCCAAGCGGTTGCTGTATTACCGTTAATATTGCGGTAGGTTCCCTTTGGAATGCTGGTGGCAGGGGGGATCTTGAATGTATTGGGAATTGCATGGACATTTCCTGCATAGTTGTACCCATCGCGAAGAACCTTTTTGTTTGCCTCAACAATACGAGGGCGATTCTTGAATTTTACCTCAAAGAAATGCTCGGTAAAGTTCAATGGCCTGTCGAACATATAGTAAACCATTCCAAGGGCAAACATATTCTTGCTACGGAGGATGCTCTTGTTGTCGAGTTCGGTTTCCTTGAGGCTCTCTTTGGTTAGGGTAGTTATTGGTGCGAAGACAATGTGGTAGTCTTCAAGCTTAAGCTCTGCAACGGGGTCGTCGGTTTTGTAGTTTGCTCTCTGTAACCCCTTTTCGTTAAATGTATCGCTATCGGCAATAACGGTTGCCCCTGGTTTTAGCCATTTGGCGTTGGCCTTAAGCGCTGCTGGGTTCATTGCCACAAGTACATCACAATAATCGCCAGGAGTGTAAACCTTCTTGCTGCCAATCTGCAGTTGAAATCCAGAAACCCCGCCAATTGTACCTTGGGGAGCACGAATTTCGGATGGGTAATCGGGGAAAGTGCTTACGCCATTGCCAAAAAGGGCTGAGGCATCGGAGAAGAGAGATCCGCTAAGCTGCATTCCATCACCTGAATCGCCCGAGAACCGAATCGATACCTCGTCAACTTCAAGTACTTGCTTTTGTTTATCCATAATGGGTTAAATTTATTTGTTTCTCAATGGGGGGAATCCTAAAATGCAAATGCATATAAAATGGATGCCCATTCTATATGCATACTAATTTGTTTTCAGGCTTTTCAATTAAACCCCCTGCTCGAAAATTATACTGCAAAATTAGCTATTTTATGAAAGGAAAAACGCCAGAAAACTTTTTTTTGGTTGTTTTACAACATGATTCTTATCAGGTTTAAAACGTTTTCGGAGTGTGTTTTTCTAATTGGTTGATTGTAAGGTTTTAATTTGGGTTGATAGTGGCTGTGGCTAAATTCTGGGGGTGCAGTTAAGCAAAAGATGCCCTATCTTTGTTGTTGATATTAATCATCAACCAAAATATTGGCATGGCAATCATAAGGAAGCTGAGGGGGAAATCTCCCAAAATTGGAAAGAACTGTTTTATTGCCGAAACGGCTGTAATTATTGGCGACGTGGAAATTGGCGACGACTGCAGCATATGGTACGGTGCGGTGCTTAGGGGCGATGTAAACCCCATACGCATTGGCAACCGGGTAAGCGTGCAGGATAATGCCGTGCTGCATACTACCTACCAAAAATCGGTGGTTACCCTCGAGGACGATGCAATTATTGGGCACAATGTAACCGTGCACGGCGCAACGGTAAAGTCGGGTGCGCTAATAGGCATTGGTGCTACTGTACTCGACGATGCCGTGGTGGGCGAGGGGGCCATTGTGGCGGCCAACGCTCTTGTGCTGGCCAATACGCAGATTGATCCCGGTAGCATATACGCCGGTGTGCCTGCCAAATTTGTTAAAAAGATGGATGTGGAGCAATCGATGCAGATAAACCAGCGCATTGCCAAGGGCTACCTGCTTTATAAGAGTTGGTATGAGGAGGGGGAGGAGAAGTGATCTGCCAAAGGCAGACAGATTGGCTGATTGACTGTTTGGAACTGAAAACTGATTTAGATTGGATGTTTGAAGGACCCAGCTTGCCAGCAGGCAAGCTGCCTGATTGACGTCTTTGGCAGTTCCTTTTACTCACGGGTTGACTGTTCGCTTAGCGGATAGTCAACCCGTGAGTAGGGTTAGGAAACGCCGACTTGGTTAGGCACAGGCGGGACCTGTTTTTAATCTATTGGGGCAGGAGTAACCTGCTAGCAACAGAATGACTCAGGTGCGACCTGAGCCGAATGGAGTTTTTTATTCTCATTCTGTCTTCAATGAAATCCATGAAATACAGCGGTATATGTCCTTGTCGCTATTGCCATAGATTTTTCCATTTTTCAAGTCAAATGCAAGATTTACAAAGGCAAAATCTGTTTTAATTTCGCTGATTTTGTTTCCGTCCCAATCAAAAACAAGAATTGTTGAACCCTTAAGCTCATCCTGCTCAAATTCCCCTTGAGTTATACCCGGGTTCACAATGTAAATATGCTTATCTGTTGTGTGTACCTCCCAACAATATAACATTGAAGATTTGGAGGGAACAAGTATGTTGTTTTTAAAGTCTGGCAAATCATACTTTTTGCGTGTGTTGATTGTTTTGTGTAGAGTTCCATTATCATTTATTATAAATGCGTAAGGGAAATACCTTAACGCCACAACAGTTTTTTCTAATTTTGAGTTATATGCAATAGCAGAATAATAGGCGTAAGCTTTAGTCCCTCTATCAAGGGGATATGGTAATTTGGGGTTGTAATCAATATTAATAATATTCTTATCATGGTTTAGGATTTTCACCATTGCATCACCAGTTAAGTCACCATAAATCCATCCTTTGCTAGTCCTTCTGATTTCCGTAAATGAGGTAATTTTGGTTGGCAGTATATGTTTCCTTGCGTTGGATAAATCATAATTAAGAATTTCATCATAAGTTAACGTGTATAGATTTTTTGAATGGTCATCAACAATGGTAATTATTTTTTCTGAGTAGTCGTTGTAAGCATCGCTAATGTACAAGAATTCGTTAGGGCCTATTCCTCTTAAGCCGAATTTTTTTGTAGATTTTGTTTTTAGATCGATGAGTTCAAATATGGTATCTCGATTGTTGTTTATCAAAAGGAGATGGTCACTCAGGTATAAAATAAACGAAGGGCAAAAGGAGTTATGGTTAATAACAGTTACCTTCTCATTGTAAATGTTAAAAGAACTACTTGTTGTAACCGAATTGCAGGAGACAAGAAATATCGTAATGGCACAAGAAAGGAGCACTAGATATGTAGATGGTTTCATCGTTTATGGTATTATAATTTGTGATTGTGTTTATTAGGTTTTAATTGGGGAGCACATTAACTAGTATATGCTCCCCTATAATGTTTAGAAGAAACAGGTTCCTGCGTCGCTATATGTTTTTGCTTTTGCTTGAACACAACTCCCGCACACCCAAATCTTTGTACCCCCAACACCTAGTACTGGTTCAGTGTATGTGCTATAACAGGTTGCAGTGTTTCCAACACCACCTCCATTATTATCACCCACTTCCGATATAATGTCATGCTGCGCACTAATATTGGCTGCTGTGCAGGCTAGTAGTAGGGCTAGCGTAGTGATAAATACTAATGATTTCTTCATAGTTTTTAGTCTTTTAAAAATTAAATAATGCGCAAAAAATCAATTGTTTGCTTTTATTGATATTGTGCTTAATGTTTAAATAAATTGCTTCCCCTACGGCAATCGCTGTATTAACTCCACAACCTGGTTGCGGGTGGGGTAGCAACCACTGGGTAGTGGTTACGTTGTATTTCAATTTATTGTATCTTTGTCACCTTACCTCCTTTCCTTTTAAGGTTAGGGGCGTGTGAAGGGGGAGCTTGGGCTGCGTAGGCTGTTGGCTTCCCTTTCTTTTTGCCCGTGTTTTATCGCAAAGGCTCAGCGCTGAGCCAAATCGCTATAATTTTCAGAAAACTTTATCTGCTATTTTACTTGGGGTGGGGAATGCCGCTTAGCTTTAGATTATGTCTTTGTAGGTCATAGGTTTTAGTTTTAGGTTTACCTGCCTCTGGAAGGTTTACCTACCTCTGGCAGGTTTACTTGCCTTTGGCAAGATTAGGGGTGTTTAGTTTTTACTGTATCTCTTTGTAAGGTATGTGTTGATACGCTAACCGGAGTTATACCTCATCACTTCGTGTAACAAATTTAAGTAAAAATACTTTATTACCCCCCCCATTCGTATGCTACAAAACATACTGCACTTAAGCGTATCCATAACCACTAGCCAAAGGCTAAATAGAGAGCCCTCGTTACTGCACGAGTCGTCTAGTATGGCTTTTGCAGCAACGGCGAGGGGGGTATACCGTTCTTATTGTGAATGTTTTGTCGTAGTTGAAAGGTTATAATCTAACACAAATTAATTCTAATGGCATTGCTTTTACTCACGGGTTGACTGTTCGCTTAGCGGATAGTCATCCCGTGAGTAGGGTTAGGAAACAACGATTTGGTTTGGCATAGGCGGAACCTGTTTTTAATCTATTGGTGCAGGTGCAACCTGCTAGCAATTGAACGACTCAGGTGCATTTACCTGCCGCATTTCTGCCGAGAGGAAAGTAGGCAGGACCTGGGCCGAACGGAGCCAATGCTGCTAAAAAGGCAAGGTTTTCCATTGCTATAACCAAATGGAAACACCATCTCTCCTTTGTACTTGGTTGAACATAATTTTTACACGTATAACAGAAGACTCATTTAACTGTTAGAGACCATAAAGATCAGTTAACTTTAAAAAATAGTCGTTTGTTAGTTCTGGGAAAACATCAGATGGTGCATAGAAACAGTTAGTTCTAAAGTTTTTCTCTATAACGAAATAGACAACGGGGTTAATTTTAAAGCCACTAAAAAAGTTTTCTGGTATGAAATAAGCATACTCTTCAACTTTATTAGTTAGAACAAAGGCATTGAATTCTCGCTGGTTTAAGCCCCCAATGCCTATCATTACATCTAGTTTGGCTTCATTTATGAGAGTTATAACTCTGTGAATGCTTTCCATATAGCAGCTACTGCAAGCACCTATGTTAATAAATAGGGCGAGCGTTAACTTATCCTTGGTAATTTCTCTTAAATTAAGTGAATCTGATTTATGGTTAAATAGTTTTCTCTCCATATCTATGCTAATGGTTGAGTAGTCGTAAGAATGGAAGAATCCCTCCTTTAGTAGTATGTTTTCTACTCTTAAACTGTGGAGTTGAGCGTTATCAAGATTCTGACTAATTTTAATCCTTAGTTTGTAATTTGTGTATAAAAGTAGAGTAACCGCAACTGAAAAAGTCAGAATTATAAATAGCATATAGTTTCTTTTCATACTCTTAAAAATTAAATAGCAATACAATTGGATTATCCTCTGAAGAAACGTTTAATTTATTGAGCAATTTATTGTTATCGTCTAGTCTATGGGGGTAAATAACTGATGAAATGTACTTATCAGTCCCTTTAAAAATCTCTAAACTTTGATTAGTGAATGGGGCAAAGTCAATCTCAACATTGTCAGTAAAGTAGATGTCTTTTCCATTATTGAGTTGCATGTAATAGCAGAGATTAGGAGGATACCCAATACCATAACCAATAATAAGCCCATTCTCATTGTTCATTAGTAGTTTGAAAAAGTGAGATTTTCCTTTCATCTCATTAGAATGTAAGTAATGCATCTTTTCATCATATGTAGCCTTTAAAAAATCTTTTGGGATACCTCTATCTCCTTTATTTATATTTATATATGGAACAAGAGACTCTTCTTCAATTTTGTAGATGTATTCATGCCAAGCTAATGAAACAAAGAGTTCCTTGCTGTTAGAGGTGAAGATATTTAAAAATTCCCAATTTTGATTCTCGTTGGATGGCATTACCTTGTCGGTAAGTGGTTTTGCAACTTTACTTGTTGCATTAAATACAATAATTTCGCTATTGGTTATCGATCCCCCTATAGAATTTGCCGCATTATTGGTTTGAAAGTAGTATAGATTGTCATTTTTGGTGAAGCTAAAACAGAAATCAAATGGCAGTTTTATACTGTCAATGTATTTAAAATCAGATAGGCTATACTTCATAATGCTCATCCTATTCTTATCAAGAATCTCTATGGTATTGCTCTTTTCATCAACAAAAAAAGCTTCTATAGCGGAGTATTCACCTTCTCCTTTCCCCATTTTTCTTAATGATTTAATGAAGTTCCCTTCTAAATCAAAAACATAGATACCTTGGCGTAATACGTCCAGAACATATATTAAATCTTTTGATATTTCAAAGTCGCGTATCGCGGCAAGGACACAATCACTCCTTGTTTCGAGTTTAATACACTTCATCCCCGAAAAGACATCCGAGGCTATTACATTCGTTTCATCCTGCATTGTAATCTCAAAGGCAGAATTATTATAATCTGTGTTTTTACAAGATGCTACTAATATTAATGAACTAAACAGCAGCAATAGATTTTGAGTAATCGAAACTCTGCAGTATGATTTAACTAACCATCGAATTATATTATCCATAGTAATATGAATTTTTCTTGCTAATATTAATATTGTCATTCTGAATTAAGCAAAACTAATCTCAGTATTTATGAGATTTTTTAATGAAAATAGTATGAGGGTTATATATAACCCTCATACTTCTGATATTATCCTTTACGGCATTGACATTTGTTTTCCCAAGCATTACAACATGCGTAATATCCTGGACCACAAGTGACAGAGCAAGTAGTGCCTCCGGTTATTCCGCCCCCACCCCCACTAGTAGATACGGAGCAGCTTGTTGAACCGGGCCCTCCAGAAGAACATGAGTAAGTTGAGCCTCCACCACCACCTGGGTCACCTGCATCCATTATAGTATCATGTTGTGCACTAATATAACTTGCCGTTCCCGCAAGTAGAACTGCCATCGTGGCGAAAAATACTAATGATTTCTTCATAACTTCAATTATTTTAAGTTTTCAACCAAGCGCAAAACATCACCTGTTTGTTTGTATTGTTATTGCGCTTAATGTTTTAAGTTAATTTTTTCCCCCTACAGCAACCGCTGCACTAATCCCACAACCTGGTTGGGGCGGGTAGCAACCACTGGGTAGTGGTTACGTTGTATTTCAATTTATTGTATCTTTATCACCTTACCTCCTTTCCTTTTAGGTTAGGGGCGTGCGAAGGGGAAGCTTGGGCTGCGTAGGCTGTTGGCTTCCCCTTCTTTTTGCCCAATGTTTTTGCGCAGTGGTTCAATTACGAGCCAAAGCAACGTTATCAAAACTTTTTGTAAAACTTTTCTGCTATTTTTTATTGGGGCGAGGCATACTGCCTGTGTGTGCTGTTTTTGTAGGTCATAGGTTTTGGTTTTAGGTCTACCTGCCTTTGGCAGGTCTACCTACCTCTGGCAGGTTTACTTGCCTTTGGTAGGATTAGGGGTGTTTAGTTTTAACTGTATCTCTTTGTCAGGTATGTATTGAAACGCTAACCGGAGTCATATCTCATCGCTTCGTGTAACAAATCTAAGTAAAAATATTTTATTACCCCCCCCATTCGTATGCTATAAAACATACTGCGCTTAAGCGTATCCATAACCACTAACCAAAGGCTAAAGAGAGAGTCCCCGTTACCGCACGAGCCGTCTTTTGTGGCTTTTGCAGCAACGGCGAGGGTGTATACCGTTCTTATTGTGAATGTTTTGTCGCAGTTGAAAGGTTATAATCTAACACAAATTAATTCTAATGGCATTGCTTTTACTCACGGGTTGACTGTTCGCTTAGCGGATAGTCAACCCGTGAGTAGGGTTAGGAAACAACGACTTGGTTTGGCATAGGCGGAACCTGTTTTTAATCTATTGGTGCAGCCTGCCTCTTTTAGGGAAACCTTAGCCGAACATGGAAGCCTGCGTAGCCAATCGTAATTATAACCAGAATTTACGTTCAAACTACTGTTTTTCTACTATTCAAATCGGTAGCCAACACCCACACTAATTAGGTACCCAAATTCCCATGTGAACCAATCGAAATACTTATTTAGCAGTTTTTTTTCATAGCCGAGAATAAATGATGTGCCAAATCCTATCTTGTGCTGAATATACCAGTTGCCCATCAGGTTTGCCTTATATCCTATACCAATGTTTTGTTCAACCCATGTGTAAGGCCCAAAAATTTCTATGTATTCCTTATATAATTGGCCACCATCGCTATCCCTACTATGTGGCAATAACATTCTATTTCTTGTTGTTGAATAGCTTAGCTGCAAGTTATAGAAAACAAAGGGGTCGATAAACGAGAATGATTTTAGTACATACCTATTGTAAAATAATTCTGCTCCCAGATATTGAAAAGGTTTTGTAGCATAAAGCCTTTTTTTGTATGTATTGTTTTGGTCGTCGGGATGTGCAATGCTGTTGATGTTGTACCGTAGGCCTATACCAAATTCGTTTTTATCAAGGATAAACTTTGAGTAAGACAGAGAAAGGTTTCGCCCAGAGTGAGTAGAGTTAAATTTCAGAAACAAATCCGACTGAGCGTATGTATTTGTTACAAGCAAAAAGGTGAACAAAAGGAGGAGGCAAAATTTGTTTTTCATAAAAGTTATTTTGAGGGGGAGCTTTACAACTCCCCCTGATTAGTAGTATTAGGGTTGATATTGCAAAAAGCGATTGGTTTGTTCGGCAGCGGTGCAACTCCTAACTATGGTTATTGCAGCTGCGGACCCTTTACATCCCTATACTTTAAGCTTAGGTAGATTGTTGTAACAGACACGATGCCTGTTATTAAAACAACTAGCAAAGGTTTTGCTTCAGCATTTGTAGTGTTGTATAGATTGAATAGGGCGTTGCCAGGTGAAAATGTGGTAAGTAGCTTTGTGTCGGAGCGGTATTCTATTAAGCGGAAAACGAACTCAAAGCTTAGCCATAATGGAAAAAAAACTAGTCCAATTACCCTGTTGCGAGAGACGGCAACAAACAAAAAGCCAAATACCCCTGCTGTGAATAGGGCAATGGTTTGATTTACAATTGAAGGAGTTGTAATGCAGCCTAACAGTATAGGTGTTGTTGAGTTTAGCTTTACCATACCAAACAGGTAGAATAAAGCTGTGTTCGATAGTAGAATTAGAGCAGCGAAAAGAAGTATTAGCATAAGCTTCCCCACTAAATACTCTTTTACGCTTAAGCCAAGGGCAATTAGCTTCCGGTACGAGCCCTCAATGAAATCGTTCCCAATGCTATTAACAAAGAATAGCGCCATTACCAGAAGGCCTATCGGGGATAAAATTATTTGTAGGTTGGTGTAAAAATCGAGCTCACTGGGAGTTGCTTTTGTTTCTTGCGAGACAGTATAAAGCATACCGAAATACAAATAACCAAATACCAGCAAGGATAGTATGTTCGATTTGCGAAACAGCTTAACAAGCTCAATTTTTAGGGGTAAAAGAATGTGGTTCATCTTTAGTTCGCTGTATTTATATGGTGAAGGTAAAAATTCTCTAGGCTATCAAATTGTTGCATAATGTCGTTTTTTTCCATAACCGATAGTATTTCGCCCTTGTAGATTAGGGCAATATCATCAGCAATTTTCTCCACCTCGCCCAGTAGGTGAGTGCTAATAATAAGCGTCTTTCCTTCCTTGTTTAGGTCGATTATTAGTTCCCTCAGAAAGATTATGCCCTCAGGGTCGAGCGAGTTGTAGGGTTCGTCCCAAATAAGGATCTCGGGGTTGTTTATTAGGGCGCTGGCAATGGAGAGCCGTTTACGCATACCCATCGACAGCTTTTTTACCATCTTCTTTTCATGGCCTACTAGCCCTACTTTGGCTATTAGGTGGTTCAGTTCATCTTTCGATACAGCTCCCTTCTTTACCATCGAATCGATGCTGAGGTTTTTGTATACGTTTAGGTCTTTACAAAAGCCTTCGTCCTCGAGAATTAGCCCTATGCCTTTTCTTGTGAAATTATTGTAGCGCACTAAGCCCTTATGCTGCACCAGCGAGAGTATGCAGTTAACTAGTGTCGATTTTCCGCTGCCATTTGGTCCGAGTAGGCAGAGAATTCGACCCTTTTTTACGTGCAAAGTAACGCCTTTAAGTATTGGGGCTTTTCCGTAGTTTTTCTCAACATGCTCTATTGATAACATTTAAGTTGTTTAAGTAATTTAAAAATAATGTATGATAAGCAGCCAAAGTTCGGATAGATTTTTTGAATTAAAGACTTAAGTGCAAAACTAAACTTATGAAACTAAAAATACAGGGCGTAAAAGATATTAACTTTTTACCCCCTGTATTTTAACTACCTACAGTCCCAAGCGCAGGAAATAGCCCAGCCGGCTACATTCGGTACTGCACTAGCGCAAAATATTAATTTGTCAATCCAATTACTTTCCTCTAACGCACGTCCTTTTGCTGACATACACTCGTGGAAACACCCTCTCTTTGAGTTATCTCCATCAATGGTGATATTGAAAAACTGTTTCTCTATATCATATTCTATTAAGAGGATACCTAATGCTTTTTCATTATTATCATAATATATTGACTCTATGTACCCATCAATCTCGCTGGCATTAATTATTGATCTTAGCCTTAACGCATCTCTTTCTGGGCTTAATTCAAATAATACAAGTTTTTCCTCTCCAGATGATTTTTGCACTAAATTGTGTTGATGTGTTACGTATATGTATTCGGAAAACTTTGAGGAGTTTTTATAATCAATACTTTCGGGTTTTTCTGCAAGTTTAGCCACAAGTTCCTTAGTTGAACTTGCATTTAGAAAGTCAAGAATTTCGATAATGTTTGGATTCTGTTCTAATAACTTTAAGTATGGGTTATCAAGAACAGTGTCTTCTGCCTTAACTATTGTTTCGTCAATTGTTTGTATGTCTGATTCACAGCTTAAGATTAAGGCCATTAATATTGTCATAGTTACGAAAGCAATCTTTTTCATATCTTCAAATTTTTAAAAATTCGATTAAGCGCAAAACGTAATGAGTTTGTTTTATTGTTGTCGCGCTTCATGTTTCAAATTAATTCTTTTCCCCCTACAGCAACCGCTGCACTGACCCCACAACCTGGTTGCGGGTAGGGTAGCAACCACTGGGTAGTGGTTACGTTGTAATTCAATTTATTGTATCTTTGTCACCTTACCTCCTTTCCTTTTTAGGTTAGGGGCGTGCGAAGGGGGAGCTTGGGCTGCGTAGGCTGTTGGCTTCCCTTTCTTTTTGCCCGTGTTTTATCGCAAAGGCTCAGCGCTGAGCCAAATCGCTATAATTTTC
>NZ_JAANIG010000042.1 GCF_011174675.1 Perlabentimonas gracilis | reverse complement strand
TCCTGTGCCCTGCCCGCTCACGTAGGCCAGGTTGCTGCTGCGGGTCCAGCTCACCGTGCTGCCCGCCGGCACGTTGCTGAGGGTAAAGGTGGTGTTGGTATTACACACGGTGGTGGAGCCCGAGATGGAAACACCGCTAATGGGGGTACACAAATTTGTGCCAGCAAGTTCGTGTAGTATAAACCTTGCATTTTGGGGTGTCAGTTGGGTATGGCTTTGGTTTGATGCTTGGGAATAATATGCAGCAAACGATGTTCTTCCTACTCCAATTAAATTTTGATTAGCAATTACCTCGAAAGGATTACTTGAGCTAACCCCCAAGGCACTTGCTATGGGTATAAAAGAGAAATTGCTGTAGTTGACATAGCTGTCAAACTCATCGGGCAACCCACCAACCCACGACAATGGGTAGTAACCTCCGGGAGCACCATCGAAGGGCAAGTGCGAACTGGTTGACCGATAGGTTTGCCAACCTTCTGTTCTGATTGTTCCTATTGATCCAATTCCCACTTTATACTCTAAGTCTGCGGTATAAACTATCCTATTCTGCTTGTTTGGCATTGCATACCCCTTAACAAAGAACGTATATTTACCAACCGTATGCTCAGCATCTATTAAAGTAGAGTAGGGGTTAAATATGCTTGTGCCAGCATTTGAGCCGTTGGCTATGGCCACATTACGGGTGGTGGTTGGGAAACCTAGCGCATCGTACTGAGCCATAAAAGCGTTATGGTGGGAACTGGTGAATGTTTTATTGGCAGGATCGGGGTAATACTTAAGCATTTGCTTTGTTGCAGGGGCAAAGAGAAAATGCGAAAGGCTAGGGTCAATAAAGCTAAGGTAGCTGTTAATGGTCCATGCCAAGGCCTGATAGGCGGCTGGTACGTTGGCCCCCTTGTGGGGGCTGTCGAGCGAAATGTAGAGGCGTGTATCGTGGCTTTTGCCCTCCACCTCCATGCGCCTAAGCGCCACTCGCGATACCAACCCGCCCATGCTAACCCCTAGCACCACGTTGGGCTGGGCATCGGGCACGTTGGCCTTTTGGGCGTTTGCCCACTCTATTACCTGCTCTAGTAGCCGGGCGTTGCGGAAAATATCGTCAACCCCGTTGGTGTAGTCGAGGAATACAATGTCGTATTCGCTTAAAAGTGCATCGTAAAAACTTATTCCTCCACCTAAATTCACATAATCTAGTTTATCAATAAAATAGTCAAACGAATAGTTTGGGATAAAGGATAGTACGCTCGACGGGTCAATCCCCTCGGCAACTATTAGGGGTTTCCTAAGGGTTTGGGAAGGGTTGCTGGTGGAGTACTTCACAAACACCACCCCGCCGGAGTGAACCCCAGTAACAGGTTCAAATGTGATGGCATCATCGCTAACATCGTAGGGCGATGGTTGCGGTGGCTGCGCGGTGGGGTGAACCGTTAACCTAAAGTGGCTACGGAGCGTTTGCCCACCGCTTGGGGTTAGGGCCACCCTTACCACCTTTTGTCCCGCCGTGGGGTAGGTAACGGATAGCGGGGTGTTGAAGGCAATGGTGCGGTAGCCCCCGCCATCGCCGGGGTCAATCTGTAGCTGCGAAATGGGGGCTGTGCTGTTGGTCATTCGTAGCAGGGAGTTTAGGGTAAAGGTTACGGTGGTTCCCCACGCCTCGGCGTTTACCGGCGCAACGGCAAAAAGGGTAAAGGGCTGATAGGGGGTTGCGCTACCGGGAACATCGTGAAGCTGACCGTTGTGGTAGCTGAGCAGCCCAGTGGTTAAAGCATTCTCCTTAATGCGGTTCATGTTGTAGTGAAGCATCGATAGCACCACCCCGCTAGTGCTGGCGGTGCTAAGATTGCCGTAGAACTCCTCGGGGCTAGCCATGCTAACCGCCGATGAAACCACAGAGGAGTGCAGCCCAACGTAGAGCGACCTTTGTAGTAGTGGCGAGGTGTAGCTGCTATCGGTTAGCGTTCCATTGAAGGGCATGGGGCTGTGCGGGAACAGCCCGCGCTCCAGCAGCATACCCGTGGTAATACGGCTCTTATTGAGCGGAGCAAACAGGAAATCGAGCTGCTCGTTAATGGTTTGGGCTTGGGAATTACCCCCAAGGCATAGCACTAGTAGCGCCGTTGCAATTACTTGCATTAATCTATTTCGTATCATAATTTCTTTGTTTCTTTTTACATTTTTAAATCAAATCTTCCTTCGGTTATTTCAATGTCGTTGCAGTTATCCATTTTAAGTATTGCATTGAACCGCCCCGAAACTATTCTATTCTCCAAATCGTATCGGGTGATTTCTATGTAGCCTTCTTGCGCAAACTTATATCTACAGTTTGTACCCTCATAACCTATACTAAATTTAATATTTATGTTTAGTGAATCGCATAGGTATTGCCCTATACTAATATTTGAAGTAAAAATATAAATACCTATACTTGACAAAGTATCAATTACGCTTCTTGATGCTGCAATTTGCAACCGAGATTCGGTCATCTCAGGTATGTTAAGGCTTTCGGCGGGGTTAAAATACCCACCGTTTCGCCACACCTTACCATTCACAAGGCATCCAAAGGTGTTGGCGCCAGTGGTGGTTTCGGGGGGCAGCTCAGTGCCGGGGGCAAAGGGGTTATTCTTCTCGCAGCCTGTTAGGCAAAGGGCTAGCAGTATGGCTAGCAACGGGATGTAAAGTTTTTGTGGTTTCATGGTTTCTTTTGTTTGGTGTTTTTGTTAGCAAATGTAAGCATATTTTGAGTTGTTTTATTTGGTGTAGCTGCTATCGGTTAGCGTTCCATTAAAGGGCATAGAACTGTGGGGTCATCCCTGCGGCAGCTGGCCAGCTGCAGGGCCAGCAATACCATGCTCCTGATCCTTCAGGGCGAGGGTGAACTGCTTGATGCCCTTGCACCCCACGTCGGGATTTACATCTGTGTATTTCTTCGACATTACGTCGAAAGCGTCAAAGTTCAGCGTAACCGACTGGCTACTGGCGGAGCGCTTGGACAGCGCGATGTCGGTGGGCGGGGTGTTGTCAACAATGACCACGAACTGTGCCGGGGCGAAGCCCGAAACGGAGCTGCCGTTCTTGTAGGCCTTTATGTTTACAGGCATATCATATTCATAATCAGTTGTCCCCGCTGGGGGCCGAACCGCCAGGTCGAAGATGGCCGTTTCCCCGGTGCTGATGGTTATGGGGTTGTTGTTGTAAGAAATGCTTACCCAGCTCCCCAGCGAGCCGAACGACATATCCCGGTCAATGTTGACGCTGAAAGGGCCGTTGGCGTTGCAGGCGATCTGCGATCGCAGGCCAAAGGCCGTGTTGGCCTTCACGGGGTAGCACCTGTAGGCGGTTGAATCGGTCTTGGGGATCGTGATGGTCAGATCCTGAGCTGTAGCTCCGAGCGCCATGCACAGTAAAAGCACTGCGCCGTTCAATTTCTTGTTCATAGCAATCATATTTTAGGGTTTAACGGTTAGTCGTTGCGGATGCAGCGGACGCATTTCCCTGCATCCTTGGGATAAGCCTGTCGACCAATAGATGGGAACAGGCTGCCAATTCCACGCATCCAAAGGATCTTCCCTTTAATGTCAGGGATGGTATCTACGTAGTACTCTGTGGATGTCCAGAAAAGGGCTCTCTCGTTTTTATAGTAGTAGATGTCCCCATACCTATTCCCGGAAGGGAGCGCTGTGAACCCGCTGCTGTTATCGGCGGGGTTGGGCGCGTTCCAGTGCCTGTAGCCAACCTCCTTCATCCGCCCTCCAACCACACCGTTAGTCCCTGTGCCATTGGGGTCAAAGGCGTTGTCGCCATTGTCCAGGTGGGTAACCAGGGCTGTCCAATCCTCATCGCTGGGCACGCGCCAGCCATCGGGGCAGAGGCCCCGCTCATCCACCACGGCGTAGCCGTTGTACAGCAGCCCGTAGGTGGTGATGCTGTCGGGGTGGGTGGTGTCGTCGTAGGCGCAGTAAACGCCCTGGGTCTGGAGGTGGAAAATCCCTTGGCCAGCCGATAGCGGTATGTGTGGAATGGGATCGCCGTTGCGGTAATGGGTCACCCGCAGGTTCTCGGCCATCCAAACCTGATTGCCTATCCCTATGGTGCGGTACTCGTTGCCATCAATGTCAGTCATCGTACCGTAGGTGAGGTTGGGGTTGAATACGGCTGTGGTTTGCCCCGGGCGGGGCGGGGGGTCGTCCCTGCGGCAGCTGGCCAGCTGCAGGATCAGCAATACCAGGCCCGCGAGGAGAACGGCATTTCGTGTCGGCATCATCATAAGATTTTGTCTTTGTTAGCGTTGCTTTGAAGGGCAAGTTAGAAAAAAAAAAAACGAATCCACCAAGTTTTGTGAGTATTTTTTGTAATTTATTGTAATATTGATACGTCTTTATATGATAAACACATAAAACCATTACGCACAACAATACCTATTTAATGTGCATAATACGGCTTAAAACAACTGGTTGGACAGTAGTGCAGGATTATTATGTTAGTCAGGGCTTGACTTGGAGTCAAACCCTGACTAGGTGCCCAACAAAAAACGGGGTGCCGTTGGAGCACCCCGTTGAAATATTCGGTTAAAGTAATGCTTACTCGTTTTTCTTAAGCACTTGGTCAATCATACCGTACTCCTTGGCCTCGGTGGCGGTCATCCAGTAGTCGCGGTCAGAATCCTTCTCAACCTTTTCGAATGGTTTGCCGGAGTGTTGCGCAATGATATCGTACAGCTCCTTGCGAAGGGAAAGAATTTGGCGTGTGGTAATCTCAATATCCGAAGCTTGCCCCTCGGCACCGCCCATGGGTTGGTGAATCATAACCCTTGAGTGTGGGAGCGCAGAGCGCTTGCCGCTGGTTCCAGCGCAAAGCAGCACGGCACCCATGGATGCGGCTATGCCTGTGCAAATAGTGGCCACATCGGAGCTGATGTACTGCATGGTATCGTAAATACCTAGGCCTGCATACACCGAGCCGCCGGGGGAGTTAAGGTAAATCTGTATATCCTTGGTGGGATCGTTGGACTCCAGGAACAGCAGCTGCGCCTGAATGATATTGGCCACATCGTCGGTTATGGGTACCCCAAGAAAAATGATACGATCCATCATAAGGCGAGAGAAAACGTCCATTTGAGCAATGTTTAGCTGACGCTCCTCGATAATGGTTGGGTTAATATAGCTGCTATGCAGCGACTGGTAACGATGCATACTAAGGCTGCTAATGCCCTTGTGCTTGGTAGCATATTTTTGAAACTCGCTGGGTTTTCTATTCATAGGTGATATCGATTTACAATTACTACTCTTTTAATTTTGACGATAAAGATATTAATCTTTTTTTAATCCGAATAAGAGTAACAGGAATTTGAAGCAAAGGTTTGCTATATGGTTTCGAATAAAAAAAGCGGGAGCAAAACTCCCGCTTTATATCTTACTTTTTGCTTTCCATCATCTTTTTAAACTCATCGAAACTAATCTCTTTCTCGTCGAGCTTTATGGTTTCTTTCAGCCAATCCATCACCTTGCCCTCAATAACCTGCTCGGCCATCTTACGGCGCTCCTCTGGCTTTTCAATTAGCTCGTTGGCGTACTTCTCGATAAACTCGTCGGGAAGCTGACCCATACCGTACTGCATCATCTGGTTCATGATGTAGCCCTTGGCCATGCCAACTAGCTCCTCCTTCTCAACCTTAAACTCCTGCTCGGTGGCAATTTTATCGCGGATTAGCTGCCACTTAAGGTCGTTCTCGAAGTGTGGGTAGTCCTTCTCAACCTGCTCCTGAGTGAATTTGCCCTCGTTGATGGCCACTAGCCAGCGTACAAGGAACTCCTTGGGTAGGTCAATTTTGAACTTATCGATTAGCTTATCGCGAACGTCGGTATAGAACTTACGTTCAGTATCGCCTTTGAGGTTATGCTTAATGCTCTCGTCGAGCTTTTGGTGGAACTCCTCCTCGGAGTTAACAACACCCTCGCCGAATAGCTTGTCGTACAGCTCCTGATTCACCTCGGCCTTCTGGTACTTCTGAACCTGAGTGATGGTTGCCTGGAACAAAGGCTCCAAGTTTTCCAAATCAGCCTTATCAACCTTTAGCAATGCGGCCCTGTCGGTTTCGTTGGGGAATGCCTTGATTACATCAACCACCATTACATCGCCAGCCTTAGCCCCAGCAAACTTGGCCTTCTCGTCCTCATCGGCAACTAGCATCACGGAGATCATTCCCTCCTCAACGGTAACGCCTTCCTCTTTTGGCGACTCATCGGCGTTGAGCTCGGTAAGGGTTGCCCTAAGCAAGCTGTCGGCATCGGCCTGGTCAGCATCTACGTAGCTACCGTAGCGGCCCGAGATATTCTCGATGTAGCCCTGACGCATCTCCTCATCAACCTTAATGCTGTAGTAGGGAGCCTTATCGCGCTTCGACAGCTTAATTTCGAACTCAGGGGCAAAAGCCAGGTCGAACTTAAACTCAAAGTCCTGCTGGGCATCCCAATCGATGGGCTGCTGCTCCTCCGATGGAAGAGGCTCGCCAAGTATGTTGAGCTTCTGCTCGGTGATGTAGCTCGAGATGCTCTCGGATACCAGCTTGTTCACCTCATCAACCATGGCCGACTTGCCATACATCTTGTTGATAAGCGAAGCAGGGGCCATACCGGGCCTAAAACCTTTAATTACGGCTTTCTTGCGAACATCCTTAAGGCTTTTCTTTACATTCTCTTCATAATCCTTATGCTCTACCGTTACGGTTAGCACTGCGTTTAGCGCATCGGAATTTGCGTGGGTTACGTTCATGCGAATAATCTTTTGAAAGAAGATTTATTTTGTTTTATTCTACTGATTTTCAAAAAGAAAGTACCAGTTACGGGTTTTCTTTGAGCGCACAAAGGTAGAAATATTTGTAATGATATGCAAATAGGTTTTGGGGCTAACTCCCAATGCTTTGCAGCAGGAGTAGGCGAGGTGTGGTAATGCAAATTTTTACTGGCGACCGACAAATAGTTTAAATTTACAATTTAGATGTGTTCTACATTTAGTTGAATATTACTTATAGTGAGTTCTCGGCCCCCGACCGGTTAGATTCTTCGCTTCGCTCAGAATGACGTTTACTTTTGATATATATAGTGGTGTTGGGGGTCAGCGAGCCTAACTTTTAAAATACGAGGTCCGCTGACCCTCAACACCACCTAAATTCATATTCCTGTCATTCTGAGCGAAGCGAAGAATCTTTAAATGTTAGTTGGGCTGTTAACAAATTTTACAAAAACTTCAATTCTACGAATAAGACTCACGGGGTGACGCCTTGCTATGCAGATAGTCACCCCGTGAGTAAATAGCAATTATTACCACCCCTCCTCTACCTGACTAAAAGTGTCGGCATCATCGTCGCGCTCGAGCTCTGCACCCGTTCGCATTTTTAGGTAAGGTATTATGGCTGGATCGATATTGGCAATGTAGTTAAGGTCGAACATCATGAAGTGGTGCTCGTTCTCAACATACTCATCGGTTTCCTGTCCCGAGTAGAAACGCCAACCGCTATCGTCCTCATCCTCGCGAGCCTCGCGGTGCATATAGCCCACCTTGTGCCCATCAACGGTTATCATGTCGGAGGCGTAACAGTAGCCCTTCTGCTCAATTAGGGGCTTTATGTCCTCGGGCTTTAGTATGTACTTGAACTCGTCCATATTGTTTAATTTATGTTGCTATAATGATATGGTTTAACCTATGGTGCAAAAGTACGGAACATATTTGTTTCGACACTTAAAAGTGCACGCGCAATTAAATTAAAAATGCTTGCAAGCAGATGGCAATTGGCTTCGCATTGAGATATTGAGTATATGTACTCAATTTTTTCTGCATCCAAAAACATGGCCTATCTTTGTGGCTCGAAATTAAAATAACAAAGGATGAGCGATAACACAAAGCGAACCGAGCTGTATGAGCTGGGCGAGTTTCAGCTAATTGATAGGCTAACCCAAGATATCAAGATTAAAAACGAAAGCACATCAAAGGGTGTGGGCGATGATGCAGCAGTGATTGATGCTAACGATAAGCAAATAGTTGTAACCACCGATCTGCTGCTCGAGGGAATCCATTTCGACCTCACATACCACCCGCTAAAACACCTTGGATACAAGGCGGTGGTGGTTAATCTTAGCGATGTGTACGCTATGAATGCACAGCCAAAACAGATAACCGTATCCATTGGCCTGTCGAAACGTTTTAGTCTTGAGAATGTGGAGGAGCTATACAGCGGAATACACTTGGCCTGCGAGCGCTTTGGGGTAGATTTGGTTGGTGGCGACACCTCCTCGTCGCTAACTGGAATGGTTATTAGCATTACCGCAATTGGTGAGGTATCGAAAGAAAAAATTTGCTACCGCAGTGGGGCCAAGGAGAACGACCTGATTTGCGTTACCGGCGATTTGGGCTCGGCCTACATGGGGCTGCAGCTACTTGAACGCGAGAAAAGGGTGCTGGAGGGGAATACCGGTATGAAGCCAAAATTTGAGGGGTACGACTATATTCTAGAGCGATTCCTGAAACCCGAACCCCGCAAGCCATTGATTGATATGCTAGATGAAGTAGGCGTTGTGCCCACATCAATGATTGATGTTTCCGATGGGCTATCGAGCGAGCTGCTGCATATCTGCAAAAACTCAAAGGTGGGCTGTAGGGTTTATATCGATAAAATACCCCTCGACCAGATTACCCACAAGATGGCCGCCGAGCTGAATATCGACCCTGTAGTAGCGGCGCTTAGTGGCGGCGAAGATTACGAATTGCTTTTCACTGCCCCCATAGCCATTCACAATACCATAGCCGAGATGAAAGGTGTGACAATAATTGGGCACATTATGCCAGACAATGCCGGCGCCATGCTTGTAACACCCCATGGCGAGGAGGTGAGCATAAAAGCCCAAGGTTGGAATGCCCTGGCCAAACCCGATGAGGAGTAACAATGATATCAACAAAAAACGGGCAGAAAAATCTGCCCGTTTTTTGTTATTTCGATCAACTGCGTACTAAGCGTTGGCAATCTCTTTGTATTGCTCTGCAGTTAGCAACTCTTCAAGCTGAGATGCGTCAGAAATCTCAATGCGAATCATCCAACCATCACCATATGGATCTTTGTTAACAACCTCAGGGGTGTCGGCTAGCTTCTCGTTAACGGCAATAACTTTACCAGCAACGGGCATAAACATGTCCGAAACGGTTTTAACCGCTTCGATTGTTCCAAATACCTCCTCATGATCAAGCTCTTCGCCTTCGGTTTCAATCTCAATAAACACAACATCACCCAGTTGGCTCTGTGCAAAGTCAGTAATTCCGATAACAGCCTCGTTACCTTCAATTTTTACCCACTCGTGATCTTTTGTGTACTTAAGTTCTGCAGGAATGTTCATAGCATCAAGTATTTAATTTTTTTGAAAAATAGGTTTCAATGTGCGTTTCAAAAGTACATGCTTTTTTGATAAAAGCAAAAGTTTAGAGAATCATAAAATTGCTGTTTTACAGCTTACTTACTCTGCTACTGGGTCATTGTAAACCTTACGCTAAACCCAAAGCTTGTATTGGCGGTAGGATACGAGAGGGCTACCACCGGTTTGTTCACCACCCTATCGAAAAATGCCCTAATGGTAACCTGCTGGCTTACCACATACTCGGCAGACGATTTGATGGTTAGTATGTTTTGCCCTGCCGAGGGGCTATTGGTACCCTCAACCAGCTTACGGAGAATGGTTTCGTTGTTTCGGATGCTAAAATCGATATTTAACCTAAGGTCGCTTTGTAAGGTTCTCTGTTCGCCAGTTGCTGTACCCAAAACTAATGGCAGATTCTCGAATCGATAGCCGCTCCCCACAATTAGCTCCCAGCTATTTATCTCGCTTAGCTGGTTATTGGCAAAGCTCATGGCGAGTGAGCGGGTATTTCGCACCTCGAGCCTGTTGGTAAGGCTGCTCAACCATGTGGCATCGAAGCTTAAAAGGGGGTTAAACTGCTCGTTGATGGAGATATTTGCAATCTCGTACTCGGGAATAAAGTTGTTGCTCACCTCATCCCTAATGTAGCTGTAGCCATCCTGCCCCGGTTCGTAGCTAAGGTACGATGCGTATGAGCCAATGGTAAAGGTTGAACGGTAGCTATGCCTTAGGGTAAAGGTTCGGAGGTACTTGTTAAAGGGTTTAATTTTCGATAACCCATCGTAGGTAATTTGCCAGTTGGGCATGGGGAACAGCGGGAATGCAGTTAGGCTTGATGTGCCCACAGGTGTTCCCGTATATGCCGATATGAACGAATACATTAGTACTTCCTGACTCAAGGGGCCATACCCATCGGGGAAAGTGCTCAGGAACTCCTGTTCGCTTAGGTTATCAGGATTTGGATTGTATATTCCACCCTCGGCCCTTTGGCTAGCCAACCGGTGCGCTATCCCTAGCCTTCTGTCGCGGAACTCCGAAAAGGTTGGGCTTAGGTAATTATTATCCTCACTTAGCTTCTCAAAAGCCGACCGCAAGGTGATTACGCTGATGCTAAAGTTGCCCGTATTCATAGGGCTATAGGAATTGAACTGTCCACTGGAATTGGCGATGTAGTACTCGTTTCTATTAGATGCCATACTTCGCATTCCCGATATTTCAATCCGTAGGTTGGGCAATGGCTCAACAGTACTCCTAAGGGTCAGGTTCTGGTTTTGGCTCATCACAAAAGGTGAGTTCAGCGTGGTGTCGGTGCTCAGCCAGTTGTTGCGAACGGCCTCCCATGCAAAGTCGGGATCTTGCCAGCCTGCCACAAAACCAAAGCCCGGAGCAAAAACACCATTTACATCCTGCATACCAAGGTACTGAGTGGAAGGCTTGTAGCCCGGCAGCAGGGTTCCCGTTGTTACCGAGTATGCCCCCGAAATATTCTTGATTCCCATCAGCATACGAACCGTCCCTTGGAAGAGAAGCAGGGGAATGTTTTCGCGTTCCGGAACTCGCCCCTCAACCACTACCCTAACATTTCGTATATCCTCCTCGGCCTTAATAGATATTCTCCTATCCGATCGGATGTTGAGTTCAAACGGAACCTCCTTGCCCTCTTCATCGAACACTTTTACCTTCACATCCTCAGTCTTCAAGTTGTGATCAATGGATCGGAAGTACCCACCCCGCAGCCTGATCCCGGCTTGCTCATGGGTTACCGTTTTAAATGTTTGTTGCTGCTGCACCCCCCTTGCCCGCTGATCGAACTTCTGATTTATCCCTCGCAGCCAGGTACTCTTGTTGTAGAGATTTGTGAAGTTTAGCTGTGTATTAAGCTGAACAGTGCTAGCGTTTTGTATAGTATTACCCGGATCGAAACGACTCGTATCTGGTAATAACGGACCTGCCTGCCAGTTGTAACTTCCAGTATATCGAGTTGATGCAGTTATCCAGCTAAACAGGGGTATTTTGTTTATGGGGATATTGTAGCTCAGGTTAAACTGATGGTTGTAGTTTGTATTGCGGCCAAAGTTTTTCAGGTTGGTCCAAACCGAATCTTGCCATTGCTCATAGCCCATTGGATCGCGTTCCCGACTAACCATTCCCATGGGCTCGTCAATTCGAGCCTGATTATTGGCATTAAAATCGAACTTAATGGCTTGCGAAATATCCCAGTTCAACGAGTACACCCTATTCCAATGAAAATCTTTTGAATAGGTGGGCACCAACCTTATCTCGGGGGCATTTATGTTTCGAAGCTGCTGCTCAAAGTATGTCCTATTCAGCTCGGTACGGAACGAGAACTGATTGGGCATATAGTTAAAGTTGAAATCCCTAATTATTCTGAGGTAGGGGCTCGAGAGCCACTTCACATTTCGCAGAGGCACAACATTTTTTGGGCGGGTGTTGTATGTGTAGGTCAATCCTCCTCTCACATTCCTCTGTACACGCTCCTCGGTATTAATATTTCGGGTAAGCTGCTCGTTGTAAGCATAGCTTACTGCAAAGTTTGATATGCTGTATATCTTAGGTGGGCCATCGGCTTTGTTTATCCTCACATTGGTAAGGTTAACGCTTTTGCGCCGTGTGTAGTCCTGCGAGACACGCCTTATGGAGTCTCGCTCGGCAGGGTTGGTGGCGCGTTCTAATGCAGTTTTAAGGGGTACATCGGGATCTAATGGGTTGTACTCTGGGTTGGCAAACGACTCGGAATAGCCAATGAACAGCGGTATATTTACCCCTGACTCCTTGGGGAAAAATCGTCCCATTTGAATGGTAGAGCTAAGATCGTACTGGTAAAAGTCATGCATACTGCGGTCGTTCACCTTTTTCTCAATCGATCCAAAGCCAGGCTTAATGGTAGTACCTGCTAGGGTTACCATAGCCAAGTCGGCCAGCTTGGCCGAGACTCTAGCGTTGGCTGCCCATCCGCCCTTGCTCTCGGCTTGTGTTAAGCGCATTTCGTTTACCCACACTATACCCGACTTGGGGTAACCATCATCGTTGCTGTTTCTGGCCTGCTCCGGATTACGGACCCCAATCATTATCACCCTAACATTGCTTAGGCTGGGGTTTCCTGCCACTTTAACCTTCCTGTCACCGTCAGACATACCATAAACAGTGGTGTAGCTAATCATTGAGCCCTCCTTCCGCATCTCATCGTTACGAAGCATCTTAACGGTTTGGAAGAGCTCAAGGTCAATATCCAAAAGGTTCTCGCGTGGCCAAACCCTTTCTCTATCGGTTTCACTATTGTTGTTATACCTTCCAGGTGGTGTAAGCACAAGCGGAATTTCGTACTCGTAGTAGTTGTTGTTGTAATCGGTGCCCAGCCTAACAAATAGATTTAGTTCCTCGTCTCTGAGGGGATACTCAGGAATTGCTTCGGCATGGATATCCATCATCATGCGCCGATACTGCCTTATGTCGAGGGTCACGTTTCGGAACACCGCACGCGCATCACCATCGGCCAAATTAACTACTTTGAGCTCCATAGCCTGCTCGTTTAGCTCTGTCATCTGGGGTTGTGTGGGGTCTATAACCCTATCGACTCCAGGAGGGAGCACATAGTTTACTGGAACCCGCGTGTAGTTCTCCTCAATATTTACGGCCGAAACCTCAAAAGCTCCTGTTGGCAAATCGTTCTCAGGCATCCCTTCCTGCCCCTGAATAAGCGCCCTATTGTAGCGTCGCCATTCGCCCCTAACCAACTCCAGGGTGGCAAAGCGGAGTATGGTGGTATCCCTAAAGCCCTTCATGAACATACGCATGAAGCGAATGGATTTAAAGTCTTGAATATTTCCAACCACTTTCTCGTACTCATCAATGGGAACTTTAAACTGATACCAGTTCACCTCGGATCGTTCACCATTCTCAAGGCGTGCGTTATAGGTTACCTTATCGGTTATAAAATTGTAGCCAACCTCTAAATCCTGTGGCCTTAACGAAATTCGGTACTGATAGTAGGATTCGTTCTCGTTAAGCGTGTAATCATTATTGATATCCTCGCCGTTGGGCTGAATTTGGCCAGCCGTGGGGTAGTCCTCAATTATTCCATCGGGGGTGGGCTGGCCCGAGGCCGGGGAGTTTCCCTCGGGGTTATTAATGCGCTTGTACCTGTCGAGGATTCCCGTTTCGGCAGCATCGTAAATGCTAGAGCGATAGTACCTAAAGTTATCGTTTGAGGGGTCGTTCAGCGCATCTTGGTATATTTTAGAACTCTCTCCGTACTGGGTTCTTAGCTGCTCAAGATAATCATTAAAGAACAGAACCTCATCGTCGTCGCCTAACCCATCGAGACCCACATCCTGAAATCTGCGGGCATTGGGATCGGTGTCGAAAGCGCTTACCAGCGACTGTACTGCTGGAACACGCCCCCAGGCTGTTGTATCGACATTGGTAACCACAGCCGAGGTAGGCAATCCGTTCTCAAAGGAACGCCGTCCGTCGCGGAGCACATCCTCCGAAATTTCACCCAGGTTGATATATAAATCGCCCCCATGGTGCAATGAGTCGTAAACAAAGGGATCCATTAGCCAGAACTCAACGTACTCGATGTTTGACGTTTCAAAGTCGGGTGATGGCAGCGACCGCATTATACCCGCCCACTTATCCTGTGGATTGGTGAAAAAGCCATCCTCGTCAAACCCATTGGTGTTGTAGTTGTATGGCCCACGCTCGTTGGGGTAATAGGCCAGGTTTAGCACGGGGATGTTGGTGGCAATGCCCGATGGGGTTTGCCTGTTTGGGAATATTTCTCTCTCGAAAATCTCCCTTACAAAATGGTTGCTTTGGGTATTGGGGTCGCGGCGAATGTGTCCCGGTGTTAGCGAGTTGTTGCGCAGGAACAATGGGTCGATGGTAAACCATGAAAGCATTGCCCTGTTGAATCCATTCTGCAGATCGTTTACTAGATTACCCTCGGGAAACATGTCGGGTTGATGTTGGGGCGTACTTGCCAGCGACCATGAATACCATGATCGGAGGTCGATGGACGTTTTGGTTCCCTCAAAATCATCAATGTAAACCGTACCCCCCTTGCCAATTGCCCTTGAGTGCCCAGGTATGAAATGGGCAAATTCCGCATCGAAGGTAAGGGTCGATTTCTCCTTGGTCTCGATGAAGGGAAGGAAGTCCACCGCCTTGGTAAGGAAACCCGATTCGGTTTGGTATGAGGTGTTTAAGCCCCATATAGTATTGCTAATGGCCTCGTTACCGTAGCTAACCTTTTGGGTGAATGGCCTCTCGGTTAGGTTAAGCACCGTGGCCCCTACGTTAAACTTGTCGGAAAATCGGTAGTCGAAATGCGACCCCACCAAGGTTTTGGTTTGGAAGCTGAACATATCCTGACTCTCCAGCGAAATTTGTATGGGGGTGCCCGACTCCAGTAGGCCTGGGTTAATAATTTTCACCGTTCCCATGATGTAGTCCACGGTAAAGTCGGTTCCCTCGGTTAGCTTCATGCCGCCTGCGGTAACAACCACCGAGCCTCGGGGCACGTTCATGGCATTGAGGGGAATCTCGGAGCTGGACGAAGACTGGTATGTTCCGCTAAGGCGGAACTTGTTCTTTTCGGCTACTTGCCTTGCCTTAGTAAGAGTAGAGTCGTACAACTCCTGATAAACGTACCGCTCAATCAGGTCGGGGTCGCCAATTTTTCGCGCCAAGTCGCGCCCAAAGGGCTCAAGTACTGGGAATATGATACGGCCATTACCTGAGTTTATGGTTACCCCCTCAATAAAGTCGAAGATACCATCGGCGCCCGGATCGAGGTTGCTGTTGAGGTTATCGAGATTTAGCACCGATAGCAAGGGGATATTGGCTGAGTTTCCATCGGGCAGGTAGTTTACTGCGGTACCCGTCAAATCGTTTTGGTACAAGATGTTTAGGTTAAACTCCTTGCGGTCGATTTGGAATGCCCCAATGGAATATATGTTCTTCATCATGAGGTTCCAGGTGGGTAACCTTGGCGATAGGTTTGTGCCTTTAAGCAGCTTAAGGATGAGCGCATCGGGGGCTGTAACACCATCGGTTGAGAACTCACCAACCTGATAGGTTCGTCCGCCCAGCGTGTACTCGTAGGCTACGGCCAATATCTCATCGGTATTTAGCGAGGTGTTTACCGATATATATCCCAGCTGGTTATTCACTGTGAACTCCGACGCATTAAGCTTCCGAGCGTTCTCTATCTTCTCGTAATCGACACCACCATTAAAGTTTGATATTTGCGATAGCACAGCATTTACATCGGCAATATTACGAATGCCAACATAGGTGGTTTTCATATCGCCATAAAGGCTATTGATATCGTTGCGGGGATGCCCCACCCCATTAACCATAAACGTTTCCTTGGCGTGCATATTCTGGAAGTTCTCGCCTAGGTCATGGAAGGCCACCACATCGCGAGAGTTATCGAAATTACCCCGCTTGTTGGTTACCCACACCTCAATACGTGTGATATTAATACCACTATTAACAATGGGCAGATTTTGTAGCGACTGGTTGTAAGTATCGCGAAAGTAGTGTGATAGGAAGAAGTGCTTGTTGGCCTCGTACTCATCGGCCTGAATTTCGAACTCCTTGGCCTGCGCTCCGCCGCGCACCTCAAGCACCTGGGTTTCGCTGTTCTGCTTCGAGAAGATACTGGTTACCGTTAGCCGCCCAAACTTAAGCTGGGTTTTTAAACCAAAAAGGCTGGAACTCCCCGTGATGAGGGTTCCCGGAAGAGGTAGCGACACATTACCCGCTTCAATCTTCTGAATTATCTCGTCTTCAAAGCCTGTGTACTCAAGCTTAACGTTGTTCTCAAAATCGAATGTGGCCTCGGTATTGTAGTTCACTTCCATACGTAGCTTTTCGCCCACGGTACCGTTTACATTCATTTGGATTTTCGACTGGAAATCGAAGGTGAAATTCTGGCGATAATTCTCGGCAATGGTGGGGTTGTCGGTGCGAGTGCTGGTAACACCAAAAAGCAGCTCGGCAGTTCCCTGGGGGATAATCTCTATTACGTTGCTACCAAATATCCTGTCGAAGGTTTCACCGCCTACCTCGAGCCTTGGGAGAATTCCCGAGCCTCGGCCAACGGTTTCGCCTTGCCTCCGCTGCTGCCAGTAGCTACGCATCGATTGCTCAAACTGAAAGCTGCGATACTCCTCCTCGCTCATCACCCTTGGGGGCCTAACGTTTATGTCGCCAACCTTATAGTATACTGTGTACAGCTTTGTTTGGGCATTGTACTCCACCTCAACCTTCATATTCTGAGGGTCGGACATAAATAGCGGCGAGGAGGTTGACTGTGGATCTTGATCGCGGGGGATGGGAAACCGAAGGGTGGTAGTGTCGGGGTTAAGATCTAAAGTTGTGGCATAATCTAACTCACCAACAACATTATTTGCACCCCAAGCTCTGTTTTGCGTGAGCAGATAATCTTGTCCGATAAGAAGAAACAGGGTAATTGCCAGTACCCTCCAGATCACTTGTGGTCCAATGTACTTCAAAGTAAACAGAAGTTATGTTTTTACAATCCCTTTAGCGCATCCTTGATTAAGCTCTCAACGGTATGGCTGGGATTCTTCTTAAATAGCTGCTCTATGGATTTCTCAGCAAGGCTCTTGGTAAACCCTAGCATTACTAATGCTGATAACGCTTCTTGCTTAACAGTATTGTTTGACGAAGCAAAAATATCTTGCTCAAGAGCCGATTTGCCCAACTTATCCTTTAAATCGATGACAATACGCTGCGCGGTTTTTAGCCCTATCCCCTTTATCTGCTTAAGGGTATTCACATCGCCCTGCATGATAGCCTGCGCAATTTCATCGGCCGATAAGGACGACAAAATAACCCTAGCCGTATTTGCTCCAACCCCCGATACGGATATAAGGTGCCTAAAAAGTTCTCGCTCCGACACGGTAGCAAATCCATACAAAAGATGGGCATCCTCCCTCACCACTTGATGCAAATATACCATAACATCGCTCTTCCCCTCGAGGGCGGCAAATGTATTGAGCGATACGTTGATAACATACCCTATACCCCCTGCTTCGACCACGGCGTAGGCCGGATTTAGCTCTGCAAGTTTCCCTTTAATAAAATCGTACATAATCCTTATGGTCTATTCGGTCTTCGACATAGGTAGTGGATTCTTCGTTAGTTCCTCGTACTCTAGCCTATTTTTATGGATATCGATGGCAAGGAATAGGGCGTTGCGGAAGGAGTTCTCGGAGGCTTTGCTCTGTCCGGCAATTTCAAACGCTGTTCCGTGCGAAGGTGAGGTACGGACTATGGGTAGCCCGGCGGTATAGTTCACACCCGAATCGAAGGCTAGCGACTTGAAGGGTGCTAAGCCCTGGTCGTGGTACATGGCCAGAATGGCATCGAACTTTGCAAAATTATCGGCGCCAAAAAAACCATCGGCGGGGTATGGCCCAACTGCTACAATGCCCTCTTCGTTGGCCTGCTTGATGGCAGGAATGATTATCTCCTGCTCTTCGTTTCCCAGCACCCCAGCATCGCCTGCATGCGGATTTAACCCCAGCACTGCAATGCGAGGCTTACGAATACCAAAATCTTTGAGCAAGGCGCTATTTAGCAACCTTAGCTTCCTTAAAATAAGATCCTTGTTAATGCTTCGGGGAACCTCCGAGAGGGGAATATGGCCTGTTACCACGCCAACCCTCATGATATCGCTCACCAGCAGCATGAGCACATCCTTGGTATCGAAGGTGCTAGCCAAATATTCGGTATGACCTGGAAAGCTAAACTTAGTGGATTGCACGTTCTGCTTGTTGATGGGTGAGGTTAGCAAAACGTCTAGTTTACCATTCTTAAGGTCGGCAATTGCCGCTTCAATGGAGAGCACTGAGCCCTCGCCTGCTACCTCGGTGACTTTCCCCAGCTCAACCCGCACATTATCGTCCATACAGTTTATGATGTTCGATTTTCGGGGGTTTACTTCGGTAATATCCTTAATTTGATTGAAGTTAAAGTTTTCCATATTTATGGCCTTTCGGTGGTATGCCGCCACCTTTGGCGACCCGTACACCACTGGCACACAAAAATCGTTCACCCTGTTATCCGATAGGGTTTTAATAATAACCTCGTAACCTATTCCGTTAATATCGCCCTGGGTAATACCCACAACTACCTTACCGTCAATCATATGTCGATGTGTTTTAAAAATCTACTTACTAAAAAACCAATAATAGCCAAAGCTTTAATTAGGCAAAGATAGCAATTTGGGTTAAAGTTAAGATAGCTTAAAAATTTTGTTTCGTTGCTTTACCAGCAATTTACTAGTTACTACTATGGTAGTGCTTGGGAAAAGGTTATTGAAGCGTTGAGTATTGTGAGCCAACGGCACGAGTTGTAGGAAATGTTTTACCTTGATTTTAAAATAGTGATTGGCTCAGATTGGATAAAGATACCCCCATTGATTTTTCCTTATTCTCGTATGTAATTGTTAAATTTGCAGCATAAAAAATAATGCGATGACAATAAACGATATTCAGGATCAGATAATTGAAGAGTTCACCATGTTCGACGACTGGATGGATCGCTACCAACAGCTCATCGACCTAGGAAACGACTTAACCCCAATAGATGAGAATAAGCGCACCGAGCAGCACCTGATTAAGGGGTGTCAGAGCAAGGTGTGGGTCGATGCTGAGCTGGTGGACGGCAGGCTACATTTCGTTGCCGACAGCGATGCCATAATCACCAAGGGCATTGTTGCCCTGCTTGTTCGGGTGCTTAACGAGCGCACCCCCAAGGAGGTGATTGATGCCGACCTATACTTTATTGACAAGATTGGGCTAAAGGAAAATCTCTCGCCCACTCGATCGAACGGACTAATTGCCATGATTAAGCAGATGAAGCTATACGCCTTGGCATACCAAGCAAAGCAGAACGGGTAGGCAAACAATTTAAACCCTATCCTGTTTCTCCATTACAAAAGTAAAGAGCAATCAAATTAAAAAATGTAGTAGCCATGTCACAACCCCTGGACATACTTGCCACCGAGGCCAACATAGTGAAGGTGCTTAAGGATATTTTCGACCCCGAGATACCTGTAAATATTTACGATTTAGGGTTGATATACGAGGTTGATGTGGAAGAGAACGGCACAACCAACGTGAAGATGACTCTAACCGCACCCAACTGCCCCATGGCCGACCAATTGCTACAAGAGGTAAACGACCGAGTAGCCGAGGTTGAAGGTGTTACCGAGGTGGTGCTCAACCTTACCTTCGATCCCCCGTGGGACAAAAGCATGATGAGTGAGGAAGCTATGCTGGAGTTGGGTTTTTTGTAAGGCTAAGAAGTATCATCCCAAAACATCTGCAAAAAGTCATAGAAAAGCCTGTTTGGTTGCCTTAAATTTGCAGCAATCAAATACTAACTACCATGACACTCAAAAACATCCTTGGGAACGCCCGCAGCTACTCCATTATAACTGTTGGACTTGCTATTTTTGCTTTGGCATGGACTGCCTTCCTTATTCCCCATCGAATTACAGGTAGTGGTGTTTCGGGCATAGGTGCCCTTGTTTTTTACGCCACAGGAATTCCGGTTGGGTACACCTTTTTCATTGTAAATCTGGGGCTTCTGCTAGTAGCTATAAAAGTACTTGGCGCCAACTTTGGTATAAAAACCGTTTTTGGAGTTACCATAGCCGCCCTGCTGCTATCGGTACTACAATCAGTAATTCAGGCACCTGTTGTTGAGGATAAGTTTTTGTCTACCATTATTGGAGGAGGCTTAGGTGGTGTGGGACTCGGAATTATTTTCACCCAGGGAGGCAGCACAGGAGGTACTGATATTATTGCCATGATTGTAAATAAGTACCGCAACATTAGCCCCGGCAGGGTAATCATGCTGTGCGATGTATTTATAATAGGCTCATCATTCTTGGTGCTTACCGAGCTAGAACCTGTAAAACGTATTGAAACCATAGTGTACGGCTACGTGGCCATGGCCCTTCAGGCTTACGCTATAGATGCGCTGCTATCAGGTAATAGGCAATCGGTTCAGGTTCTTATCTTCTCAAAAAACTACACCGCAATTGCCGATAGAATCTCTGTGGGAATGGGCCGTGGAGCAACTGTTATCGACGGGATGGGATGGTACACCAAGGAACCCCAAAAAGTTATTATTACCCTTGTGCGCAAGCATGAAGCCAGCGACCTGTACCGTATGATAAAGGAGGTTGATAGCAAAGCCTTTATATCGGTTGCCAACGTTATGGGGGTTTACGGAAAGGGGTTTGAGCAGATCCGGCATTAGGATATAAACCCTACATACCTTATATATTATGTAGCCCCACATCAAATGGGGCTATTTACTTTTGCCCGTAGTATTTCTTTTTGCTGATACTTAGCTACCTTTGCAAAAAAATTACTGCAAAACCGTATGATGAAATTTACACCTATTTTTAAGGCCGCACGTATTTATACAATAATTATTTTTGGCCTGTTTCTTTACTCCCTTTCCTGGACCGCTTTCCTTCTACCCCATAAAATTACGGGTGGAGGAGTATCGGGTATTGGTGCTTTAGTATACTATGCAACCGGTTTCCCCGTTGGCTACACCTATTTTCTTATCAATATTGGGCTTATACTTATTGCCATTAAGGTACTTGGGGCAAACTTTGGAGTAAAAACAATTTTTGGAGTTGTTGCAGGATCGGTTTTGCTCTCGGTGCTTCAATCGGTAATTCACCTTCCTGTTGTTGAGGATAAGTTATTGTCGGCAATAATTGGCGGCATACTGTCGGGGGTTGGCCTCGGGATTATATTTACACAGGGCGGAAGTACGGGCGGTACCGATATTATAGCTATGATAGTAAACAAGTATCGCAACATCAGCCCGGGCCGGGTTATCCTTATGTGCGATGTGTTTATCATCGGCTCCTCATTCCTGGTGCTCACCGAGCTTGTTCCTGTAAAGCGAATCGAAACCATTGTGTACGGATACGTGGCCATGGCCATTACGGCTTACGCCATTGATGCGGTTCTGTCGGGTAGCCGTCAGTCGGTGCAAATGTTTATCTTCTCGCGAAAGTACAGCGAAATTGCCGATAGAATAACCAGCCAGATAAACCGAGGCGTTACTGTTATTGATGGTACAGGATGGTATACCAAGGAGAATCAGAAAGTAGTTGTGACGCTTGTGAGGAAGCACGAGGCTAGCAGCATATACAAAATCATCAAGGAGATTGACCATGATGCCTTCGTATCGGTAGCCAATGTTATGGGGGTTTATGGTCAGGGGTTTGAGCGAATCCGTTCGTAGATATTCCTCAGACTCCAAAACAATATAATCCCTCAAAAAAGCTAAAATGCTCGCAGGGACTAGGAGTTTCACTGTAAATTATCTTTATTTGCCTTACGAAATGTAGATAATGGCTTATTCTGAAACGCCTTTCCTTAGATAATGGTTTGAATGAAACTAAATAAAGGTGTTCTATTTGCTTAACCCAAATACCATCAATTTATACTTCGTTAAGCTAACAGTGGAAAACCAAAAATGATTTTACGAATGAAAAGAAATCTCATCATTGCCATATCGGCACTTATTATAATATCAGCAATACTTTTAACGGTAATACTCACCAACAGAAGTCAAGAAACATTCCTGCACGAGCCAATCCTCGAAATGATGGATGATGAGATAGCACCACCCACGTTAGAGTATGGCATCCCTATTGACTCTTTCGTTGTGGAAACCTACACCGTTAGGCGAAACCAAACCCTTGGTAGCATAATGCATTCGCATGGCGTGAGTAGTCAGCTGGTGAACCAGCTAGGTAGCAAGGCTAAGGATGTTTTTGATATTCGCACCGTGCGCGCCGGCAATCAGTACAAACTTTTTACAACCCCCGATACTACTAATAGTGCAAAGTATTTGGTATATGAGCATTCGCAAGTTGACTACGTAGTGTTTCACTTTGGTGATGAGCTAAGCGTAACCCGAGGACAGCATAACATAGTTCCCGTAACCCGAATAAGCGAGGCCGAGATAAGCAGTTCGCTCTGGGAAGCGATGAAAAGCCATAACCTTAACCCGGTGCTTGCACTGGACCTGTCCGATGTGTTTGCTTGGGCTGTCGATTTTTTTGGACTGTATAAGGGCGATAAATTCAAAGCCGTATACGATGAACTCTTCGTTGGCGATAACCCTGTTGGAATTGGAACCATTCACGCCGCATGGTTTGAGCATCGAGGGCAAAAGTACTATGCGTATCGGTATATGCAGGATTCGGTGTGGAGCTACTGGGACGAGCAGGGCAATAGCCTACGCAAAACATTTCTAAAGGCACCTCTAAGGTTTTCAAGAATAAGTTCTGGCTTTTCATACAGCCGAATGCACCCCATCCTGAAAATTAGGCGACCCCATACTGGCGTAGATTATGCTGCTCCCGAAGGAACCCCAGTGGTAGCCCTTGGCGATGGCGTGGTTATTGAAAAGGGGTACAACAACTCCGCAGGAAACTACGTAAAAATTCGTCACAATAGCGTGTACACCACTGGCTACAACCACTTCTCGCGATTTGGAAAGGGAATAGCAAAAGGTGTGCGAGTACAGCAGGGCCAAGTAATAGGCTACGTGGGCAAAACCGGTTTGGCCACTGGCCCCCACCTAGATATGCGCTTTTGGAAAAATGGCAAACCCATCGATCCGCTTAAGGTTGAAGCGCCTCCCGTTGAGCCCATTAAGGAGGAGAATTTGGAGTACTTTGCTAAATCAATTGCCCCCCTCCGAATGAAACTCGACAGCATATCGCTTAGGCCTGTATTCCCAGAGCACAGCGCATACTCCTCCTTCTAGCATTCATCGGCATACCGATATCAATACTATCATTTTGCGATATAGAAAATTTCTATACCCTGATGGTATATTGACATTGATATCATTTAGCCCTATTTTACCAAAAAAATATGGCTATGAAAACACCAAATCACTTACCTATAAGGAAAGCGCTAGCAATTATAATAGTTGCTACTGGCTTATCATCTTGCAAAACAGCATACTACCCCACTAGTTACAACGCACCTTTGCTCAACAAGCAAGGAGATGCGCAGGTTTCTGGTGTAATAAGCGTAGGCAATAATGAGCTACAAATGGCATACGCCCTAACCGATAATATTGGGCTTACATTTACTGGGAGCTTTTTTGCCGAGGACAAAGAGCTCACAATTAACGACCAGCAGGTTGAGATAACCGAGCACTTTACCTACTTCGAAGGCGGCTTGGGCTATTTTGGGCAAATAGGAAACTTCGGTAAATTTGGCTTTTTTGGAGGGGCAGGCTCGGGCAGAGTGCCAGCGGACTTTCGCAACTCATTCTACGATGGGAACCAAACATCTCTAAGGAACAAAGTGTTTATACAACCTACCATTGGCTTCTCGAGCAATTTTGTTGATATAAATGGTGTGCTGAGGTTCTCTGGAGTTAACATCAACAAGGAAACCAACCTGTTTGCAGAACCAGGAGTTGTGATCCTTATGGGCTACAAAAACATTAAATTCTATGCCGATGCTGGGCTTTCAATTCCCTACAAAACATCGGGTAGCCTTACCTGGGATCACAACTTTATTGTATTTGGGTTGGGGATTCAAATTAACTTCAACGTGCTTAACAACTAGCCAATTATAACGTTTACTGAGTATCCAAGTTACTAATTAGTTCCTCAATCACCCTGGGGTAGTGGGCATATTCCAGTGCATGCACCTTTTGAGCCACCATTTCAGGTGTATCGTCAATGCTTACAGTGCACTTTGCTTGAAATACTATGTGGCCCTCATCGTAATGTTCATTCACATAGTGAATGGTAATGCCCGACTCTGTTTCGCCAGCATCAACCACAGCCTTATGAACCCTGTCGCCATACATTCCCTTACCCCCAAATTTAGGGAGCAGAGCAGGGTGGATATTGATAATCTTGCCCCTGTAGGCCTCCACCAAGGCAACCGGTATTAGCTTTAGGAAGCCAGCCAGCACCACAAAATCAATCTTTTTACTCTGCAGGGTAGCTAGCACAATGCCACTACGCAGCTCGGCGGGAGTGAACACCAATGCCTCAATGCCCATCCTTTGGGCTCGTTCAAGCACAAAAGCATGGGGATTATCTGTCAGTATTAGTGATACTTTGGCTAACTTTGAGCCCGAAAACCATGTATTTATGTTCTCGGCATTGCTGCCCGAGCCCGAAGCAAGTATAGCTATACGCCTCATTATATGAACGTTTAATTAATAGTTTGCTAAAAAAAGGAAAAAAGTAGTGAACAAAGCATCAAAAATAAAAACAAAAACTATACTTTTGCCCAGAATTTAAGATTAAGCTTTTTTATATTAGCTTAATATTTTTTTCTTTGCATTTGAAATAAACCAATTTACTAATTTAACATTTAAAGCTATGTCTGATATTGCTACCAGAGTTAAGGCCATTATCGTTGACAAGTTGGGAGTTGATGAGAATGAGGTAACTCCTGAGGCCAGCTTCACTAACGATTTAGGTGCTGATTCACTTGACACCGTTGAGTTGATTATGGAGTTCGAGAAAGAATTCAACCTTTCTATTCCTGACGAAGAAGCTGAAAAAATCAGTTCAGTTGGCGATGCAATAAGCTACATCGAAAACAACTCAAAGTAAGAAATTTAAAACCTGACAGCTATTTATTATTAATTATTTGAACTATGGAGCTAAAGCGTGTTGTTGTAACAGGATTAGGAACACTTAACCCCATTGGGAATAATATTAATGAGTATTGGAACAACCTTGAGCAAGGTGTTAGCGGTGCCGAAATGATCACCAGCTTTGATACCGCCAAGTTTAAAACCAAATTTGCCTGTCAGGTAAAAAACTTTGATGCCCTCCAGCACTTCGACCGGAAGGAACTACGCAAGTACGACCTTTACTGTCAGTATGCTATGGTATCGGCTCATGAAGCGTTCCTCGACTCGGGGCTTGATCTTGAGAAGATCGACCACGATGCCGCAGGAGTAATCTGGGCCTCTGGTATTGGAGGAATTCAAACTTTTATGGAGGAAATGAGAGGCTACTTCGCGGGTGATGGCACTCCGCGATTTAGCCCTTTCTTTATCCCCAAAATGATTGCCGATATTGCCTCAGGGCATATCAGCATCCGCTACGGGTTTAGAGGACCAAACTACTCAACAGTTTCGGCCTGTGCTTCATCAACTCACGCTTTAATCGATGCGCTTAACCTAATTCGCCTTGGGCAGGCAACCATTATGCTCACCGGTGGATCTGAAGCATCAGTTAACGAAGCGGGAATGGGAGGCTTTAATGCTATGCAAGCCATCTCAACCAATAACGATGAGTACAAAACCGCATCACGTCCGTTCGACGTAACCCGCGACGGTTTCGTTATGGGCGAAGGTGCAGGTGCTCTTATCCTTGAGGAGTACGAGCATGCCAAGGCTAGAGGTGCAAAGATTTACGCCGAGCTTGCTGGCGGTGGAATGACCGCTGACGCTCATCACTTTACCGCACCACACCCCGAAGGTTTAGGAGCGAAGAATGTAATGATCAACACCCTTAAAAATGCGAACCTCAAGCTAGAGGATGTTGACTATATCAACGTGCATGGAACGGCTACGCCACTTGGTGATATTGCCGAAATAAAAGCAATTACATCAGTTTTCGGTGAGCACGCCTACAAGCTAAGCGTAAGCTCAACCAAATCGATGACCGGTCACCTTCTTGGTGCCACGGGAGCCATTGAGGCCATTGCTGCAATATTTGCCATCAACAAAGGCATTGTTCCTCCTACCATCAACCACGCTAATCCAGACCCAGAGATTGATCCCAAGGTTGACCTGACCCTGAACAAAGCTAAAAAGCGCGAGGTAAACGTTGCGCTTAGCAATACATTCGGGTTTGGTGGCCATAACTCATCTGTGGTCTTCAAAAAATTCTCTGAATAGGACAGTGATTCGTTTCTTTTTTAGGTCAAAAAATATCAAGCTTAACGGTGCTGATGTAACTCTAAAACGCCAGCTTTGTAATAGTTTTGCCCTAAAACCACGAAATCTGGATCTATACAAGATTGCCCTAATTCACAAGTCGGCAACCTCTTCCATTGCTAACGGAAGAAAGGTAAACAACGAACGCCTTGAGTACCTTGGCGATTCGATTATCGATTCTATTGTTGCCGAGTACCTCTTTGTTAAATTCCCCAACGAGAACGAGGGCTTCCTGACCAAAATGCGCTCGCGCATAGTAAGCCGAAGTAGCTTAAACGCACTTGCCCTAACCATTGGTTTAGACAAGTTGGTTATTACCCAAACCAACAACCCATTGGCTCACCGACACATTTTTGGTGATGCCCTGGAAGCGTTTGTCGGGGCAATATACCTCGATAGGGGCTTCGAAACTACACGCAGGTGGATCAACTCCTTCATCCTAAATAGGCACATTGATCTTGCAGCCCTAAAGGAAACCGAAACCGATTACAAAAGCCGCATCATTGAGCTGGCTCAGAAAAATAAGCTCTGCATTCAGTTTGAGAGCGAGGAGCAAGAGACCGAGCGAGGTCAAAATCCTTCATTTGTGGCAAAGCTACTACTCGATAATAGGCTGCTTGGAACTGGATACGGCTCGTCAAAAAAGGAAGCGGAACAGAATGCAGCGATGGTGGCTATAGAGAGGATAGATTTATTCCCGCTACCCAACCAGCAGCTTAAACCAGAAACAATCAGCTGGGAAAATTAGTGCAATAAAAATTCGCCCTGAATCTATTGGCTAAACTTTGGTTGACCTATGAAAAAAAAGCAGATAAAGCTTGAGGTGCCTAGCGAAAAAGCCACATTCATTGCACTCTCCACCACGCTCTCCCTTCACAAGCTCTCTTGGGAGTTAAACACATCCCTTCACCTTAAGCTATCGCAAAGCGCAGGCCTTAAGCATCTGGATTTATGCTACCCTACCCTCAAAAATGAAGAAGGAACAAGTCCCTACTCCATAGATATCGTGAAGAATAAGTATGAGTCGAATTTGTTGGTTAAGGAGCTGCCCAACATCGATTACATTGTAAGAATACAAGGCGATATGCCTGCTGAGGGCATAAAAGATTTAGTTCAGAAGATAAAAACTATTCCATCGGTGCTTGCCGCAATAAGGATTGATGCATCCAAGATCAAAGGGCTTGCTCCTATGCAAAATCTATAGCGATTAATGGTACTCCATAAAAACAATGCAGGCGGGAACCACCCCGCCTGCATTAACCCTAAAACCTTAAACCTATGAAAAAACACTCTATTGATCTTTCCCGAGGGAAAGTAGAATGATTTAACACTGCAAATATAACAATAAGATTAGCTAACAGGAATTAACGTGTGTTAAATACTGTTAACCCTTAGCCGAAAGGTGTTTCAAAGTATTTACATTTGTGTTCATGAGACGCAGCGCTATATGGATCTTGGCCAGCCTAATCTTGCTGGCAACCATTGGTTTGATTATGGTTCAAACCCAATGGGTAAAAATTGCTATTGATGTTAAGGAGGAGCAGTTTTGGCAAACAGCCAAGCTTGCGCTCGATAAGATAAGCAGTGAGGTGGAAAGGCAAGAAACCATAGTACAGGTTATTGATGAGATTAGCCCCTACGCAACAGCGGGTTCCTCAACATCGCCCCGGTTAACCTATCATTACAGCACGTTCAATCGCACCCGAAGCGGAATTAGATCGCAGGAGAAGAATCAACAAGTATTTACCATCCAACAGCTCGACACGCTGCGCATCCCCTCCGTTGCCAGCATTGCTGGTATCGATTCGTTGCAGATTATTCGAATTGACAAGGATCTTTGGGACGTGAAACCGGTAAGGCAATCGCTCAAAAGCAACGACATATCATTCAACATATCCATAGATGAAAAGTTAATAAACAAAACCGTTTTTGTTGAAAATATTGTTGACAAGATGATCCGGATTGAGCTACCCATCGAGGAGCGAATCCCACATAAGGTGCTCGATACTATAATTCGAAACGAATTTGCCAAGCTGGGAATAAGGGCCAAGTATGAGTACAAGTTAGCATCGGAGAACGATAGCGTGGTTTACAAGTCGGCAAACTATAGCCCCTCTGCACAAAACCAGCTGAAGAAGAATATCTTCCCAAACGATTTTTTCTCAAAGAAGTACTTCCTCTCTGTACATTTCCCAAATCAAAAAACCTATGTTCTCAGCTCCCTGGGGACCATGACGTTCACCACATTTTTGCTCACATTTATTATCATACTTAGCTTTACCATAACCATTGCCATTATTTTTAAGCAAAAAAGGTTATCGGAAATCAAGAGCGATTTTGTGAGCAATATGACCCACGAGCTTAAAACACCCATATCAACCATATCGTTGGCAGCACAAATGCTAAAGGATGAGACTATCCCCGACGAGAACAAGCGCACAGGATACCTGGGTGGGGTAATTTCGGAGGAGAGCAAACGGTTGGGTCTACAGGTTGAAAAGGTGCTACAAATGGCTATCTTTGAGAAGACCAAGCTAAAGCTGAAAATTAAGCCACTTAATGTTCATGACATCATCAAAAAGGTTAGCCAATCTTTCGAAATACAGCTGAATAACGTGGAGGGCAGTATGTTATCGGAGCTTAACGCGAGCAAGCCAACCATTCTGGGCGACGAGATACACATTACCAACGTGGTAAACAACCTGCTCGATAACGCGGTGAAGTATCGTAATGGCGACCCCCGCATAACCATCGCAACGAAAGACGGGGCCAAGGGCCTAGTTTTTATGGTTCAGGATAACGGCATTGGGATAAGCAGGGAAAACCAACGACGTATTTTCGATCAGTTTTACCGCGTACCCACCGGCAACATTCACAACGTAAAAGGCTTTGGCCTTGGGCTGTGCTACGTGAAAAAGATTGTTGAAGAGCACGGGGGGAAAATTTGGGTTGATAGCAGCCCCGGTAAGGGGAGCACATTTAGCTGCTACTTACCATGGGGTGGACCAAACGATAAAAACTCTATTAATTAATATAAATACAACTATGGAAAAGGCAAAAGTTAGGATTCTGCTAGCAGAGGATGATGAGAACCTAGGGCTTCTACTTAAAGAATACCTTCAGGCAAAAGGATACGAAACCGACTTGTATAAAGATGGAGAAAGAGCCTACAAGGGATTTAACAATAACCACTACGATATCTGCATCCTAGATGTAATGATGCCCATAAAGGATGGTTTTACGCTGGCCAAAGAGATTAGAACCATCAACAGCAGCATGCCCATTCTGTTCCTCACCGCAAAGTCGATGAAGGAAGATGTGCTGGAGGGCTTTACCCTTGGTGCCGATGACTATATGACCAAACCGTTTAGCATTGAGGAGCTCCTGCTGCGCATTGAGGCCATTTTACGCAGAACTCGAAATGATCCCTCCTCCTCGGAACAGGAGGTGTTTCAAATAGGCAACTACGAGTTTGATGTAACCAAGCAAACCCTTACCCTTGGCGATGAATCAAAGCGACTAACAACCAAGGAAAGTGAACTGCTTAGGTATTTGTGCCTTAATAAAAACTCGGTGCTCGATCGGAACTTTGCCCTGAAAACCATCTGGATAGATGATAGCTACTTCAATGCGCGAAGCATGGATGTGTACATCACAAAGCTCAGGAAATATCTTAGCATGGACCCTACCGTTGAGATTATCAACGTAAGGGGCAAAGGGTTTAAACTTATATCGAACTCGTAATAACGAGACTTTAAAGCAGGTAGCGCAGCGTTTTTCGATCGAAAAACGCTGCGCTTTTGCCTGTGCATAGCACACCCAATTATTTTCTAAAAAAACAACCATTTTACTTCTTTTTCGTTAACTTTGTTGTTAGCAGATGTGGAAGGACTCATTGCTTTCTCATTTTTTTGTGCTATCATTGGGAGTTGAAATTGCATTGAAAAGATTTGAATATGGAAAAGATTGTAATTGAACCCACAAACGAGACACCCAAAGTTGTTCTTGACAAAGAAAATAGCATTTTTGAGTTTTCGGGGAATTCATTACCAGAGGATGTGTCAACTTTTTTCTGCCCCATACTAACTTGGTTTGACGAATACGCTAAGGCGCCAAACGAGTCAACCCAAATTAAGTTTAACTTTGAGTACTACAACACCTCATCATCAAAAATGATACTTAAACTCCTTGAAAAATTCAGGGATATTCATCGGAATGGTTTTGAGGTGGAGGTTCAATGGCACTATCTGGAAGACGATGAGGATATGATTGAAGCTGGCGAAGACTACTCGGAGAACATCAAGGTGCCTTTCAAGTTCATTGCACACTCAAGATGACCTGTTCCTTTAACTAGTAACTATACCAAACCAAATGGCACTAAACCTACGCCTAGCAACGCTGAAACTCTTTGGTCGAATCCCCAAAACCGAAGAGTTCGAGAAGAGAGAGTCGGCTCTTCACGAAGAGTATAACGAACTACTCCGCTTTGCCGAGTCCAAGGAGTACAAAAACTACCTCGCCCTAAAGGATTTTGTTGAATCGGGTGAACCCCAAAAGACAAAGCAGGAGCTAGCCCTTGTAAAGTATAGCAACTCGGAGGAGGAAAAACGTGAAGCCGAACTTATTAGGCTAAAGAAGAACAAGGAGGTAAAAAACTATCTTAAGGTAAAAAACTCCGATACCCCTGACTTTATAAACTCCATAGAACAATCGGGTAAACCATCGCGTTACGAGGAGCTAAAGCAATTTGTAAACTCTGCAGAGTACCGAAGTCAGCAAAAAGAGCATAAAAAGAGTAACTCCGATGATTACAAGAAGGAATTAGAGTACAAAACGCTTCAGAAAGATTCGGAGTTGAAGAAGTATTTCAAACTTAAAAGTTGGAAGCCATACCTGGATTTCCAAAAGCTCGAGGGATCGGATACCATAAAGAGGTACTACGAACTTGAGGAGTACATAGCATCCAACGAGTTTATCGAGCGGAAAAAGTATCTACTATCAAAAGGCAAGTTTGAGCAAACCGAAGCGTACCAAAAGCTGGTTGAGTTTCAGAGTCTCGAAAAATCCCAAAAAATTGTTTGGTTTCGCAAAACTCAAAAGTCGAAAAAATTTGACGATATTAAGCGTTGGGAGCTTACCTTTGCCGATGAGTTTAACGATAAAAAATTAGACTCTGGAAAGTGGCTAACCCGTTACTTCTGGGGCGAGGCACTTGCCCAGAAAAGCTATTCGCTTGCAGGCGATAAGCATGCCTACACCGATGGCGCCAATGCTGAAATCAGCAATAGCACGCTAAAAATTTTAACCAAAAAAGAAAGCGCCGATAGCTTATCATGGGACAAGCGCTTTGGCTTTGTACCCAAATCGTTCGACTATACCTCTGGAATAATTAATACTGGGCAATCGTTCCGCCAGCTTTACGGGAAATTTGAAGCCAAGGTTAAATTTACTATGGCACCGAACCTTTTCCACGCCTTCTGGCTTGTGGGCGACTCGATGCTTCCCCATATTGATATTTTCAGGCAAAACGGAGCCAAAAAACCCAGTGTGCAAGGCTCCCTGTTTTGGCAAAACGATAATGGCAAGATAAACAGTTTTAAAGCACCCCTTAGCGGGTTTAACTTCACCAACGGCTACTACATTATGAGCGTTGAGTGGGCTCCTGGCAAGCTAACGTGGAAAATTAATGGGGTAACCTACGCCGAGACCACAACGAACATTCCAAGTGCACCTGCATACCTCGTTTTCTCATCCGGGGTTAATGGTGATATGGCCGACCCACATCTGCCAGCAGAAATGCGGATTGACTGGGTTAGATGCTGGCGCAATACTGAGCTGTAAACTTTCCTAAAGTATAATACGCAACAAGGGGCACAGCTGTGCCCCTTGTTGCGTATTGGTTATAAACTAAAATCTTTGTTAGTCCATCTTAAGCACTGCAAGGAAGGCTTGCTGAGGAACCTCAACATTACCCACCTGGCGCATCCGTTTTTTCCCCTTCTTCTGCTTCTCGAGGAGCTTGCGCTTACGCGATATATCACCACCATAACACTTGGCGGTAACATCCTTACGCAGGGCCTTAATGGTTTCGCGGGCAATAACCTTGGTTCCAATGGCAGCCTGAACAGCAATATCGAACTGCTGGCGCGGGATTAGCTCCTTTAGCTTCTCGCACATCCTGCGGCCAAAGGGATAGGCGTAGTCGCGGTGTATAAGGGTCGAGAGGGCATCAACCATCTCACCGTTCAGCAGCACGTCTAATCGAACTAAGCTGGCAACCTGATACCCCTCCATATGATAATCGAGTGAGGCATAACCTCTTGAGATTGATTTAAGCTTATCGTAGAAGTCGAATACAATCTCGGACAGGGGCATTATAAAAGTTAGCTCGATTCTATTGGTAGTTAAAAAAACCTGGTTTTTCAGCTCGCCCCGTTTATCAATGCACAGCTTCATTACTGCACCTAACGACTCGCTATTGGTTATAATTTGTGCCTTTATGGTAGGCTCTTCTATCCTTTCAATAAGGTTTGGCGATGGTAATCCGCTGGGGTTATGAATTTCAAGAACCTCCCCCTTGGTTGTGTAAACATCATACGAAACGTTGGGTACTGTGGTAATCACATCCATGTCGAACTCGCGATACAAACGTTCCTGCACAATCTCCATGTGGAGAAGGCCAAGGAACCCGCAACGAAAACCAAAGCCAAGAGCCAACGAGCTTTCTGGCTCGTAGGTAAGGGATGCATCGTTGAGCTTAAGCTTGTCGAGTGATGCACGAAGATCCTCGTAGTCGTCGGACTCCACCGGGTACAAACCCGCAAAAACCATAGGTTTAACATCCTCGAACCCTGCGATACCCTTGCTGCAAGGCCTGCTCACATGGGTTATTGTATCGCCAACCTTTACTTCGGAAGAGTTTTTTATACCGGAGATAATATATCCCACATCGCCAGCACTTATGGAATCCTTGGGTAACATTTTTAGCTTTAAAACACCCACCTCATCAGCATCGTACTGCTGGTTAGTATTGAAAAACTTAACCCTTTCGCCCTTACGGAGGGTACCATTAAACACCTTGAAGTAGGCGATAATACCCCGAAAAGGGTTGAAAACAGAGTCGAATATAAGCGCTTGAAGTGGCGCGTCGGGATCACCTTTTGGAGATGGCACCTTCTTAACAATGGCCTTGAGAACCTCCTCGACCCCCATCCCTGTTTTGGCGCTGGTGGCAAGTATATCCTCCCTGTCGCAGCCAATAAGATCCACAATCTGATCCTTCACATCCTCAACCATGGCGGCATCCATGTCTATCTTATTTACCACAGGTATTATCTCCAAGTCGTTTCCTATGGCAAGGTACAGGTTCGATATGGTTTGTGCCTGAATGCCCTGGGTTGCATCAACAATTAGCAATGCTCCCTCGCATGACGCTATGGCACGAGAAACTTCGTAGGAGAAATCGACATGACCCGGAGTATCAATAAGGTTAAGCTTATACACCTGCCCATCCTGCTCGTAGTCCATCTGAATGGCGTGGCTCTTGATGGTTATGCCCTTTTCACGCTCCAGCTCCATACTGTCGAGCACTTGCTCCTGCGATTCCTTCTCGGTAAGGGTATTTGTAAACTCTAGCAGTCTGTCGGCCAGGGTGCTCTTACCGTGATCAATATGAGCAATGATGCAAAAATTCCTAATGTTATTCATGTTGTTCGCCATTTGGTGCGCAAAGATATTTAAAATTGGGCAAATTGGGAATAGATTGTAATAAAACGCAATGCGCAAAAAAGGAGGGCCGAGCCCAGTCATGTTCGGAAGATTAACAGATTGAAATTGAGAAATATAAGGTCAGGATTGTAGTTGAAATTAAAGAATAGGTGCTTTATTAACAAAAAAGC
>NZ_JAANIG010000041.1 GCF_011174675.1 Perlabentimonas gracilis | reverse complement strand
TGAACCTTCGGTATAACAGTCACCATCGGTCGTTTGTCCGTTGGTAAAAATAAATAATAAAATTGTAAAAAAAATGCTTGGTTATTTAGGGTTAAAACACAAACCTTTCTATTTTCACCTTCTTCAGCTTGTCAATATTCGCGATTGATTTCCAGACCTTAAAGATCAGCTCAATTTGCCATCTCATACGGTACACCTGATAGATATTCTTGGCATGGATTTTTTCCTCGGGAGCATTGGTGATGTACATGTTTAACCCAGACCTCCACTTGGTTTCCTCTGAAACCTTATGCCCTGTACTGTTGGTGTTCTTGGTGGTTCTCTCTAATCTTTTTTTGGCAGCATTCTCTTCGCAGACGGAAACCACCAGCCGGCAAGGCAACTGGGCTTTTTTTCCGATGAGCACGTCAAGTTCGATGTAGGGTATGCTGTAGCGTATTAGCCTCTTGTAAACATTTTTCAGGCTGATTACCTCCTTGCTGTTCGGGTCGTATACGTTTATCTGGGATGGCAACCTATTCAAGAAGAAAGCCTTTCTTTTCATTACTCCAGATAAATACATTGTGGTCACATACCCTAAGTCTCGTATTAAAAGCTCCCCCTCCTTAACATTCTTGATGCTTTCCGGGGAGTCTCCCTGATCGTTTTGGCAGCCGCTAGTTAACTGAAGGTCAACCTGATCTCCGGTCAACAAATCAAATTTATACTGTATGCTTATCATCGATTTGGTTTGGGTTGCTCCACCATGCCCTTTGTATTTGGAGGCATACTCCTGGGGTAACCCAAATCGAGTGGAGTCTCTCAGCCTACATGATGTGAATGGGCTCTTCGTGCCGCTTTTCTGTGTCCCCAGCAAATGGTTATCCAGCATTTTGTTCAGTATGCTTTTCAGAAAAAACACTGCCTCTGAGTTGAAGCGCTCGTCAAGCCCTTGCTTCGAGATGGATTCTCCATGCGCTACTGCAAAATCACGGCTAAGGTCCTCCAGGCTTAGCAGCGCCCCTTGGGTGGCATTCGAGAGCAGCAAATCCAGAAAGTTTTTCCCATTGACCAATGAGGACCGTTTGACAAAACCTGCTGCTCTGGCCAACTGCTCAACATGATCTTTCCCTAGTATCTCATCTAAACTCGTTGTTAGAAAACTACTCTGATTTTTAATAAAACCCCTGATTTTACTGGCATTTATCTCCTTTAATTCATTAATATTTCGTACTTTTATGAGCGAGGGCAAAGTTGTATTGCAACACAAAATTCAAGCGCCCTTCATTTAACATAAAACAATAAACTAGAATGGAGAATAATACTGACAGTTCCCCTTATGGGGGATTGTGTTTTACTACCAGTCTACTTATCAACTTGTTGTGTTCTTAACTTGACGGCTATGGCCTGTCAACAGACGGGGCAGTGCAGGCAGGGTTTTCGTCGGGGGATCCGCTGGCTGGCGGATAACACGCTCTCCTCTCGTCAATACCTTGACGAGACCACGCCCCCCCCCGTTGAGCCGTGGCTGCGCCTCGGCTCGATTATCCTAGCAGGCTGTGCCTGAAAAACACTGTTATCTCCGTTAGCAGTCAGCTTAGGACTACACAGCCAGACCAGAATTATATGTAAATATGACGACAACAGAAATTACAATAAAAACCAACAGACTTTTGCTTAGGCAATTTGTGGATACCGACATTGAAAATGTTTTCAAAGGGCTTTCACACCCTAAAATAATTAAGCATTACGGAATTAGTTTTGACAGTTTAGAAGCAACAAAAGAACAGATGGCTTGGTTTGCTGACCGTGAAAAAGCCGGAACAGGAATGTGGTTTGCGGTTTGTTCGTTAGACAACAAAACTTTTTACGGTGCAGGCGGACTTAACAGTTTAAGCAAAGAGCATAAAAAAGCAGAAATCGGTTTTTGGTTGTTACCCGAGTTTTGGGGACAAGGAATAATGAAAGAAGCAATGCCGCTAATTTGCGACTACGGTTTTCACAAACTTGGACTTCACAGAATTGAAGGTTTTGTAGAAGCCGAAAATACGAACTGTAAAAAAGCAATGGCAAAACTTGACTTCCGACACGAAGGAACAATGAAAGACTGCGAAATTAAAAACGCAAAATTTATAAGTTTAGACATTTACGCCAAACTCAAATGACAATAACGCAAGAGTCAATTGAAATTGTTAAGTATTCCGACAAACATCGTGAACAGTTGTTAGATGTTTGGGAAAAATACCCCGTTGAGCCGTGGCTGCGCCTCAGCTCGATTATCCAAGCAGGCTGTGCCTGAAAAACACTGTTATCCCAATCCTCCACCCCATACTCTACTACAATGAATTGAGTTTAAACCAAAATTAGGTAGTTTTGTCCATAGTAATAGTAAGCATTAACAAAAGCCTTTGTATAACCTGAAAACCAATATATATGATATTCAAAAAAAATATTGTAAAAGTGCTGCTGCTGTCAGCAGCAATTGCCATTGCTGGCCTGAGTTGCAAAACATCCGTTAAGAACCAGACCGAGAGGTACAGCGCCGATTTTCAGTCGGTTATTGATGCTGAGCTAACCGAAAGTATACCCGGCATTTTGTTAAACGTTACCGCACCCGCCATGGGCATAGACTGGAGCGGAGCATCTGGCCTCAACGATTGGGCTTTGGGCGTGCCCCTGCAGGCCGATCAAACCTTTCGCATTGCCAGTGTTACCAAAACCTATGTGGCGGCCACGGTGCTAAGGCTTTGGGAAGAAAATAAGCTATCGCTTGATGACGATATTACCCAATACATCTCAGCCGAACATACCGCAATACTTGAGCGGGGCGGTTACAACCCCAACCAAATCACCATAAGGCACCTGCTTTCGCATACTAGCGGTCTGGGCGACCATACCAACTCGCATAAGTACACCGATGAATTTTTAAAGAGCCGGCACGTGTGGTCTCGTACCGAAACCCTAATCGATCTTATTACCCTTATGGAGCCAGCAGGTGATATTGGAGCTCAGTTCAGCTACTCCGATACGGGCTACGTGCTCTTGGGTGAAATAATTGAAACTATTACTGGCCAAACGATGGGCGAAGCCATTGTTGCACTTCTCCAACTCAAGGAGCTGGGATTAACCGACACCTATCTAGAGGAGTTTGAAGGGGATTACTCGGGCAAACGGATTCATCAGTACTACGAAGGCTCTGACTCGTACAACTACCACCCCTCGTTCGATTACTTTGGTGGAGGTGGGCTGCTTTCCACCACCAGCGATATGAGCCGCTTCTTCCACAGCCTTTTTAACCACAAGGTGTTTGTAAACCAGAGCACACTCGACACAATGCTAACCTCCGTGCTAAATGGCGCTGAGTTACCGATGGACTATAGACTGGGCTTATGGAAGATTAAGGTTAACGGAATGGATGCCTATACCCACTCAGGATTCTGGGGAACCCAGGTGGTCTACATTCCCGAGATGGATATTGCCATTTCGGCTAACTACAGTCAGCGCTGGTACAACTCCCGAAACGCTCCCGTAATATCAAAGATAATTGATGTGATTGAGAGGAAGAGGTAGTGCTTAGGTAAGCCGAAGCTTTGCCTCACCTTGTTTTGTCTGAATGGTAGAGGCTAGCCGTATTCTATTCTAATAGATAAAAAAGTAGTTACCCCCCCCGTTAGTATCACTCACAGTATACTTGAAATGATAAGCCCCAAACAAAAGATTATTGAGAACCTATGCTATACAGATCTTGTATACAAAAGGATTAATAAGAAGCTAGCCACTGATTTATCGAATGTACAAATTGAATCATTTATCGATGAGATATTGAAAACGACTAATGAGAAGTTTTACATCAAGACAGGAAAAAATTATTACGTGACAAATACAGGCCGTAATGTCAGAATTACAATAAACTCGAATACATTTAGGGTAATAACTGTGGATAGGACAACGAAGTAACTTTTGCCTGTGCTATTCTCGACTCGTCGCTACTGACAAAGTAGCGACGAGTCGAGAACTTTCCAGAGCCTATTCAGCCAGGGCCTCGGCCTTTTTCTGAATCCTGCCAAGCAGAATGGCCAGTCCGGCGCATAGCACCAAACAAGCGCCTGCGATATAGAATGATAGCCTGTGGTTGCCGCTGATAGCGAACAGGGTCTGCGATAAACGGCTAAACACAAAGCCGCCCAAACCCCATGCCGTGAGGACAAAGCCGTAGTTCATGCCAAAGTTTTTCATGCCCCAAAACACCTTGGTAAATGTGGGGAATAGTGATAGGTTAGTGCCGAAGTTAAATCCTATGAATGTGGCAAACAGCACAATCACCAATGCAGTGGTGGTGTCGCCAATAAAGGTGGCGGCCAAAAACATAAGGATTGCCTGAAAAACAAGCAGTATAAAAAGCGTTAACACCCTGCCAATCTTGTCCGAAACCAGGCCAGCCACAATCCTTCCCGAGGCATTTCCTATGGCGATAATGGCCACTGCAAGAAAGGCCATCTCCCCCAGGCTAGCCCTTGCCATGCCTGAGATGCTACCAATAACCATCAATCCGGCACCCGAACCTATAAAAAGGATAAACCAGATTAGGTAGAACGAAGGAAGCTTAAATAGTTCGCTTGGCTCAACATCGCGACCCGAACCATTGGCGGCCAGCTGTTTGGCTGTGGACTTTCGGGTTTCAAGAGGCACATACCCGGCTGGTGGGTTTTGCAAAAGCAGGGCACACACCGAAACAATCACCAGAAAGGCCAACCCAAAAATCAGCATGGTATTATGGAGCCCGTAGTTCTTTACCAAATACGTGGCCAAAGGAGCAATGTAAACCGGTGCAATGCCAAACCCAGACACCACAATCCCGGCAATAAGCCCACTTTTGGAGGCTGGAAACCATTTGAAGGCCGGTGGGGTGGCGGAGGCATAGCCAAAACCGATACCAATACCTGCCAATACACCAAATCCTAGAACCCACAATGTATAGCTAGTGGTAAAATAAAGGAGTGTAAAGCCAAGGCTAACTAAAATTCCCCCGATAAAGGCGGTAACCTTTGGCCCTTTTCTATCCTGAATTCGTCCGGCAAGGATCATGGTAAAAGCAAAAACAAGAATACAAACCGCATAAGGGTCGTTGAGAGCAGACTCCTGCCAGGTGAAAGCACCCTCTCCACCTTTATTAATTGAATCCTGGATGGCATCCTTAAAAATGCTCCAGGAGTAAAGAATTCCCAAGGCAAGATTGATGAAGAGGCCGGCAAAGACAACGATCCAACCCCTGTTTTTGGTAGTAGATAAAGTCATAGGAATAGTTGTTAAGGCAAGTGTTAGGTTAAAAAAATAGGGGCAAAGATAAAGAAATAATTTATTGGCGATCGCTCAACTAAAACTTTCGTTTGATTTTCTTTACCATTTATATAACCCCTATGGCTGCTCAGTTTTCCTAATTCTTACATTGATAAATGCATTTAATTGTAGGTAGCTGAGAACCAATGTGTGGTGAATTATTCGGTAAATCTTTGCCCATAATATTATTGCCCATTACTACACCTAAAGGATTACATTTATCTTTAGGGGGCGAAACCCAATGGGCTGGGTTTTTGTTGGACTTATTTATTTAGCGGATAGTTATGAATGATATTGAAATTAAACAGTTAATAATAACCGACCTGGATCAATTACAGAGAATTAGCAGGCAAACATTCTACGAAACATTTAACTCAACTAACACGGAGGAGAATATGCGAAAATATCTCGACGAAGATTTTTCTGCAGAGAAGCTGTCAACAGAGCTACGCGATAAGAATGCCCTATTTTTCTTTGCGATGCATAGTAACAGAGTGATCGGTTACTTGAAAATTAACTTTGGACCAGCTCAAACAGAGTTTCAGGAGGAGGAAGGCATTGAGGTTGAACGCCTTTATGTGCTTAGCGAATTTCATGGAAAGGGAGTGGGGCAGATACTTCTTGACAAGTCGAAAGAGATAGCCTTGCAGAAAAGTGCTGACTACCTGTGGTTAGGTGTTTGGGAGCATAACGCCAGAGCCATCAGTTTTTACAAGAAAAATGGGTTTATAGAGTTCGGCAAGCATATCTTCATGCTAGGCGATGACGAACAGATTGATAAGCTGATGAAACTGAAATTATGAAGTAGCGAATGATAGAAGCCACCCTTACTTTTTTGGTTCTACTACCAATTTAGTAGAACTATGTAAATTATAGCAAACTTAAATCTTTGGTTTGGGTTTGAAGACAGAAGACAGTAGGCAGAAGACAGAAGGCACCTGTCTCGCAAACCGATGTTCTTTGGCGGATGACGAGAGAAGACAGAATTAGCATACTTCAATCTTCCAACCTCCCTGCCCTACTGCATCGTTCAGGCGGGGGTCTTCCGACCCTAAAATCTTCCATTAAAATTGCAGTAGTACCGAATTATTTAACACTTAACAGTTTCTGGCAGAATTATCTACCTCAGCTTATCAGGCTTGCCTCGGGATGCGGAGCATAATGAGAATTGATTACCTAGGAGGAACCTGCTTGCCCAGACTTTTCCAAAAAGGATGCAGGCTAGTTCACCGTCAGTCCGCAGGTTAACTAATTGACTGATTGATTTATTGACCCGCCAGTGGCCTGTCTACCTACAGCCTGTCTGCGGTAGGCAGGGTAGAGCGGGCAGGTTGATTGATTGAAATGCTGACTTTTAGACTTAAAACTCTAAACTCTAAACTCTAAACTCTAAACTCTAAACTCTAGTCACTTTATGAACTCTAGTCCCTTTCTCACTCTCTCCCACATATCCCAACAAATGGGCAGGTACGGCACTTGTCTATATCGTTGGTTTGGGCAAAGGGTACCGAGGTGTCAAAAATCTCGGCAACCAGGCTCTTTAGCCCGCTGCAAAATTCATCGCCATATTCCCTAAAGTCTTCAACAACCTGTGCTTTTCGGTTCAGCGACTGCTTAATATCAAAATCTTCAGCCGATTTGGCTGCCTTTACAAACCAAAGCGCAGGCTTAATTGCGCTATCTGGATATAATTCTGTTAGCGCCAGGCTGTAGCAAAATGTCTGAAAAACCTCCTTGCATTTATCCACCTTGTCGGGGTTAAAGAGCTCATCCACCGATTCGAACTTGCCCTTGTTAGTGTGCCTTCCCGTTTTGTAATCGATGGACCAAACGGTACCGTTGTTCTGCTCAATTCGGTCGATAAACCCACCGAGCCTGACTTGGCTTGCAACCGAGCTGTTAGGTAGGTTTAGGTTGATGTACACCTCCTGCTCATGGCTTACCAGCAGGAATGGTGCTCGCTGGGAGTCAAGGCGCAACATTTTTTGGATAGTGTAAAGCATGGCGTTTCGTGCCAGCAGGTTTCTGCCCGACAGGTCACTGGGCTTTGCATCGTTATCCTTCAAAAAAATCTCGCAAAAAACTCTGTCGAGAGCATCCTCAATGTGCTGCGTGTTGGCTAGCAGCAGCTTCATCATATTGGCAGTAACCTGCTTGCCTGTGAACTGCTTGTAAAGCTCCTCCATGGTGTTGTGGATAATCCGGCCAAACTCTAGCGCGCCAACCTCCTCGGTTACCTCATCCTCCTCGTCTATTCCCACGGCGTAGCGAAAGTAGAAGCGGAGCGGACAGGTGAGGTAGCTGGTTAGCCCGCTTGGCGACAGGGTAATGCCTTTGCCCTTACGGCTAAGGTTAGTAACCAAGCTCGAAATCACATCATCCGATTTATCCACAGAAATGGGTAGGGAAGGGGTGAGCGAAAGGTTATACCCAACGGGTATTGTCTCAATTTTACCCACCATCTGCTCCATCTCCAGCTGCAGTCCAAAGCGGCTCTTCTCACCACTCGATAATCCCTCGGCCCTGCTGCTGTACACTAGGTAAACATTCTTCGCTCTGCTCAGTAGACGGTAGAAGTAGTATGCGTAAACTGCATCATGGTGCTTATGGTCGGGTAGTCCGAATCCTATCCGCAGCGAAGGGGTGATGAACGATACGGGATGATTTCGACCTGGCAACACATCATCATTGAACGAGAGAATGATGATATTCTCAAAATCTAGCGCCCGTGTCTCCAGAAATCCCATTACCTGCAACCCCGATAGCGGCTCACCGCTAAACGATACCCGCTCCTGTGCAAAAACCTTGCGAAGCAGCTGCAAGAAAGTACGGTGCGAAACATCAATACTAACTTCCTTTAGCACCCCGCCAACTCGTGTTAGGCTTTTGTGCAGCGCGTAAAGGAACTCCAAATCAATTCGTAGCTGCTGATTATCCTGCTCTTTTGCCTTACCAGCTATGGTTTTGGCAACAGCATTGCATATCTCGAGCAGGTAGCTGGCAATGGGGTTTACTTCGTTTTGTTTGGAAAATATCTTCTTTAGTAGCTCCGATAGGGCTAACTCTTCATCCCTGGGGTAAATTCGGTTACTGCGTTTGATGATTGAAATAATACTCATTGATTTTTCGGGCTCGCACAGTCTAACGTAGGGATGGTTGAGCACAGCCTGCACATCGCGATGGTAAAACCTGATAACACCTTCCTTGCTTTGTTGTGCATTTATTTGGAGCCTCACCAAAAACTCGGCAAGGCTAAAGGCTGGAGTCTCCTTAATGGGGTATCCCATGGTGATGTTCAGAGACTCTACCTCGGACGGAATGGATTGAAGTGCAGGAAGCAGAATATTCTCCTTGGGAAAAATTATGGCCGATGATATATTGAGCTTGGCCCCAGCACCAACCATTTGTTCTAAAATTTTAGGGATAAGCTTGGTTTGCGCAACCGTGGATGGGGCTGCTACCATCTTGATGTTTTTCTCAACTACTCCATCAATCTCAAATGCAGAGCGAGGGAGTGCATTGGGGAATTGCGTTAGGTTTTTGCGTAGGAATAGACCCGCCTCGTGCTGCGGGTTATCAGTAAACACTGGGTCGTAATCCCAATAAAAAAGAGCACCGCCATCGCGTTTGCACCGATGGAGCAGAGCCTTCTCGCACTCGTTTAGCGCATTAAAACCAATAAAAGCTATGGGCTTTGGAAGGTTGGGGGATGTACTTGGATTAGCCAGTATTTCTGCCGCTTTGCGATAAATCATTCCCTCGTAGGCAACACCCTCGGCCTCTAGCTCATTTTGAAAAGCTTGGTATATATCCATTAGGTTGCCCCATATGCTGAGGTATTTCTCTCGCAGCTCCGATACCTGCCCGTTGCGCATAACGCCTAGGTAGTTCTGCAGGGCTTCGATTTGCTCTGGGGTTAAGCCACCAAACTGCTCCTCAATATCTTTTATATCCTTTATATTGCTGAATAGCTGCCTGGGTTCAACTAGGTATTTATCAATCTGGTCGAAGTCGGCCAGCATCACCTCTCCCCAAAAGTAGAAATTCTCGAATGGCTCGCTGCTACCCTTTACCATGCTGTATATATTGTACAGCTTGGTTACAAGCTTAATGGGGTCGTCGGGCCTAAGCTTTGCTACCTGCTGCATTAGCTCACTAACGGTAACCACAGTAGGCGACCAAATGGGCTTATCGATTAGCTTGGTAAGGTGTGTGTTGAAGAACAAACCTGCCCTACGGCTAGGAAACACAAGGGTTGCTTCCGAAATGCTTTCGCCGTATCGAGCAACTAAATCCTTAGCAACAAGGTTGAGAAAGGGTGTCATTTGCTACCAGCTGTTTGTGTAACGATTACTTTTATTACAAAGATAAAATGATTTTCTTAGCAATTGGAGAAGATTTCATAACCATACATACTGTTCGTTTCCGAACGGATCTGTTTCGAATGCGTACGGTATATATCTTTAGTTGTTCATCTATTTACCTGTCAGTTAATGTGATGTGCGGTATGGTATGGAAGTTGAAAAATCAAGAAAAACCAAATTATTATGCTACGAAATTATCTACTTACTGCAATTCGCGTATTGAAAAAGAATTCCCTTTTCTCGCTAATCAACATTATTGGATTGGCCATTGGCCTTGCTGCATCAATTATTATCTACCTGTGGGTTTATGATGAGCTGAGTTACGATAAGTTTCATGCCAATGCCGACCGAATGTATAGGCTTGAACGTGATATGGAGCTTGAGGGCGACAGGATGATGGTTTCCATAACTTCGCCACCGCTTGGTCCCCAGCTACTAAACGATTACCCGAGTGTTGAGGGTTTTGTGCGCATTGCTGGTGATAATATCATGGTTGAAGATTTGAATAAAACCCTTAATAAGGAAGCGTTAATTTATGCCGATAGTAGTTTTTTTTCCTTTTTCAGTTTTCCGGTTATTGAGGGTGATGTGGCAGAATGCTTAAAAGATCCCTTTTCTCTGGCCATATCTGAAAGTTATGCAAAGAAGTATTTTGGTGAGGTATCTGGTGTTGGTCGTTCCCTTAATGTAAATTATAATGGGCAGATTCAGCCTTATAAAATTACAGCCATTTTCAAGGATTTCCCACATAATAGCCATATTCAAGCCGATTTAATAGGTTCATTTCAGTCGCTATACAGCATTAGGCATGAAATGATGATGACCAGTTGGATGGCTAGCAATCTTTACACGTACATAGTGTTAGCTAAGAATACGGACGTATCATCGTTTGAAAACGAGCTACAGAACGTGGTTGATAAATATTTTGGACCAGATATCAAGCAATTTTTAAATTTTGATAACCCACGTGATTTTATGCTGCTTGTCATTAGACCAGTAACTGACATCCATTTGCATGCCGATAGGGTTTGGGAGATGGTAACACCCGGCAGCAAAACATCAGTTTTAGTTTTTACCTTGGTGGCTATTCTTCTGCTGGTAATTGCAGGAATCAACTTTATGAATCTTTCTACAGCCAGGGCATCGCGCCGAGCGCTTGAGGTTGGGGTTCGAAAAACATCGGGAGCAACCAAAGCACAGCTGGTTAGGCAGTTCTTAAGCGAGTCGGCTCTGTTCAGCTTTTTAGCGTTGGTACTTGCCCTGATTATTGTAGAATTTACACTGCCTGCCTTCTCTGTTTTTACCGATAAAGATATATCGCTCAAACTACTTGCTATGGATTGGAACCCGCTGCTGACAATTGCTGCATGGCTTATATTGGCCTTTTTCGCGGGTGCTTATCCTGCATTCTTTCTGTCGAAATACAAACCCATTGAGGTGCTTAAGGGAAACAAAAGTGCAAATGGGAGCCAGTTTTTTCGCAAGGCGTTGGTGGTTGGGCAATTTGCCATATCCATAGGCCTAATTATTTGCTCCATCTCGGTATATCGTCATTTGCAGTACATCAACAGTAAGGATTTGGGTTACAATAGGGTTGGATTGATTGACATTAGTATTGATAACAGGGCAAATTATGGACTTTATAACGCATTTAAGGATGATTTACTAGCAATTCCTGAGGTTCAGGGTGTGTCCCGTTCTATGACCGTACCAGCAACCCGTGGCTTTTCCGATAATCCGCATATGCTAAGGGGTAACCCCGACCCATTCTTTCCGGTTATTAATAGAGCCGATCATGAGTTTGTCCCCACCTTCCAAATCCCATTAAAGGCTGGGGCAAATTTCACCCCCGAAATGATTGGAGATACCTCAGTGTATTACATTATTAATGATGCGGCTCGCAAAATGTTTGGGTTTGAGTCGGAGTTCGATGCCTTGGGGCAAGAGGTAGGTTTACTAGCAGGACAAAATCGCGAAACACGAAATTGGGGGCCAATAGTTGGGGTTGTTGAGGATTTTCATTTCCAGCCCCTTACCGAGATAATCAAACCAATGGTTATTAGTTCATCTCTTATTGGGCACAACCACATTACCATTAGGGTTGATGATAATGCTATTGAAATGGCAAAAGAGAAAATTCGAGAGGTTTGGCAAAAACATTTTCCAAACCAAATTTTCGCCAGCTCGTTTGTGTCACAAAATTTCGATAGGCTCCACCTTACCGAAAGGCGTTTGCAGGTAATTCTTTTAATATTTACAGGATTGGCAATTTTTGTGGCTTGCCTTGGCCTACTTGGCCTATCGGCTTTTACTGTGGAGCAAAGGATGAAAGAGATTGGCATTCGTAAAACGATGGGTGCACGCTCAGTTCAAATTATATTACTTATATCTAAAGAATTTAGCCGCTTGGTAATTGTCTCGTGCTTAGTTGCCATGCCAATAGCCTACTTCATAATCCGCGAGTGGCTCAATAATTTCCCATACCGACAGGGTATAGAGCTATGGGTTTTTGCTGTGGCGGCTTTTGTCGGTTGGAGTGCAGCGCTACTAACCGTTTTTATCCAAACCTATCGTGCTAGCCTTCAGAATCCGGTGGATATAATTAAGTACGAGTAAGCCAGTTGTAGTCTAGGACTTATGAAATACTGGGGCAGATTGAACGATCCTGCCTGTCTCGTTATGCTTCGCATCCCGAGAGCAGGTTGAATGATCCTGCTTGGCAGGCAGGCTGCTAAAGGCCATAGCCGTCAAGCTAAGAATACAAAAGAAACAAATATTTCTATAGGATTGAGCAGAATATGAATACAATAGCCCTCGTAGAGGGCACATAGCGATTGAAAAAATTAATTCAAATAAATTAGCGCTTCGTAGATGCGCAATAAGGGTTGCGGATATATATATTGCACCCCCACGGGGTGCTTTAAGGCTTTGTAATCTATATCCTATCGCTATGCACCATCTACGAGGGTGTGAATAAGGACATTAACGACTTTAGATAAATTGAAATTGATCTTAACTTGACGGCTATGGCCAAAGGCAGGCAGGTTGATTGCCTCGTAAGAAGGGCGTTTTGTGCCCTAATGACGAGGATTGGTTGACTGATTGAAAAATCGGTTGATTGAAAGATTGGTTGACTGATAAATGGCATTACACAACTCTAAACTTTCAACTCTATGAATTCTAGGCACTCTATGAACTCTAGGCACTCTATGAACTAAAAAACTTCCCTTGCCAAGTATCCTTTTGTTCAAGCAGATTTTCAAATTTCTGCAGCAGCTGATCGGATCGGTATTTACCCCAAATGGGAGCAATAAGGGTTCTGGGCGAGGCTTCGCCAGTAAAACGCTCAATAACAATCGAAGGGGTAAGTCGCTCAACAATTTCAACCATCAGCTCAAGGTACTCATCAATACCAAAAAAGTTGAATGCTTCGGGTGTCTTCTCATACTCCAATGCAAACGATGTATTTCGTACTATTTGCAGCTGGTGAAACTTTATGGTGGTTAGGGGGAGCTGGCTCACTATTTCGGTTTGACTTACAAGGTCGGCTCTGCTTTCGCCGGGCAATCCTATGATGAAATGTGCTCCCACATTTAACCCACGTCTAGCGGTTTGCTCAATGGCCCAAACCGATTTTTCAAAATCATGTCCTCTGTTTATGCGCTTAAGGGTTCTATTGTAGCACGACTCAACCCCATACTCAACCGATACGTAGTACTCCTTTGCTAGCTCAGCAAGGTAATCGAGCTTCTCCTCATCAATACAGTCGGGACGAGTTCCCACTACTAGTCCATTCACCTTAGGATGCGATAAAGCCTCTCCATAAAGCTCTTTGAGCCTGGGTAGAGGCGCATATGTGTTGGAAAATGCTTGAAAGTAAGCAAGGTATTTCTCTACTCTTCTGTAGCGAAAATTATGAAAGTCAATCCCTTCGCTTAGCTGTTGGGTTATCGATTTGTTCGGGGTACAGTAGTTGGGATTAAACGAGTCGTTATTACAGTAAGCACACCCGCCAATGCTTATGGTTCCATCGCGGTTTGGACACGTAAACCCAGCATCGAGGGTAAGCTTCTGAACCCTACCCCCAAACTTTCGCTTAATGTAACCAGCGTAGCTATTAAAACGGCGATTATCGCCCCATTTGTACATAAATAATTCTTTTGCTGCAAATGTAGCCATATTTCCTTGGCCTTGGAACTATAATAGGTTTGATAATCTTTCGCCCTGCCATCGCCAATGGTAGTTCGGCATTTTTTTGACTGAAAAGCCAAAAAAATTATATATTTATTTTTTGAAGTGTTATATTTAGAGTCCATTTCAAGTAAATTTATGAGTCTTAAAAATAACCCCTTAAACATCTTTAGTTACTCAGGCATACTTTTGTTGCCGTTAGCTATTGGTGTTTTGTTTGGCTTGGAATCATGCTCCGACTCGGTGGTTAAAAAGCATTTTTGCGAAGGGTACATTGAGTATGCCATTGAGTACGACGATTCGATGGTTGCCCCAAGGTTCAACCCTAGCATGAGGCCAAGCAAGATGGTAATCAAGTTTAAGGATAACAATACAATCAATAAGATAGAGGGATTGTCGGGTGCGTTCTCTTTTGCATTTATTCAAAACAAGCAGCAGGAGAGGGCCTACATGCTAATTAAATTGCTTAACAAAAAGTTGTACTATCAAGAGCCCTTGCAGGAGAATAGTTACCCCTTTGCCTACCAAGATATGCCAAAGTTTACCATCGAAAAAACCGATAGGGTAGAGGAGTACCTAGGGTATCAGTGCAATGTGGCCGTGGCTACTTTTGACGATACGCTGCATAATGCTTTTAACATTTACTACACACAGGAAATTGATATTGCCAACCCAAATGCAAACACTCCGTTTGAGGTTATCGATGGCGTAATGCTTAAGTTTACCTCCATAATGTTTGGTCAAAAAATGAATATCAAAGCATCTGCAGTAAAGCAAGCAAAAGTATCTGACGATGAATTTATAATTCCTCTCGAATATGAACAGGTTGGCTTAGAAGTGGTGAAAGATGTGGTTGAATTACTTAGGTAGATACACGGCTTCTGTTTTCGTAGAATCAGAATAATTCCCTTACTTTGTGAGGGAATTTTCGTAATATACACACTAAGCAAAGTATGGCAAAGAAGAATGGTAATAACTCGAATAGCGGCGTTAAGAAGAAAGGCAATCTCTTAAGCGACGAGAGGATTAGGTTCACATTAGGCTTTTTCACCATTCTGTTCGCGTTGTATCTAATCATCGCATTTGTATCGTATCTGTTTAAATGGCAGGTCGACCAGAGCTTTGAGTGGCAGTCAATTTTCTCCAGCACCTCAGTTAGGGTCGAGAATTGGGCCGGAAAGGTTGGCGCATCTTTTGCCTCGCAGTTCCTCAACCGCTGGTTCGGCTTGGCATCTTTCACAATCCCATTTCTTGTTGGCTTGGGAGGCTTTAGGCTACTCAAGATTCGGCTCCTCCCTTTGCGCAAAACCTTTTTCCGTGGTTTAGTGGGTATGCTTATCCTATCGCTGGTGCTGGGGTTTCTTTTCGAAAATGCAGGGGGATACTTAGGTAGTGGTTTGGGTGGTGCCCATGGGTTGTTCATCACGCAATGGCTCAACGCATTTATTGGTAAAACTGGAACGGCTTTTCTATTGTTAGTGCTCGTTGTATCGTACCTATTTTTTGTAAGCGATAAGTTCGTTTTGTTTGCAAAGAGAACAGCACGTCAGGTAATAGATGTGCTCAAAGCAATGCCAAAACCAGTGCAGGCCGATGAGAGTTCAATGTATAAAACTTTCGATTCATTTGAGGTTGAAGAACCTGAGAAGGAGAAGCAGCCGGTAGTTACACTAGATACTGGGCACGAAATAAAACCCGAAATCGAACCCAATATTGATATAGTACCAAACACCCCCGAAGAGAAACCCAAGGTTCATACAGAGACCACCAAGCTCGAGTCGGACACTAACGATGTGGAGATTGAAGTGCAGCGTATTACCGAGGAGGAGGGGGCCATAGGTCAGGTAGAAGAACAAGATTTTTACGACCCAACGCTCGATCTCTCTTCGTACCAGCGACCACCCCTTGAGCTGCTCGAGGATTACAAGAATAGGCAGGCTCCTGTGTCGGACGAGGAGCTGCTAAACAACAAGAATAAGATTGTTGAAACCCTTGGGAACTACAACATTCAAATAGCCCGAATTCTAGCCACCGTGGGGCCAACAGTAACCCTTTATGAGATAGTTCCTGCCCCCGGGGTACGTATTAGTAAGATTAAGAACCTTGAGGACGATATAGCATTGAGCCTTGCCGCATTGGGAATTAGAATTATTGCTCCTATCCCCGGTAGGGGAACCATTGGTATTGAGGTGCCAAACCAGCGCCCCGAAGTGGTTTCGATGTACTCCATACTCCGTTCGGCCAAGTTTCAGGAGAACAAGTTCGATTTGGCCATTGCCCTGGGCAAAACCATATCCAACGAGACCTTTGTGGTCGATCTCACCAAAATGCCCCACCTGCTGGTAGCCGGAGCAACTGGTCAGGGTAAGTCGGTGGGGCTAAATGCCATCATCACCTCGCTGCTTTACAAAAAGCACCCAGCGCAGCTTAAGTTTGTGCTTGTAGATCCCAAAAAGGTGGAGCTAACCCTTTATAATAAGCTCGAACGACACTTCCTTGCCAAGCTACCCGATACCGATGAGGCTATTATTACCGATACGCAGAAGGTTATTAATACCCTAAACTCGCTGTGCATTGAGATGGATTCTCGGTACGACCTGCTTAAGGCAGCACATGTACGCACGGTGAAAGAATACAATGAGAAGTTCGTTGCCAGGCGGTTAAATCCCAACAAAGGGCATAAGTACTTACCCTACATCGTGGTGATAATAGATGAGTTTGCCGACCTGATTATGACGGCTGGCCGCGAGATTGAGGGGCCAATTCAGCGCCTAGCACAGCTGGCCCGTGCGGTTGGTATTCACCTAATTATAGCTACGCAGCGCCCCACAACAAATATTATTACAGGGGTTATTAAGGCCAACTTCCCTGCACGTGTCGCCTTTAGGGTAACCTCAATGATCGATTCGCGCACTATTCTCGATTCGCCCGGTGCAAACCAGCTTATTGGTAAGGGCGATATGCTTCTGTCAACAGGCAACGAGATGATTAGGATACAATGCGCATTTGTTGATACCCCCGAGGTGGAGCGTGTTACCGATTTTATTGGCAATCAGAAAGGCTATGCATCCGCATTTATGCTTCCGGAGTACAGCGGCGATTCAGCAGAAGAAAGTTTAGAAGTTGATTTAACCAAACGCGACGACCTATTCGAAGATGCTGCGCGCGTGATAGTTGCCAATCAGCAGGGGTCAACCTCGCTGATCCAGCGAAAATTTTCCATTGGTTACAACAGGGCTGGCAGGATTATTGATCAGCTAGAGGCTGCAGGTATCGTTGGCCCATTTGAGGGAAGCAAGGCACGACAGGTTTTAATTCAGGATGAAATGTCGCTTGAACATATCTTCAAAGGCCTTAACGAGCCCAAGACGAACGAAAGTAATTACTAATTTCAATTTACATAGATGAGGCGATTTTTTTTAACAGTTGGAGCCCTAATTGGGGCAAGTATTTTGGCAATGGGGCAGTCGGCACCGCTAGGTAAAGATCTTATTAAATCTTTTTCCGAAAAGATGCAGACCTATAAAACCATTGAGGCCGACTTTTCATTTACCCTTGAAAATTTACAGGAGGGGTTTTCCGATACTCACAGTGGCACGCTAACTTTTAAGGGGAATAAGTATTTTCTCGATCTAATGGGTATGGAGGTTTACTACGATGGTTCCACCAAGTGGCAGTTTATCCCCGATGCCAATGAGGTTACAATCTCAGTTCCCACCTCGCTCGATGGAGGATTTCTAGATGACCCAACACAAATTTTCAGAGATTACGAGCAAGATTTTAAGTCGCGTTTTATTGGCGAAAAGGTTGAAAAAGGGGTTGCCCTTTACGAGGTTGATCTTTATCCCGAGGATCTGTCGGAGCCATACTCGCTTATAAAGATCATTTTTAAGAAGCAAAATCTCGACCCCATATCAATTAAGTATCAGGGCAAGGATGGGATAAACTACATAATTGAGGTAAGCAAGTTTAAGCCCAACACCAATGTTAAGGATGAGAGCTTTGTTTTCGATCCTCAAAAACATCGGGGAATTGAGGTGGTGGATTTAAGGTAACCGACGCTAGAGTTTTTCTGTTGATATTTAGGGTAGACGATAAGTTCTACCCTATTCTTTTTGCCCACTACAAATGCTTACCACTGCTAAAACCTTAGCGTTATCTTCTCTTACAATGGCGGTTCGTCGGGTGGTATTGTCAATGGCTTCGGTCCTGTGCGTGCAAACATTGTTGCAGAAACCTTCCGAAAGGAAGTTAACATCTATTTGGTTAATCGATAGGTTTTTGTAATCGTTCTCAGAGAATGAGTTTACTGCCCACTCGATGTACTTGGTGTTGTTGATATGCCCATTCACATCAATATCGCAAACCCCAACGGTATGCTGAACCTCGTGAATTAGCTTGCCTTCGGAGTTGCCTACTTTTGGAGCATTGCAGGGTGTAGCCCTAATGGTATCGCAAATGGACATCCTGTCCTTAAAGGCATCGGGACGCTTGGGTCGGCGTGTATGGGCATCCACTATAAGCCAGCTCGATGTGGCCCTTATAACCTGCTGCCCTTGAGTGTTGGTGATAATAAAATCGCGCAGGGCAAAAGGGCCGTCGGTACCACTGGGCCATGTGGTTAGGGTAAAACTCTCAGTCCACTTGGGTAGTTCGTCTACTTCAAGATGTATCCTCGATAGCACCCAGAATGAGCTGTGATCCTTCAAATCGTCGTATCCAAAGCCATACATCGATGCGTGCTCCCAGGCTATCTCTTGAAAGAATAGGAATATCGATGGGATTGAGAGCCTGCCGTTAAGGTCGGTATGATAGGAGTTAACCTGAAATTCTCTTTTAAAAAAGTTTTTAATATCAACAGTTTTCATATCCATATAGCTTTTACCTCTTGTTTAAGAAGGGTTTTAAAAGATACTCTAGCCCATTTAGCTTAACCTCATAGATGGTATGCAAAAGCATCCCCAGCCTTCCCTGAGGAAACCCTTTGCTGTGGTACCAAACAAGGTAGGGTTCGGGTAAACGATAAATTGCCACACCTTTGTACTTGCCGTAAGGCATCTTGGTTGTAATTAAGTCCCTTACTATTTGCGGGTTCATACCCTGTGGGGCAATATCTTCCATTAGATGTTTGGTTTTTTGCGAAGCTCCTTCTTAACCGAACGTTGCCGCTTTTTATCAACTCGCTTAACCTGTGAGGCTTTGGTGGGCTTCGTAGGCTTTCGCTTTTTGCGTGGGGTTAGCGCTTGGTTAATCAACTCGTAAAACTTCTCAATGCACCTAAGCTTGTTGCCCAGCTGGCTCCGCTCAACCTGCGATACTATTATTAGCTCACCATCGGAATTTATTCTGTTGGCCAGTTTTTCTGTAATAACTTCCTTCTCGTAATCGCTAAGTAGCTGGGAATTGGCAACCGAGAAACGAAGCTCCACCTTGGTGTTCACCTTATTCACATTTTGTCCGCCAGCCCCCCCGCTGCGTGATGCTGCGAAGGTAAATTCGGTGCTAAAATCTTTGTTGCATCTATTGGGGTTATTCATATGTTACTTTCCTATGCAAAACTTCGAAAAGATATTACCCAATATCTCGTCTGTTGATACGCTTCCTGTGATCTGGCCAATGTAGTGCAGCACTTGTCGAATGTCCATAGCCAGCAGGTCGGTGGGGATATTGCGATTAATTCCTTCCTTAACCCGATGCAAATTTTCTTGCGCTCTTAGGAGCGACTCGTAGTGACGGGCATTGGTGACGATTACCGCTTCGTCGTTGCCCACGGGTATTTGGTAACCCTTTACCAGCTCATGTAGCAGCGTGTCCATATTTTGACCGTGTTTGGCCGATAGCGGTATTAGGGTAATATCCCTAAACCTTTCTCTAATGCTTGATGTGAAGTTGCTATGGGTGCTATCGTCTACCATATCAACCTTATTGGCCAGTATAATTATCCGTTGGTCGTTTTTTAGCGAATTCCTAATGCTGTCAATCTCATCAAGGGTTTCGTCAATGGCAGTTCGCGTATCAACAAGTAAAAGCACAATATGTGCTTGCGAAATTTTGGCATAGGCTCGCTCAATCCCTATTGACTCAACAGTATCGGTTGTATGCCTTAGGCCTGCCGTATCGATAAACCTGAAGGTTACACCTTCTATTACAATGGTATCCTCAATGCTATCGCGGGTTGTTCCAGCAATATCCGAAACAATTGCCTTCTCCTCGTTCAGTATTCTGTTTAATAGCGTCGATTTGCCCACGTTAGGCTTGCCGGCAATGGTTACAGGTACTCCGGCTTTAATAACATTCCCCAGTTTAAACGACTCCAGCAGCTTAGTTGTTTGTTTCTCTGTTTCCTCAACAAGTTTGTACAGCTGCTCTCTGTCGGCAAATTCCACATCCTCCTCGCTAAAATCGAGTTCAAGTTCAATTAGGGAGATAAAGTTAAGCAACTGAGTGCGCAGCTCCTTGAGCTGATTGGAAAAACCTCCCCGTATCTGATCGAGGGCTACTCTACGAGCAGTTTCGCTGGTGGATGCAATAAGGTCGGCCACACCCTCGGCTTGCGACAGATCCATTTTGCCATTAAGAAAGGCGCGGAGGGTGAACTCACCCGCTTGGGCGTGGGTGGCGCCATGCTTAATAAGCAACTCTAGTATTTGCCTCTGAATAAGCACCGACCCGTGGCACGAAATCTCCACCACATCCTCGCCGGTGTAGGAGTGGGGTGCTTTAAAAATACTTACCAATACATCATCCACCACTCGGGTATCATCAATAATTTTACCATGATGAATGGTGTAGGCAGGCTGATCGGATAGCTTCTTGCCCCTTTTTGTAGGTTTAAAAACCTTCTCGCAGATGCTTAACGATTGCTCTCCGCTCAAGCGAATTACTGCAATGGCGCCCATTCCGGCAGCAGTTGCAATGGCTACTATGGTGGTATCTCTGGTCATTAATTAATACAGTGGTAATTTTGTGCGTGTACTTTGGGCTAAGAATAGGAAAAGTGCTAGTACTCAACCTTGCCTTCAAAGTTTTTCCATTTCTTAAAACCTTCCAGCGCCTCGTTATGCAAAATCTGATGTGCCTTTACTTTCCGTTCTTCTATGGGTTTTTCAATCTCATCGTAAATAAATGAATCGTCAAAGCCAATGTTCTTAGCGTCCAACTTTGTGTTGCCAAAGTATATCTCGTCAATTCGTGCCCAGTAAATGGCCGATAGGCACATAGGGCAAGGCTCACATGACGTATAAATTGTACATCCGCTAAGGTTATAGTCGTTAAGTTTTTGAGCGGCAGCTCTAATGGCCATTACCTCGGCATGGGCGGTAGGATCGTTGTTTCCTGTTACCCTATTTACACCAGTTGCAATTACCTTTCCGTCTTTTACAATAACTGCCCCGAATGGCCCTCCTTGGTTCATCACATTTTCAACAGAAAGCCCTATGGCCTCTCTCATAAAATCCTCGTGCTTCTCTTCCATCTTTATCTGTTTATTTTAACCCACAAAAATCGCAATAAATTCTAATAGAGCCAATCTAAATCTTTAAAATGATTCAAAATCTTTTGGCATTAGATCTTTTATTCTCTTCAAATTCTCTATATTGCACATGTTGTATAACCCAAACTTTTTTAATCGATGGGTTAGAATTCTTGGTACTATGAAAAAGTCAATCTGTACAGCAATTGCAACTTTAGCCTTAGCTTTTTGTGCTTTAGGCGTTTTTGCTTCCCAACCACTTACCAATGGCGAAGAACTTATTGGGCAAATACATTCACGCTACTCAAGCGATTGGTATAGCCATATCACATTTAAGCAGGATATGTATAGGTATAAGAACGACAGCCTTGTTCGCAACGAGGTGTGGATGGTTGCCTACTCATCTCCAAGCAGGCTGCATATCCGATATAAAGATTTTTCGTCGGGTAGGGGATGGCTTGTGGTAAACGATTCATTGTTCACATTTAATCATAACAAGCTTATAGGAACCCGTCCCAGGTTGCATGAGGTTATGATTTTGGGCTACGACATGTACTCGGTTAACCCCTCCATTGTTATTCCTAAGGTTGTAGGGTTAGGTATCGATCTGTCGATGGTTCGAGTTACTACGATAAAAGGTAAGGAGTATTATGAGGTTGGAAATAACAACGTGAAATGTTTTTGGGTTGGTAAGGACGATTTATTATTCCATGGAATTCGTAAGGTGGATGAAAATGGGGTTACAGAGATCTTTTATCAAAACTATAAGATGATATACGATAAGCCTGTAGCCACCGAGGTTCAGTATTTCGAAAACGGACAGATGTACCTATACGAGAAATATTTTGATATTCGTTTGCCCAGCTCCTTACCCGATGATTTTTTTGATCCTAACCTTTTTAGCGAAACCCGTTGGTAATAGGGATGGCTATTAGTAGGCCTCCTTGGCAAATTTTTTCGCGTTAATCTCTACCTTTAGGATAAAGTAGAAGTTCTCACCGTCGAGCTGTAAAAACTGGTAGTTTAGCGTTTCGCCTGTTTTACGAGCTATATCTATAAGGCCTAACCCAGCGCCGCCTTTCGATGATAGTTTACCTTCCTTAATCTGCTTCTTATACATCTCCTTTAGCTCTTCCTTAGAGGCGTTGTTCACGGTAATCAGTGAGTTCTCCAAGTCGTCCTTGTGCTTGCGAGCTACCTTGTTTGAAGTAATAATATAGTAGGTGTCATCCTTTTTCCCGATGATAAAAAGTCCGCTTCCAATTTTCCCGTCTCGTATTTCGTCGGAGTGCTTGTTCATATTTTGCAGGGTCTCAACCATAACATGGTATACCTTGCGCTGCACAGAACGCTCTTCGCTTTGCTTTTCCATATCCGACTCGGCCATGGAGGTAAACATCTTGGTAATCTCATGGCTAAACTCCCCAAGGTAAACAAGTGAAAATCCATTTTCCATCATCTCGTCGTAGATATTCGAAACGGATTTTATGAAATTGAAAGTTAGATTCATTGTGGTAGTTGGATTATTTTGGGCTAAGGTAATAAAATATTCTATTCGCAGGAAACGATGATTATGTAGTAAGAAAGTGGCCGGTTTTACCGGCCACTTTATACTTGCGTTAGCTTATAGACCTAGCATTTCGAGCCCTTGCTTAAACCTGATATCCACAGGGATATTAGACTCGTTAATTCTGTTTAAATCTGCCTGGAGTTCCTCCTTGATGTAGCCCATTTCATCGAGCATTTTTTTGGCCTCTTGGTAGTTTCCATCGCCCTGAACAACCAGTATCTTTTCGGCAAGGGAGTTCATGGCTTTGGTCATCATCTCAAAATCAACCTTGTAGGTTCCGGTCTCGGGGTTGCGTGTGAATGCCCCTTGCTCTTGGAAGTAGTAGAACCTCATCATGTTGGCCTTGCCGTGTGCTGATGCAGCGCCAAAGCGAACCGAGCGGAAAATTCCTGCCATAAAGGTTACGTAGTTGTCCATCAAATCCTTTTCGCCCATTTCGCCCATTGCTACAAGGTTCGAGACCATGAATAGACCTAAGATATCGGCTTTGTTCTCTTCAATTGGGCTGTAGGTTTCCCTTAGCGCCTCTCTTACAGTGCCGTTATTATTGATTGTATTCTTAATTCCTAGACCATGAGCCACCTCATGGAACATGGTGTTCTCAAAGAATGCATCGAAGGTTACGTGCTTACGCTGCTCCTCATCAATCACTATTTTACTAATGGGAACCAGAATCTCATCGAACTTGTAACGCATAGAGTTTTTTAGCTGGAGTTTGCGGCTACCTTTCTCAATATGCACAATGGGGTCGTTGGGTAGATTTATGGCAATGGTTTTGCTGCCCGCGTTGCAGTCGCCCGCATAAAAAACAGCATCGTAAACACCCAGGTCGCTATCGCTGCCTGGCACTTCGGCCTTGTACTTGTTGGCAACTGGAAGGTTTCTCTGCAATGCAGGGAGAAGTGCAGCAAAACGCGAAAGTTTCTGACTCCACTCCAAATCCTTAATAAGGATAAATGCTTCGTGTGCCGCTTTGTAGTTAAAGAGCCTATCCTCATAGTTCTCAATTGGACCAACTATAAAGTCAATATTGTTATCCTTCATATCCATCCAGGCCATATCGCTGGCAAGATAATCATCGGATAGGAGCGCTTCGGCTCGTAGATTTAGATAGTTTTTCAAGTTCTCGTATTCAGCAAGTTCTGCTGCTTGGCGAAGCAGCTTGGCTGCTTTTTCATGCTGCTTCTTATAGGCTTGGCTGTAGGGAATAGATTCGAGTGAACCATCGGCTTTGCGCCTAATAATAGTGTACAGGCTAGTTTTGTTGTCGGCATCGAACGCCTCAAACTCTTCCTGAGTCATGTCGGCAGGGTAAAAGTTAGCACCCATTGGCTTTTCGCCGTAACCCACAATAAAAGGAGCGTTGTTGTTTAGCCTTTCCCATGGGCCATAGTTTAGGTTGACAAAGGCTTTAGTGGTATCGTCATCAATTCGCGATAAGAGTTTTTCTTTATCGCCATAAGCCTGCGTCCAGAATATGTCGTCCATAATTTGTGCAGCCTCGAAGAGAAGAGGCAACATTTCTTTTTCGTTTTCTGAGAGGTGACTTATGTCTGTTGTCAGCTCAACCTCAATAAACGCATTTACTTTAGCTTGCATATCAGCATTCGATTTTAATTTCTTATCGCACGATGTTCCTGCAACTATCATTGCGACTAAAATCAGTAGAGTTGTCTTTTTCATATGTCTGTTGTTTTATTGCCCTTGGGCAAGTTTTACTTTTCTTCCAGTACGTCATCGGAGTTAAACTTAAAGCCAAGACGTTTACCTGTCTGAAGTTTCGAGGCATCAATCTTGCTATTCATTTGAGCTACGGTTGCAATTTTCACCATGTCGTAGGGTGGTACCAGTAGGTCAAAATCTAGTGAGTATAGCATAGAGGTTTCAATGATTTTTCGTACCGCCTCTCTGCTTATAATGGCTTGGCCAAAGTTGTTGTATAAAAAGCCCATTTGCCTTTTACCCTCAACAAAGTAATGATTTTCCCTATTGATAAAAAGCCGACCAACGAGGTAGCCCAAGTCGTCAATTCGGTTGTATTTAAACGAGTCGGTTAGGAAGTTGTAGATATTTATAACACCGCAATAGGAGTTAAGCTTGTTATCTTGTACGTAGGGTAATTTCCAGATACTATGATCCCTATCGAACTCAAAAACGTTGGAGTGCATACTGAAGATAAGAATATCACCAGCAACCCTCATTTCTGCTTCAAACTTGCCCCTGTCCTTGTACTCAAGCCTAATGCGCTTATCGTTGTTCTTGATGTCAGTATTAAGCTCGGTTGATAATTCATGTAGAACGCTTTTGATAATGCTAAAGGTTTCGATGGTGTTTTCGTAAACCTGTTGCTTCATCCCCGATTTTTCGATTAGCGTATCAACTATAAGGGCCTTGGGGCTTTTGCTGTTCGACTCTTTATCCATTGGTATTAAGTATTATAAGCGGTGCTAATATGCACGCGCAAAAATTACTCTTTGTTTCGATGGTTTACCGGAGTAAATACATTTACCTTCCTCCACTTCGGCATCAAGAGGAATACACCTTATGGTTGCCTTGGTTTCGTCCTTAATCTTTTCCTCAGTTTCGGCAGTACCGTCCCAGTGGGCTAAAACAAATCCTGGTTTTTCATCGAGAACTCGTTTAAACTCATCGTAGGTATCAACCTTGGTAGTGCTTTCTTCTCTGAATGATAGTGCCCTGTTGAAAATGTTTTGCTGAATATCATCCAGCAGTTTTACCACGTGGTCAACAACAAGATCCTGATTTATGAACTCCTTGGTAAGCGTATCTCTTCGGGCAATTTCAACAGTTCCTTTTTCAAGGTCTTTTGGCCCAAGCGCAATTCGAATGGGGTACCCTTTAAGCTCGTACTCAGCAAACTTAAACCCAGGTTTAACCGTGTCCCTATTATCGAAATGGGTTGTGATGCCCTTGGCTTCCAATCCTTTCTTTAGCTCGTTTACCTTTTCTGATATTTTTGCAAGTTCTTCCTCTGTTTTGTAAATTGGAACAAATACGACCTGTGTGGGGGCTAGCATTGGAGGTAGAACTAGGCCATTATCATCGGAATGTGCCATAATTAGTGCGCCCATTAGGCGGGTTGATACGCCCCAAGAAGTGGCCCAAACGTAATCGAGTGTACCCTCCTTTGATTGGAACTTAACATCGAAGGCTTTGGCAAAGTTTTGGCCAAGAAAATGCGATGTGCCTGCTTGTAGTGCCTTGCCATCCTGCATTAACGCCTCTATACAGTATGTCTCGAGCGCACCAGCAAAACGTTCGTTCTCCGATTTGGTTCCAACAATTACTGGCATACCCATCCATTTCTGGGCAAACTCAGCGTAAACGTTAACCATTTTTATGGTCTCCTCCATTGCCTCGTCCTTAGTTGCGTGGGCGGTATGACCCTCTTGCCAGAGAAACTCCGCTGTACGAAGAAATAGTCTTGTCCGCATCTCCCATCTCACCACGTTAGCCCATTGGTTAATAAGGATTGGAAGATCACGGTACGACTGTATCCAGCCTTTGTAGGTGTTCCAAATAATGGTTTCGGATGTTGGCCTTACAATTAGTTCTTCTTCAAGCTTGGCGTCTTCGTCAACAGTCACCCCTTTCCCATTAGGGTCGTTTTTTAATCTGTAGTGGGTTACAATGGCACACTCTTTGGCGAATCCTTCAACATGATCGGCCTCTTTGCTAAAAAACGATTTGGGAATAAACAACGGGAAGTATGCATTTTGATGCCCTGTTGCTTTGAACATATCATCGAGTTGCCGCTGAATTTTCTCCCATATGGCATAGCCATAGGGTTTAATTACCATACATCCACGCACTGCGGAATGGTCGGCCAGCCCGGCCTTAATCACGATATCGTTATACCACTGAGAATAACTCTCACTTCTGCTTGTAATTCCTTTTGCCATCAGCTTTACTTGGTATGAAATTTGTTGCTTTTTATGTAAATAATTAACGTTGCAAAGTAAAGAAATAAAACAGTAATTTTTAAATAAATGGAGGTTGTTATGAAAACTACAATTAAATTTTTCGCAGTTGCTCTTGTAGCATCCCTTTTGGGAGCATGCTCCTCGAGTATGCAAATGAGCAGGTCTAGTGGCCATCAGGGAGATGATCTATACTACAACCCTAAATCTTCCGAAACGGTGGTGGCTAATAGGCAGAATCAGGGCCAGCAAACCAGCTCGAGCCTTAAGCTCGCTGAGCTAGAGAAAAAGTATACTGATATTCTGGCTAACGATTCGATTGGTAGTACCGATACCACTATCTATAGCGATCCTTACGTTAATCCTTACGAAAGGATATTAGCCGATTCCTACGAGGATGCATACCAACGGAGGTTAGATGCAAGGAGAGATCCCTATTACGGCATTAGCAGTTGGAGCGCTTATTACTCTAACGATTACTGGTACGCCTCTGCCTACGACCCAGCGTTTTACAATGTTATGGTTGTTGGGTCAAACGTGTGGGTTGAGCCTCGTTACGTTTCAGCTATGTTTGGTTGGCCTTACTTTGGCTCACGTTACTACAGACCATACTACAGCTTTGGGCTTGGTTATTATAGCCCTTACTATGCATGGTCCTCACCTTGGAACTACTCTATATACAACCACTGGTCTTACGGGTGGTATAGCCCTTGGAGTACCTACGGTGTGTACAATGCAGGGTTTTATGATGGTTATAACTGGGGTAGCACTCCACGTTACAACTATGGACGTAGACCCGGAACGGGTACCGTAAACTACAATCGTGGAGCTATTGCTGAGTCAAGTTATACTGCTGGTGTTAACAGTACACGACGCGATATGGCCGATAAGCAGCCAACCTATGGAAATGCAAGTGTAAGAGAGAGAGAAAGATCAAATCCCAGCAAGGGTGATGCCAATATAACAAGAACACAATCCGGCACCATTGATGGAGTTGTGGCATCTGGAAATAGAAGGGTTTCACAACCTGGAGCAGTAACAGCTAGACCTCAGGATCCTGATACAAAGACCAGAATAGCTGGTGACCGAGGCGGAAAAACATCTGCTGTGAAAGAACCTGTTCGTGGTAAGGACAATAGCATTGTAACAAGACCAGATCGTGGGGATGTTAATCATACAAGAGTTAGCCCAGTAAATACCAGAACTTCTGAACGCTCAGCAGATAGAACGCATAATCCAAGTTACACAAGGCCTAACCCAGGCAATGCCAATAGTTTTAATGCTCCCTCATCCCGCAATTATCCTGCATCGGAAGGTGTTAGAAGCGGAACTAGGACAGGGCAGGATGTAAGTGGTGCAACTAGATCGCCAAGGCAACCATCCTCAACGTACACGCCTCCACCAAGGAGTTCTGCACCAGCCGTGGGAAGGCCAAGTACTAGTCGCTCACAAGGGAGTAGCGTAGGCAGCACAGGAACTCGTGGAAGTTCAAGCGTTGGTTCAAGCAGCTCATCGGGACGTTCATCGAGCGTTGGCTCAAGCAGCAGCTCCGGTAGTTCAAGCAGTACAGGATCGAGTTCGACTGGTTCAAGCAGTACTTCTACTAGGTCAAGGTAATTCAATAACTATCTTATATCTGTCATTACAACCACGAGGGATTGTTAAAAAAAACTTAGCCGTAATTCTGGCAATCTCCATTTGCAAGCAATCCCTCGTGGTTATTTAATTTTTCTAATCATCTTCACTAGTATATAATGATATGAAAAGAATAGGTTTAGTATTTATTCTACTACTGGTTGTATCCTTCGCTAAGGCACAGGATGCTGCCGATGTTTTAAGGCTTTCGCAAAACCACTTGTACGGAACATCCCGATATGTTGGTATGGGGGGGGCTTTTGGCGCATTAGGTGCCGATTTCACATCGCTTAGCTACAACCCTGCAGGGCTTGGAGTATATCGTTCGTCGGAGTTTACAATTACTCCAACGCTTAAATCACGGCTTGACAATACTAACTACTTGAATTCTCCATTCGAAGATAAGAGAACCCGTGTAATGTTCGATAATCTTGGCATTGTTGGCTCGTACAGATTTTCTTCGGGTGAGGAAGAGTTGGGGTTGGTGATGCTGAATTTTGGTGTGGGGTACAATAGGATAAACGACTTTTATAGCGAAACTACTGCTTTAGGAAGAAATACCAACAATTCAATAATGGATCATTTTGCCAATCAAGCACAGGGTGTGTACTATGAGAATCTTACCATTACCGATGACGACAACTTTTTCTTTAATACACTTGCTCCATGGGATGCAATATTGGCTTGGAATAATTTCTTAATTGACACTGTGCCAGGTAACCCAACATCATACTGGGCAGCGTTAAACGATGGTGACGGAGTAGATCAAGATCAAACCCTGTCGAGCATTGGAGGAATTGGAGAATACACCTTCTCCATTGGAGGTAACGTCTCCAATAAATTCTACTTTGGGGCAACACTTGGAATACAAAATGTGTACTTTAGGCAAAAGACATTTTATTCTGAGTCAGCATTATCTTCAAACCAACTGCTGCCTAATGGCGATCTGTTCCACTCGATGTATTATAACCAAACGCTTACCGTTGAGGGATACGGCTTAAACTTTAAAGTTGGTGTAATATACAGGCCTATCCCAGAGCTGCGCTTGGGTGTTGCTGCACACACACCTACATTCTACGATTTGTCGGAAAGATACAATGCCGTAATGGGATCCGATTTTTTTCTAGGGATAACCAATGAAGAATCACCTTTAAATGCATACGATTATAAAATTGAAACTCCTTTCAAACTGATTGGGTCTGCTGCGTATACTTTTGGTAAAATAGGATTGTTGAGCGTAGATTACGAGTATGTTGACTACTCCACCATGCGGTTTGGTAAGGGAGGCGATGGCTACAGGTTTACAAATGAGAATGCAACAATAAAGAGTGAATTTTCCAATACATTTAACCTGAGAGCAGGTGGCGAGGTTTGGGTTGGTAAGATGGCTTTACGAGGTGGATACGCTTATTATGGTAGCCCATACTCAAGTGGCAGTCCCTACGCTAGTTCGCATACTAATATTTTCTCGGGTGGCTTTGGCTTTAGGATTAATAGTTTATTCCTCGATTGGGCATACCAAAGGCTACAGCTAAGCGATAAGTACTCGCCATACCCAGGGGCACCAATTGTTAATCGCGATGTTGCCCAAAACAGGTTTATGATGACAGTAGGCTATAAGTTTTAATAGACATTTCTTTTTGTGAAAGAGCAGGAGGCTATCAAGCCTTCTGCTTTTGCTTTGGGGGTATATCTTAAACTTAGCTTTATTATTAGGTTCTACTTCAATATTTGTGACAGTTATGTTTGTGTAGACTCAATATTTTTAATCACAACTGACCGACTAATAAATATAGATTTCTCGCTTCGCTCGAAATGACAGTACTTTCAAGAGGTCTAAGGGGAGAGGGGGTAACAGCCTGTCATTTCGAGCGAAGCCAGAAATCTATCACATAATTATCATTTTCCAAAATACTTAGTCGGACACTAGTGATTTTTAATGCAAAATATTCACAAACAAAACGCTGACAGCTTGCCTGCCTTTGGAAGGCTTGCCTGCCTTTGGAAGTGATCTTTGTCCCCAATCTTTGTCCCCAATCTATTGAAAGGTATTGATGACAAGTTTTCTCTATTCAAATTATGTTTCTGAGATAAGCTGAGACAGGCGTCTTCTGTCTTCTAACTTCTGTCTTCTAACTTCTGTCTTCGGTCTTCTTCCCTAATCATTATTTGCATTGTGTTTCCACGTGATTGGCAGTGAAGCCTATTGTTATAGATAAAGAACACTCTCCATACCACAGTTGCAAATCAGGTCAAGAACAGATAGGTTGGGTGTAAAACCAAACTTGTTTTCAAAAACCTGATAGTAAGGTTTTGCTTCAAATTCTTCGCTAATCAAATCTTTCTTTTTTGGGTTGAAAATGTTCCGGTAATCCATTAAGTTTTCAGGTGACTTTTCAAATTTTGTGGTCTCCCCAAATTTGACATCTACCTCTAGCAGATCAACAATTGTATTATTAATGGAACTGTTGAAATCCCATAAAAATTTCCATTCCTTAGTATAATATGGGGTAAAGTAATCGGCAACCAGCTCAAAGTAGGCCGATGAACGGTATGCCGATTCAATTGCGCGCCAGTGCTCCCTTGACCACTTTACAGAATTATCTATCCTAATATCTTTGATAAGGGTATGGTTTCCATTGGGCCTTACTACGGGTATTGTTAATGCAAGCGGTCCGTTGGCGGTTAGAATCTCGCACCTATTTCTATAGGTTTGCTTTGTGTAGGTTTCATGCGCCTCAACCAGTATTTGTCCATATCTTTTAAAAGTTTTAAAGAGGGCAACTGGCGGGAGGTATGCTGTGCTAACTAGAACACTCATGATGTGATTGGTTTACTATAATGATTCTGATAATGCTTTATTGTGCTGAGCCCAAATAGGGTAAGCGCAGCTAGGTTCATAGCTGAAGATATAATAAAGGTGTGCCCAAAACCAAGCCACTGGGAGAGAATACCTGTTCCAATCATTCCTAATCCAATTCCCAGATCGAAGGCAGTGAAAAACGAAGAGTTGGCTGCACCCCTTCTGTTTGCAGGGGCTATATTGTTTACCATTGTTTGAAAGGTAGGCATAATCATACCATAGCCCAAGCCCAGAATTAAAGCAGCAGTATGAAACCCCAGCGGGGTTTGTATAAGCGCCAAAATAGGAAACCCCGCAACAAGCAGTATTATTCCTATTACTGATACAGCGGAGGGGCCTTGCTTGTCGATCAAACGTCCAGAGCCAACCCGTGATAAGCCGATACCAACAGAAAGGAGCAAGAAGAATAATCCGCTACTTTGCACTCCAATATCCTTTGCATACAGGGCAATAAACGAAAGCACACCCCCATATGTAAACATAACAAGCATCATATTTGTCGATACAGGCAATGCGGTTTTTTCAATTAACCCATTCCAGCTAAAACCCTTGCTATTGTTCTGCGACCTAAACTTTGGGTACTTAATAATAAGCGCAAGAATAAAGCCCAACAAGCTAATAACAATTGCCGATGCAAAAAGGCTGTTGAAACGTGTGTCGCCAGTAATGAGTATTGCAATCATTGGCCCAATGGCCATACCTATGGTCATTGAAAGCCCAAAGATTCCAATACCCTCGCCACGTCGCGATGGGGGAATAATATCTACAGCAATTGTTGAGCTCGTGGTTGTTAACGTACCCCACGTTAATCCATGAAAATAGCGAATTGCAAGGAATGCTGTAACACCCGATGCTATGGGGTATATTACATATGATGTAGAGAAAAGTAGAAATGCTATTAGGTAGATTTTTTTTCTACCAAAGGTGTCAATTGCCCAACCAGAAAAAGGTCTAATCATCAAAGCGGCAATGGTATAAAAAGCTAGGATTGTTCCAACCTCACCCTTCGATACAGAAAGCTTATCAACAAGGTAAATGGGCAACACCGGAAGCATGAAGTAGAAAGCAATGGCCATTAGCAGGTTGGCCACGGTTAGCATTACAAAATCTTTGGTCCAAAAGGTTGGTTTGTTAGTCATAATATACCCGATGTGAGTTGCAAAAGTATAAAATAGTGAGCCAATACCGATAGATTTCTAATTGCATCTTGTTGAAAAATAAATCAAAATGCAAGTGTTGATACAAGTGGTATGAAGCCGCAAAAAGTAGTATCTTCATGACATATTTCGTAAAATATCTTTACCCATGCTCGAATTACCTGTTGCAATACTATTAGGACTAGTAATTGGCGCCATAGTTACGGTGCTGGTTTATAAAATACTTCTGAAAAAGAATGGGAGGGAGGAAAACGCAGATGAGCTTAAGCAAAGGCTAATTGATGCCGAGGGTACACTTAGGGTTCTACATGACCGCGATGAGAGAATGCAGCTGGAACGGGAGCGACTTCTATCCGAAACTGAGCGATTGGCAGGACAGAGGGAGGATCTTGGGGCAAAATTATCAACACAAATGGCACTGCTCGACGAGGTGAAGAAGCATCATGCTAACCTTGAGGCAGAACTGGCTAATGCAAAAGAGGAGTTAAAGGTAAGGGTTGAAGCCTTTCAGGAACTTAGTAGGAACTATGCCTCCATTAAGGTAAAGGCCGAGTCGTTGAATGAGCAGCTTGGCAAACAAATAGACGAGAACGGACAGCTTAAGGCAGATGTTAAAACGCTACAGGCAGCGCTCTCCGAATCGAAGGAAAGGGGTGTGGAGCTTGACAAAGAGAATAAGTATCTAAAGGAATCGCTCGAAAAGCAGAAAGCCGAGATTGAAGACCTTGGGAAAAAGTTTACCAACGAATTTAAGGTTTTGGCCGATGGTATCCTTGAGGATAAAAGCAAACGTTTTACTGAGCTGAATCAGGCAAACATTGAGCAGCTGCTCAAACCCCTTGGGGAGAATATTCAGATATTCCAGAAAAAGGTTGAGGAGGTTTACGACAGGGAAAGCAAGGAGCGATTCTCCTTAGGGAAAGAGGTTGAGAAGCTGGTTGTGCTAAACCAAAGAATAAGCGAGGAGGCCAACAACCTAACCAACGCCCTTAAGGGGCAAGTAAAACAACAGGGTAACTGGGGCGAGATGATACTCGAGAGTATTCTCGAAAAATCGGGTCTGGTGAAGGATAGGGAGTACTTCGTACAGGAGTCTATAAAAGATGAGGAGGGTAAGCGTTTCCAGCCCGATGTTATAGTGCAGTACCCCGATAATCGTAAAGTAATAATCGATTCAAAGGTGTCGTTAGTGGCCTACGAGCGGTACTGTTCAAGCAACAATCCCGACGAGCAGCAAAAGGAGCTAGCCAACCATATTCGCTCCATACGAAATCACATAGATATTTTGAGCTCTAAGGGGTATCAGGATTTAGTTGGAAGCCTCGATTTTGTCACCATGTTTTTGCCCGTTGAGCCAGCCTTTATCCTGGCAATGCAGGCCGACCCTGAGATTTGGAACTATGCATACTCCCGAGGAGTACTTCTGCTCAGCCCAACCAACCTAATTGCAGCGCTAAGGCTTATTCATAACCTATGGCAGCGTGAGTATCAGAACAGGCACGCCATGGAGATTGCCGAGCGAGGAGGACAGCTGTACGATAAGTTTGTTGGGTTTGTTGAAAGCCTAACATCCGTTGGCGATAATATTATGCGAAGCCAGAAAAGCTATGAGCAGGCTATGAATCAGCTTTCGGAGGGTAAAGGAAATCTGGTGAACCAAGCCCAAAAGCTAAAAGACTTAGGTGCAAAGGCCAAAAAGAGTTTGCCCAGCAGCCTGCTCGATAACGATGATGATATAGTCCCAGTGAGTTAATGTAGTAGAAAGATAATGTATGATATCCATTTGCCTTCCAATTTATAATTTTGATATTACTGAGCTGGCCGAAGAGTTGCTAAGGCAGGCACGGGAGTTTAATATATCGGTAGAGATATTGGCTTTTGATGATGCTTCGCTATCGTACTACAAAAAGCGCAACTCTAGGGTATCAATAAATTCAGACGTACACTACCTCGAGTTTGACCATAATTTGGGCCGTAGCAGAATCCGTAATCGACTTGCCGACTTTGCTCAAGGTAACTGGCTGCTGTTTATGGACTGCGATATGATGCCCGAGCTGCCCAACTTTCTCAATAACTACAATTCGGTAATCGATCAAGCTAATGTAATATGTGGAGGTACTTCGTATGGACCAAAGCCATTTAAATCGGAGTTACACCTTCGATGGAAATATGGAATCTACCGGGAGAGCAGGAGTGCCATACGAAGACAGGTGAAACCATACTCATCGTTTCTCAGCGGTAACTTCATGATCCGTAAGGATGTGTTTAACACCATCCGCTTTAACGAGGATATGTCGGGGTATGGGCATGAGGACACGCTGTTTGGCCTCGATTTAAAAAAGCACAACGTATCCATACTTCACATAAATAACCCGTGTATACACCTGGGGATTGAGCCTTGCTTCGATTACCTTATTAAAACTGAACAGGGGATTATCAATTTGGTTCGTTTGCTCAGGATAGTTCCAGATCAGAAGAAAAGTTTACGGAAAAACATTCGATTGCTTAGATTTTACTGTGCCTTTCGCACCGTCGGCATGGGGTATCCGTTACGATGGATATTCCGCGTATTCAACCCGCTTATCCGCAGAATGCTGTGTAGCTCTAGGCCGTCCATTCTGCTGTTCGATTTGTACAAACTGGGGATGATTGCTCAGGTCTTCAACAAGGTGAACCTATCAAACGGAAAAACTAGCTAAAAAGCTAACGCCATTTGTTTTATTACAAATGGCGCTAGTATCAACATTCTAAAGTCTACCTGTTTATAAGTTTGGCCTTTTCTAAAAGAAACTCCTCTTCCGTTATTACTCCTTTTTCTTTTAAGTTACTTAGTTTTTCTAATTGATCGATATGTGTAAAATTATTTTTTGATCCTTCAGTTATAGTATTGATGTCATTGTTAATAGCTTGTTCATCGTAGATTGACAATTTCCCATTTCTAAGGTAACTGTAGTATCTTCGACCTATTGCTAACGCCTTTGTTTTGTTTCCATTTTTCAGGGCATTTCGGTAAGCATTGCGCAATTGTGCTCTTTTTCTTGATCGATATTGTTCTCTTAACACAAAAAAGATTACTAATGTTATTATACCCAGAATAAGAATTGTTTGATATTCCATAGCAAAAAATAGTTTAATAAATACCACTAGCATCCGAAACTTTTCGAAAATAAGCAAAAAAAACCTATAAGCCCCACTGAATACGCCTAAAAATTCGAGCTATCCAGAAAATAAGTTCT
>NZ_JAANIG010000040.1 GCF_011174675.1 Perlabentimonas gracilis | reverse complement strand
ACTGTTAAAATGTTCGTTATCTGATGACATAATCCTGGTAATTTAAAAACTACAAAGATTATGCTTTTATCATTTCTCCACAACTTTTTAAACTGATCCCAAAGAACATCCGGACGATGGTATATTAAGGGTACATATAGTAAATCAACAAAAAGCGTTGAGAACCCAATCTCAACGCTTTTTGTTATATCAAAATAGCTAGTCTAGCCCTCTATCCACTTGGCCACATCCTCCATGGCAGGGTTATCTAAGCCCAGCTTATTCTTCTTGTTGTAACCGCAAAGGTCGTTAAACAGCTTGCCGGCCTTTAACCCTTTTAGCGAGGCTACGGTGGTGTGCCCCATCTTTTGCAGTACGGGAACCCACTCTGCTGGAATACCAACCTTTGCATATGCCTCGGGGGAGTCCTTGCGCGATTTGGGTTCGGGCTTCATCTGTGGGAAGAATAGCACATCCTGAATGGACGATTGGTTGGTCATGAACATGGTCAACCGGTCAATTCCAATGCCCATGCCCGAGCAGGTTGGCATGCCGTACTCCAGGGCGCGCACAAAGTCGTGGTCGATAAACATGGCCTCGTCGTCGCCCTTCTCGCTTAGCTTAAGCTGATCTTGGAAACGCTCTAGCTGATCGATGGGGTCGTTGAGTTCACTATAGGCATTGCACAGCTCCTTGCCATTCACCATGAGCTCAAAGCGCTCGGTTAGCTCAGGGTTTGTCCGATGGCGCTTACATAGCGGCGACATCTCAATGGGGTAATCGGTTATAAAAGTAGGCTGAATAAAGTGATGCTCACACTTCTCGCCAAAAATCTCGTCGATTAGCTTGCCCTTACCCATGGACTCGTCCACCTCAATGCCCAAATCGGTGCAGATTTGGCGCAGCTCATCCTCATTCTTTCCGGTGATATCAACACCTGCGTACTCCTTAATGGCATCGGTCATGGTTACGCGGCGGAACGGACGCTTAAAGTCAATCTCCTTGTCGCCAACGGTTACCTTGGTGGTATTGTGTAGGGCTAGGGCCACACGCTCAATCATCTCCTCGGTAAAATCCATCATCCAGAAGTAATCCTTGTAGGCAACGTAAATCTCCATAACGGTGAATTCGGGATTGTGTGTACGATCCATACCCTCGTTGCGGAAATCCTTGGCAAACTCGTACACGCCATCAAATCCGCCAACAATAAGCCTTTTTAGGTACAGCTCGTTGGCAATACGAAGATATAACGGCATATCCAACGCATTGTGATGCGTAATGAAAGGACGGGCAGCAGCGCCTCCGGGAATAGGCTGCAGTATGGGCGTTTCAACCTCGAGGTAACCCTTTGAGTTGAAAAAGTTGCGCATGGTGTTAATTATCTGGCTACGCTTGATAAAGGTGTCGCGCACCTTGGGGTTTACCACCAAATCGACGTAACGCTGGCGATAGCGCTGCTCAGGATCGGTAAAAGCATCGAATGTTTGGCCATCCTTCTCCTTAACAATGGGCAGCGGACGAATTGATTTGGCCAGCACGGTTAGCTCCTGGGTGTGTATGGAAATCTCACCCATTTGGGTTTTAAAAACAAATCCCTTAATGCCAACTATATCGCCAATATCTAGCAATTTCTTAAAAACGGTATTGTAAAGGGTTTTGTCGTCACCAGGGCAAATATCGTCGCGGCGGATATACACCTGTACCCTACCCATCTGATCCTGAATCTCGAAAAACGATGCGTTACCCATGATCCTACGGGTCATGATACGCCCTGCCACGCAAACCTCGGTTTTGGCCTCGCTTAGCGAGTCGAAGTTGTTGTTAATATCCGATGAGTAATGGCTTACGGGGTATTGGGCCGCAGGGTATGGATCAACCCCCAGCTTACGCATCTCGGCAAGCGATGCTCTACGTAGCTGTTCCTGTTCACTAAGTTCAAACATAGTATGTAAAGTATTGAAAATTCGGCTGCAAAGATATAGATTTTTGGGCGACCATTGAATGTTTGGTCTGCTTTTCAATCCCTGCAAAAATTAAAATCGTTAAGAGTAATAAAATTGGGAATTAACCAATCAATAGAGCTAGCTGATGATGATATGATGGGCTAGATAAATCTATTTTCGCCTCTCAACCAAAAGGTTAGAGTTCAACAAGGCCATTTAAAAACGTCTCAATGTCATCAAAATACCCCTCGAACAGATTTTCACCAGTATAGGTTATAAGCTGAATAGTACCGCTTGAGTTAGAGTAGTAATAGCCATAGTACACAAACCTCATCCCCTGTATAGTACCCGACATCTGCATCATAAATACTTTCACGCCGTTAACATTCCTAAACTCCTCGCGAATAACCCTAATATCGGGCGATACACCCTTTGCGTTTTGAACTGCAATGCCCTTAAGAGTCTCAACAGGAATCCGAACTCGTTCCGATATAAACATTGCATACAGATCCTCTCCCCTTTTTTGGTAAAGATATTCGTGAGCATCGTTTTCTGTTCCTTTTGTGAATGTCCAGGCTTTTGGGTCTATCCATAGCCCAACATTGACCTTCGAGCTCTTAACGAGGAATGAGGATTTCTCATCCTTAAAAAACTTTTTTTCGTTGATATGAACCTGAGAACTTTCAACGGTATCTTCATGGAGGTACTTCCAGGTGCCATCGTTGTATAGAATAACCTCATCGCCTCTTTCGGTAATTGCATTTATCTGCGAATATGATATCTGCACTGAGATAAGGAGAAGGCTTAAAAGAACAATTTTTTTCATCTCTAATTCTTATGGTTTAAGGTTTGGTAAAGTGCCGGAAATCTACCCAAACATCATTTTAACCCTTGTCACGCCCTCAATAAGTTTATCAATCTCCTCGCGGGTGTTGTAAAAGGCCAGCGATGCGCGCACTGTGCCATCAATTCCAAAATGAGCCATAACGGGCTCGGTGCAGTGGGTGCCAGTTCGTACAGCAATGCCCATCTTGTCGAGTATCATACCCGTATCGTAGGGGTGAATATCACCCACCACAAACGATATGATGGATGCCTTTTCCTTGGCAGTTCCATAAATTCTTACCCCATCGATGGCTAGCAGCTGCTGGGTGGCATACTCGAGCAGCTCGGTCTCGTAGCGCACGGCATTTTCAATTCCAACGGATTGGTAATACTTTATGGCCGTGGCCAGCCCTGCCGCACCAATGTAGTTGGCCGTTCCCGCCTCGAACTTAAAGGGCAACTCGTTGTATACGGTTTTGGTAAACGATACGGTAGCAATCATATCGCCACCACCCTGCCATGGGGGTAGCTGCTCTAGCAACTCCTCCTTACCATACAAAACGCCTATGCCCGTTGGTCCGTAGAGTTTATGACCCGAGAATACATAAAAATCGGCATCCAACGCCTGCACATCAATCACTCCATGCTTTACGCCCTGCGCGCCATCAATAAGCACCTTAACGTTGCGGCTATGCGCCTTTGCAATAATATTCTTAATGGGGTTTACCGTACCCAGGGTGTTTGAGACGTGGGTTACGGCTAAAATCTTAGTTCTATCGGTAATTAGCTCGTCGAGCTTACTAACTTCAACCTCACCATTATCGTCAAAAGGTAAAACTTTTAGCGTAGCTTTTTTGCGCTCGCACATGAGTTGCCACGGCACAATATTGGAGTGGTGCTCCATTTCCGATACAATTACCTCATCGCCCTCAGAAATAAACGCCTCGCCAAACGAGAAGGCAACCAGGTTTATGCTTGCAGTTGTACCCGAGGTGAACACTATCTCCTTAATGCTTTTGGCATTGATAAACGAGCGCACCACCTCGCGCGCCTCCTCGTATGCACGGGTGGACTCGTCGCTTAGCTTATGCACCCCCCTGTGGATATTGGAATTTACTTGGTTGTAAAAATAGCCAATGGTATCGAGTACGCAGGTTGGCTTCTGGGTGGTGGCGCCGTTATCGAAATAAACCAGAGGTTTACCATGTACCTGTTGGTTTAGGATGGGAAAATCGGCTCGGATTTTATTGATGTTGAGGGTTGATGAATTTTGTTGTAAACTCATTTGAAGAAAGATTTAGCGCTAAGTGCTATTTGGAAATCCTTTTTGAAATCAAATTGGGGTCTCTGCGACCATCAATAATAGTTAATACAATTATCTCCTGTCCAGCTATCTCATAAAATAGTAAATACTCTTTTATAATCTTAGCCCTAACATTTTCAATATCTGTTCGCTTGCCAATTTCAGGATACTTGCTAATGATTAATGCAGACTGGACAAATAGTTTGTTTAGTTTTTGCTATAGGTTTTAGATTTATTTCATTTTTGCCAATATTTTAAAATGGCAAATCTGTCTAAACGGGCTTTTCTTGTCCAGACTACTCTTTTAGCCATTCATCAACCTCCCTATCTAAATCTTCTTGGGAAATTACCCGTCCTTGCCTATAATCTTCTTGCCCTTCGCGTACTGATGCTTTCTGGTCATCGGAAAGATACATTATTCCATCAGGATCATCACCCTCCATTAGCCTGAAAATCTCCTCTAACAACAATTCATTTTCGCTGTCGTTAATACGCTTAATTAGCTTCTTTTTGATTTCTACTGTTGTCATAGGTCAAAGCAGCTTTTAAGATGAATCAATAAAGACAAATATAGCAAAACATAGGGCGTAAATCAACACCCTCTGTTAGCAGCAATGCATAGGACAATTGTGGCATCGTGAGAGCTCGCCCCGCAAACGCTTATTCACCAGCTCATCAATTCGCTCGCGGAGTGGTTCAATTTTAATGTTGCCAACCACATCGTGGGCAAAACCGAACATAAGCAGTAGCTTGGCTTCGCGCTCACCAATTCCGCGCGACTGCATGTAGAATTTGGCCTCCATATCGAGCTGGCCAACGGTGGCACCGTGGGTACACTTCACATCATCGGCGTAAATCTCGAGCTGAGGCTTGGTGTTCATTCTAGCATCGGCAGTAAGCAGCAGGTTGTTGTTGCTTTGGAATGCCTGCGTTTTTTGGGCATCCCTGCGCACCAGAATCCGTCCGTTAAAGGCACCCGTAGCCTGATCGTCGAGGATTGCCTTGTACAGCTCGTTGCTGGTACAGTTTGGCTTGGCATGATCGATAAACGAGTACATATCTACATGCTGATTCCTATCCACTAAAGCCAGCCCATAGGTATGGTTCTCGCATCCCTCGTCGTTTAGCAAAATATGTACGTTATTCCGAATTACGCCACCGTGTAGCGAAACCGTGTTGGTACTTAACACCGAGTCGCGCTCCTGCTTTCCAAATAGGTGCGAGAATTGGGTTGAGTCGTTGTGCTGGTTCTGCATCGATACAATATCGATATTCGCCCCTTTGTTGGTTACCACCTCGGTTACCACGTTGGAGATGAAAACCGAAGGCGATAACGTATGATCGCATATCACTATATCGGCTTGTGCATTCTCCTCGGCCACAATCAGATTACGGTACTGAACCATCTGGTTCTCGTCGCTCATGAGCAGGTTGATAATCTGGATGGGCTTCTCGAGCACCACGCCCTTGGGTATGTAGATAAAAACTCCGTCCTGCGCAAATGCCGTATTGAGGGCAACCAAACCATCCTCATCGTTGTTGGCCAGGGTATTGTAGTACTTGCTCACCACATTGGGATACTTCTTAGCTGCCTCGGCCAGGCTTCCCACAATTACCCCATGCTCAAACTCAACCAGCATATCGGGGTTGTTAAGATAAAAACCATTGAGGGTGAGGGCTAGGTGGGTATCGAGCGAAGGGATATCGCAGCGGAAAATATCATCGACATTAAAGGTGATTTGCTTGGGGGCAAAGTACTTCTCGTAATCGTTGCGAAAGAGCTGCTCCACCTTCATGTACTTGTACTTCTCGCTCTTAGCACTGGGGAAGCCAAGCAGTTTAAAGCTCTCCACAGCCGACGATCGCGCATGGTTAAGCACATCGGCAGAGTTCTCGGTTATCAAATCGAGGTTATCGATGTAGAGGTTGATAAGCTCCTCTTTGGGGGATATTGTGGTTGTTGGGTTCATATCTTATTAATTGAATAATGAACAAGGATTAACGATTTTGGATTTATGATTAAAAGAGACAAGATTACTTGGCTAATCCAAGATTCTTTTGAGCAGTTTCGGCACTTTTAACAAAAATGGAAATTAACTCATTATTTTCAACTAAAGCCTTAGCTAACTTATCCTCATCGGTAAAAAGACTTGAGCGTTGAATAATTTTTAAACACACATATGTTTCTCTTAACTCCTTTAACACAATTTTGATTTTATGAATAAAATCTTTCCTTGATTCGCCGCCCTGTGCCTCACCATAGTTAAGCGCTGGCGATGTTCCAGATCGCAATAGTTGACCAGAAAGATGATTCCCTGCATATGATTTTGGCATCGACTCAGATATGTCGACAATTAGAACTGCAAAGTTTATAAGCCTTTCCTCTAAATCAAACCTGTTCATATTTGGGAATATTAGTTTCCTATCACAAAAACAGATGAACCAATCAATAAAGTGTTTACTAGAGCCGTATACATCAAAAATCGTTAATCAATATTCTTAAATCTGAAATTGTCTTAGCATTTATTCCTCTTCTCCATTCTTAATCCAGTCGTACCCTTTCTCTTCAAGATCGAGCGCCAACTCTTTACCTCCAGTTTTCACAATGCGACCGTTGTATAGGATATGCACAAAGTCGGGCACAATGTATTCTAAAAGCCTTTGGTAGTGGGTAATAACAATGGTGGAATTTTCAGGCTTTTTAAGCTTATTTACGCCATTGGCCACAATGCGTAACGCATCGATGTCGAGACCTGAATCAGTCTCGTCGAGAATAGCCAGCTTGGGCTCAAGCATGGCCATTTGAAAAATCTCGTTCTTCTTCTTCTCGCCACCAGAAAACCCTTCGTTAACGGCTCTGTTGGTAAGAGCCGAGTCAATCTCCACCAGCTCCTTGCGCTCACGCATCAGCTTTAGAAAGTCCGATGCGGAAAGAGGATCTTGCCCTTTATGCTTGCGATGCTCGTTAAGGGCTGTTTTCATAAAGTTCACCATGCTTACGCCAGGAATCTCCACGGGATACTGGAAACTGAGGAAAAGTCCCTCGCGCGAGCGTTCCTCGGGCGATAGCTCAAACAAATCTTTCTGATTGAAGGTTACCTCGCCCTGAGTTACCTCAAATAGTTCGCGGCCTGCAAGTACTGCACTAAGGGTGCTTTTCCCTGAGCCGTTGGGCCCCATTATGGCGTGAATTTCGCCAGGTTTTATCTCTAGGTTAATACCCTTGAGAATCTCTTTTCCGTTGATGCTGGCGTGTAGGTTTTTTATTGATAACATAGCTTCGGTTCTTAAAATCTATTGAAAAATATGTACTATTCTTTTTTTTTATCCAACGCTACCCTCGAGGCTAATAGCAAGTAGTTTCTGCGCCTCAACGGCAAACTCCATGGGGAGCTTGTTGAGCACCTCCTTGGCGTAACCATTAATAATTAGGGCCACAGCATCCTCGGTGGAAATGCCTCGCTGGTTGCAGTAAAAAATTTGATCCTCACCAATTTTTGATGTGGTGGCCTCATGCTCCACGATGGCGTTGGGGTTGTCCACCTCTATATAGGGGAATGTATGCGCTCCGCACTTGTCGCCAAGGAGCAATGAGTCGCATTGGGAAAAGTTCCGTGCATTTTCGGCATTCTTCACCACCTTAACCAGCCCACGGTAGCTGTTGTTGCTTACGCCTGCCGAAATACCTTTGGATACAATTCGGCTACGGGTATTCTTGCCAATGTGTATCATCTTGGTTCCGGTATCGGCCTGCTGATGGTTGTTGGTTACTGCCACGGAGTAGAACTCGCCGTAAGAGTTATCGCCCATGAGTATGCAGCTGGGGTATTTCCATGTTACAGCCGAACCGGTCTCTACCTGTGTCCAAGATATTTTGCTATTGGCTCCCTTGCAAATGCCACGTTTGGTTACAAAGTTGTAGATACCACCCTTTCCATTCTTATCGCCAGGATACCAGTTCTGCACGGTGGAGTACTTAACCTCGGCGTTGGTCATTGCCACAATCTCAACCACAGCGGCATGCAGCTGGTTCTCGTCGCGCTGAGGTGCGGTGCACCCCTCAAGGTACGACACGTAGCTGTCGTCGTCGGCCACAATGAGCGTACGCTCAAACTGCCCCGTATTGGCTGCGTTGATACGGAAATATGTGCTCAACTCCATTGGACAACGAACCCCTTTTGGGATGTAGCAGAAGCTGCCATCGCTGAATACGGCCGAGTTGAGCGCAGCAAAAAAGTTATCGCTAACTGGCACCACTGAGGCTAAGTACTTCTTCACCAGGTCGGGGTGCTCGCGAATAGCTTCGCTCATGGAGCAAAATATGATACCCTGCTCGGCAAGCGTTTCGCGGAAAGTGGTTTTTACCGATATGCTGTCCATGACCGCATCAACGGCAACGCCTGTTAGCATTTTTTGCTCTTCGAGCGGAATACCAAGCCTATTGAAGGTGTCGAGCAGCTCGGGGTCTACCTCATCTAAGCTCTCGAGCTTGGGCTTTTGCTTGGGGGCAGCGTAGTATATAACATCCTGAAAATCGATATCGGGGATGTTGAGGTGTGCCCACTGGGGCATATCCATGGTTTGCCAGTGGCGAAAAGCCTTAAGGCGAAACTCAAGCATCCACTCAGGCTCACCTTTTTTCTCGGAGATGATGCGAACCACATCTTCGCTTAACCCCTTAGGTATGGTTTCGGTTTCGATATCGGTAACAAAGCCATACTTATACTCCGAGCCCGTTACCTCATCGAGAATCTTATCCTGATCGTTGGCCATTACTTACAGTTTATTGATTTTGATACTTTTTAATGCTTCTTCTCTTAGTGGGAACAACGCCATTAATGGCAATTTGTTTACCCCTCTGTTAAAAAGATAACATACAAATTGGAATCAGTCTAAATAAATTGCAAATATAAGGGGTTTGGGAATAACCACGAAATGAAATGGGAGGAAAAGCAGATTCTAAAAGTATGATTTTTAGCAGCAAAAATCTTACAGTAGCATACTACTGGTATCGAACCTCCTCAATCTTGGCGTTAATATCATTAAGCGCGTCGAATACACTTTTCTCGGGCGGTATTATGTTTAAATCGTTCCAAAAAACTTGGTCGTATACCCATGAGTTATCGAGGAACACATTGTGCATTGGCTCCAGCTCGCGCCTATCGAAGCGCACCACATTATCGGTCTCAATCTGGGTGTTTACCAGCTCAAAGAATAGATGGAAGGAGTTGTTAAACAGGCTGCGCCTGTATCGATACCGAAACTTTAAATCGCCCCTAACGTGCGACAGGTGGTGCACTCCATCGTAGCTCTTGTACCGAACGGAGTAGGATATGCTTACGGGGCGGAGACGGAACCTCCGGTTTCGTTTGTAAACGTACTGATCGGTTGCCCTGCCAATGTTTTGGGGGCTAACCTTAAAATCGGCTCCCAGAATGGCAAGGTTATCAATATCGATATAAAGCACCCCCTCCATAAGGGGTTCGGTAACACCCTCCTTCAGATTAAACCCAATGGCATAGGCCACCCTATCGCCTATGGTAATAATATCATTGCGTGTAAAATTGTAGTACTGAAGAAACTCCTCCTCGAGGTAAAAGGGGGGATGCTTCACCAAATCGAGGGTAAGCGAGCTATTAATGCCACCTCTAAGTTTAATACTTAGGGTATCAGCGGGCTCTAGGTTCTGGGTTTTTCTCGACTTGAGCTGCTTCACCTGATCGGTTTCATTGGGTCTGGTATAGGATGATTTGTAAATCTTAAAAATGGCCTCGGAGTAGTTCTGGTACTTATCGTTTTTAACCACCCCCTCGCGGTAGAATGAGGTGAGGTAAACAGGCTTAGCGCTGTAATTATCGGGTATTCGGGCAAATGCATCTCGTAAAAGTTGCTTGGGGTCCACATTACGTATAATTACCTCTTGTATCGATATTACATCGGCCTCAAGGAAAATATCGATGGGTTCAGCCGCCAGCAGCTCGACTGGGAACTTTCGGGTTTTGTACCCTAAATGCATTAGGCTGATGGTTCGGGGATCTTGCTTCAGAGGAATTTTAAGCTGAAAGAACCCCTCCTGATTGGTAATGCTACCCAACCCCATCTCGGGGATACCTACCGTTACGTAGGATATGGGCTTTAGGGTTTGGGAATCGAGCACTCGGCCCCTGAGCATTGTGTAGGACAGAGGAACTGGCTGCTGAGTTTCTAGCTCCTCAATGGTTTCCTTTTTTCTGTGGATAAGGATATGGTTATCGTAAACGGTGAAGAGAAAAAGGCTATCGCCTAGTATGTGATGCAACGCCCGCCTTAGCTCAACATTCTGTGCCTGGGGCCGAATCCTACGGTCGTTATCAACCAGGCGGCTATCGTAAGCAAACTGAAAGCCTATGCTATCGGCCAGCTGGTTTAACGCTTTATATACGGTAGTTCTTTGGCTAGGTATAGTAACGCGCTTGCTAAACAAATCATCACCGGAACTTTGCCCCATACCCCAAGTACCCCTGCTCAGAATTGCAATCAGCAGGAAAACCCTAACAATGCGTGAGGCGCGTGTTGTTAACCTGCAGGTATTTTTTGAGGCGTTGACCATTCTAGGGTTGCCATAGTATTATGGTGTTATTCTCGTACTTTGCTTCTAAGCCTAAAGCTGCGCATATCACCTCAACCACTGAGTCAATGGAACTGTCGACAAAGGTTACGGTAAGCCTGCGGTATCCCACGCTGTCTGAATCGACAACGATATTTGCCCCAAAGGACTTGTTAAGCACCTTTACTATGCTAGCCAACTGCTCGTCCTTAAACTGTATCCTACTTGCCTTGTACCTAAGCTCGGGCGAAACCACTCCGCTGGTTTTGGTAAGCTCATTGTTTGCCATGGTAACCCTATCGCCAGCCAGGGCAATTACCCTATTGGCCTTACGTGCCTTGGCCTCTACATTCACCGATCCGGTTTGAACCAGCACCTCGAAGTTGGAATCCTTAATGGCCTTTACTGTGAACGAGGTTCCCAGCACCTGCACCTGGGCACTTGTGGTCTCGACCACAAAGGGGATTTGAGGATTGTGAGCCACCTCGAAGAAAGCCTCGCCATCGAGGGATATGCTCCTGCTTCTCTTACCAAATCGTTTGGAGTAGGTAATGGTTGTGTTGGGCTCAAGGTAAATCACGCTACCATCGGTTAGGCTATGAACTAACGTTGTGGGCTCGGCAGTTGATTGGATTGTAATGTTTTGGTTTAAAATACTTGTAAAGAGAAAGGCTGATGCAATAACCAGCACTACAGCAACTGCAGCAGTTGCCCTTAACCACGCTTGTTTATGCAGTGGCCTTTCGTTTACGCTCTCAACCAAAGCCTCCTCGTTTAGCTTAGACGAAAGGTTTTGCCAAGCTTTATCCACATTAGGTTGTTTCATTGTAATGTTTCCAATTTGTTTCCAGTCTCTCCTGAAGTCCTCCAGTAGTACCATATTATGGGGACTACTGCTTACCATTACCTCAAAATCATTGGCCTCGGAAGCGGTCATTTCCTGAGCCAAGTACCTTGCTATTAGGCTGCAATGGGTTGGTATATCTAGGTTCAACTTCATAATTTCGTATATTTAGCAGGTTACCCCATGGTACTGCTTAAGGTTTACTCTAAAAAGCTTTAGGGCTTTGCCCATATTTGCCTCCACGGTTTTTACCGATACCGATAGCTTGTCGGCTATCTCCTGGTACTTCATCCCATCGAATCGGTTCATCACAAATATTTGGCGGCAACGTTCAGGGAGTTCATCCAAGGTTTTGTCAATAATCTGGGAGAGTTCCTCCGTTTCCAGCTCTTGTCCTGCCTGCTGCTCAGCCTGCTCATACTGTATTTTAACCTCCTGGTTGTATCTATCCTTTACGGCGTTGTGCTCTATAACCTTAAGGCATCGGTTTTTGGTAGCTTGATATAGGTACGATTTAATGGATGTTTTTATTTCTATGCGTTCCCTGTTCTTCCAATAGTTGTAGAAAAGATCCTGCACAACCTCCTCGGCAACATCCATATCTCGCACAAATTTGTTGGCAAAGTGGCAGAGCTCGGTGTACATCTTTCGAAAGAGCTTTTCGAACTCTTTTATGTCACCCTGCTGTATTTTTCTGTGCGAAAAGCTTATCAGTAAGCCCATATTGCTGCCGATTAATTGCCCCAAAGATATGAAAATGGAATAAAACTATTACAAAAAAGGTTGCTGCGCCGAGGTAAACTGGCGCAGCATACCCTTTTCGCTTTTACTTCTGCTGCCTCATCAAACGGCGGCCATATCTGCGGATGGCATCCTCAATGGATTCCTCGGGCTTAATGTAGTTGTGCTCACCCCAGAAGTCATCATCATTGAACGCTTCAACTGCTTCGGCTAGCACATCTCTCTGCCTAAAGGTCTCGCGGAGAGCAAACCTCTCGGTATTCTCCAAATCCCTATCAGTTATGGCCATCTCGGCCACCACGGCGTAGTTTGTGTTAAATATCCGACGACGCCAGTTGGCCTTAAAGGTAAGCTCGTTGCGCATGTAGTTTAGGTAGTACTTGCCATCGTTCTCGGTGTAGGTTACGTAGTACGATGTGCTGGTAGGAGTAAACTTAACGCCCCTAGGCTTACGCAGGATGAACAGCTTGGCTGCCTCCTCCTCGTTGTCGAGGTTAAGGCTAAAGTGCGCATGGGTAATGGCTAGGTTTCGAGTATCGATAAATAGCCTGCCATAGTAAAGCGGGAAGTCAATGTTCTCTTTCTGTGCAAAGCTAATTACGTAGCTAATCTTATCGTCGATGGTAACCACATCATCGATTCTAAACTCGTAGTAATCCTCAAAATCTTCGAAGAAAATCACATCAGCATTCTTGGCAACATCGAGCAGAAGCGACACGCTGGGGCCTCCCTGTAACTTCACGGCCAGAGTATCGGCTTTTTTCACGTTGGCACTTTTGCGACCCTTGTAAAGCTTTACCCTGTCGCCACCACCCATGGGCTTGTACGACGCTTTATAGATATCGACGACTGCCTCGGAAATTGAAATGTAATCGCGGCGCTGCTTGATGGTTTCGCGGTAGAACCCGGTAAGCATATTGGGCTTATCGCTGTAGTTAAACTGTACCTTACGCAGGGCCTCCTTCACAATGGTTAGTGGGTCTTCGGGCCGGATGGTAACTTCACTAAGGGCTACCGATGCGGGCTCGAGTTTAACCTCTACCGCCCCGTTTAGCAATTCATTTAAGGCAATTCGTTTCGATTTGTACCCCAGATGGGAGAACTCAACCTCCTTGGCATCGATACTCCTGTTAATTTTTAGGGTAAACTCACCCTCGCTGTTCGAAACCGTGCCAATGTGTGTGCCGGGTACAGTAACATAAGCAAAGTATAGGTTGTTGTTGGTTTTGGCATCCTTAAGCGTACCGCTTAGGGTGATAAAGCCATTGCCATTTTGCCCAAATGCAGGGCTGAGCATAAGCACCATCAGTGCCAGCGTGCTCATTTTCCGTAGGTAGTTAGCAATTGTTTTCATAGCTGTATTGTATTAAGGGTTATTATTTTTTTGCTTTCACTACTATGACCCTTAAACAACAATCTACCCTATGGGAAAATTGAAATATTTTTATTTTTATTTGATCTTTGTCTAAATACCAACATTTGGGGATTGTAGAATCGCTTAGCCCTTATTAGCTTTGCCCCAGAAAAAACAAACTTATCTTACAAAAAATGAGAACAATATACAAATGCTTACTTGTCACACTAATTCTTGGAATTAGTTTTGGGTTACCAACAACTTATACATATGCGAGCGATCCTGAAAGCGATAAAAAAGTAACTATAGGAGGATACGGACAGATTGACTTCAACCAGCCATTTATCCCAAATCAGAATAGTAATTCAAAAATCGACATTCATCGAATGGTTTTACTTTTTGGCTATCAGTACAATAAACGCTTATCGTTTTTAACAGAGGTTGAGTTTGAACATGTAACAGAAGTATACATTGAGCAAGCTTATCTCAACTACGCCTTTTCTCCTTTACTTAATTTTCGTGCGGGTTTGGTGTTAATACCTATGGGTATAATAAACGAATACCATGAGCCACCAAGTTTTAATGGGGTAGAAAGACCGTTACTCGATACTAGAATTGTTCCAACTACATGGAGAGAAATTGGAATGGGGTTCACTGGGCAGCTTACGGCTGCAAGCCTAACGTATCAGCTTTACCTTGTAAATGGCTTTGCCAGCTACGATGGGTCAGCAAAGCTGAAAGGGGTTGACGCCCTCCGAGGAGGTAGGCAGAAAGGAGCCGAATCGTTTATGAGTAGCCCAAATTTATCGGCAAAAATCTCATACCACGGCATTTTAGGCTTAGAGGTTGGGCTATCGGGGTATTTTGGTAAAACCCAATCGAGCCTGTACAACGGCATAGACTTTACCAATAAAGATCTGGTGCAAAAGGCCGATAGTTCCGTAGTAGGTGTAAGTATGATGGCTTTTGACTATAGATACCGTTTTGGTAATTTCCGTTCAACGGGTCAGATAGTGTATAGCGACCTAAGTAATACCAGCGCCTACAACCAATTTACTGGTCGTGATTTGGGATCGGCTCTTTTTGGGTACTATGCTGAGGTGTCGTATGTAATTCCTTTCAATATGCAAGACCAGCAGCATGAGGTAGAACCATTTGTTCGCTGGGAACACTACAACAGCCATTTTGATGTTGCCGGAGAACTTGCTGCCAATGATTCATACTCATACAACGGATTGGGCGTTGGCGTTGGCTACAAATTCCATCAGAATGCAGTTTTTAAGATCGATTATATTTTCTACCGTAATGGAGCCGACACTATGAATAACGGTGTTTTCAACATGGGCGTTGGCGTAAATTTTTAAACTATGAAATGGTTATTCACCACATTATCATTGATAACTTGCCTGCTGGCAAACGCTCAGGAGTTTACTAGGCATCACAAAAGCATTTTAAGAGAAGAGTTTGGCAAATCGGAGATTGTTACCAGACCTCAAAACCTAGATCCAGCCACTTTTGATATAAAGAAGGTTACTGGTTCCTGGGAAATATGTGGAGCAGATAAGCCAATGGCCTACCTGTTTCAACTTGAAACCAAGGGAAGGATGCATACATTTACATCATTAGTCCTTCTTAGTCCAGAGGGTGCAGTTCTTCGGGTTAGAGTAACAGACTACCCTTCTACATATGGGTTGCAAGTTACCAATAAACGCTGGTTAAGTAAGCTGCAAATAGATTCAGAAACTGCCTATGACTACGGCCAAAACGTTGATGCTATAAGTGGCGCAACGATCTCTGCTAAGGGATTGATTAAGAACATCGAATCACTAAGGAAAAATGTGCGGCTAATGGACAGGGTAAATCCTTAAATTGGTACAATGCCCATACTCAACAAATATTGAGTAATGGGCATTGAGTCATTCAAATTATTGCAAAATTCAGATTTAAAAACTATATTTCATTTTGGTATAAATCATATCATTTGTATTGTACTGACCAAACCGTCCTTCCGTTCCAACAAAAAAGTTTGCTCCTAGCTGAATATCGAATCCATCGGCAAAAGAGTATGACACCTTTGGCCGCATAAGCGCATCGCCATTATTTAGTCCAATGTATGCAAAAAATTCAAGCCAAAGGCGTTCCCTCAGAAAGTCTTTTTTGGCCAGAAAAGTCATTGTGTTTTCATATTCATCGTTACGGATTCCTTCCTCATAATCAAGAATATTCTCTTGAATAAATTGGGCCGATAATCTTACACCCGCAAGGGTGTAATCAACACCAATCATGTAGTGTAAAAAATCCTTTTCGATGGTGGCATCGGGAATGGTTGGCGTTTCGGTTTGGAAATATTTTCCTGAATAGTAACCCCCTTCACTTCGAACAACTAATGGACCAAGGGGAATACCAATGCTTGCACCCCCCATGGTTAACCTATGGTACTCAGGACGAACGGTTAAGCCAACAAGTTGCAAAGTAGCTGGATTAATCTGTTTTGTAATATGCATCGCAGGATCATCAGCCCAGAAGTATCCACCAACAATTTCAAAATCGGCTTTAGACGACATGGATGAGAATCGGAGGTAGTATTCGCTATTCTCGAGCTTTGGTTCGATTTCAGCAGTTGAGTAATCGAATGTTGGGGTAATGGGGAATGGCATTGTGGGACTCCAGATGGAGCCATCGGCGGGCATTTGAGTAGGCGTAAAAACTGGTGACCATACCACCTCGATGGTGCTGTTGCCAAAGTAGTAGTTGAGCTTAGCTGAGGTTACACCCATACGAATCTCATCGAAATCGGGTAGTAGAAATTCCCGTAAATCCTTTGGTGCAACCACATCGGTAATAAATACACCCTCGGCTTTTCCGTAAATTATTTGCTGCTTGCCCAGGCGAAGATCCATATTGTCGAAGCGCAAATCGAGGTAGGCCTCACGCAAACCCAGCTCCAAATCACGATCGAAGTAATGGTATAGGTATGGATTTACTTTAAAGCTAACTTTTTCCTGCTTTTTCTCAAAAGACAGGTTAAACGTATTCTGAATAATTGAAAACTCATTATCTCCGCCTGTTAGCACACCCGTATAGTTTCGGGCAAAACCCGATATATCAATACCTTTATCCTCCTGTGCTTGGCTAGTTCCCACTATTAGGGATAGGAAAATTGTAGTGAATATTATTCTTTGTCTCATCATTTCTTATTTTTATTGAAGCATATTGAAATTCTGTTATCAATACATTATAAAGATCTATGTTAAACAATCAATTAGTTTCCTAACGTCATGCTACGCTCGGTAAACTTGCTGTTGGAAATTCCTTTGTTCTTCTGAACATCGGTAAATTTCATATTGGTTCGATGATCCTTCTGCACGTTGTGCATCTCGGTTTCGAGAATGGTCCAGAAACCATCAACCTTGTCGTATTTCTTAATGGTAAGTACTTTCAGCAGTTTTTCCCTGTCGTCGTAAAACTCACGCTTTAACCCAAGGTAGTTGTCCTTCATTACCCAGGTAATGGTTTTTGAGTACATATAATCGTCCTCCTTGGGAGTGCTTTCCACCACGTAGCAATCCTTTCCTTCTATCGTTTCCTCGTGGAGTAGCTTGTGGTTATCCTGATTGGGATGGCGATCGCCCAGATCGTCGTAGGTGAAGTCGGAACCCATAAAATTATCGCTTTTACCATCGCTGGAAATGCGCTTGGTTCGCTTAAGGGCTGGAAGGTAGATCCACTGGTCGTCGCTACGACCATCGGTGTAGCTCCAGTTCATAAACGATGTGTTTTTCACATCAGCTGGCGCTACAAAGAACATAATTTTCTTCTCCATCTTTCCATCGTCCTTTATAAACTGTTTTAATGTACGTACCCGCTGTTCGCCTCGGTTATTGGTTAGGGTCATGGTTAAACTACCCTGAGTATCGTCGCCCGATGGATTGTTGTAAACCTTTTCCATTACCTGCTGTCCGGTTAGCTGGGCACTTGCTGGCTGATAAGCCATTGCTGTGGCAATAATTGCCATTGCTGTAATAAAAATTTTTGTTCTCATTGTTTTGTTCTCCTTTGATTTTTTGATTTATCGAATTGTATAAGCCTGAATTCCGAATCGAAATACATTTAATCGGTTTGAAAATTGCATATTGTAATAATCCTTTCCGCTGTAAAAATTTGCAAAAAGGCTAACATCGTTAAGCACTTTTGGCCGATAGGCTATGGTTAGTGAAAGGTTGAAGCGCTCCTTCAGATCAAAAAAACTAGCGTTGTTAAGGTTACCAAACATCCAGGTTGTCTCCACCTTGCTTTGTACCCGTGGTGATGGCTGATAGCCCAGCCTTTTCAATGTTGATTTGGGTAAGGGAAACTTATAGATTCTGAAGCTGTTATGCCATCTCACGAAGCTATATATTACTTGCAACTCCTCACTTCGCCCATAATCAAGGTGATATTCTAAGGATGTTCTGAAATATTCCTTTGTGTTTGAAAAAGGGATTACGGGCTTGTTGAAAAAGGCGCCAAACTCAACCATGTTGGTTGAAAAATCACCAGTTTTTGTGTTCAGGGAACCATCTTCGTTGTAGAAACTGTTGAACTGCCCGTTGGAGTGATGCCTAAGGGTAACGAAGAGGTACTTAACCTCTCCGTTTTTCTCGCTAAGCTGATGATAGAGCGTTATATTGGGCAGGTAGTTTGGGGAGTATACCGGAAAAGATTCTTCTGCTTTCATCCTAATCATAATTGCTGGCGATACGGTTCCTGCCCAACGTGCATCCTTCCTTGCTCGAAGCAAGAAGTAAGGAGCAACCAACCCCTCAAAAATCATCGGTTCAAGATTCCCAAATCCCTGCCCAAATGTTATGTAGCTATCAACCTGATTGGCTCTGATGGATTGGAAAAAATCACTTTCCAAACGGGTTGAGTCCGATGCAAGCATTTGAATTGGAATCAGAATTATCAATATGATTAGTCTTAATCGCATTTTATCTCTCCTATTAATATTTTTTTCTCCCACGTAACTTGCTCTTTCTTTTCTTCACAAATACATTGAAGGTGAACACCAGAATCATCATAACCGTGAGTGTGCCCAGTAAACTTGTAAACATATTCATCGACACAAGCGCACCCAAGGTCCTGTTTGGTGGGAAAACCGAGAAAAGAAGCACCATAAAACCCGAAATAACCACAACGGCATTGAACAGAATTGCCTTACCCGTTTGGTTCATGGTTTTGTAAATTGCAGTTACCTTTAGGCGGCTATGCGCCAGGTTCATCTTGTAGTACTGCAGAAAGTGGATGGCGTAATCAATTCCAATTCCAATGGCAATGCTCGACAGCAATGCGGTGGTTGTGCTAAGCGGAATGTTGAGTAACCCCATTACTCCAAAGCTCAAAACGGCAGTAATAAGAATTGGCACCGAGCCAATTAGCCCAGCCTTTATGCTTCGGAACATAAGCGTTAGCAGTATTAAAACCATTCCCAAGGAAATGATAATGCTCATTACCTGTCCCTCAAGAATTAGGTCGCTAAATACCAACGCCTTGTAACCCGAGCCAGCGTAGTTAACGGTAATTCCCTGAGCGTTCAACTTGTCCTCGAACTGCTTAACTACAGCCAAAGCCTCGTTTATGGTTTTGGAGTCGTCGCCCTTAAGCTGGAAAGTGATGTTGGTACGGTTGTAATCGTAGTTAATCAGCTTTGTTAGGTTCTCCGGATCGCCCGACATCTCGTAGAGCAAAAGGTACTGTGCCACCATTTCGTTATTCTCGGGAATATCGTAGAACTCCTCGTTGTCGGCATTCATCACTTTATTCATCCGTTTTATGTAGTCGGCCAGCGAGAATGAGTTGCCCACTAGGGCAAGTTTCTCTGTTTCGGCTTGCATCTGGTCAATTAACATCAGATTTTCCGGCTGCTTAAATGCGTTTTCCTGATCGCTTTCGAGGATTACATTTAGCGTTGAGGTTCCACCAAACTTGCTGTTCACAAACCTATCGGTGAGTACGATATCACTATCCTTTTCAAACTTATCGAGGAAACTCGAGTTGATCCAAACCTTCTGAATACCAACAAGTGCAATAATTATCAGAATCCAAACCGTACCGTAAACCCACCAACGATTCAGAAGGAGCTTGTTGGAAAGGAAGCGGAACGCCCTACCTTTTGCCACCTTTTTCACATCGGTTTTCTTAACCTTTGGCTTGTATCCAAAGGCGATAACCATTGCCGGCAAAAAAAGCAGGGCAAGTAGGAAGGCAGTAAAAATCCCAACTGCAGTGAAAATTCCAAAGTACTTTATTGGGTACACTTGCGACGAAAGCAGTGAAATAAACCCAATAATTGTGGTGAATGCGGCCATGCTTAATGGTGCAAACAGAATACGAACAGCATATTTTACTGCATCCTCTTTCTTTGTTTCAGGATTATCGATGTAATATCGGTTGAGATGATTGTAGTAGTAGATTCCGTAGGCCACTCCAATGGCTATAAGCATTACCGGAATCATGGTGGACACCGAGTAGATTGGCACTTTTAGCACTGCCATCATACCAAACGCCCATATGCTGCTAACAAAAACGCTTATAAGCGTTGCTGCTGTTGCCCTTACGCTTCGCAAAAGTAGAAACAGAACCAGCCCAATAACAACTATCACTATGGGAACCATCCGTTTCATATCGGCTGGGCCAAGGAGCGCCATTGTTCCCTCAACAATAGGCCTACCAGCTATGTATATCCTCTCCTCGTCGCTCTCGAAGCTTTTAGCGAATTTAACAATCTGATTGTAGAACTCAGGTGTAAACGTACCGCTCTTCATTCCAGCAACAACCAGAGCCGTTGTCCCATCGGTTGATACTAATCTGCCATAAACCATATCGTTGGTTTGAACGTTCTGCCTCATCTCCTCGAGCTTATCATCCGTTTTTGGTACCCGTGAGTAAAAAGCCTTAACATCCATACCATACTCGCTTCCCACAATATTATCGGCGGTGTAAAGCGACATCACATCGTTCTCCTCAAACTCGTCCATATCAATAAGATCAAGGCTTATATCCTTTATTTTCTGTAGAGTTTGTGGGTTGTAGATACCATTCTTAGTTTCAATGGCGATAAGGATACCATCCTTAATGTTGAACCATTCCTCAGCCTTATCGCTGTACACGAATGCCGGGTGGGTTTTTGGCATGTACTCATCGAGGTTGGTTTCCATTCGGGCGTTCTGGCGCATTGAGCGCACAAAGAATACCGTTAATACGACCACTGCGATCATGATTGCCCACGAAAGGAGCTTGTAGTTTTTCTCAATTTTTGTCATACGACTAGGTTTGTTAATATTAACTAACTTTTTAAGTAAAAAAAATTGCCACTCCATAAGCAATAGAGTAGCTTAAGCGTTTACCTTTATAAGTTGTTCCAAGGTTTTAAAAATATTCTCCACCTCCTCGCGATGATTAAAGGCTTTATCGCCCATCTGCCACTTTTTAACCATCATCCTAAGCGAGCCAATAATTATAAGGGTTAGGTATTTCGATTCAATATCGGATTTAATTTCGCCCTTGGCCTGCCCTTCAGCAACTAACGATTTTATCACAGCGCTATTCTTATCCATTATATCTGTGATTTTTTGCTGTAGCATAGGCTCATTCCTAAAAATCTCTTCGGAAAAAATTACGGTAACCAAAGAGGGATTCTGCCTAAACGCATTGAAGTAGCCTTGAAATATTGCCTCAATTTTTTTAAGAGGCGATGTGGCTAAACTATCGAGATTACCAAACAGTAATTCGCCACTGGTTTTGAAATAGTCGAGTATGGCAAGCAGAATACTAATCTTATTATCGTAATGACGATAAATAGCGGGCTCACTAATACCAATGCGCTTGGCCAAGTTTTTAATGGTAAGCCCCTGAATCCCTTTTGTTGAAATAATATCTAGGGATACATCAATTATTTCCTGTTGCCGCTCGGTTGACATAGCTTTCTATTTTTGTTTATCAGACTTTTTGATAATAATCATATTAGTAATGGCAAAAATAATAAAAACGACACCAAACCATACATGCAAATGCGATACTAATACCGACTTTGCCTCTCGATGCGAAAGGTACATCACAAATAGTGGAATTGATGTGAGCACTGTGCCCACAAACCCTATCATTTTTATTATTGCAATAACTTTCATCATTCTTACAACTTATTTATGATTGGCAAAGTTAGTAAATATTTACTAACTTCCAAGAGTTTTCATGTTTTTTTTCATTTCAGCCTGAGGTACTATTAAAAAAGGTGTACATACCCAGGGGTATTCTTGCTCATTGGAAACTACACACCAATTGGGGTTACGCATCAAATGCTTATATTTGTATGAACAATCATAATGGGTATGGCAAAATCACTTGAACACTCCATCAGTAGGGTTAAAGATTTACTAGCATTTTCGCTAGGGATGATGAATGGTGAAAACGGCAGACTACTTATGGAGAGATATAAAGATGCAATTGAATCGATAACTCCCTTTGATATGCTAGCACTTGAGGACAAGCAGCTTGAGATGGGAATTACACCAGGGCTTATTAAAAAGGATATTGAGAAGGTGGTAAATGTATTTTTTAAAAGCTTGGCAAACTACCATTGGGACAAACCTGTCGAGGAGAACTTTTTGTATTACCTGATGCTTGAGAATAAGGCCTTCACCTTTAGGCTAAATCAGGTGAAAAAGATTATTAAAAGTTACAAGGATCGTGAACAAGCTGATTTTGCGGAGATGAAGATGGAACTACTGCCCCACTTCAAAGAGTTTATAACTTTTGATGCGCACTACGTAAAAAAAGAGAACATTCTTTTCCCCTACCTTGAAAAGCTATGGAAACAATATCGACCCTTAAAGGTTATGTGGTCACTTCATGACGATATTAGAAATCAACTAAAAATAATTATTTCAATTCTTGAGAGTCAGCAATCCAGTTGGAACAATTTCAACAAGATACTTGGCAAATACTACTTCCTGGTTTTTGGGATGATACAGAAAGAGGATCTTATTGTTTATCCTGTTGCTGCTGAAACGGTAAGCAAGGATCAATGGTATGATATGCATATCCAAAGCTTTGAGTATCGCTTCCCATTCATTGAAAAACCAACCAAGCCTACAGATACACAGCCGAAGAAGCGTACCCTTAATTTACCTAGAGACCCAAAATTAGGGATACAGTCCGAAACTGGAAATATGACGGCTGAACAAGCCCTGCTAATTTTTAACAACCTCCCTGTCGATTTAACCCTGGTTGACGAGAACGACAAGGTAGTTTTTTTTAATAAGGCTAAGGATAGATTCTTTCCGCGGTCACCTGCCATTATTGGCAGAGCTGTACAGAACTGCCATCCACCTGAAAGTTTGGATACGGTTGAAAAAATTATAGCCGAATTCCGTAGTGGTACTAAACAAAATGCTAGCTTCTGGATTCAGATGCAGGGGCGCTTTATTGTTATTCAGTATTATGCCCTACGAGATGAATCGGGAGGGTATAAGGGTGTGATAGAGGTTAGCCAAGACATAACCGAGTTACGCTCGCTTAAAGATGAAAAAAGGTTACTCGATTGGGAATAATTTTAATTAATGCAAAATCTCAAATAATACAACGTAAAGAGTCTATGAGTAAAACATTGCTATTTATCCCGATAACCATTCTGCAACTTGTATGTTGCTCCATAGTAACTGCTAGAAATCAGAACACTCAACACCCCGACTCAACAAGCACAAAGTCTGGCATTTCGGCTCAAACCCAATCTAAGCATGATAAGCTACTGCTTGCCGATGGCAAGGAGATGCTGGTAGATGTTCAGCGGGTTTCAGATAGATTCATTTTTTTCATAAAACCGGGGGGTTCCAATACTGACTGGATTGACCGCAAGGAGGTAAAGGCCATACACTACAAATCGGGCGAAATTGATAAGCTGGACACGCCTCAGGCAGCTGCTGAACCAGCAAAACCTAAGGATTGGCAAAGCATTGAGATAACACGGAAGGCCAATGATATTGAGGGGTTGTCAAAAGTTGATGATATTGAGATTCGCCTCATATCACCAAGCAACAGAAGCTACCAAAGCGCCAAGGCCCTTGAACGTAGCGCCGAAGTATCGATCATGAAGCAGGCGGCCAATATGAATGCTGATATAGTGCTTATCACGAAGGTAAACCACATAAGGGCGTATGGCGACCCGCCTGTAATAATTATGACTGCCGAAGCGTACAGAAAACGATAACTGCAGCTAGACCAAGATCTCCATAATTTGCTTATGTAAACTCATATGAAGTTCGCTGAGTCTTTTCATCTTATTGCCACCACGCAGGCTGTGCCTAACTATATTAACTCGGTTCCCAAATACTCTGGCCCACCTTTTCCACTCAAAAAAGAGGTAGAAACTTGCCACAAAAGCGACAGCATATATTGCGCTATAAAGCAAACTCTTTGTTACAATGGCGAAAATGGTTGTCTGAATAATCAACATAAGAAGTGATAGCACTAAGCCAACCACGAACCTAACGCTGCTTATAAACTGCTTGTCCTCGAACTTATTGCTGAACAGCTTGGCCACAGCTATTGGGACTATAATATTAATATACGAGGCTACAAATAGCGGAAGGGTTACCAGCAATGCTAAAGCAAATGGGAATAGTCCCAACTTTTGTAATAGACTTAAAGGGAAGAACCCAGGGGGGATACCACGTCTGTTGAGAAGCATTTTATACTCCAGGGCATCGGCAGCCAGTAGAAGAAAATCGTCGTTGTTTTTTTCTTTCAAGCGATTTATGCCCTTGATCATCTCCTGCTGTAGGTCAACTATACTGGCGTGGCTTTGCTTTACAACCCGCTTCTCTGCTACTTGCTTTGCAAATGCGTTTATTAAAACTTCGTATACCGAGTAATACTTTTCCTCCTCTATATCAATCATCTCGGCTTTAATGCCCTTTTCGAGATGACTAATAAGCATATTGTATGCCTTGGCAGGATTCTCGGAGTATACATTCATATAGGGTTTAACGCTAAAGGCCTCGCCAAAACGAACGTGCAGCCCACTCCCAACTCGCGAATAGTGAGTATAGTCGAGCCCAACGGGAACAATCATAATGTCAAGGGAGCTATCGGCTTCGAGTGCTTGCAACGCAATGCGGGCAACGCCCTTCTTTAGTGGCCTAAGCCGCTTAAGGTCGCCATGGTTGCCTTCGGGCAAAATCACCAGTCCATTTTGGTTCTTCAGCACGTCGATGGTCTTATTGAATATCTCGTCGTTCCTTTGCAGGTTCTCGTACCCATCGCGCATGCGATAAACGGGCATTATCTTTATAAAGGTTAGTATCTTGCTTAACAGGGGCTTTTTAAAGATATCGGCACGGGCAAGAAATACGGGCTGCCAAGTTTTTACACAAAGAATTGCCAGCGCATCCATAAGCGCATTCTGGTGGTTGGGTGCAAATATTAGGGTTTTGTTTCTGGGTAAGCTCTTAAGCCCTGAAACGGTGGTTCTAAAGTAGAAGTGAAAACCCAAATCGACCCAATGCTTAAGAATGTAGTAGGCTAGCGACCATTGCTCAACCTTATCTCTTGTTGTTGGCATAAATTTCTGTTTTGTTGCAATTAGTATTAACTCTAGTTTTGGAGTGGTTTTCGGCTAAAGATTGACGCAATGCCAAGCCCTGCCAGGATATGCCAAATACCCCACCAAGCGGCTATAAAGGCCATCCCTCCCAGTCCATCGAAAAGGTTGGGATTAAATATGAGCACCAATCCAAGGCCCGAGTTCTGAATTCCCGTTTCGATGGTCAGCGTTCGCCGATCGGGCCGAGGCAGACCGAATAGCGTGGCCAGCGAGAAGCCCGTGGTTAAGGCCAAAAGATTATGAATAAAAACGATAAGCAGAATAAAGTGGATATAATCTAAAAAGAATTGAAAATTCGAGGCAAATGCTGCCAGAATGAACCCCATGAAGGCCACCAGCGAGAACCATCTTAGGGGTTTAATAATCTTTTGCGTTGCCTTGGGAAACTTATGCGCAAACCAGGTACCCACCACAATGGGAATACCCAGCAGTATGAAAACAGTTTGCATCATCTCCCAAACATCAATCTTAATGGGGATAACCATATCGGCAGTGCCAGAGTACAAGCCACCCCAAAAGGCAAAGTTTAGCGGGGTAAGCACTATGGCCGATAGGGTGGCAAACGCTGTGAGGCTAACCGATAGCTCAATATTGGCTTTGGATAGGGAGGATATAAAGTTGGAGATATTCCCTCCGGGGCATGCTGCCACCAGTATCATACCTAAGGCTACGCTAGGTGTAGGTTTTATGAGTAGTACGAGCAGAAAGGTAAGGGCAGGCAGAGCTACAAACTGCGACAGAATTCCCACCAGGGCCGATTTAGGTTTTCTAATTATCTCCTTAAAATGCTTGAGCTTTATCTCGAGGGCCACGCCAAACATTATAAATGCTAGGGTAATGTTCATGAATAGTAGCCCCCCTTTGCTGAAGTTGAGCCTTATCCAGTCAAGAATCTCCATCTCCTTCTTAATGTGCATCTCCACGCTGCGAACCTGACCATCGGTAAGCTCCACCCGATGCCTGTTGGAGAAGTACAGATCGATTCCCTTTTCGGTACTAGTTGGTACACCTGCTGTGGTTAGCACCTCATCCTTGGCCATTCCAATACGCAGCATAGCAATGGGCCTTTCGCGCTTGGCTATTTTGTCGTTCTTATGGGTTGGCTTAATCCTATCTTTTACCCGAATATCTATCACCTCGTCATCCATAATCACTACCTGATCGTTGAGGTAAAAGAAGCGCTCAACGGTCTGCCAATGGGTTGGCGATCCAACATGCTCAACTACTTGAACCGAATCCATGCCAACTGCCACCCCCTGCATGAGCTTGTGGTAACTTTTTGCCTGTACAGCATTTGGCGTAATGATGCAAAACAAGAGCCAAACAACTGATACTACGGCATTGTGAGTTTTAATGGGTAGATTTTTCATCATCAGCATTCCGTTTTGGGTTGATAAAGATCGCAAATTATAAAAAAAAGGCAGAACTCTAATTCTGCCCGTCAAATATTGTTGGCGCCTTGGGTACTAATTTTCTTCCCCTAAGATTTTACGGAGCAATTTACCCTGCTCCTCGTACCCTTTTTTCCCCAGCAGCGCGAACATATTCTTCTTGTATGCCTCAACACCCGGCTGATCGAACGGATTTACACCCAATGTATATCCACTAATGGCACACGCCTTCTCGAAGAAGTAGATTAGGTAGCCCAACCAGTACTCGCTTATTTCGGGAATTTCTAAGTTTATAATTGGCACCTTGCCATCGAGGTGTGCAAGGGTAGTCCCCAGCTGGGCCATTCGGTTCACATCCGATAAACGTTTGCCAGCAATGTAGTTTAGCTCATCTAGATTATCAGAATTATAAGGAATGTCTAGCTTCCTACGTGAGTTCTGTACCGAAATAACCGTTTCGAATATCATTCGCTCTCCCTCCTGAATGTACTGCCCCAACGAGTGCAGATCGGTTGTAAAATCGACCCCAGCAGGGAAAATTCCCTTATTCTCCTTACCCTCGCTCTCGCCATACAGCTGCTTCCACCACTCGGTAAGGAAGTGGAGCTTGGGTGTGTAGTTCACCATGATCTCCACCTTGTACCCACTGCTGTAAAGGGCATTACGGGCAGCGGCATAAAGACAAGCCGGGTTCTTATCGAATGGAGTATCCACTCCTGTAGCCATCTCGGCATCAGCGGCTCCGGCCACCAATTTTTTAATGTCGAATCCGGCAACTGCAATGGGTAGCAGGCCAACAGGCGTAAGCACCGAGTAGCGCCCTCCCACATCATGGGGAATGGTGAACGTTCTGTATCCCTCCTGGGTAGCCAGCTGCCTAAGGGCACCCTTGGACGAATCGGTTATGGCCACAATCCTGCTCGACGCCTCCTCTTTACCCACTTTTAGCTCAAGGTGCTGCTTGAGCAGCCTAAAGGCAATGGCTGGCTCGGTAGTAGTTCCCGATTTTGAAATTACGATGATGGAGTAGGACTTATTATCGAGTAGCTCAAGCAACTCCGAGTGATACTCCTCGCAGATATTGTGCCCTGCAAACACAACCATAGGATTGCCCGTGGGCAATTGGTTGGCAAAGGAGTGGTTTAAAGCATCGATGACTGCCTTAGCACCCAAGTACGAGCCACCAATACCCACTACTACAACCACCTCGCTTTTGGCACGCAAATCGTCTGCAACCTTGCCAATGCTTTGCAACGAATCTTCGCCTATAGATGATGGCAACGAAAGCCATCCAATGTAGTTGTTTCCTTTTCCTGTTCCGGCATGCAGTGCTTTTAGGTTCTGATCGATGATAGGCTCTAGCCCAAAAACTTGATCCTGCGTGGCGAACTCAAATACATCCTCAATGTTGATACTTAAACTGCTCATATTCTATCAATTTACTTGTTGCTAATGTAGCTTATCGGTCAATATTTTCATCTCAATGGAAGGGGCAATGCCCTCGTAGAGAATATTGTAAACAGCCTGGCTTATGGGCATATCGATGCCAAAGCGTTGGTTAATCTCATAAATACAGTGTGATGCGTAGTAGCCCTCGGCCACCATGCTCATCTCGAGCATAGCCGATTTTACCGAGTACCCTTTGCCTATCATGGTGCCAAAAAGCCTGTTGCGGCTAAACTGTGAGTAGCAGGTTACAAGCAAATCGCCAAGGTAAGCCGACATGCTAGTCTCGCGCTCATCGGGGTATGTTTTCTTCAGAAACTGCTTAATCTCGAGCTGTGCATTACTTACCAAAACCGCCATGAAGTTGTCGCCATACCCCAAGCCATGGGCTATACCTGTTGCAATGGCATATATGTTTTTAAGCACCGCGCTATACTCTGTTCCGTAGATATCGGTGCTTAGTATGGTTTTTATGTAGTACGACTCAAGGTACGATGCCACCTCGGAGGCGGTGCTTTCGTTCTTGCATGACACGGTTAGGTACGATAATCGGTTTAAGGCTACCTCCTCGGCGTGCGAAGGACCGCTAATAACACCAATATTTCCAAAGGGAACCTCAAAGTACCGATTAAAATACTCGGCAATGGTTATGTTATCAACGGGGATAATTCCCTTTATGGCGGTTACCACAAACTTGTGGCGCAGCGATTCGGTGAGTGGTTCTAGCCAAACCTTAAGAAATGCCGAGGGAACTACAAAGATTAAGATATCGGATTTGGTTACAACCTCGTTAATGTCGTTGCTAATGCTTAACCGATCGAGGTTGAAGCTAACTGAACTCAGGTAGTTTGGGTTGTTGCGGTGCTGCTTTATGTGGTCAATTATCTCGGGCTCTCTGATGTACCAGTTCACCCTTTCCACATTCTCATGCACAATCTTTGTAATGGCTGTTGCCCAGCTACCGCTACCTATTATACCAATGCTTTTTTTTTGATTCATTTGTTCAACATTCGTTGCCAAAACCACTTTTCTTGGAAACATTCAAGCCCTATCAAGACAAGTGAGTGTGGCAAAGGTAGGGAATATTTTGTTAGAATGTAACCCAAGCAATTAAAGTATATAGCAGGGCAAAGCATTAGCATTTACTGCACTTTCAGTATGCAAACGATTTACATACCCCTTGCGTGGAAACTCTTAAAATTAAGTTTTACCAACAAAAGCTGAATGTGCACTTATATCTACCGACGCGGAGCCCTACCGTACTGGTAATCGATTATTCGCTTGCAGACTCACTCAATGAGCCATAGCTGTCGTTATACTCATCGAGCAGCTCGTCAAGGTACTGAATATCTTTCACCCTTAGCTGAATGCTGGTTATTCCACGGTAGCTATTCTCGCTTATGCTGTAGCATACGCTAAAAGGCGAGCCTTTTTGGATTTTTTTGTAGTGCTGCCCCATTTGGAAGGCAATCCCTTGAAACACCTTCGGGTTATCCTCTTGGATAAGCGATAGCTTCAAGTGGTCGCGCTCGTTACCCACCAGGCGGCTATCGCCAGTATCGTAAACATTATCGGTAACAAATACGGGCGACATATTGCCCGGACCAAAAGGCTGGAACTGCTTTAGTATTCGGTAAAACTTATCATCGATATCACCAAAGTTAAGCTTGGCATCAATATCAATCTGAGGAACAAGCATCTCGGGTTTAATTCGCTCGCTCACAAATCTATCGAACCGCTCAATAAATTCTGGCACATTCTCCACCTTCATGGTTAGCCCTGCGGCATACATATGCCCGCCAAAGTTCTCGAGCAGATCGGAACAGGCTTCAACGGCCTGGTACAGATCGAACCCTGGCACCGATCGGGCTGAACCTGTGGCCAAACCATTCGATTCGGTTAGAACAACCGTGGGACGGTAGTATGTTTCAATAAGCCTTGAGGCCACAATACCCACCACCCCTTTGTGCCACTCGGGATTGAAAAGCACTGTGGTTTTCTTGTTCTGCAGCTCAGGGTTTGTGGCTATTAGCCTAAGCGCCTCATGGGTGATGGAGCGATCGACGAACTTGCGGTCGTTGTTGCACGAGTTTACCACCGAGCCCATCTCAAATGCCACGGAGTCGTCCTTGGCGCAAAGCAAATCCACTGCCGAATTGCCCGACTCCATTCGGCCTGCAGCATTTATCCTTGGGCCAATGCGGAACACAATATCGTCAATGGCAATGGTATGCTTCTCGATACCTGCTAGCTTAATAATTGCCTTTAGCCCACGGCTAGGCGAGTTGTTAAGCTGCTTAAGCCCAAAGTGTGTTAGTATTCTGTTCTCGTCAATTACAGGTACAATATCCGAAGCTATGCTCACGGCCACCAAATCGAGAAGTGGGTAGAGTTCCAAAGGGGAAATCCCCTTAACCTGGCAAAACCCTTGCATTAGCTTAAACCCAACGCCACAGCCCGAGAGCTCCTTGAACGGATAGTTGCAATCGGGTTGCTTGGGATCGAGAACGGCTGCTGCTTTAGGGATTGAATCGCCCGGCAAGTGGTGATCGCAAATAATGAAATCGACTCCCTTTTGCTGTGCGTATTCAACTTTCTCAACGGCCTTTATGCCGCAATCGAGCGCAATAACCAGCGAGTAGCCTTGCTCAATGGCAAAATCGATACCTGTGTAGGAAATACCATACCCCTCGGAGTACCTATCGGGGATGTATGTAGCCACGGAGTTAACGTACTTTCGCAGGAAAGAGTATACCAGAGCAACGGCTGTGGTGCCATCCACATCGTAGTCGCCGTAAACCAAAATTTTCTCACCTGCTGCAATTGCCTTCTCAATTCGTGCCACCGCCTCCTGCATACCTTTCATGAGGAAGGGGTCGTACAGATCTTCAAGAGCTGGCCTAAAGAATTTTTTGGCCTGCTCGTAGGTCTCAATGCCACGCTGCGCCAACAGGTTTGCCAAAATCCTGTCGATACCCAACGAGTTCATTAACCCTTCTACTGTGCTGGGGTTACCAGCCTCTTTATAGTTCCATCGCTTTTTCATCAAAAACAGATATGCCAAACACCTCACCAAACTTCTCCAACATCACCCTCTGCACGGCATCAAAATCCACCTCATGTCCAAGCTCCTTCTGCATCGAGGTTACCCCTTTGTCCACAAATCCACAGGGATTGATATAGCCAAAGTATTCGAGATTGGTGTTGACATTAAACGCCAGCCCATGCATAGTAACAAAACGGCTGGCGCGGACTCCTATTGCGCAAATCTTTCGTTCCTTTCCCTTTTCCCCCACATCGAGCCACACTCCGGTAGCGCTATTAAGACGCGATGCAGCAATACCGAATAATTTGAGCGTTTTAATAACGACCTCCTCAAGCAGATTGATATACTCCTTAAGGTTTATGTTTAGTGCGTCAAGATCGAGTATTGGGTAGGCCACAATTTGCCCAGGGCCGTGGTAGGTAATATCACCTCCACGATTGATATGGTAGTAGGTTGCACCAATCTGCTTCAACATCTGGTCGTTGATAAGCAAATTGTTGTCGTGTCCGCTTTTCCCTAATGTGTATACGTGAGGATGCTCACAGAAAAGAAGGTAACCCGATAGCTGCCTATCGGTCTGTTTGCGGTGCTTAAGTACGTTGGCAAACAGCTCCTCCTGATAATCCCAAGCCTTTTTATAGTCAACTAAGCCAAGGTTTTGGTATTTTATGGTTTGCATTTATATGTTGATATTTTTTATTCATCTAGGTTGATTGTTGCGGAGCAAATCTATTTGCTCTGCTTAGCTGATTCCTCGGCGTGGTAGGACGAGCGCACCAAAGGCCCACTCTCCACAAACCTAAAACCCAACTCAACTGCCTTTGCCTTATACTTATCGAACGTTTCGGGCGTCACATACTCCACAACCGGCAAGTTATTCCCACGGGGTTGCAAATATTGACCTATAGTTACCGCCTTGCAACCAGCGGAAGCCAAATCGCTTAAGGCCAGTTCAACCTCCTCGGGGGTTTCACCTAGGCCAACCATAATGCCCGATTTGGCAAGATAGCCATTTTTTGCGATATGCGCAATAACGCTCAAGCTTTTTTGGTAAGTAGCCCTCGAACGAACCGACGGGGTAAGCCTTTCCACCGTTTCGAGGTTGTGTGCTACGATATCGGGATCTGCCTTTAGCACTATGTCGAGCAGATGAGTGTTACCGTTAAAATCGGGGATTAGCACCTCAACCTTTGTACTCGGATTTTGACTACGCACCTCTGTAATGGTATCATGCCAATGCTGAGCGCCCTCATCGGGCAGATCGTCGCGGGTAACCGAGGTGATTACGCAGTGGCGAAGCTTCATAAGCTTAACTGACTCGGCCACCTTAGTAGATTCAGCATCGCTGGGTGGCAATGCCTTCCCCGAAGCTGTGGCGCAGAACCGGCATGCGCGTGAGCAGATATCGCCCAAAATCATAAAGGTTGCCGTGCCATTTCCCCAGCACTCCCCAATATTGGGGCACATACCACTTGAGCATATGGTGTGCAATCCATGCTCCTTAACCACCCGACTAACCCTTGTGTAACCCTCACCAGTAGGCAATTTTATCTTTAGCCATGAAGGTTTCCTCTCTATCTGTTTCATATCCTTACTGCTCGTTGCACAATTTAAAATCAATCTACAAAAGTAGTAAAAATGAGCCTGCTTTGAGACTTGGTCTAATCCCAATTAGAGGTTATAGGTTTATACTATTGATTTATATAGCGTTTAAATTTAAATCAAAGTCATATTTTTCAAATGGAGCAGGCGATACATCGACAGGGTGAGCAATTGGTCCAAACAGCAATAAAAGTTTCTACCCTTTGGCCTATATAATTTCTTAGCATGCAATAAGTCACATCTGTATAGTACTTTCATCTACCTTTACCCACCCTTTATCCAAAATCTAAAGGATTTTTAAAACGCTAGGTGCATTTTATCGTATATTAGCAAGTTGCAAGGCAAATGTATGGATACATATCAACATAAAACATTGGTGAACTACGAGCAGTGGCTTAGGTACATGTTCGAGGTGCATTGCGAACATCTTTGGAACTACATATACTACAAAACCGCCGACCAAAACAGATCAACAGAACTGCTCCTAGAAACCTTCAAGACAATTTGGGCCGACAGGAAACGTTTTGGAGGACAACACAGCCTTTCGACACCATACCTAATCGCATCCAAACTGGTTAGGAAAAGGAGGTTGAAAACCGAAGCAAAATTCGATTTTAGGCTAGCATTTCATGAGGGGCATACAAACCCTAATAGCCCTCACCTAAACAATGAGTTTATAAGAACTGCGAATGGTATTCTGGAAAAGATTCCCCGATTCTCGCGCACCGTTTTGCTGATGAATAGGCTGGATGGCTTAACGGCTGAGGAGATATCGCAACGGCTCAGCATTGGCACCCGAGACATACTGGAAACCCTGGATAAAGCAGCCAGGCAGGCTGAGGGTTTGCTAGCCAGCTCCACAAGCACATCGATAACCACTGCCCAATTCCTCGACCTGCTAGCCCATCTAACACCCACTAGCCAACAGGGATCCATAGAGGATAACTGGACGACACTGATGAAATTGATAAGGAAAGAGGAACGATTTGCAAGTATTACCAAGGGGGTGATGCGGTGGGGAGGTGTAGCTCTTGCGCTAATTGTAATCCTATCAATAGCATCGGAGTGGCGCTTTGCCACGGTAACGCATAAAACCCCAAGGGGTAAAATTGCCTACTTCTTGCTGCCCGACTCTACCTTTGTTACCCTAAACGCCGAGAGCAGCGTGCATTACCGCAGGTTTGGATGGAAGCAATCTAAGGTAATTACGCTAACAGGGGAAGCTTATATCGATTTGATTCCCGAAATAAATTCGCTTACCATCAAAACGGGTGATGTTATCACCAAACCCACCTATGGCGCAGTAAACATTGCGAACCGTAACCAAACGATACAGATCCATTGCATTGGCGGCGATACCCAAGTGGAGATACTTGAAAAGGGCACCTTTCGGCTTAAGCCAAGCGAGGGGCTGGAATACTACGCAGAGCAACGCACCCATAAAGTTAAGCCCATTATTACCTCGGAGGTTAAAGCCTGGACCCGAGGCGAATTCTACTATACCCACCAGCCCCTTGCCAACGTGCTTGATGAAATTGAGAGGCAGTACGATGTGGATATCCAAAGGGAAGGTATTGCGTTAAACATGCATTACTTTAGCGGTTATTTCACCAGCAAAAACCTTGATACTGCCCTCGAAAGGGTTTGCTCGCAGAACCTGCTGGAGTATAGCATCGACTGGAAAACCCGAACTATTACCATTAAGTAGTACTTAAACTTCTGTTAGGGCTTGACTTGGAGTAAAGCCCCGTTCGGCTGAGGCTCCAGCCTCAGTCGAATATATCTTGGCAGGCTTTTGCCTGATTTACGAAGCAAATTCTTTTTGCTTTTGCAGGCAATGTTCGTAGGCGCGGGATAAGCCTTTAAAAACCTGACAGGATTGGGATACACCCCGCTTCCGCACGAACCGATCCGCCAACTGGCGGAGAGTTCGGCGCAGCCAATCCCCTCGTGTGGCTTTTGCGACAGCAAAAACTCTATCTAGCCACAATAACCCCTTTTAACAACCCTTGCTCCCCGGCATAATCCCCCGTTCGGCTGAGGCTCCCGATAAAGTACATTCCCGATAAAGACCATCGGGACTGGCAGGGACAAGTTGTGCCTCAGTCGTACTATCTGTTCGGGTTGTACCCGGTAAATATAGCTACAGTTTCAATTAATGGCGGGGCATTTTAACAGGAGAAGATGCAGGCGCAGCCCCGCTTTTGCGGGACAGACTCTGCAAGAATAGCCCGACGGCGGCAGATTTACCTGCCGTTAGGTTGGGCCGACCGCCGAACGAGGGGCGAGCAACTTGGCTGAATAACTTTTAACTTCAAATTTCGTTTAATCATTAAAAAGCCTAATTTTGTATTGCCAAACAATAAGCCAATGACTACCAAAATAAAAAATGCAAATAGCAGCAATTTAAACTTGGCAAAGCCATACCAAGACATTACTATTGAAGAGCTTCAAGTAGAAATTAGGAAGGCCGAAAAAGGAAAATTCCAGACCGTACAAGAATCAATGCAAGGTTTTGACAAATGGTTGACATCGAGAGAAAGGAAGTAAGAGTATCAGCTGTTTTTAATGCCGATCTGGTTAATGTTTTTGAGTACGGGGAAGAAACCTTTGGTTATAGTGCAGCAAAGGTTTTTATTGGTGAAATTTACAATTTTATTTGGAACTTGGATAGTATGTACCATTCTCACCCTGAGTGTAGGTATATCCCTACTAAAAGTAAAATGTACCGAAACATAATACTTGGATCCTATCTAGTTATCTATCGGATTACCCCTCAGTGTATAGAGGTTTTGAGAGTAATTAACTCGAAGATTGCTGTAAAAAATATTCGATCGGTTCGGAAAGTGAAAATTCAGTAAACTTCTAATCCCTTCTTTTCCCCCGCTGCCCATAGTTTGTATTCACACCAAGCGTTAGGGCAGGTAAACAGCCGAACCGCCGAACGTTGTTTCAATTTGTCAGCCTCGGGCGAACGGGGTTTTGGCACGGGATAAGCCTTTAAAACCTGACAGGTTTTGGAAACCTGTCAGGTTTAGTATATGCAGCCGACCGCCGAACGTTGTTTCAATCATTCAGCCTTGGGCGAACGGGGATTGAGATGCGTTATGTAATGAGATTTTTAATCATTTCAATATTGTTCTCATCAGCCCAATCAATTATTTCATATTGTTTTAAAATCTTTTTTAAATTTCCTTTTCCATAGACTTTTACAACTTTAAAAGACCGCCCAGTTTTTGAGCCAATTGGAGTAATATTATACCGAATTATCTTTATGTTTTCCCTACCTGTTTTAATCTTTATGGACTTATTGTATTTCAAATAATGAAACACTAGGAAATCATCATAAGATTCTACCTTGAACAAATAAATACGTGATTCATAGATGACAGGCATAGCAAAGAACACAAGTATAAATATAGCTGAAATAATGAAAGACAAAAGAAATAGGATTATAGCTGCGAAAATTATGTATATGTAAGCAGTTAAATGAATCTTTTTTAAAACAAAAATCACTCTTTTCAGGAATGTTTTTCTATTTACCTCAATTATTTTCTTCATTGGTGTATTAGCCCCTTAAATCATCGGACGAGGATATAGCTTAAAATCTGTACTTTTATGATGATGAAAAAACGAAGTTTTACCAAGGAAGAGAAGCTGCGAATTATCAAGGAAGCTTCCGAAAACGGGGTGAATGAGA
>NZ_JAANIG010000003.1 GCF_011174675.1 Perlabentimonas gracilis | reverse complement strand
CACTACTGACCGACTAATAAATATAGATTTCTCGCTTCGCTCGAAATGACAGTACTTTCAAGAGGTCTAAGGGGGTGAAGGCGGCGTAGCCGCCTTCACCCCCTCACCCCATACAGCGTAACAGTCTGTCATTTCGAGCGAAGCGAGAAATCTATTACATTATTATCATTTTAAAAAAGACTTAGTCGGACACTAGTGAAAGAAAAACTAAATACCTTTTTGACTTTTGAGACATCCTCATTGTATTTGGACGAATGCGCCTAACTAAACGATATTGATTAATAACCAGCAAACATCTGCTGTTCTGCGTAATCCGCATTTCATATCTTACTCGTACTTAAGCACGCTGGCAGGGTTTGTATTGGCCGCCTTAATTGCATGGTAAATAATGGTTGCCATGGCTACAATCATTACCATCAAAGCGGAACTCGTATATAGTATCGCAGAATGTCCAGCCGATACAATAAAGTTTTGCATCCATTTTCCGATGAGCCACCATGATACGGGTATCGCTACTACGGTTGAGATAAGAATAAGCCTAAGGAAATGCCAGCTTAATAAACCTACAACCCCAATGCTGGTCGATCCCAACACCTTTCGAATGCCAATCTCCCTTATCTTCTTGTTGATACTAAAAGCAGCCAGCCCAAATAGCCCTATGCAGGCAATAAAGATTGCAACTATGGTAAACCCTTGGAACAGTCGCTTAAGCCTAGCCTCCTCTGCGTAAAGTTTGGATAGGTCGTCGGATAGTATGCTGTATGTTAATGGGTTGTTTGGGGCATATTTATTCCAGGTTGCTTCAACCAGCCGGATTGTTTCCTGCGTTTGCCCAGCTTGATAGTTGATGGTTAGCAGCTGACGCGAAGCTCTATTCACAATCATCATCGGCCCTATGGGCTTGTGGAGCGATTCGTAGTGGAAATCATCAACAACCCCCACAACTCTGAGCGTGGCATTTTGAAGAAAGTGTAAAGTAGTGCCAATAGGCTCATCCCAACCGTAAAGTTCAACAGTACGTTTATTTATCACCACCTCGTAAACTGAATCTGAGGGTTCATAGTTTTTGAATGGCCTACCTTGCAGAAATTTTATGCCTAACGTTTTGAAGTAGGAGGAGTCAGCTTGCTGTACTCTAAAGCTAACATCTTGTCCGTTATGGCTCATACTCCAGCCCTCATTGAAGTTGCCAAGGGGTGATGCGTGGAAAGATGCAGATTTAATAATTGGACTTGCTTGCAGATCGTTTATAAACGCCTCCCGGTTTCGAAGCATTTCCGATGAGGTCTCCAAGAATAGCTTATTTCCCCTCTCAATACCCAAATCTCTATTGTTGAGGTGATTCACCTGTTGGTTAACATGCAGCGTAAAGGCTATTAGGATTACTGAGGCCGCAAACTGAATGGATATTAGTATTTTCCTAAAGTTCTCGCCCTTTTGCCCTCCCGTTTTGGCTCCCGAAAGAATTGCGTTTGGACTAAAGGAGCTGATATGGAATGCGGGGTAACTCCCTGCCATTAGGCCTAGAAGTAAAGGGCCAACTATAACTATGGCAATATTTACACTGTCGAACATGTTGAAGCTAAGGCTAACATTAACCAGCGATGAGAATAGATGTATAAGTTGCTCTACAAGTATTATCGCAATAAATGTGGAGATGTAAGCAGTAAGAATACTCTCAAGCAGGTGCTGTTTTACCAATGAATTTTTGCTTGCGCCAATCGTTTTGCGAATTCCAATTTCCTTTGTGCGGTAGGTTGCCTGAGCAATGCTGAGGTTGGTGAAGTTTATTATTGCCAATAAAAGAATTATTAGGGAAACCCCTATGGCTATGGTAATATTGGATCTGCTACCGTGCCTAAAATCATCATCGTTCTTATAGATGTTAAAGTATATATCGGTTAAAGGGGTCAATATGAATTCTACCTTATCGTCCTTTGGTAATTCGATGTTTTTACGGATAAATACATTTAAATCGGCATTCATTTTTCCCTCCAAGGATTCAATATCCACCCCTGGCTTCGTTAGCAGCAGGGTGTTGTAATTCCATTGGTAAAAGTTGTCGAGCGCTTTGGGGTTGTTGCGCATAATCTTATAGAAATCGAAAGGAATAAGTGCCTCAGCCTGAATGCTCGAATTGGTTGGAAAATCTTCCATTACCCCGGTTACCTGAAGGTTAAACCTATTTTCGCTGGTAATAGACTGGCCAATGGGGTTTTCGTCACCAAATATCCGTTTGGCAGCAGATGCTGAAAGAACGATGCTCTCGGGGTTGGACAAAACGTGCTTGGGATTACCAAGCTTGAGAGGGAAGGAGAAAACGTTAATAAATGTTGAGTCAACCAGCCATATGTTTTCAAACTTAACGGTTTTGTCGTTATGCTTAAAAAGATTGCTGCTGTATTGGGTTTTAGCGGCCCTCACATAGGCCTCTACCTCGGGGAACTGTTCTTTTAGGTATGGGCCTATTGGCGCAGCCATATTATGCACTTGCTCCCGCTCAATGCGGTAGATGCGCTGGTGGTTTTCGTGAAACTTATCGGTACCGGCAATCAGCCTAACGTAAATTGTAATCATGATGAATACGGCCATGCTACCGGCAAGCCCTAGGATGTTGATGGCAGAAAAAACTTTATGCCTTTTCAGATTGCGAAGGGCTGCTATGATATAATTTTTGAACATTCTTTATTTAGTTTTAATGTTTAACTTTTATAATTCTCTTTACTTAGCTATCAATAATGTTTTTCTTCCAGTTCCACTCTTGTACTGCTCTTGTAATGCAAGTGTCTTACAACTTGCTTACTCATATCGTAACGCGTTCACCGGGTTGGTTCTGGCTGCTTGCAATACCTGCCAAGCAATGGTGAGCATTGCAATCAAGTAGGTGCTTACGATAGCAGATATAAAAATCCATGGCGAAATATCGATTCTGTAGGCAAAATCGTTTAGCCAATCTTTGGCAAGGTACCATCCAATTGGCAGGGCAATTATATTTGCCACTAGCACCCATTTTGTTGAGTCGGTTAGTAGCAGCCTAAGCAGCGTGGGTAGCGAGGCTCCTAGTATTTTTCTTACCCCCAGCTCCTTGGTTCGGCATGCTAGTGAGTAGGCCGATAGGGCATAAAGGCCAATCATCGAAAGCAATAATGCTAATGCCGAGGCCGAAAGTATCAGCCTAAAGGTCTTCTCCTCTGCTCCATACTGAGTATTAAGGTAATCGCTTAGGTATACGTAGCTGCTTTTGTAGTTTGGCTCGTGCTTTTGTATTATAGACGTAATTTTACTTATGGTCTCTTGCTTGTTAGAGTCTTCAATCCTTATGGTGAAGTTATGCATCCGGGGGTTATACCTTGTTATAATTAGTGGTTCAATGTTATCTCTAAGCGAAGCGAAATGAAAATCTTTGATTACACCAATAATTTTTCCCGGTCGCTTCCACATGACCACCCTGGCATCGATGGGGTTATCTAAACCAAGACTTTTGGCGGCAGTTTCGTTTATTATAAAACCCTCATTATCCGAAGGGGAATCTGGCAAAAAGTCTCTCCCACTGATAATCTGCATACCTGTTGTTCCAATGTAGTTGTCTTGTACTCGCAGCTCCTTAATGCTGAATGCAGAGCTTGGGTCTGCTCCTTGCAGGTATAGGTTCATTCCGCTGAAACTGCCTCCGCTGGGTAAGCTTTGGGCCGCCGAAACGGAGATAACCCCAGGTATAGTACTTATGTCATCTTTAATAGCTTTATATGAGCCTATTAGGCTTTCGTTTACGCCAAAGAATATTACCAAGTTCTCCTTGTCAAACCCAAGATCCTTTTTCTTGATGAATTGCATTTGAGAGTTTATGACAAGCAAACTAAAAATTAGAAGGGCTGCAATGCCAAATTGTAAAATAATTAGTGTCGATTTGAAGACACGATTCGGTTTCCCCGATTCCGAAAGTCCTCTTAGTATTGTGATGGGTTTGAAACGAGATACGTAAAACGACGGGTAGCAACCACCAATTATACCCACAATTACTGCTAGGCTTACTACCAGAGCAAAATAACCAATGTTCTGCTTGTAGTCCAACGATAAGGAGGTGCTCAAAAGATTATTAAAGGGGACAATAAGTAGCTCTATAAGTGTGAGGGAGATAACTAGCGCTAGAAGAGATGTCAGAATTGACTCGCCAATAAACTGAACAATGATTTGGCTCCGGTTTGAACCTACCGACTTTCGAATTCCTACCTCACGCTTACGCTTATCTGCTCTTGCTGTTGATAGGTTGATAAAGTTTATTGAGGCAATTATGAGCACCAGCGTTCCAACTATACCTAGGGTAAGAACAAACACCGAGTTGCTGGTTATTGCTTGGTCGTAAGGGTAGTTGGCTGCCAAGTGGATTTTATGCAGCGGAATAAGTACCGTTTTTGTATGCTCCTTTGGCCTGCTGCTCCCAATGTTTCGTTCGATTATTGAGGCGTTAATTTCCCCAATTTTAGCAAATATCTCTTTAGTTGGCGAGTTGTAAAATTTGACGTAGGTGAAAAAGTCTTGGCCTTGTCCTCTAAGTAAAGGCTGAGACATGGTGCTAAAATTGGTAACCACATCAAACCTGATATGCGAGTTTTTTGGAATATCGGAAAAAACTGCGCTAACATTTAAGCTCTGGGGTTTTCTGTAAAGCGAACGGGTTGCAGAGTCTATATCTAAGGTGTAAATCTCTACAGATTGCCCAATGGGATTCTCGTTACCAAACCATTCATTGGCCACCCTCTCCGATATAGCTATTTGATTAGGTGCATCAATGGGAGTGGTGATGCTCCCCTGTACGATTGGGAAATTAAAAAGGGTGAAAAAGGAGGAGTCGGTATATATCATTACCTTCGAACTCTTTGACTCGCCCTTAATGTTTACTGCTCCACTACTCCCAAAGAATAGTCTTGCTAAGCCTTCAATATCTGGCATTTGGTTCATTAGCTCTTCTCCCGTTTCGTAGAGAGTGCAAGGAAGCCTTTCTTCTTGTAAATCGGGTTTTGTAAAGTGATTGTGCAGCCGATAAATCTTATCGTAATCCTTATGAAATTTATCGAAACTCAGTTCGAACTTTACGTAAAGCCCTAACAGCAGGGCTACGCACATACCAATAGCTAATCCGCCAATATTCACTAGGCTGTACCACTTGTCGCGGTACATAGCCCTGAACGCAGTTTTGAGGTAATTCTTTAGCATAATGAACATTTTTGTCCATTTCAATCAAACCACATACCACTAGCGGTAAGTTGCATATTGTTAGCGAGATATACTTTTGCTGTTTTGTGGGTGATGTTGTTTTTGTTTCAAAACAGAACAGCCTTGTTCGTATTTGTACATGGCTATCGTCATTCACTAACAGAAACATCAACTTATGCCACACCGCTTTTTAGGGATGCGCTTAAATGCCAGTTATCTTAATCTCTGTCCTACGGTTTTCGGCTCGTCCATCCTCGGTGGCATTATCGCCAATGGGCTTGGTAAGCCCATAACCCTTCCAGGTAATTCTGGCAGGATCAATGCCTTTTTCGATTAGGAATTGCGCTACCGATTTGGCCCTGTTGTCGGACAGGGTGAGGTTATAGCTGGCGCTACCCACATTGTCGGTATGGCCACCCACCTCAATGGTGAGCGTGGGGTTAAGGTTAAGCAGCTCGGTAAGTTTGTTCAGCTCCGAAATCGATTCGCCTTTCAGCTGGTACGAGTCGGTTTCGTAAAACACGTTGCGCATAACAATAATCCCCCCAATGCGGATTGGTGTTAGCTCAATATTCTTGCGGTAGGGTTCGTCGGCGCTATAAATACCCGACAGGTCGAAGTGCTCCGAGTGGTAAAGGTAGTTGGGAGCCGAGGCAAACATGGCGTAGCTTCTATTGGTGGGCAAGGTGAGCAGGAACGAGCCGCTGCTCGAGGCTTGCGCCTCGGTGATAATGCTGTCGCGGGCAACATCCACCAGGGTAAAGTTGGCCCTAATGGGCCAGCCGCTACGCGCATCGGTAATGGTACCGGTGATGTACGAGGTGGGGGTGGGGCGTATGTCCTGAGGAATCTCAAACTTAAAAATATCTCTTCCTGCCTCGGCGCTAATATCCGACGAGTAGTAGGCCATGGTGCCCTTGGCATTTACAATTAGCCCATCCTCGTCGCGATGCGTGTTGATGGGGTAGCCAAGATTTTTAGGTGTGCTCCAGGTGGAGTCGTTTATCATTTGCGACATGAAGATGTCCAGTCCACCCATGCCCACTCTACCATTCGACGAGAAGTAGAGCGTTCGGTTGTCGAAATGAATAAAGGGCGATTGCTCGTTGTACTTGGTGTTAATGCTATCGCCTAGATTCTCGGGATCTCCCCACTTGTTGCTGTCCAGCTTATGAACTCGCCAAACATCAAAGTCGCCCATTCCGGTATTCCTGTTGCTAACAAAGTACAGCGTTTTGCCATCGGGCGAAATGGAGGGTTGCTTCTCGCTGGAGTACGGAAGGTTTATGGGGTTTGGTAACGACTTAGGATTGCCCCATCGGCCATTATCGTCCAGCTCGCTGAAGTATAAGTTGCAGTACCCTCGGCAAATGGTGTAGTACATAGTTTTGCCATCGGCGGTGAGCGATTGTGCCCCCTCGTTGAAGTGTGGTGTGTTAATGGGTGGCCCAATGTTCGATACGGGCTCCCACTCTCCCTTCTCGTTTCGGTGAGTTATGTAAAAATCTTCCTGATGCCTGCCTGACGGTTCGCCTGTTGGCAATGGTACAGGTTTCTTAACTGTTATCACCAACGTATTCTCCGAGGCCGAAAGGCTTGGCCAGTACTCGTCGAGAGTGCTATTAACATTTGGCCCAAGATTGATGAGTTCAAAGGGAACGGGGTTAGCTATGGCCTCTAGGGCAAAATCGCAGCTTTTTATGTACAGCTCGGCCAGTTCACGCATATCCTCACGTATAAACGAGTACTCCACAAATTTGCTTAGGTGTTGTTTTGCCCTAGGGTAATTGGGAACCTTCATGAGCATAGCCCCCAGGCTAAAGTAGAGGTTAGGGAAAAACTCAGGGTTAATGGCAATGGCTTTCTCCCCGTATTCAATGGCCTTCTCCAGCTGGTTAATCCTTTGGTACACCTGCGATAAGAATAGATGGGCTTCGATAAAATTCTTGTCAATATCAATGGCCTTAAGCAGCGCCTCCTCGGCTTGGATAAACTCAAACCTGTCGTACGCTTGCATCGATAGTTCGTACTGCTTTATGGCTCTGCGCTTTTTGGTGCTTAGCTCCTGCGATTGTGCAAAAACGTTATTGCCGGCCAGCAAAATGGCCAGTAGCATTACAACAACTTTTTGGTGATATCTATTTGTAAGCATATGCTTTTAGTCAAAGGTTTATAGTGCGTTTAATCTTATCAACACCAAGCGGCATTCCAAAAAATACAAACAGTTTTATGGTATAACAGATTGGTGTAAGATTAATTGTGACTCATCAAAAGTATGAAATTTTAGTTTTTATTCCCATACTGCTTAACATCAAAAGCAGTCAATAGTTAAGAAGTCAATGGGTATTGCTTGTAAAAAGTTAATGTCAAAAATTGCGGGATGATCGGTTCTTTAAATCTATTAATTTTGATAAGGTTTGCTATCTTTGATATAAAATCAACAGTTTTTCTTAAAAAGCATGGTCGAAATTCTTTTACTCAATCCCATTTACGTCACACTTTTTTGGGCTATTGTCCTTAATACTTATAAGCGAGATGCGCACCAGCCTAAGGTTTTTTTGGGATGGTTTATGCTTGTGGCTTCATGGGTGTATATATCGCACTACTTCTACTTTACTCAGCAGCTAGAGGTTTATTTCTATCTCGATAGCATTTATACCCTTGCCTATCTGTTGGTGTACCCAATGTACCACATCTATGTGCGTTTGCTTACGGTCGATTCCCACTTTAGCATAAAGAAGCACCTTAGGTTTCTCATTGCACCATTCACACTATTTTTACTTACCGGTGTTGGGTATATCGCTATGGGCAAAGAGCATGGTGTTGAGTTTATCTCCGATATTTTGGTGCAGGGCAAAAGACCCTCCACCGCAATGCATGAGGCCATGTTTATCCTGTACGTAATTGGTAGGCTTACCTTTTTGTTCCAAACCGTGTTTTACCTTGGCTATAGCTTTACATTAATCCGTAGTAATAACCTAAGAATACAGGATTACTACTCCAACATGGAGGATAGGAAGCTTAATTGGCTTCAGTTTTTCAACATCTGCTTTGCGCTAACCTCTGTCTCTAGCGCAGCCCTTGCCGTGTTGGGGCGTAACACATTTCTTGAGAACACCTACCTGCTAATAATCCCTTCCATTGTTTTTACCGTAATGCTTTTCTTTGTTGGCTTGCTGGGCAACAGCCAGAGAGCAATTTTTACCGAGATTGAAAACGCCCCTGACTTGAACAATGAGGGGAAGCCTCCCCAGCGGATAAAGGCTAAGCTCGATAATCTTTTTGAGAAGGAAAAGGTTTACAAGAACCCCGACCTTAAAATATGGGATGTTAGCTCCATGCTAGGAACGAACCGCACATACGTTTCCAATGCTATCAATACCGAGTATGGCCGAAACTTCTGTGCGCATGTAAACTTTTACCGTATCAATCATGCCAAGGCGCTAATCCAAAGTAACCCAAACCTTACCAATCAGCAAATTGCCGAGTTGGCAGGCTTTGGCTCGGCAAGCTCCCTGCACCGAGCATTCCAGTCTAGCGAGGGCCTTTCGGTGGGTCAATACCGCAAGCAGATGGGGCAAAGCTAAATTGGTTTTTGCACTGCAGCACCTTATGGGGTGGCTCAAATAGCATTGGTTACTGTGTTTTTAAACATCAATATAGCGGCTTGGTGCCATTTGCCGAAATTTTGCCAATCGTTGAGGGTAATTGATGTGCCTTGCTCAAAACCCCTGCGCAGCCTCTGGTAAAACCCATAGAAACCCATTATGCAAAGGCTTACATATTGATAATCGTCATTTTACAACCCGCCTTTTATTTCATAACTTTACCCACATAAAGAGATTGAAAATTATTAACTAACAAAAATATCCGCGTATGAATGCTAAGGATTTGTTTGCCAAAGCCAAAAAGTTGAACGCTTGGCAATACAACAAAAAGGAGCTCTACAGGGGCTATACCGACAAAATTCTTTACATCAATGTGGGCGATGCTGCTATTAAGGAGAAGGATGTACCAGCACAGATGAAGGAGAAATTTGTGGGTGGCAAGGGCTACGGCCTACGCCTGCTTTGGGATGCTACTACCCCAACCACCAAGTGGAACGATCCTGAGAACGAGGTTATCATCAGCTCAGGCCCCATTGGGGGTATTACTCAGTACTCTGGTGCTGGTAAATCGCTACTGGTTAGCCTTTCGCCCCAAACCGATTCTGTAATGGACTCGAACGTAGGTGGCTTCTTTGGCCCATTCCTTAAGTTCTCTGGTTTCGATGCGCTTGAACTGCAAGGCAAGGCCGAAAAGGATGTAATTATTTACATCGATGGCAAGAACAATAATGTTGAGATCTACGAGGATCCTGGCTTTGCCAACGACTCTCACATACTTGCTGAGGAGCTATCGGAGGTGTTTGCCGATAATGAGAAAGACTACAAGAACATCGGTATCGTTTCGATGGGTGCTGCTGCCGACCACTCGCTAATTGGTATGGTAAACTTCACCTTCTACGATGTGAAGCGTAAGAAAATCCGCCTAAAGCAAGCGGGTAGGGGCGGTATTGGTACCGTTATGCGCGATAAGAAGATTAAAGCCATTGTGGCTAAGGTCGATGGCGTGAAGGGTAACCTTAACAACGTGGCCGACCTTGAGAAGATTACTGCCGTGGGACGTACCTACCAGCAGGAGATGCGCGAGCTCGACGACCACCAGTGCCAAATGCGTAAGAAGGGTACTGCTAACATCGCCAACGTGATGAACGACTACGACCTGCTGCCAACCCACAACTTTAAGTTTGGTAGCTCGGTTGACGGACAAAAAATCCACAGCGATATTTTCCGCGATAAGTACTTTACCCAGAACGTTCCAGATGGTTGCTGGATTGGCTGCGCCATGAGCTGTGCCAAGGGGGTAGACGATTTTGTGCTTAAAACTGGCCCATACAAAGGCGATGCCGTTATTGTTGATGGTCCCGAGTACGAAACCGTTGCTGGTTTGGGTTCAAACCTTGGTATCTTTGACCCCGAGCAGATTATCGAGGGTAACTTCTACTGCGATACCTACGGTATTTGCACCATCACTTGGGGTACTTGTATGGCATTCGTAATGGAGTGCTACGAGAACGGTATCCTTAACAAGGAGCGTACCGGTGGCCTGGAGCTTAACTTCGGCAACTTTGAGGATGCCATGGAGGTTATGCACCAGCTGGCTCGCGGCGAAGGTTTTGGCTTAATCGTTGGACAGGGCGTTCGCAAGATGAAGGAGCATTTCATTAAGCACTTTGGTGCCGACGAGAAGTTCCTTAACGATATAGGAATGGAGAACAAGGGGCTTGAGTACTCGCAGTACGTTTCAAAAGAGTCGCTTGCACAGCAGGGCGGATACGCCATGACCAACAAGGGCCCACAGCACGACGAGGCTTGGCTTATCTTCATGGACATGGTGAACAACCAGCTGCCTTCGTTCGAGGATAAGGCCGAGGCGCTTCACTACTTCCCAATGTTCCGTACTTGGTTCGGACTGCAGGGGCTTTGCAAGCTGCCATGGAACGACGTGGTGCCAAAGGATAACGCCGAGCACGACGAGCCGCACAAAATTCCTGGTCACGTAAACAACTACGTTGAGATATATAAAGGTGTAACCGGACAGCCTTTCTCCAAGGAGGAGATGATTACCCAGAGTGAGCGCGTGTACAACTTCCAGCGTATCTTCAATATTCGCCGAGGATTCGGATTGCGTAAGCACGATGCACAGCCATACCGTGCCGCTGGCCCTGTTACCCGCGAGGAGTACGAGAGCCGCCAGGAGCGTTACGACAAGCAGCTTAAGGAACTGGTGGGTATCGACCCAACCAACATGAGCACCGATGAGAAGATTACCGCCATGCGTAAGTATCGTGAGGATCGCTACGAGCAGCTTCTTGACGCAGTGTACAAGCGTCGTGGATGGACCCCCAATGGCGTTCCAACCATTGAGCACCTTAAGAACATCAAAATGGATCTTCCAGAGCTTATTGAGGTGATTACTCCACTTCAGTAGTTTGGCCGAAATAGTTTTTTAAACCCGATTGGTGTAACCCAGTCGGGTTTTTTTGTAGTTTTATCCTGTGGCTGGGAGATAACTTTCGAATGTCATTCTCCATCACTATGGTCCACCTGAAGGTGTATTAGAATAGTATAGTTAAACCTACAACTGTTTTTGTGCTTATTCAAAAAGCTATCGTTGTATATTAATCAAGAACACCCTTTTCCCCCATGGCAAGCATTACCCAAAATGAGTATATCGCCCGAATAAACAGGGCGTTCGATTACATCGAATCGAACCTCGGCAACCAATTCACCCTGCAGGAGCTGGCTGGAGTGGCCGACTTCTCGAAATACCATTTTAACCGAATATTCTATGGCGTGGTGGGCGAAACGCCATTCCAGTTCATTACCCGTGTTAGGGTAGAGCGGGCTGCAACGCTGCTTGTATCGCCTGCTAACGAGAGCATCTCGGAGATTGCCCAAAAGGTTGGGTTTACCGATCTGTCAATCTTTTCGCGCAATTTCAAGAGCTACTTCGGGGTATCGGCAAGTCAGTATCGACAGGCAAAGGGCAAGGATAGCAATTTTAGTCAAATGGATAGCAATAATCGGCAAGCTTCTGAGCGGCCATCCACGTACTTTTGTTTCGAATCCAAAACAATTAAATGGAAAGCTAATATGGAGCTAAACAAAAGCGTGGAGATTAAGGATCTCCCAAAAATGACAGTGGCCTACATCCGCCACATTGGCCCCTACCAGGGCGACGATAAGTTGTTCGAAAGGCTGTGGAACCAACTCTTCACCTGGGCTGGCCCTCGGAACCTGATCGGTGGCCCCGATTTTAAATCGTTGATTATTTACCATGACGATCCTAACATCACCGTGGAGGATAAGCTGCGGATGAGCGTGTGCATCACCGTTCCGCCGGACACTAAGGTCGATGGCGAGGTGGGCAAGATGGAACTCGAGGCCGCAAGGTACGTTATTGCTCGCTTTGTGGTGGATGCCACGCAGTTTGGCGAGGCGTGGCAGTGGCTATACGGGGTGTGGTTCCCCGGCAGTGGCTACCAGCCTGACGACAAGCCCTGCTTCGAGATGTACCCCGAGGAGCCAAAGGATGGTAGGTTCACAGTGGATATCTGCGTACCAGTGAAACCGTTGTAGAAAGAACTCACTCCAAGGCGCAGAGACGCACTGAGGATTTATTTCACTTAGCGTTTTTGCGCTTTAGCGTTTAAACCCAACCACAACAATACCCCCGCTGATGAGATTCACAGAGGATATCTGAGTGTTGGTTAAGCCGTTGTAGAAAGAGCTCACGCCAAGGCGCAGAGACGCACTGAGGATTTATTTCACTTAGCGTTTTTGCGCTTTAGCGTTTAAACCCAACCACAACAATACCCCCGCTGATGAGATTCACAGAGGATATCTGAGTGTTGGTTAAGCCGTTGTAGAAAGAGCTCACGCCAAGGCGCAGAGACGCACTGAGGATTTATTTCTCTTAGCGTTTTTGCGCTTTAGCGTTTAAAAACAACCACAACAATACCCCCGCTGATGAGGTTCACAGAGGATATCTGAGTGTTGGTTAAGCCGTTGTAGAAAGAGCTCACGCCAAGGCGCAGAGACGCACTGAGGATTTATTTCACTTAGCGTTTTTGCGCTTTAGCGTTTAAACCCAAAAGCCCCCCACCACTCACCACTCTCCGCTCACCGCTCATCTCCTCAACCCGCAACCAAAATTTATCTCCCCCTTCTTGATTATAAAAAATATTCCCCATATATTGACCTCCCTTAACGATTTTGCAAAACATTTATGTTGTAAGGCGATTGCAGACCAATGCGGATAGGGTTTGCAGTGCAAATTACGTCCACAAACATAATACTAACTAAACCTAGCAATTGTGAAAGTAAAACATCTACTCACTACAACATTCTTTACCTCCATGATGCTCCTTTGGAGTTTAGTGGGGTGGGGGCAAACAAGTGTTTTCAAAGAAACAATGGATGTTAATGAGCCTGAAACAGGTACAAAAGCAATATCAGCAGTTAACTTTGATAACCCTGAATTAAATTTTTCTGGTACAGGAGATTCAAGAACTACCAATTCATCCTCTGGATATGATGGTGCAAGTGGTAATAGAAATATATTTCTTACGAATGCAGGTGACCCAACCCTTATAATTTCAAACATCAACACATCAAATTTTTCTGATATAAAACTTGAGTTTGGTCTAAGAAAGTCTACAGTTGCATCAGACGCAACACACCTTAGAATTGAGGTAAGTGAAGATGGAGAAAACTTTAACTTGCTTGGTTTTCCACCCCAACCAACAGGTTCTGGAACAACAAACTGGAGGTTAATTGAGGTAACTGAAGGTACAATTCCATCAGCTGAGAACCTTACAATTAAATTTACAAACATTGCAGGAGATGCGCAAATTAACATTGATGACATTCATTTGTATGGTACTACTGATGATCCGTATTTAAATGTTAACCCTGTCTCAATAACTGTTATGACATATGTTGTTGGTAACGGGCCCTCTCAGCCTAAGCCTTTCGAAATTACAGGCGCAAACCTCGATGAAACAGATGTAACCATTACAGCACCCACAGATTTTGAGGTTTCAGAAAGTGAGGTAGGCGTATATGGTTCATCCCTAACCCTTACCGATTATGATGGTAGTGCTATTAGTATTTGGGTTAGACTAGCCCAGGGGCTTCCTGTTGGCGAATTCAATGGAGATGTCGAGGTTTATGGCGGTGGTGTAGCCGAGGAGGATGCTAAAACAGTATCGCTTTCAGGTAGGGTGGTTGAGGCATTTACTATTCCGTATATAAATAACTTTCGATCGCAGGTTGATGTCGATTTGGCAATTGACCAAGGTTTTCATATAGAAAATGCTACTATTCAGGAGATTTCAGAACCCTATCTGCAAATAGATATCAATGGCTTTGTTGAATCACCATCAATTGATTTTACGCCTTACGATATACTTCAATTTGAGTTTTCAACTGCAACTTGGGGCACTGGTTCGGGCCGAGAGCTATCATTATTAGTCTCATCAAATGATGGTGCCGATTATGATGTGGTTGAGACATTCCAAGTAACCGCTTCGGATCCCGACTACGAGATCCATAACTTTGCCCTTGATGTAACAGATGTGTACAATGTTACAAGCGGCCGGTTTAAATTGCAGATGACGAGTGGTACAGGGCGAACTCGCTTCCGCGATTTTTCAATAACCTTGCCCGAGTCAGCTACTATTAGTCCCACCACTGCTCAGTTCAATCTTTACGATCCTAAGGATATTTCCACCACAATTACTTGGAATGTTGCTACCTCAGTTTCTAGTGTCACTCTCGATGGATCTCCACTCTCGTTGGGCAGCGATTTCACATTACAAGATAACACCCTTACCATAATGTCTTCGGCTTTTGATGGAGCAGTCGAGGGGAATGCCTTCAATTTTATTATTGCCTTCGATGAGGGTGATGATGCTACGTTTACTGTCGAAGTTGTGGACTTAATACCTTCCTTCCAAGTTACCTTCTCCAAGCTCGGCGAAGGGGAGATTACCGCCAAGGTGGACGATGTTGAAATTACTTCTGGCAGTAGTGTTGATATTGGCAGTGAGATTGTGTTTACCGCAACCCCAGCCGATGGCTACCAAGTGAAACAGTGGACGCTCAATAGCGAGGTGGTTGCCGACAATACATCCAACGAGCTGGTTGTGCCAAGTGTCGATGCTGACGTTACGGTTACTGTGGAGTTCGAACCCATTGAGCCCGACACATACACGGTTACGTTTTCGGTGGAGGGAAGCAATGGGACCCTTACGGCTACAGCAGACGATAATCCCATATCGTCGGGCGATGATATTGTGGCGGGTAGCACCATTGTGTTTAGTGCTTCCCCAGAGGTGGGTTTCACCATAAAGGAGTGGACTGTAAATGGCGATCCCTTATCTGAGTTTACCGACAACACCTACACCATACCAAGTCTTACTGCCGATGTGGTGGTGACCGTTGAGTTCGAACCAATAGTACCCGAGACCTTTACCGTTACCTTCTCCGTTGTGGGCGATAACGGAACTCTTACCGCAACAGCAAATGGTGTTGGTATTTCTTCGGGCGTCGAGGTGGAGGAGGGTAGCGTAGTTGAATTTGTTGCCACTCCCGACGAAGGTTTTCTGGTAAAGGTATGGACCCTGAATGGTGATCCATTAGCAGGGTTTGCCGATAATACGTACACTATCAATGGATTGTCATACGATGTGGTGGTTACGGTAGAGTTTGTGGAGGAGGAAGAGGAAAAATATTCGGTTACATTCTCGGTTAAGGCAGGCCTTGGCAATCTGGTTGTTTCGGCCAACGGGCTCGATATTGTATCGGGACAAGAGGTTGCAGTGGGCAGCACGGTTGTGTTTAGCGCCGATCCGGCACCACATTACCGGGTAAAGGAATGGGTACACAATGGCGAAGCCGTTGAGGGCAACACCAGCAACGAATACACAATCCCAAGTCTCGACGATAATGCCACCGTAACCGTTGAGTTCGAGGAGGTGATTCCTGTGATGTACACCGTATCGTTTAGCGTGGTTGAGGTAAATGGTAATGCCAACGGAACCCTTGGCGCAACGGTAAATACCTTTAGCATAGCTTCGGGCGACGAGGTGGAGGAGGGCAGCACCATAATCTTTACCGCCAGCCCCAACGATGGGTACAGGGTGAAGGAGTGGAGTGTAAACGACGATCCAATTGCCGGCAATACCGACATTACCTATACCCTTACTGGCCTCAATGCCAATACCAACGTCACCGTGGAGTTCGAGGTGATAACCAGCGTGCCCTCGCTTGCGCTGGGTGGCGTAAGGGTTTACCCCAACCCATTTACCAACACCATAAGCATTGCCAATGCCGAGTCGGCGGCGCGGGTGATTATCACCGATATTATAGGTAAGCAGGTGATGGCCGTAACCCTTAACGGCGAAACCCACATCAATACCAGCAGCCTAAGGGATGGTGTTTACCTAGTTATTCTAGAGGATAGTACCGGCCAGCGGGTAGTTCGCCGTATGGTGAAGATGTAACCCTTACGTAAATTATCACTACTGGCCGACTAATAAATATGGATATAGCTTCGCGCTACTTCGTGGTCTCGCTTCGCTCGAAATGACAGTACTTTCAAGAGGTCTAAGGGGGGTGAAGGCGGCGTAGCGGCCTTCACCCCCTCACCCTGACAGCGTAACAGCCTGTCATTTCGAGCGAAGCGAGAAATCTATAACATTGTTATCATTTTACAAAATACTTAGTCGGATACTACTGGTAAATTATCTTATTTTTATCCCTAATAGAGCCTTGCATTCAATGCAGGGCTCTATTATTTTAGTTTCTATCGTCTAACCCTCCACTCATTTCTTCTCGTCAAGACGCTGACAGCCTGCCTGCTCTTTCCTTTGGCAGGGTGCTTCCCACCCTGTCTGCTGTCGCCTACCTCGGTAGGCAGGGTAAGCAAGCGACAGGCAGGGCTGTCAGGTCATTCAACCCGTAACCATCCAACCCGTAACTCATTTTCTCCTTTCCAGACGCTGACAGGTGCTTCGCACGCTGTCAGGTCTTTAAACCCGCAACCCTCCAACCCGTAACCTTCTAACTCGCAACTGTCTAACCCGCAACTCATTCTTTCTTTACGAGACGCTGACAGGTGCTACGCACGCTGTCAGCGTCTTTTAACCCGCCAACGCGCAACCATCTAACCCTCCACTCATTTCTTCTCGTCAAGACGCTGACAGCTTGCCTGCTCTTTCCTTTGGAAGGTGCTTCGCACCCTGTCTGCTGTCGCCTACCTAGGCAGGGTAAGCAAGTGACAGGCAGGGCTGTCAGGTCTTTTCCCCATCCGAAATCGCTCCAAACGGGCGATGAAGCTGCGAAGTTCCGTTGTCAGTTAGCACCGTGTCTTGTCTCGACGATAGAAGTGTTGAGGTTGGCTACACCCTATGTTGTATGCTAGCCTTAATTATTCCAGTTCTTTATTCTTTCGTTCAATAAGTTCTTTTGCATTTTGGCTTGTAACCACTTTTTTCCCCGTTTTCTCTTCAATTTCTTTTCTTGTATTTCCTGCAATGGTTCCACCTTGTTTTGCAATCTTTTGATTTTCTTTAAAATTTCTTGGTTTCTTTTCTTTTGATATTTCAGTTGTGGTCGCTTCCGCAAGCATATTCAGTACTAATTCAAGGTTTGTCATATGGTCACGCAAATTTTCTCTCTTTAACTGCTTGAAGTTCTTGTATTCTTTCGTTGTTAAGCCACTCCAAGCCTTTGTTATATCATCGGTTAAGATTGCGTATTCCTGTCCTTTTGTTACACCCCTTTTATCCCATTCATCTGTAAGTTCTTTTCGAACTTCAATGCTTTTAAGTCGTTGATTTATCCAAGATGTAGAATACCTTTTCCGCAAGTAGGTTTCCATAAGTCTGTCAATTCCTATTTCAGGGTCTTCAATCTCGTCAATTCTTTCCCTACCAACTTTTGCCAACCACAATTTAAAGGGTTCAGCTTTAGGCGAAGGAATTGATTGAATTAGTCTAAAAAGTTGTTCTGTATCAGCAACATCTGTTTTGTAGTATTTTCCATCAGATGAAAGCATTTTCAGTTGACTACAATTTGTAGTCAACTGACTTCCTTCTTTTTTTAACCTTGATTTTAATACACTCCAATATTTTCGAGGGTTTGGGCTTTCGGTTAAAATTCCAACGACGTCAACAATTGAGAAATACCACTTTTCTTGCTCATCATCCCAAATTGTTCTAATCTGCTTGTCGTTGAATAGTTTTATTGCTGTATCCTTTGTCATAAGATTTGTGTTATACCACAAATTTAGGATTTATATCAATGAGTTCAATGAAATGTCAAAGCAACTTATAGTGTTTATCCGCATCTTGACCAAAAAGGTCAATCGTCATTGCGAACCACGCAGGCAGGGGCGTACTCGCAAGATACGATTCGGTTGCTACGTTATAAAAAACACTTCCTGCCTGTTTTCTAAGAAAACGCCTCTCCCAACTTGTTTTTGGCCCAACGCTGACAGCCTGCCTGCCTTAGCAGATCATCCAACCCCGTAACCGTCCAACCTGCAACTCATTCTTTCTTTACGAGACGCTGACAGCCTGCCTGCTCTTTCCTTTGGCAGGGTGCTACGCACCCTGTCTGCTATCGCCTACCTCTAGGCCATAGCCGTCAAGCTAAGGATACAAAAGAAACAAATATTTCTATAGGATTGAGCAGAATATGAATACAATAGCCCTCGTAGAGGGCACATAGCGATTGAAGAAATTGATTCAAATAAATTAGCGCTTCGTAGATGCGCAATAAGGGTTGCGGATATATATATTGCACCCCCACGGGGTGCTTTAAGGCTTTGCAATCTATACCCTATCGCTATGCACCCTCTACGAGGGTGTGAATAAGGATATAAACGACTTTAGATAAATTGAAATTGATCTTAGCTTGACGGCTATGACCTCTAGACAGGGTAAGCAAGCGACAGGCAGGGCTGTCAGGTCTTTTAACCCGCCACCGTCTAACCTGTAACCATCTAACCCGCAGCTGTCTAACCCGTAACCCGCCACCGTTCCACACGCTACCCAAAATTCGTAACAATAATTTAGCTCTCCTCAACTTGATTATTAAAAATATTCCAACTAACTTGACCTCCCTTTCCATAAATTTTTTGGGGAGGTTTTTTAAAAAGCAGCTACATATTTACCGGGTATATACAGTTGCCCTGCAGTATGTTACAAAATGCAATACCTAACTTAATACTAACTAAACCTAACGACTATGAAAGTAAAACATCTACTCAGAACAACATTCTTTGCTGCAACCATGCTCCTCTGGAGTGGAGTGGGGTGGGGGCAGTACTCAGGAACTGGTACTTTTGAACAAATTACCACTGTTGAAGAAATTGAATCAGGTACTTATTATGTTTTCCATGGCATTAATGGAGACTATAATGGAGCATTAACGAATACAATTGCAAGTGGTAGAATGGGTAACACTGCTATCACTATATCTGAATCAAAAATTATTGATCCATCAGTTGCAGTTGTGTGGTTAGTTGTTGGAAATACTGTTGATGGCTTCACTCTTTATAATGAAGATCAAGCTAAGTATTGCGAAATTACTGCAAATAGTACTTCTGGTTTTTCCTTTAATGAAACATCAAGCCATGAATACATTGTAAGTGTTACTGGTGGAGCATTTACTTTTGCTTCAAATCATACCAGTGGAGGTTCAAGAGCTATTTCAATATATCAAGCAGATTGGCGTCCATATGCTAGTCCTAATACATTGAATTTATATAAACTAGATGCTGGTCCTTCAACCTCCCCGACAATCTCTAACATTACCCAAACCCCAACAGGAACCCCCAACGCTGTAACAACACTTGATGCGGTTTCAATATCTGCTGATGTTACCGCTGGTGATGCAGCCATTGAGACTGTTGAACTTAAGTGGGGAACCGCAACAGGTGATTATGGCACAACCATTGCCATGAGCAAGGGGGTTGGGGATACCTATACTACCGATACGGATATCCCTTCCCAAACTGACGGCACAACTGTTTACTATATAATTACCGCCGAGGATGCTGATGCCGAATCGTCAACTTCAACCGAGCGGAGCTATACCGTAGTTGGGCCAAAGAGCACAGCCTTACCTTACTTAGAAACTTTTGATGCTGATCTGAGCGATTGCTATACATATTCAGTACTGGGCGATCAATTATGGTCTTGGAATTCAGGAGGAAGTGCAAATATGTCAGGTTATTCAGGTACAAATTTGGCTAATGAAGATTGGCTAATAACTCCTGCGCTCGACTTTACAGGATTGACTAAAATAGCGCTTGTCTTTGACGAGATGATTAATTATTCTCACGCTGAATCTAGTCAAGAAGTTCTCGTTTCTACAGACTACTCAGGGGTTGGTAATCCCAATGATGCTACTTGGGTCCCATTAACAATTACAAATAGAGCGGGTGGTAGTTCATGGGATTTTGTTACAGTAGATAATATTGACCTGTCTGCTTATGCTGCTGAAAGTAATGTTCACATAGGATTTAAGTATACCTCTACAACCAATGGAGCAGCCACTTGGCGTGTCGATAATATCAATGTTTACGACTCTTCTTTGCCTGTGCTCAACGTTGACACCGAGGTGCTTTCGGGCTTTAAGTACATTTTGGGCTACGGGCCTTCCACATCGCAAACCGTTGCCATAGATGGTGAAAACTTCGACCCAGCTGAGGGGAACATAGCGGTTAATGCCACAGGTACTAGCTTCGAGGTATCAACCGATGATAATACTTACAGCGCATCTGTAGATGTTCCATATACCGCAGGTGAGCTCTCTAGCACCCCTGTTTATATCAGGCTAAAGAGTGGCCTCGCCGCTGGCGACTATAGCAACGAAATAATTAACATATCGGGTGGTACAGCCCCGGCTAAGGAGATTACTGCTAGCGGTAGTGTTTCACCTTTACCTCCAGGGCTTCCATATGCTCAAGATTTTAGCAACTTTGTTTTTGCTACTGATACAGAATTGCTCGTTTATGGCAATGATGATGAATGGAGTTTCGATGCTACTGGAAGTTCATCCGACAAGTATAAGTATAAAGGAGACTGGGGTTCTGGAACCGCTGGCGGTTTCCGAGGAAACGCTAATGTTTTGGGATATCAGCATACAGGAACAACCGGAGTACTAACCACAACCCTTACCCTTTTAAATAATACTGGAGCAACAATTGAAAAACTTGATGTTTCATATCTGGGGATGGTTGAAAAAGTAGCTGAGACTCGTCCCCCAGAGTGGACAGTTACGCTTAATGGTGAAGTTGTTCCTGATCTTGCTTATTCTACTGCCGACGGAGTTGACAAAACAGTTTCGGCTGTAATTTCTGGTTTAAATATTCAGAATAATGAAGTTTTCGTTCTTTCTTGGTCATCAGAAAGAGGTGGAACATCTGGTTCTAGCAGGCAAATAGGTATTGGCGAAGTAGATGTTAAGGTTTATGTATCTAACGACGCTTCACTTACCACCTTTACCCTTGGTGGTCTGAATGTATTACCAAGAACAGGCCTTTTGGTTGATGATCCCGATACCGACGAGGGTGCAACGCTTTACGTTGACGACTTTACCGGTTTCGAGGGTATTGCCATTGCCGCAACCGACGATGCCGCTAGCGTTGAGGTTTACCTTAACGAAGCTCTGGTAGAGGAAGCCAACTACTCAGCCCAGGTGCTTGCCGATGAGGATGTGGTTGTTGCTAAAGTTACCGCCGAGGATGGAACCATTGCCTACTACAAGGTTACCATAACAGGCGAGAACCGCGAGCTGGAGATTACCGGCCCTGCATTGCCTGCAACATACAATACCGCGGATGATATTGAATTTACATGGACAGCAGCCAATATTGCCCATATTAATATCTATGTGGTTGAGACAGGTGATGGAGGCGAGGCCATTCTGCTTAACGAGGATGCCCCAGTAGATGCAACCCTTGGTACATATACCTACACCGTGGCCAATGGCGATTTTGGTACCTTTACCGTTCGCATCGAAGATGCAACCGACGCTGCCTTCTCTCGCGAAACCACCGAGGTGCTTACCGTGGTAGATGATATGTCTCCTGAGGGGGTTGAGTTCTATCCCGCATGGGACGATGTTGATGTGCCCGTTAGCTTTACGCTTAGCATCAAATTCGATGAGGATATTGAGGCTGGTACTGGTAATATCACCATCAATAAGGTTTCCGACGATACCGAGGTGTTGAGCTTTGCCGATACGGATTTCACCATCAACAACGATATGCTTACTATTGACGTAAGTGGCTTGGCATTCGAAACCGAGTACTATATCCTTGCCGATGCAGGTGTTATTAAGGATCTTTCAGGCAATGAAACTCCAGCCCTAGACGATAAAACAGTATGGACCTTTACCACTGTGGAAGAGCCTGTTGGAGACCTGTTTATTTCGGAGTATATTGAGGGCAAGGAAAATGGTAACAACCGTGCAATCGAGTTGTATAACCCAACCAGTAGCGCACTCGACCTTTCCAACTATGTAGTAAAAGCAGCATACAATGGTGGAGGTTGGGCCATTAGAGACGGTGTTGAAATGAAAGAGTATATTCTTCCTCTTACCGGAACACTTGATGCAGGTAAAGTGTATGTTATCTATAATTCAGGGGCCGATGAAGAGATTACCTCAGTTGGGGACCTTTCATTAAGTTATGGTAGCGATTGCGATGGTTGCCGACTTGTTTCATTCACGGGTAACGATGCAATAGGTCTGTTTAAGAAGGACGGCGAAGACCTTGTTCTTATTGATGTTATTGGCGTTGAAACTGAGAACACAGCTTGGTCAGTTGCTGGCGAGGAAGGTGCTACACAGGATCACACGTTAGTTCGTAAAGCTCATATCACAATTGGTAATACCAACTGGGCAGCATCGGCTGGTACCAATGCCGACGATAGCGAGTGGATAGTTTATCCTGCTGATGAATTGTCATTCATTGGATGGCATGGTAATGAACCAACGCTTAGCATTACGTCTCCAGCCGATGGTAGCACACTATATGACGATAAAGTAACCGTTAGCTTTGCTGTGTATAACTTCCAGGTAGGTGATAACTCTGGTGGCGAAGACGATGGTTATGTTGTTTACAAGCTAAATGCTGGTGACGAGGTTGAACTGAAAACTACCGATGACTTTGAACTAACTGGTTTGGCATTAGGTGAGTACACCCTAACCATGTGGCTTGTTGATAATAATGGCGATGTGTTAAATCCCGAGGTATCACGTTCTGTAACCTTTACCATCGAAGAGATTTCTGTCCTAACCATCTACGAGGTGCGTTACACCACAGAGGATCCAGCCCTAAGCCCATACCAAGGCGAGGTGGTTACAACCAAAGGTATTGTAACCGGAGCTTATTTCTACAGTGGTAATGAGCGAGGTTTCTTTATTCAGGATGGTGTAACAGCATGGAATGGTATCATGGTGTACACAAATACTGCTACAGGAAACCCAGCCATTGGCGATGAGGTGCAAGTAACTGGTAAGGTTGACCATTTCTATAACTTTGTGCAGATAACTAATCCTACGTTTGAAGTGATAACTAGCGATAATGATGTTCCTGCGCCTAAGTTGCTTACAACAGCCGAGGTTGCAGCCAAACCCGCTGGTTACCAATGGCAGAGTATGCTACTTCGCGTTGAGGATGCCGAGTGTACCGATAATGCACCGGGTAACGGAAGGTTCTTGGTGAACGATGGCAGTGGTGTTCTTTCAATTGACCCAGGATTATATGCTTTTGACCCAGCAACTATTGAGGTAGGCAAAAAGTACAACATCACCGGATTTGGTCTGTTTGCTTTCAGCGAGCACAGGTTAGCACCGCGTAACGCTAGCGATATTGAGCTGGCAACAAGTGCTGGTGTGGTTACCGAGGAGAACATCAATGCATATCCAAACCCATTTAGCCATACGTTATGGCTTGATAATGTACAGAACGCTCGTCGCGTTGTGGTAGTAAACCTTATTGGCCAGCAGGTTGTAAATATGCAGCTGCATGGCGATAGCAGGGTTTCTATCCCAACCGAGAAGCTGCCTAGCGGAGTTTACCTAATCTCAGTCGAAGGACAAGATGGTGAGCGTACCGTTCGTAAGGTAATTAAGCGATAGCTAGTTCATCTCCCCATAGAAAGGCTCCGAGTTGCTCGGAGCCTTTTTTTATGCCCATTGATTTTTTGATATTATAGCTGTAACTTACATCTACATTCATGTCATTCAATACTATATGGGCGTACAGGTTCCCTTCTTCCGACTCCTTATTCCGTATATAATAGGTATTATTGCTGCGCTGGCTGTAGGTAAGCATGCCAATCAGCTGCTTATGCTAATCTTTGTTTCGGCTCTGTTTGTGCTGCTGATAATCGTCTTTTCAATGCGCACCGCTTGGGCTCACCGCTGGGTGTTTGGTGTGGTTACCTATGCGTTTCTATTCGCTGCTGGGTTCACCCTAACGCAGCTTTCCCAGTCCGAAACCATGTTGGAGCATGGTGGTGAGCACAGCGCCATTGCTAGGCTGCTTGATACTCCTGAGGTTCGGTTGGCTAGCACGCGGGTGCTGGCAGAGGTAACCATGGTTTATGCCGAGAGCGAGTGGAAACCGGTAAGCGAAAAGTTGCTGCTGTACTTTTCTGCCACCGATTCGGCTGCGTTAAACCTTAGGTATGGCGATATACTGGCAATTAAATCTGCATTCGCATCACCTCCGCCAGCCAAAAACCCCTACCAGTTCGATTACGCAAAATATCTTTCCAAAAAGGGTATTGGCAGCATCTCCTTTGTTCCAGCCAATAGCTGGCAATGGGTTGGCCATAAGCCCCATTGGCTACATTCCACCACCAGTCGGCTTCGAGCGGGTTTGCTTTCGCTCTTTCAGCGTGTTGGAATTGAAGGCGAAAACTTAGCTGTGCTGTCTGCCTTAACCATGGGCTACAAAGCCTTGCTCGATCAGGAGACCCGAAGGGTTTTCTCGGCCTCTGGTGCAATGCATATTTTGGCCGTTTCGGGTTTACATGTGGGGATACTTTTCGCCACCCTATCGGCATTTCTTTTCTTTTTCAATAGGATTAAACAGGGGAAGCTGTTAAAATCGGCATTGCTAATTCTTTTCCTTTGGTTTTTTGCCGTTTTCACAGGCTTATCGCCCTCGGTTATTCGCGCAGCGCTTATGTTCTCGCTGGTAATTGTTGGAACAGCATTAAGCCATAAGACTAGCATTTACAACACCCTAAGCGCATCGGCGTTTGTGATTCTGGTGGCAAATCCCATGCTTATCACCGAGGTGGGGTTTCAGCTCTCATACCTTGCCGTAATCTCCATCGTTTTCTTCTATCCATATATCTACAACCTGTTGTATATTAAAAATAGGTTGATTGATAAGGTTTGGGTTTTGATTTCGGTGTCGCTTGCTGCCCAGCTGGGCACATTCGTGCTGGGGCTTTACTACTTCAATCAGTTTCCCAACTACTTTCTGCTCACCAACCTATTTGCCATACCAATGGCCTTTGTAATTCTGTACCTAACCATTGGGCTGCTCATCTTTTCGCCCATTCCAATACTGGCCGCTTCCCTCGGATGGCTTTTAAATGGCGCCCTTTCGGTTTTAAACTACTTAATTCGTTTTACCGAAGCCCTTCCGTTTTCCACCTCCACAGGAATTTCGCTAAGTCCTACTCAGGCCCTAATCCTGCTGATATCAATTGTAATGCTAGGCTTACTCCTTGAGTATCGAAAATTGGTTTACATAAAGCTATTGTTGGGTTGCCTGTTGATTTTCTTTGTGGAACGCTCCCTCCGCTATTCGGCTACCAACAGTCAGACTGAACTTATTGTTTTTGCCGAGAGGCAGCAACCGCTCCTCTGCTTTCGAAGTGGTTCCGATGTGGTTCTATGCACAGCAGATACCACTACAGCGCTAACCTCAAGCAATTTCTCCTTTGCGCTAGGCGGATATCTAAGTAGGGTAGGGGGAGGGATCGATCAACCAGTATTTCCAGTTCTAAATGCAGAGCAGTCAACCAATCTTTTGCAGGGCAATGTTGCAATACATCGAAACGGCTTGGGGACCTGGTTGCATTTTAAGGATAAACTTATACTTATCCCCGAATTTACAGCAGATGCAGGTGCCCTAGCATCTAGCAAATTCGATGTCGATATTCTGCTTATAACCCGTAATGTAGCACAATCCTTCCCAACAGTATTAACCCTAGTAAGCCCTAAGGTGGTAGTGGCCGACGAGACCTTACCACCCTGGCAAGTGGCTTCTATCTCGCAACACTCAAAAGCGCACGGGGTTAATTTCTACTCCATTGCCGAGAGGGGTGCCTACGTGTTAAAACTCTGAGAATAAGCATATGCATTACATTTTTTATCCTAATGTTGTAAAACACTACAATATTGATTGATTTTATTGTCAAATCTTGTTCCTTTGCTTAGTTAAACATCCAGCATTCTATTCTGTACAGCTACTTGAGATGCAGCTAATTGTGTAAAGAGTGCTGCTGGCTTTTTGTAAACTTGTAAACCTAATGCATATGAGCGCCATTCTGAACCACCGATCAATCCGTAAGTACAAGACTACACCCATTGAGGAGTCGTTGCTCAACGATATTCTTTACGCTGGCACCCGTGCCTCTACAACCGGGAATATGCAGGTTTACAGCATTATTGTAACGCAGGATCAGTCCGTGAAGGATCAGCTGGCTCCATGCCACTTTAACCAGCCCATGGTAAAGCAGGCTCCAGTGGTATTAACTTTCTGCGCCGATTTTAACCGATTTAACAAGTGGTGTAACCAGCGCGATGCGGTGCCGGGTTACGACAATTTTCTATCGTTCTTTACCGCCGCCATCGATGCGCTGCTGGTGGCGCAGAATGTTTGCATTGCAGCAGAGGAGGAGGGGCTTGGCATTTGCTACCTTGGCACCACTACGTATACAGCCGATAAAATTATCGACATACTTAAGCTTCCCAAGGGGGTTGTGCCTGTAACTACGGTTGTGCTTGGCTATCCCGACGAGACCCCCGGATTAACCGACCGTCTGCCAGTACCGGCAGTTCTGCATCGCGAGGTTTATCAAGACTATTCCGAGGGCGATATCGATCAGATATACGCTGCCAAGGAGGCCTTACCACTTACCCAAAAGCTGATTGAGGAGAACAAGAAAGAAACCCTTGCCCAGATATTTACCGATAACCGTTATACTAAAAAAGATAACGTGGCGTTCTCCAAGGTACTCCTAAAGGTACTGCACGATCAAGGGTTTATGAATAACGAGATGTAGCAAGCAAACTCTAGTAGTTACAATTGCACGCATTCAAAACTCTTAAAGCACGTTTTCCTTTCTCTAGATAAAGTGCGGGACAAATATGCATTACCTTTGGGCTTTATAAGGTAGTGTAATTTGTAATTCACACCCTCCATGCTGGTCAGAGTTAGTTCAACAATATTGTCGATTCTTTTTGCCTTTGCCGTAAATGCACAGGGCCTGTTGGTATTTAGCGACTCCGTTCTAGTTAAGGAATGCTATCGCAGTAAGCTGAGCCTCGACACTCTATCTGTTCACGCTAACTTCTCGCGTTGTATTGCCAGCCTCCATGGAGAGGGATACCTCGAAGCACGTATCGATTCCATATCGATATCAACCACACAGCTAATGGCCTATGGCCATTTGGGTAAAATGTACCAATGGGCTAGCATTGATGCCGACAGCGTTTCTCAAAGATGGTTACAGAGAGCCGGCGTTAAGCCCTCGCGTTTTCTGGATAAACCGCTTAGCCCAAAATTGGTTGGCGACCTGGGCAACCAAGTAACTACATTTCTCGAGGATAATGGATTCCCCTTTGCATCTATTACGCACTCAGAATTGCAAATTCATGGCAACCATTTTCACTCAAACCTAAGCATTAATCCGGGGCCAATAATCCGTCTCGACACCCTATACCTTATGGGTGATGCTAAGATTTCTCGTGGTTTTATTGAACAGTACCTTGGGTTTAGTAGGGATGCTATGTATTCTGAGTCGCAGCTTAGGGCCTACGACTCAAAGTTGCAGGCATTGCCTTTCGTAACGAGTATTCGACCCGTTGAGGTGGAGTTCACTCCTGGTAGAGCAAGGGTATACACATACCTCACGAACCAGCAGGCTAGCCAGTTTTCGGGTATACTTGGGTTTAGCTCCAAGCCCGACGAGAATCCGCGTTTACGATTTACTGGCGATTTAAACCTACAGCTGCTGAATGTTTTTGGTAAGGGAGAGTCAAATTCGTTACAGTGGCAGGCCTTCGATCAGGGTACTCAGCGATTAAAGGTTTCTTCGGAGTGGCACTACCTGTTTGGTTCAAGCATTGGCGTGTCGTCCCATTTCAATCTTTTTCGTCGCGATACATCTTATATCAATGTAAATCCAAAGGTTAGCATTAACTTTCCGTTTAGTAGTGGTGTCGTCAGTTTGGGTTTCGATTATAGGAGTTCAAGTACCACTAGTTTAGCTAATGGTATAGGCAATACAAGTACATTTCTGTACACAGCTGCCTTAACCATTGGGCAGCCACTGGACCTCGTTCTTCCCATCAAGGGGTACCGCGCTGGCGCAACTTTTGCTGTGGGCCAACGGAAAGAGGGAGAGGGCGTAAACAGTTCTAATGGTTCATCGGTTGTGGGTGAAATTTCTGTCGATATTGTGGGTTATCATCCTATTTACAACGATTGGCTTGTCCTTAAGGCGGCTTTGCATGGGCAGGTTTTGAATAGAATTAGCAGCGATGCCTTGGGTACTTTTTACGAGAACGAACTCTATCGTATAGGTGGATTTGGCTCGTTGCGAGGGTTCAATCAGGAGACAATTATAACACCTGCTTACTCAATTGCTCAGGCTGAGCTTCAGTTTAGAGTCGAGAGATCATTGAACGTTTTCCTTTTTTATGATCAAGGGTTGCTGTCGATAATGGATCAGGATGTATCTACTATCCAATCACCCTATGGCACAGGCTTTGGATTTCAGCTCGCTTCTGCGGGAGGGGTGTTCAGCATGAGCTACGCTCTGGGCAATGGCATGGGGGAGACCTTAAACTTTAGGAATGCAAAGCTACACATAGGTTTCACGGCTAGGTTTTAGCACAACTTTAATTTCCTAACGGCGCATATATTGCTGGTAAATAGAAGTTTAAATACCTGTCGGTGAGAATGAGAAATAAAAGAGTTCTTTTTTTTGGAAAAAACTGGGATAAGTTATAATTTTGCAGCTCATTTAAAAATAAACCAATTAATTAAAGGCATGATCATAATACCCATCAAAGAAGGCGAGAATATTGAAAGGGCCTTGAAGCGCTTCAAGCGTAAATTCGAGAAGACTGGAACCATGAAGGAACTTCGTTCGCGTCAAGCGTTCAGCAAGCCATCCATCAAGCGCAGGGAGGAGATTAAAAAGGCTATCTATATCCAGCAGCTTCAGCAAAAGGAGGAGTAAAATTCTCTGGATGCATCAGGCAGATTTGCCTGATTTTTTTTGGCAACGGCCAAAAAAAACATTATATTGCATCCAAAGAATATGCTTACACAATTCCTTAAATATCTTCAGGTAGAGCGAAATTATTCTGTCCAAACTATCCGTGCATATGGAGACGATTTGCGGCAGTTTTTTTCGTTTTGTGGTATCGAACCCTCGCATGAAGAGGTTGCACAGATAAACCATAGGACAATTAGGGCCTGGCTTTCGCATCTGCTAAACACAAAGCGCTCGGCTCGCTCGGTTAATCGTAAGTTGTCTTCTCTACGAAGTTTTTATAGGTTTCTTATTCTGAAAGGTGTAGTTCAAAAGAATCCCATGAGCAAGGTAATGGCTCCTAAGATGAGCCAACGGATGCCATACTTTTTAACTACTGCCGAAACAGATCAATTGCTCGATCACATAGAGTTCCCCGAAGGTTTCTTTGGTCTTCGCGATCTGTTGGTGGTGGAGCTTTTTTACTTCACGGGGGTAAGGGTTTCGGAATTGGCTAACGTTAAGGTTACTGATTTTAACCTTAAAGCCAGCACCGTAAAGATATTTGGTAAGGGATCCAAGGAGCGACTTGTTCCGCTTCACCCTGAGCTTATCCCGCTCCTTACCCAGTACATTGAGCAACGGAATGAGCTATTGCCTTCGAACCAAATGCCCAACCTTATTGTTTCTAACTTGGGCAAGGCAGCGTACCCCCAGCTTTTATATCGAATAGTTAACAAGTACCTGTCGATGGTTACTTCGCTGGAGAAGAAGAGCCCCCACGTGCTCAGGCATACATTTGCCACGCACCTTCTTAACCAGGGCGCCGACATTAACGCCATCAAGGAGTTGCTGGGGCACGCCAGCCTATCGGCTACACAAGTGTACACGCACACCAGTGTCGAGAAATTAAGGAATGCATACAAACAGGCTCACCCTAGGGCCTGATTAGTATATAACCAACATAACAATGGAGGATTATAATATGGACGTTAAAATTCAATCGATTAAGTTTGATGCCGACAAGAAGCTAGTTGAGTTTATCAACTCAAAGCTGGCCAAGTTACAGCGCTTTTACGATGCAATTATTGGAGCGGAAGTGTTTCTTAAGCTCGAAAACTCCCAGGATATGGAGAACAAGATTGTTGAGGTGAAGCTGCTAATCCCTGGCAACGATCTTTTTGTTGAGCGTCAGGCCAAAACCTTCGAGGAGGGTGTGGATGATTGTTTGGAGGTTCTGAAACGACAGGTAACAAAGCATAAAGAGAAGCAACGGGGAATCTAATTCCTTTCGATACGTTTAATTAATGGCTATCGTTAAATACTTCGCCCCCTTTGAGCCTAAACCACCTGTACCACTGGTAGGTAATCCTAAGGGGGGCGTTTTTTTTTATAAAAATCATATTTTTTTTGGTGGGTAAATAAAATATTTATACATTTGCCAACCGATTTCGGAAGGGTTAAACCGCCGAAAATCCAAGTTCTAAGCCTATTGCCGATGTAGCTCAGTTGGTCAGAGCAGCTGATTTGTAATCAGCAGGCCGGGGGTTCGAATCCCTCCATCGGCTCAGAAAATGTTCTTTAAAGTTAGTGCAAAAGGGGAGATACCAAAGTGGCCAACTGGGGCAGACTGTAAATCTGCTGGCTTATGCCTTCGTAGGTTCGAATCCTGCTCTCCCCACACTTTATATTGGTTTGAAATAAGCGGGAGTAGCTCAGTTGGTAGAGCATCAGCCTTCCAAGCTGAGGGTCGCGGGTTCGAGTCTCGTCTCCCGCTCTATTCTTTAAGCCGATGTAGCTCAGAGGTAGAGCGCTTCCTTGGTAAGGAAGAGGTCATGGGTTCAATTCCCATCATTGGCTCAAGCACTATCAATTTTCTCGACAATCAATCTTTTAAATCTAATAATTTAACAAACTGGAGTCATGGCAAAAGAAAAATTTGATAGGTCGAAACCTCACGTAAACATCGGAACCATTGGTCACGTTGACCATGGCAAGACCACCTTAACCGCCGCCATCACTAAAATTTTGGCTGAGAAAGGTCTTTCTGAGTTCCGTTCGTTCGACTCTATCGACAACGCACCCGAAGAAAAAGAAAGGGGTATCACTATTAACACTGCTCACGTTGAGTACCAAACCGCTAACCGTCACTACGCGCACGTTGACTGTCCTGGTCACGCTGACTACGTTAAGAACATGGTTACTGGTGCTGCTCAAATGGACGGCGCTATCATCGTAGTTGCTGCTACTGATGGTCCTATGCCTCAAACCCGCGAGCACATCCTTCTTGCACGTCAGGTAAACGTACCTAAACTGGTTGTTTTCCTTAACAAGTGCGATATGGTTGACGACGAAGAGATGCTTGAGCTAGTTGAAATGGAAGTTCGCGAACTGCTTAGCTTCTACAACTTCGATGGCGACAACGCTCCTGTTATCCGTGGTTCTGCTTTAGGTGGACTAAACGGCGAAGAGCAGTGGGTTGATAAGGTAATGGAACTTATGGACGCTGTTGATACCTACATTCCACTTCCTCCACGTGACATCGAGAAGCCTTTCCTTCTTCCTGTTGAGGACGTATTCTCAATCACTGGCCGTGGTACTGTTGCTACTGGTCGTATCGAAACTGGTGTTGTAAACACTGGCGACGAGATTTCAATTATCGGACTAGGTGCAGAAAGCCGTAAGACTGTTTGTACTGGTGTTGAGATGTTCCGTAAGATTCTTGACCGTGGTGAGGCTGGTGACAACGTAGGTCTACTACTACGTGGTGTTGATAAGAAAGAGATTAAGCGTGGACAAGTACTTGCTAAGCCAGGTTCTATTAAGCCTCACACTACTTTCAAGGCAGAGGTATACGTGTTGAAGAAAGAAGAAGGTGGTCGTCACACTCCTTTCCACAACAACTATCGTCCTCAGTTCTACCTACGTACTCTTGACGTAACTGGTGAGATCAAGCTTCCTGAAGGAGTAGAGATGGTAATGCCTGGTGATAACGTAACCATCACCGTAAACCTAATCTACCCTGTGGCTATCAACCAAGGTCTTCGTTTCGCTATCCGCGAAGGTGGACGTACAGTTGGTGCAGGTCAGGTTATTGAAATCGTTGACTAATTGTCATAAAACAATAAAGGGTTTACTTGCCCCGGGCAAGTAAACCTCTTTTCACACGGGTGTAGCTCAGTTGGTAGAGCACTGGTCTCCAAAACCAGGTGTCGGGCGTTCGAGTCGCTCCTCCCGTGCAACATAACTGAATTATATGAGAATTAAAGCATACCTTCAGGAAGTTTACACCGAGCTGATCCACAAAGTATCGTGGCCAACATGGAAAGATCTTCAATCCAGTGCATTAATTGTAATGATAGCTTCCCTTTTAATTGCACTAGTCATATTCGTCATGGATATTACCTTTGAGAATGTGATGGATGTTATTTACAGAATGATGTATTAAAGCCTGAGAGGAATTAGTCAATGGAAGAGAGCGTTAAAAAATGGTACGTGTTGCGTGCCATTGGTGGGAAGGAAAAAAAGGTCAAGGAGTACATCGACAATGAGATCAACCGGCTAAAGCTGCACGATTTTATTGCTCAAGTACTTATACCAACCGAGAAGGTTTACCAAATCCGTAATGGGAAGAAGGTAAGCAAAGAACGGATTTTTTATCCCGGATATGTTCTTCTTGAGGCTGCCTTGGTGGGCGAAATACCACACATCTTGAAGGATATACCCAATGTGATTGGGTTTTTGGGAGACCCCAAAACAGGCGAACCCATCCCATTGCGCCAGTCGGAAGCCAATCGTATCCTAGGAAGGGTCGATGAGCTAGCCGATAGCGATGAGGAGTTAAACGTTCCTTTCTTCGTAGGTGAAACCGTGAAAGTGATTGATGGTCCATTCAACTCTTTCTCTGGAATCATTGAAGAGGTGAACGAGGAGAAGAAGAAGCTGAAGGTAATGGTCAAAATTTTTGGCCGCAAAACTCCGTTGGAGCTCAGCTTTATGCAAGTCGAAAAAGAGTAATAACTGTTAAGAGCTAAAGCATTATGGCTAAAGAAGTTGCCGGATTAATCAAGTTACAGATTAAGGGAGGCGCCGCAAATCCATCGCCACCCGTTGGTCCCGCACTCGGCTCGAAGGGGGTTAACATTATGGAGTTCTGCAAGCAATTCAACAGCAGAACCCAGAGTCAGGCAGGGAAAGTACTCCCCGTTATCATCACCGTTTATTCTGATAAATCATTCGATTTTATCGTTAAGACACCACCCGTGGCGGTTCAGCTGCTGGAGGTTTCTAAACTGAAAAGCGGTTCACCTGAGCCAAACCGAAAGAAAGTTGCTTCGGTTTCATGGGATCAAGTACGGGAAATTGCCCAGGATAAAATGCCCGACCTGAACTGTTTTACCTTGGAATCGGCTATGAGTATGGTAGCTGGTACTGCCCGCAGTATGGGTATTACCGTTACAGGAGAATTTCCAGGTAAGTAACATTTAACCTCTTTTAGCGAGATGACAAAATTGACCAAGAACCAAAAACTTGCGTTGTCGAAGATTGAACCCGATAAGCAGTACAAACTATCGGAGGCAGCCAGTTTATTGAAGGAGATTACCTACACTAAGTTCGATGCCTCAGTGGATATCGACATTCGCCTTGGTGTTGACCCCCGAAAGGCCAACCAAATGGTGCGTGGTGTAGTAACCCTACCTCATGGAACTGGAAAAGCTGTTCGCGTATTAGTACTGTGTACTCCCGATAAGGAGGAGGCTGCTAAAGCCGCAGGTGCCGACTACGTAGGCTTAGATGAATATATCGATAAAATTAAGGGAGGTTGGACAGATATTGATGTAATCATCACTATGCCAACCGTTATGCCAAAGATTGGTGCCCTCGGTCGTATTCTAGGCCCACGTGGACTAATGCCAAACCCCAAAAGCGGAACCGTGACCATGGATGTGGACAAGGCCGTGAATGAGGTTAAGGCTGGTAAAATCGACTTTAAAGTTGATAAATTTGGTATCGTTCACACTTCCATCGGTAAGGTTTCATTCGATCCCGAGAAATTGGTAGAAAATGCCCAGGAGTTTATTCAAACTATTAACAAGCTCAAGCCTAGCGCAGCCAAAGGTACTTACATCAAGAGTATTTACCTTTCAAGCACTATGAGCCCTGGTTTGCAGATTGATACCAAATCAATCGCGGAAAAGTAGTAATAACGCAATAGAGACCCATTTATCATGAGAAGGGAAGATAAGAATGTAATCATTGATACGCTTGCTGAGCAAATCAATCAGTATCCCCACTTTTATCTGGCTGATACATCTACACTCAACGCTGCTGATACCAGCACATTGCGTCGTAAGTGTTTTGAGAAGCAGATAAAACTTGTGGTAGTGAAAAATACCCTTCTACAAAAAGCACTCGAGAAGTGTGGAGAGAAGGCTGATTTTTCGCCCCTGTTTGATACGCTTAAGGGCTCTACCTCAATAATGTTTACTGAGGTGGGTAATGTACCCGCAAAGCTTATCAAGGAATTTCGTAAAACACACGAAAAACCAGTACTTAAAGCTGCTTTCGTTGAGGAATCATTTTACATTGGTGAGAACCAGCTTGAGGCTCTTGTTAGCCTTAAGAGCAAAAACGAGCTTATTGCCGACGTTATTGCCCTGCTGCAGTCGCCTGCTAAGAAAGTCGTTTCTCAGCTACAATCAGCGCCAAATACTATCGCCGGAGTGGTTAAAACCCTCGGTGAGCGTGAAGGATAATTATTATTTTGTTTGGAATTAATTAATAAACCGTTAGGAAAAATGGCAGATCTTAAAAAGTTTGCAGAAGAACTAGTTAATCTTACTGTAAAAGAAGTAAACGAACTTGCTCAGATCCTTAAGGACGAGTATGGTATTGAGCCTGCTGCTGCTGCAGTGGCTGTTGCTGGCCCCGCCGCTGGTGGCGAAGGTGCTGCTGCTGAAGAGAAAAACACCTTTGACGTAGTTCTTAAGTCAGCTGGTGGTGCTAAACTTCAGGTAGTGAAGCTAGTGAAAGAACTTACTGGACTTGGTCTGAAAGAAGCCAAAGAACTAGTTGACGCTGCTCCTAAAGCAGTTAAAGAAGGCGCTTCGAAGGAAGAGGCCGAATCGCTTAAATCACAACTCGAAGAGGCAGGAGCAGAAGTTGAACTTAAATAAGAAAAACCTGATAGCATTAGGTATTAAGGGTTTAGAGTCTATCTGTTAGACTCTAAGCCTTTTTATTGTTTAAATTAATGGTTCAACAAATCCTATCGCAATGTCCTCAGAAACAGTAAATAAAAGAATATCGTTCGCTAAGACGAAAAATCAGTTTAGTTACCCTGATTTTCTTGATATTCAATTGAAATCATTTGGTGAATTCTTCAAGTTTGGTTCCTCTGTCGAGGAGCGAAAGAAGGAGGGGCTGTATAAAGTATTCGCCGAAAATTTTCCCATTACCGATACTCGGAACAACTTTGTTCTCGAGTTTATCGATTATTACGTCGACCCTCCTCGGTACTCTATCGATGAAACTATCGAGCGCGGGTTAACCTTTAATGTGCCGCTTAAGGCCAAGTTAAAGCTCTACTGCACCGACCCCGAGCACGAAGATTTTGATACGGTGGTGCAGGACGTTTACCTGGGGACTATCCCGTATATGACCCCTCGCGGAACCTTTGTGATAAATGGTGCCGAGCGTGTTGTGGTATCGCAACTACACCGTTCACCCGGCGTATTCTTCGGTCAAAGCGTTCATGCCAACGGTACCAAACTTTACTCGGCAAGGATTATTCCTTTCAAAGGTTCTTGGATTGAGTTTGCTACCGACATTAACAATGTCATGTACGCATACATCGACAGGAAAAAGAAATTGCCCGTAACAACCCTGCTAAGGGCCATTGGTTTCGAAGGCGATAAGGATATCCTTGAGATTTTCGGTCTTGCCGATGAGATCAAGGTGTCAAAGGCAAACCTCAAAAAGTTTGTTGGCCGCAAGTTGGCCGCACGCGTTTTAAAATCATGGGTCGAAGATTTTGTTGACGAGGATACAGGTGAGGTAGTATCCATTGAGCGTAACGAGATTATTCTCGACCGTGAGACTGTTATTGAGAATGAGCATATTGATGAGATTGTGGACTCTGGAGCTAAAACGATCCTCCTGCATAAGGACGATCACAACATCTCCGATTACGCCATCATCTACAATACACTACATAAAGACCCCTGTAACTCAGAGAAAGAAGCCGTTGTTCATATCTATAGGCAGCTACGTAACTCTGAACCACCTGACGAGGCTACTGCCCGTGACGTGATCGATAAGCTTTTCTTCTCCGATAAGCGTTACGATTTAGGTGAGGTTGGTCGTTACAGGATAAACAAAAAGTTAAACCTTAGCACCGACATAGATGTTAAGGTGCTTACGAAGGAAGATATCATCGAAATTATTAAGTACCTCATCGAGCTTATCAACTCAAAGGCCGATGTGGATGATATTGACCACCTAAGCAACAGACGTGTTAGAACCGTTGGAGAACAACTTGGCAATCAGTTTAGCGTTGGACTAGCCCGTATGGCTCGCACCATTCGTGAGCGTATGAACGTGCGCGACAATGAGGTGTTTACACCCATTGACCTGATTAATGCCAAAACGTTATCCTCGGTAATCAACTCCTTCTTCGGAACCAACCAGCTATCGCAGTTTATGGATCAAACCAACCCGCTGGCTGAGATGACCCACAAGCGTCGTCTCTCTGCGCTGGGGCCAGGTGGTCTGTCGCGTGAGCGTGCAGGTTTTGAGGTACGTGACGTACACTACACGCATTACGGAAGGTTATGTCCCATTGAAACTCCCGAGGGGCCAAACATTGGTCTTATCTCGTCGCTTTGCGTGTACGCTCGAATCAATGAGCTAGGATTTATTGAAACTCCTTACCGTAAGGTTGAAAATAGCAAGGTTGATCTTACCAACGAGGGGGTTGTTTATCTGAGCGCTGAAGAAGAAGAGTATAAAATCATTGGGCAGGCCAATGCTCCGCTAACCGAGGATGGATCGTTTGCAAATGCAAAGGTGAAGTCGAGGCTTGAGTCAGACTTCCCATTGGTGGAGCGTGAGAAGGTTGATATGATGGATGTGGCACCAAACCAGATCGCATCAATTGCTGCCTCGCTTATTCCATTCCTTGAGAATGACGACGCCAACCGTGCCCTCATGGGCTCGAATATGATGCGCCAGGCAGTACCCCTTATCAACCCCGAAGCCCCTATCGTAGGCACCGGACTTGAGGAGGTGGTTGTACGCGATAGCCGTGTGCAAATAGTTGCCGAAGAGGATGGAATTATTGAATACGTTGACTCCGATGAGATTGTGGTGAAATATCTGCAGTCAGAAGAGCAACGTTTTGTAAGCTTCGATCCTGAGATTAAGCGTTACAAACTACCAAAATACAAGAAGACCAATCAGAATACTTGCGTTACCCTACGTCCAATGGTTGTTAAGGGGCAAGAGGTTAAGAAAGGTCAAATTCTTACCGAGGGATATTCAACGCGCGATGGAGAGCTTGCTCTTGGGCGTAACCTCAAGGTGGCGTTTATGCCTTGGAAAGGTTATAACTTTGAGGATGCCATTGTGATCAGCGAGCGTTTGGTTCGTGAGGATATTTTCACATCGGTTCATGTTGATGAATACGTTCTTGAGGTACGCGACACCAAAAGGGGTGTTGAGGAACTTACATCCGATATCCCCAACGTGAGCGAAGAGGCTACCAAAGATCTTGATGAGAACGGAATGATCCGCATTGGTGCAAACGTTGTGCCTGGCGATATCCTTATTGGTAAGATTACCCCTAAGGGTGAGTCCGATCCAACTCCCGAAGAGAAACTGCTACGCGCAATTTTTGGCGACAAGGCAGGCGATGTGAAGGATGCTTCAATGAAAGCACCTCCCTCTCTGTACGGAGTTGTGATTGAAAAGAAACTTTTTACTCGCTCGGTGAAGGATAATAAGAAAGGCAAGAACAGTGAAAAGAACTTGGTAGCCAAAATTGATGAGGAGTTTAACTACAATGTAATAAACCTAAAGGAGAAGCTGATTGACAAGGTTTTCCACCTTGTGAACGGGAAAACATCGCAGGGCGTTGTCGATTTATTTGGACAAGAGCTTATCCCTAGAGGCGTTAAGTTTACCCAAAAGATGCTTACCGAGATCGATTACTTAAATGTTAACGCAGCCAAGTGGACTACAGATAAGCATAAGAATGAGCTGATTAAGCAAGTTGTACACAACTTCATTCTTAAGTACAAGGAGTTTGATGCCGATCATAAGCGCAAGAAGTTTAACGTTACCATTGGCGACGAAATGCCAGCAGGAATTGTTCAGTTGGCCAAAGTTTACATCGCCAAGAAGCGTAAAATTAAAGTGGGCGATAAAATGGCCGGTAGGCACGGTAACAAGGGTATTGTTGCAAAAATAGTTCGTGATGAGGATATGCCCTTCCTCGACGATGGAACACCGGTTGACATTGTGCTTAACCCCTTGGGTGTACCTTCGCGTATGAACCTCGGACAGATCTACGAAACAGTTCTTGGTTGGGCTGGCGAAAAGCTTGGGCTCAAGTTTGCAACGCCAATCTTCGATGGAGCGAAGTTGGATGAAATAAATGAGATTACCGACAAAGCTGGAGTACCACGTTATGGGAAAACCTACCTATACGATGGTGGAACTGGTGAGCGTTTCGACCAGCCAGCAACAGTAGGTATAATCTATATGCTTAAGCTAGGGCATATGATTGATGATAAGATGCACGCTCGTTCCATTGGTCCATATTCGCTCATCACACAGCAACCACTTGGAGGTAAAGCACAGTTTGGTGGTCAGCGTTTTGGTGAGATGGAGGTTTGGGCGCTCGAGGCCTTCGGGGCATCACACATCCTTCAGGAAATTCTTACCATCAAATCGGATGATGTGGTGGGTAGAGCCAAGGCATACGAATCAATCGTTAAGGGTGAGTCCATGCCACAGCCTGGCATTCCAGAATCACTCAACGTGTTGCTGCATGAATTACGCGGCTTAGGCCTTAACGTGGCGCTCGATTAATCGAGAGCCACTTCGAGAGATACGTATAGCCCTGAGCTGTACCTTATGCAAGACTTAACAACTTAACATATTACAATATGTCGTTCAGAAGGGAAAATAAGGCAAAAAGCGACTTCACAAAGATTACCATAAGCCTATCGTCTCCAGAAGAGGTGCTAGAGCGCTCAAGCGGTGAGGTGCTTAAACCCGAGACTATCAACTATAGAACCTACAAGCCCGAACGCGATGGATTATTCTGCGAGAGGATTTTTGGGCCGGTAAAGGATTACGAATGTCATTGTGGCAAGTATAAGCGTATCCGTTATAAGGGTATTGTTTGCGATAGGTGTGGTGTTGAAGTAACTGAGAAGAAGGTTCGTCGCGAGCGCATGGGACACATCAACCTTGTAGTTCCTGTGGCCCACATTTGGTACTTTAAGTCGTTACCAAATAAAATTGGATACCTTTTGGGCTTGCCTACCAAAAAACTCGACACGATTATTTACTACGAAAGATATGTGGTAATTAATGCGGGTATAGCCGAGAATGTTAGCTATATGGATTTCCTTACCGAGGAGGAATACCTTGACATTCTTGAAACTCTACCAAAAGATAATCAGCATCTTGATGATGATGATCCCAATAAATTCATTGCAGCAATGGGGGCCGAAGCAATTTTCATGCTTCTGTCTCGCCTACAGCTCGATGAGCTAAGCTACGATCTACGCCATAAGGCCAACACTGAAACGTCGCAACAGCGAAAGAATGAGGCGCTAAAACGCCTACAGGTAGTTGAGGCATTCCGTGAGTCGGCTCATATTAATAAGCCCGAGTGGATGATCTTAAGGGTTGTTCCAGTGATTCCACCCGAACTTCGTCCGTTGGTTCCTTTGGATGGTGGCCGATTTGCAACCTCGGATCTTAACGATTTGTACCGTAGGGTAATCATTCGCAATAACCGCCTCAAGAGGCTAATCGAGATTAAAGCTCCCGAGGTAATTCTTCGTAACGAGAAGCGTATGCTTCAGGAATCAGTTGACTCTTTGTTTGATAACTCAAGAAAGAGCAATGCCGTAAAAACCGATGCCAATAGGCCTCTTAAATCGCTAAGCGATAGTCTAAAGGGTAAGCAGGGTCGATTCCGTCAGAACCTATTGGGTAAACGTGTCGATTACTCTGCTCGTTCGGTTATTGTGGTTGGCCCTGAGCTAAAGATGCATGAGTGCGGTTTGCCAAAGGATATGGCAGCAGAACTTTACAAGCCATTCATCATTCGCAAGCTTATTGAGAGGGGAATTGTTAAGACCGTAAAATCGGCCAAGAAGATTGTCGATCGTAAGGATCCTGTAATATGGGATATTCTGGAGAATGTACTTAAGGGGCATCCAGTGCTTCTTAACCGTGCCCCTACGCTTCACAGGCTAGGTATTCAAGCCTTCCAGCCAAAGCTTATTGAGGGTAAAGCAATTCAGCTACACCCACTTTCATGTACAGCGTTTAACGCAGACTTTGATGGTGACCAGATGGCTGTTCACCTTCCGTTGGGTAATGAGGCCATTCTTGAGGCTCAAATACTGATGTTAGGAGCGCACAACATTCTAAACCCTGCTAACGGAGCCCCTATTACAGTTCCCTCGCAGGATATGGTGTTAGGGCTATACTACATCTCCAAGCCTCGCCCTGGTGCAAAAGGCGAAGGATTAAGGTTTTATTCTCCCGAAGAAGCAATTATTGCTTACAATGAGCGCGTTGCCGACTTGCATGCTAATGTACAACTTAAGATACAGAAAGTAAGCGAGGACGGTTCAACTACCTCCGAAATGATTGAAACCACCGTTGGTCGTATAATTTTCAATCAGTTTGTTCCCCGTGAGGCAGGTTATGTTAACGAATTGTTGACTAAGAAATCGCTTAGGGATATCATTGGTAGAGTGTTGAAAATTGTTGGCATTGCGCGTACATCGCAGTTCCTCGATGACATTAAAGATATGGGGTACTCCTTCGCATTTAAGGGAGGTTTATCATTCAACCTTAGTGATGTAACTGTGCCCGAAGAGAAAGTTACTTTTGTGAATGAGGGGTACGCCCAGGTTGATGAGGTTATGGCTAACTACAATATGGGTCTTATAACCAACAACGAGCGTTACAACGCAATTATTGATATTTGGACACATACCAATGCCAAGCTAACCTTAACGCTGCTTAAACAGCTGGCTGAGGATAACCAAGGGTTCAACTCTGTATATATGATGCTTGACTCTGGTGCGAGGGGTTCGAAGGAGCAGATTCGTCAGCTTTGCGGCATGAGGGGTCTAATGGCAAAACCACAAAAGTCAGGATCAACTGGTAGCGAGATTATTGAGAACCCCATCTTGGCAAACTTTAAGGAGGGCCTATCGGTACTCGAGTACTTTATCTCAACTCACGGTGCGCGTAAGGGTCTTGCCGATACGGCGCTTAAGACAGCCGATGCGGGTTACCTTACCCGTCGTTTGGTTGACGTTTCGCAAGATGTAATAATTACTGAAGAAGACTGTGGCACCCTTCGTGGCCTTGTGGCAACTGCCATTAAGAAAAACGAGGAGGTTGTTGAAACGCTATACGAAAGAATACTAGGTAGAACCACTGTTCATGATGTTTACCATCCGCTTACGGGTGAACTCATTATATCAGCTGGAGAGGAGTTAACCGAAGAGATTGCTACTCAAATCGCTGAGTCGCCCATTGAACAGGTCGAAATTCGTTCAGTACTAACCTGTGAATCACGCAAGGGTGTTTGTGCAAAATGCTACGGTCGTAACCTTGCCACTGGGCGAATGGTTCAGAAGGGCGAAGCTGTTGGTGTTATTGCAGCACAGTCAATTGGTGAGCCAGGTACACAGCTTACACTTCGTACATTCCACGTTGGGGGTACCGCATCCAACATCATTGCCGATTCAAAAATCATCTCGAAATTTGATGGCCGCGTAGAGATTGAGGAACTCAAGAGTATCACCAAGGAGGACGAGTTTGGGGTTGCGCACCAAGTGGTTATTGGTCGCTTGGCCGAAATGCGTATTGTTGATAAGAACACAGGAATTACGCTATCTACCCATAACGTACCCTATGGTTCGAAGCTGTATGTTAACGATGGCGACGATATCACCAAGGGTCAAGAACTCTGCGACTGGGACCCATGGAACGCCGTAATCATCTCAGAGATGGATGGTTCAGTGGCCTTCGATGCAGTTATCAAAGACGTTACCTTTAGGGAGGAGTCCGATGAGCAAACAGGATACCGTGAGAAGGTAATTGTTGAGTCGCGCGACCGTACAAAGAACCCTGCCATTAAAATCATGAAAGGTAAGGATGTACTCAAGTCATATAACCTACCCGTAACCTCTCACATTATGGTTGACGAGGGTAAAGCGGTTAAGGCTGGTGACATCCTTGTGAAAATTCCACGCGCTGTAGGTAAGTCTGGTGATATCACGGGTGGTCTTCCAAGGGTAACTGAGCTGTTTGAGGCGCGTAACCCATCGAACCCCGCTGTGGTGTCTGAAATCGACGGTGAGGTATCGTTTGGTAAGGTAAAGCGTGGAAATAGAGAGATTATGATTACTTCGAAAACCGGAGAGGTTAAGAAGTACCTTGTTCCCCTATCAAAGCAAATTCTTGTTCAGGAGAACGATTACGTACGCGCTGGCATTCCATTGTCTGACGGAGCAATCACACCATCTGACATACTTGCAATTAAAGGTCCAACCAAAGTTCAAGAGTACATTGTGAACGAGGTTCAGGAGGTTTACCGTATGCAGGGTGTGAAGATTAACGATAAGCACTTTGAGGTTATCGTTAGGCAGATGATGCGTAAGGTTGACATTGACGATCCAGGAGATACTCGTTTCCTTGAGAAGCAGATTGTAGATAAGTGGGAGTTCATGGAGGAGAACGATTGGATTTACGATAAGAAGGTTGTTGTTGATGCTGGCGATTCGGCGCTTCGCCCAGGCCAGATTGTGACAGCACGCAAGCTCCGCGATGAGAACTCTATCCTTAAGCGTAAGGATATGAAGCTGATCACAGCTCGCGATGCGGTTCCCGCAACATCAAACCAGGTTCTTCAGGGTATCACCCGCGCTGCGCTTCAAACCAGCAGCTTCATGTCGGCAGCTTCGTTCCAGGAAACCACTAAGGTGCTTAACGAAGCAGCAATCCACGGAAAGGTTGATACTCTCCAAGGGTTGAAGGAAAATGTGATCTGTGGTCACCTAATTCCTGCCGGAACAGGTCTGCGCGATTTTAATAACCTTGTGGTTTACACCAACGAGGAGCAGGAGATGATTCAGCAGGGAAATCCTGTGGTAACCGAACTGGATGAGTAGTTGGAACTTTTCCACATAATTTTAAAAAGCGAGGGTTATTGCCCTCGCTTTTTTTATCTTTACCCTCCATTAACCTAATTGAAAACGTTATGACAGAGAAGAAGAACAACCCGCTCAATATCGAGCTCTCCGAAGAGGTGGCTCAAGGTAACTACGCCAACTTGGCCATAATCACCCATTCTGCTTCGGAGTTTATCCTCGATTTTGTTAGGGTAATGCCTGGCCTACCCAAGGCTAAGGTGCAAACCCGTGTGATACTTACCCCAGACCATGCTAAGCGTTTGCTTATGGCTCTAAAGGATAATGTAACCAAGTTTGAGAGTAACCATGGCCCAATTAAGGTGGGCGAGACAAACTCTGGAATTCCTCCGTTCCCAATGAACTTTGGTGGGGGACAGGCGTAGCTTTTGTGCTTTAGTTACTTAATCTTCGCTCTCGTAAAAGGCACACCGATCGCGAATCATTAAGTTGGCTCTGGGATCGCCAAGATTTCGAGCAGCCGTTAGGTGATAGCATCCCTGATTTATTTTTCCCGATCGTATATTGGCAATGCCCAGGTAGTAATGGAGTTCGGAATTGTTAGGTTCCTCTTCAAGTAGGGTCTCCATATCAAGAATTGCTCCTCCAAAATCGGATTGTTCTAGCTTGGCCAACCCTCTATACAGCAATGCTTTTCGTTGTGACCTATCGAGTTCTAGTACCCTGTTGAAATCGGCTATGGCCCTAGTGAAATCGTACATTTTGCTTCGAGCCTTCCCCCTTAGTAGGTAGGCTCTGGCATCGAAAGGGTCTATCTTTAGCAGTTCGGTAAGGTCGTTTACAGCCTGAAGGCTGCTATTGGTTTTGTAGTACACCTCGGCTCGCTTAAGGTATACACTAGTGTTTAGCGGATTTATTTCTATTGCCCTGGTGAAATCAGCAATAGCTTTAGGGTAATTCTCAATTTCTGCATAGGATTGCCCTCTGCAGTAGTATAGCACAGCAAAATCGGGCTTTAGGGAAATGGCTACCGAAAAGTCTGCAATAGCACCTGCAAAATTGTTGCTGTTGTGCTTCTCCAGCCCATTGCTAAATAGTTGATCTACCGACTGAGCAAGGGCTATGGTGGTTAGTAGTAGCGAAAGTAATAAAAACGTTATCCTTTTCACCTTCGGCGTGTTGGGGGTGGAGCATTCTCTTTGCAAAATTCGCGAATCAGGAATTGGGTCTCAACTCTACCCAGCTCAAGGGCCTTATCTAGGTCAAGGCATCCATTCTTCTTCAACCCTTGAAGAATTTTGGATAGCCCACGGTAGTAGTAGGCTTCCGAATTTTTTGGGTCAATCACAATGGCTTGGTTAAGGTCTACAACTGCCCCCTGTAGGTCGTACACATCAACCCGGGTTCTTCCCCTGTTTACATAGGCCATCACAAACCTCGCATCTATGGATATGGCACGGTTAAAATCGGATATGGCTCCTTTGTAGTCCTTAAGGTGACCCTTTGCCAACCCCCGGTTGTTGTAGGCCATGGCAAACTGTGGCGCAATTTTTACCAGCTCGTTATAGTCCAACACGGCTCCCTCAAAGTCTTGTATCATCATCCTAGCATTACCCCTGTAGTAGTATGCTATAGCAAAGCGATGATCGATGTCTAGCGCTTTGCTATAATCGTCAATTGCGGCCTGAATATCGCCGATTTGCACCTTAGAGTCGCCACGGAAGATATATGCGTGCTTATTCACAGGGTCGAGCTGTATGGCTTGGTTTAGGGTGTTGATTGCTCCCTGATAATCTTCCTGCTCATGCATAAGGTTTGCCTTTAGCATAAGCTCTTGGCTAGTTTGTGCGAACGCTCCTAGGCTACAGAATAGCAGAGTGAGTATTGAAAAAAACTTCATAAATATCTTGGTGTTATCTAGTTGGTATCAGAAACTTTTGATGGTTTTGTGCTCTTTTTATTATTACGCTTGGCCTTTCGCTTGATGATGCTTGGTTTCGATCTGTTCTTTCTGTAACGGGTAAATGCATATGTGGCGAGTGACCCAATTATTAGTAGTGGCCAAAGCCTAATGAGAAATAGAATAAACGAAACAAAACCTTTCCACCCTTTGTGAATTGATGTTTTAAGCCGCTCCCAGAAACTTTCCATGGGCTCGGGGACAAATTTAAAATCAATTTTTTGGTAGATATTAAGGTTTACCGTGCTGTAGTCTATCCTGTTGTTAAGGTACCTTAGCCTACCTTCAATCGATTCAATTTGGCTACGCACTTCTGCTAGTTTGCTTTCTATTCTTAGTATTTCATCAATGGAATCGGTTCGCTTAAGCAAGCCAATAAATTTTTTCTCCACCTCGCGTTGGTTTTTCAATCGGCTCTCAATATCAATGTACTCCTCGGTTACATCGGTGCTCTGTATGCTTTGGCTTTCTATCCTTTTGGCTATTGAATGTAGGTCGTTTATTATTGGGTCAAGCGACGCTGATGGTACTCTTATGGTAATGTAGTTTGTTATGCGATACTCGTAGTTATTCAAGTTTTCTGAGGATATCCAGCCCTTATGTATCCTTACGATAGAGTCGAGTTTAGGTCTCGATTCTTCATAGTTCTCCACCTCAATTGAGATATGGGCATTGCGGATGATTTTTTGCTGCCCAGCGGTTTGGTTCTGCTCTGGCGATTGTTCAATGGTTTTCTCGGAAGGGGCATACGAATCGGCAGCCATTCTAGCCATTGGCGGTGCATCTTCGGCAACCGAAGCTATGCTAAACTCGTTGGTGTTTGTGTTGCTGCCGCATCCAAAAAGGGTTGCAGCTGCAAGGAGTAGGAGTAAGTTTCTCATATTGCCCAATTTTTATGCAAGATAGTAATTTAAAGTGATAGTTTACTGCACAAGGCTTTCACTAACAAATTTTAGTCCAATTGCTTGCTGCCCATTCTATTTGTAGAAGTTCTTTTCAAAAGCATTGAATATGGATCCTTTTAAGATTACCCTGTGCCAAACAGCATGCAAGAACCCTAACCCATATCCAAAAAGTTGTACCCACGCAGCACCAATGCTAAGGAAGGCCACATTTACTTTTTTTGTTATTGCCCAGGCATTTATAAACACCATTAGCGAGTATGCCAAGGGGACAAGAATTGAGTATTTGCAAATAAGTACACAGAGGCCAAATATCAGCATGCTAACAACAAATGCCGAAGGCAAAAGATGAACTAGTTTTAGGGTTCCTGGGTGAAGGATGTTTAGGTTAATCCGGGCAATCCCTGAGTTGTAAACCTGCCTAAAGAACTTTTTTAAATCTGTTCGGCGCTTGTGGTAAACCCATGCCTTGGGGAATAGTCGGGTTGAAAACCCTGACTTGATAATGCGTAGGCTGAAATCAATATCCTCACCAAATCGTAAGGTCGAGAATCCCTTTGTATCCTCAAAAACTTGCCTCGATATCCCCATGTTAAAGCTTCGTGGGTAGAATTTATCCATTCGCTCCCTTCCCCCTCTAATCCCTCCGGTTGTGAGGAATGAGGTCATGGAGTAGTTTATGGCTTTTTGTATTGGGCTGAACGATTCGTGCGCCCTGTCGGGGCCACCAAAGGCATCTACAGGCCTAGCGTTGATCTCAAGTTCGACCTCATTAAAATAGTCACTTGGTATTATACAGTCGGAGTCGAAAAAGATGATGAAATCTCCTTCCGACCTTTCTGCTCCATAGTTTCGTGTTATTCCTGGCCCCGTGTTTTCCTTTTTGTAATATTGAATCGAAAGCCTGCCCTCATATTTTTTCACAACAGAATCGCAAGGCTCACTCGAGCCATCCTCAACAATAATAACCTCAAAATTCTTGTAGCATTGATGTGTTAAACTCTCTAGCAGTTCATCAATTTCATCGGGACGGTTATATACTGGAACTACGATTGAATACTTGGTTTTTTGCATATGATGCTTAAGTTTAGTGCAAAGATAAAATTTTGCACCTTAAGCTTAGCACAAAAAGTTGTATAGCAGATGGATTTTAGTTTATGGTGAGGTATGGTTTAATCCTTTGGTACGTTTGCTCATCAATCAGCTTATTGGCTCTAATATCCTCTATTTTGCTGAAGTTCGACATTGTTTCACGATAGTAAATAATTGCCTTTGCCTGGTAGTCCGTTAGGTATGGATGACGCCTCAGCTCCTGGTAGTCCACTAGGTTTATGTTAATTGTATTGATGGCCAGCGTGTCAACCCAGATTTGATCTTGAATAGATGAAAGCAAATCCTTAGGGAAGCCATAAACTTCCGTTAGCTGATTAGTATTGTAAAACCCACCAAGGCGTTCCCTGTACGAGATAATCCTCCGAGCGTAGCTACGGCCTATCCCTCTTATTCTTGTAATTTCGAGGGTGTCTACAGTGTTGAGGTCGATATAAATTTTTGATTCGGTTTTGGCAAATTGGGCTTGCGGAGGATAAGTTGTTGAGTCCTTTGGCTGTTGCTCTGGTGCAGGTGCTATTTTGATATAGGGTTTAAGTCTTTCAAACATATCCTTGTCAACAACATACATCTTGGCAAAGTCATCTGGTTTTGCAAACAGACCTCCCTTTTGTCGGTAGTTCTCAATGGATGCGGCCTGTCGAGGAGTTAGCCCTAACCTCACTAGCTCCGAGGTACTCACTGTGTTAGGATCAAAATAAAATTCTTCGGGTACCGCAGCCGCAGGCCTTTCCTCCTCAGACATTGAGAAAGAGGTTTCAACCTTCGGTTTGGAGTAGGTAAGCGCATTGTAAAAGCTGTCAACCTTATGAAAGCTATTTGTGCTAAGGAGCGGGCTGGGTTTTGTGAATAGTGTTTGGTGAGCGAATGGATAAAATGCAACCACGACCACCATTAGCGCCAGGGTTAGTATACCATAACGTTGCGATTTTGTATAGCTAAACCATTCTTTCCACATGCAGAGCATTGTTTTATTGGCGGAACTGATTAATATTTAGCCATATCAAATTTACTTAAAATTGTTTTTCTGCGGATGTTTTTTTCTTGTTTACTGTTTGTATGTTAAGTTTTTCATTTATCTTTACCGACCAAACGGTCGGTATGATGTATGACAAAAACTAAGGATTTTATACTTTTTGAAGCCTTTCGCTTATTTCTGGAAAAGGGTTACGATAAGGTTTCGATGAATGAATTGGTTAGAGTTTCTGGCCTTTCAAAGGGGGCGTTTTACCACTATTTCCCAAGTAAGGAGGAACTTTTTCGGGAAGCAATTACTACTCATTTCATAGCAGGGATAGGTGAGGGGATTCCTCCCGCAAAGCAAGGTGATTCGCTTTTGGAAAGTTTAATAGGCATAATCGATTCAAAGGCGCAAGCCTACAAAAAAATGCTGGAGATGAATAAGAACTCAAACTTTTTTAACCTCCTATTTCAGGCAGTAAGCATGTTTCCCGAGTTTAGAACAGACCTTAAGAGGGGTAGCCTGCTTGAGGAGGATAAGTTGGCACTCCTTTTCGAGAAGGCTTTGGCAGGGGGTGAAATAAAAACACCCATTACATCTCGTAAATTGGCGCAGATGTATGCGGCAATGCTTGATGGGATGGAGCTGCACGCTGTGGTAACCGGAGAGCTGGACACACTCCATTCCGAGGAGCGAAAAGCTACCGAAGATTTTGTGAAACTCCTTAATGGGAAGGCCTAAAAATATATTTGCTATGATATCAGTAAACAACCTATCGTATTCATATCCCAAATCGAATGTAGAAGCTGTTCGAAATATCACCTTCGATGTACACCAAGGCGAAATATTCGGATTCCTGGGGCCAAGCGGAGCTGGCAAGAGTACTACCCAAAAGCTTTTGATAAAGCTTTTACAGGGCTACAAAGGCGAAGTGAACGTGCTGAATCGTCCACTGGGGAACTGGAGTGGCGATTACTTTGCCAATATTGGCGTGGGCTTTGAGCTGCCTAACCATTACCTAAAGCTTACCGGCGAGGAGAACTTAAAGCTATTCGCATCGTTTTACCCAACCATAGCCCACAAACCCGCTGAGTTACTACGAATGGTTGAGCTGGAGGGACACGCCAAAAAGCCTGTGGAATCCTACTCCAAGGGGATGAAGATGCGCCTTAACTTTGTGCGGGCGCTAATGCACGACCCACAGCTTCTATTTCTCGACGAGCCCACATCGGGTCTCGATCCGGGCTATGCCCGTATGATAAAGGATATCATTTTCGACCTAAAGAAACGCGGAAAAACCATATTCCTTACCACGCACAATATGCACGATGCCGATGAGCTGTGCGATAGGGTTGCCTTTATGGTGGATGGGGAGCTGAAGCTGATTGGCTCGCCCCGCGAGCTAAAACTACAGAACGGGCAACGCAGGGTTAGGGTTGAAACACGGGTTGAAGAGAAACTCGTTACCCAGGAGTTCGAGTTTAGCGGATTGGATCAAAATATTGACTTTCTGAAGTCAATTGGTAATCCTAACCTTCAATCGATCCACTCGTGCGAGGAGAGCTTGGAGGAGGTTTTCCTCAGAACCACAGGGAAAAGTTTGAAAGCAAATGGATAGAACAGGGTTAAACAAAAAGCCAGCTGTATAATGAGAACTTTTTTTAATCTATTAAAATGGGATGTAATCCTTCTGCTTAAGTACGGAATTTTGCCAATTGCCCTTGGTATTGGTGCCCTGTACATTGGACTGGTGTTCCTGCTCGATATCCCCAGTAGTATTATTGTGCTGCTGATTTTTTCCGATCCATCGATGATGGGATTTATCTTTGTTGGGGTGATGGTGCTGTTCGAGAAGCAGGCTGGAACCAGCTCGGCGCTGGTGGTAACTCCATTACAGCCCTGGCAGTATCTCTTGTCGAAATCAATTTCGCTCTCAATTCCGGCAGCTATTGTTTCGCTGGCCATAGTTTTCGCATCACAATTGGATGCATCGTACGTATTAGTAATGGTTGCTGTAGTGCTCACATCCATCCTATTTTTGCTGCTGGGATTTGTGGGTGCGCAAAGGGTTAAAACCTTTAACCAGTATATTCTCATAATACCGATGTTTCTAATGCCCTTCTGCATTCCGCTGGTCGATTTCTTTGGATTATGGCAATCGCAATTGATGTGGATAATCCCAACGCACTCGTCGCTTAAGCTGCTCACGGCAGCTTTCGAAACGATTGCAATTTGGGAGGTTTTGCTGTCGGTATCAATCCTGCTGATATCAATATACCTAGCCTGGCGATGGGCTTTAAGGGTTTACAGGGCAAAGATGATTGAAGCATCCTAATTCAAATTAGAAAAAAACACGGCTATGCAATCGACATACCTTTCGGTTTTAAGGGCAGATACCCGGAATATCCTTCGCGACAGTTCGCTTGTTCTGATGCTCGTTGTCCCATTCCTGCTGGTTCCGCTAGTACGGTTTGGCGGGGCAGCACTAATCGAACTGTTTCCCGAGGTTACCGATTATGCCCCGCTGGTTGTGCTTATGTTTGGCGCAATGGTGGCCATTTTCCCAGCCTTTGTAATGGGCTTTGTGATGATGGACGAGAAGGATGGGGGAATCAATCAGGTGCTAAGGGTTTTGCCATTTAACCTTAATAAGCTAATTGGCCTAAGGGTTTTAACGATGATTGCAGTGGGGTTGTTTAATTCAATCTTCTTTTTTGCACTAAACGGGCTTGTTTCGATTGGTTTTTTTGAGATGATCGTTCTGTCTATCAATGTGTCGATACTGGCACCCATTTTGGCCTTTGTGATGCTGTGCATATCATCGAATAAAATTGAGGCGGCAGCTGTACTTAAGGGTATTAGCTTTGTTATATTTATTGCCTTTATCCAGTTTTTTATCCCTGGGGGATTGAAATATCTGCTCGCACCCATACCCACCTTTTGGGTTTGCCGATCGTTCGAAGAGATTAGCAGCTTTGGGCACTTTGCGCTTTTTAGCGCAATTGGTGTTACCCTTCAGCTGGTTTACCTATCGCTGCTATGGAAGATTTTTTTAAGGAAATGGTAGTTTAAGGTTTTTGTGTTTTCTGCGCCTTCTTTGTGATGGAATGAAATATAAACACAAAGGAGGCGCAGAGTTTCATAAAGCCATTATAGTTGGTGAAAAATCTTTACTCCACCAGCAGTTTTCTATTCTGTGGATATCGCACAGTGTACTTAATCTGCAGGGTTCGGGTTTCGCCCGATTTTAGATTAAGGTTCCATTTTACCTTGCCAGTAGCCTCATCGATGGTTGCCCCGGGGGCATCAACCTGCTCAACTTTTATATCGCTTAACCTTGATATGGGGTACTGATCCTCAACCACAATATCCACAGGGAAAGGTTTGTTATTCTTTACCGAAATTTCCCAAACGCGCTGCTCGCGTTTATTGGATCCAACTACGCTACGGCGAGAAAACTCCTTCTTCGACTCGCGCTTAATCTGAATATCGCGGTCGCGCCCAATCGAAACGGTAAGCGTATCCTCAATGGAACTTAAGTCGAAGTAGGTTTTTCCTTGGTAGATTCCCTTGAAGAACAGGCTTACATCGCCATCGAGCAGCTCGTAGAGATGCCAATCGGGGATGCTGGCCATAAGAAATGCGTCGGTGGTAAGCTTGGGAACAGCAGCATACTTGTACTGAGCCGGTGCGGTGTACTCAAGAATTGAAACATCGTAGGCTTGATTATCGGAGGGAATGGAGTATGGGATTTCAATCTTAAACTCGGTTGCCACCTGGCTCTTCTCAATGGCCAAAGGGATTTGAATATTCATTTTTGGAGCAGAACTAGATACACCCCTTATCATCATATTTTCAGATCTGGCGCCATAAGCTGTAACAACCACCTCCTCGAGCGCCACGTTATCGCTTTCCATCCTAACATTTCGAACGGGGGAACTAGCTGGGAGTTCCAACGATTTCATCCCAATAAAGGAGTAAACCAATGTGCTACTAGCGCTAGGAACCTTAATGGAGTACCGGCCATCCATATCGGTGGCAACTCCCTGCGTGGTTCCCTTTATCATTATTGAAACCCCGGGGATTGGCTCTCCAATTTCATCAACAACTCTTCCCGATACGGTTCCTGAGTAAGGTTTTGAAGCCTCAAGCGGATCCCTCTTGCTGTAGAAGTTGTCGAATGTTAGGAAGTAAGCATCGAGTTCGGGTTTATAGTTGCTAATGGATGGATCGCCCGAGGAGAGGGTAAGCAGTACATCTTTCCAGTCCTCGCCTGTGTTCTGGTTTACCTTGGCCTTGTAGAAAAGCCCGAGGGGCGAGTTCACATCCTCAATTCTGATATCGTAATTGGGTTTCCAGCCGGCATCGGCAATAAAGTAGCGAAGTTCCATTTTGGCGTTTTTAGCCGCTTCGCTGCTAACCTTAACCTTAACCAAGCTGGTGGGCATATCAATTTGCGCGTTAAGCTCGAGCAGCTGCTGCGTAATGGTAACCATCTCGCGTTGTAGCTTACGAATTTTGAGCGTTTGCTGGTAGTGTAGGCTCTCAATCTCCGAAAGTCGATTCCGGAAAAATACGGCCATCTTCTCCAGGTCGGCAGCGCTTATTCCATTATCGCCACCAATGGCTTGGTTTGCGATAACCATATCCTTTTCCTGAGCGTAAACCCGCTGCAGGTTTTTATGGATGTTGATGCTGTCGTTTATCACCTCACGCCTTTTCTCGAGCTTCAGCACCTGATCGGTGGCCTTCTGCTTATTCAGGTAGTCGATGGCATGGGTAACAGATAGGATGGTTACCCCAGCATCGGCTGATGCTTGTATGCTCTCGGGGTTAATGGCCTGGGGCAACCCGCTGAATTGGAGCTCGGTGATGCCTTTTTCAATTTTTACCTCCGATTTGCGAGTTATCTGCGCACCAACCTGGTATACGGTTACGTGCTTTATGGACGACTCAACATTCTTTTGCGTTTCGCCAACGACGATTGACGATATCATTATGGCTAAAGCCAGTAGGATGATTGGTTTCATGGCGTAGGGTTTTAAAGAGTGTATCTTAATGTTTAACTTTGTGTTATGCTGGTTTTGCTCTTAATAAAACTGAACCCGACATAATCAATGCAAGTGCAATAAGGTAAAAGGGTAAATGCAAAGGTGCGTAAAAAACTTGTATCATTATGATTTGAACCGAGAGCCAGCCCGCAAGTAGTATTCCCTGCAAAATGATAAGCTGTGGATGATAACTCCACTTGCGGATGGTTAGAATGGCTGCCGCAAGGCACATCAGGCCGTTAACCGTAAATAGGATTATCCCCGGTATCAAGTAGCTATTGAAAGGGGAATGGGTGAGGAAATCGAGGGGCATCTGCATAAACTCACCTGAAGGGTCGTATATAAGACCTGCTCCGCCCCAAAGGGCACCAATGCTGTTAATTAGCAAAAGGGTAATCGCTGTAATTCTTAGGTTTCGCTGCATATTTTTTTTACTAAGCTAAACAATGCCTCAAAAATACACCAAAACACACAATGTTAACGTGTAAAGTGTTAAAATAACAAAGGGACGACATTATTTTATCGCCCCTTTTATTATGGTATTGGGAATGAAATTACTCGTATTTCAATGATCTGATTGGATTGGCGGTTGCAGCTTTTATTGCTTGGTAGCTTATGGTTAGCAGCGCAATGGCAAATGCAATAAATATTGATGCGAAGAACATCCAGGGTGCAATGTCGATTCGATGAGCAAAGTTATTAAGCCAATTTTTCATGACGAACCATGCTATGGGTGATGCAAAAAGGGCAGCATAAATAACGAGCATGATTACTTGTTTCGAGAGGAGAATAAATATTGATTTATTCTCAGCCCCAAGTACCTTTCGTACCCCTATCTCCTTTGTTCTTTTTTCAGCAGCGAACGAAGCCATACCCAGAAGGCCAAGGCAAGCAATAAAAATGGCAAGGATTGAGAAAAGGCTAAAGATTTTGCTTGTTCGCTCCTCCTCTTTGTATAGTTTTTCCAGATCAGAATTTAGAAAAGAGTATAAGAAGGGTTGGTTGGGATTAAACTCCTTCCATTTGCTTTCAATGTGTTTAAGCGAATTTGTGATGTTATCTTTTCTAAACCGAATTGCCATAAGCCAATCGGCTCCTGAGCTAAGGGCGTAAACCATTGGTTTGGTCTCTTTGTGTAACGACTCGAAGTAGATATCTGGCATTACCCCAACGATGGTGCCCGGTGTTACTTTGTCTCCATTGAAGTATGGGATAAGTAGCCTTTTCCCTAGCGGCTCGGAAAGGCCTGCCATGCTAGCCATTTTTTGATTTATTACTATAGATTCTCGATCGGTACTAAAATTACTGCTAAGGTATCGCCCGTCTACAAGTTGAATTCCTAGGGTATGAATATAGTTCTCGTCCGCTCTAACGATACCTGTTTGCACCATCTCCTCTGACGGTTTCCCTTCAACAGAAACGGTTGTGCCATTGTAGCTGTATCCGGGTAAAGCATCACAGAAACTGGCATCTATTATGTCAGGCGAACTGAGGAGTTCTTCACGAAATGCGCCGTATTTATCACCGAGTGTATGGGTGCGTTTAAGAACAACAACTCCCTCTTTGCTGAATCCTAAATCTTTAGATTTGAAGAAGTAGAGCTGCTGGGTTACTACAAAAGTGCTTACAAAAAGCGCTATGGTAATTGCAAATTGAACTACTACCAAGACTCCTCTGAATTGGCTGCTTGACATGCTAGAGTTGAGCTGGCCTTTTAGCACGACAATGGGTTTGAAGGATGACATGAAGAAGGCTGGGTAAATTCCAGAAAGTATCCCTACAAAAGTGCCAAAAACAATGAAAGCAGGGAGAATAAACCAATTGTCAAAGTAGGAAAGTGACAAATCCTTACCCGTTAAGTAATTGAATTGCGGTAGAACAATCTCAATTGCTGTCATAGCAATAAGTACAGCAATTAGGCAAACTATAATCGATTCAAAAAGAAACTGTATAATGAGTTTTTTTCGACTGCTTCCCACTACCTTCCTAATTCCTACTTCTTTAGCTCTGTTCGAATATTTTGCTGTAGCCAAATTCATATAGTTGATGCAAGCTATTGCTAGAATAAAAAGGGCGATGGTTGAAAAGAAGTATATATAAGCAATATTACCTCCTGCGCTTATCTGATGATCCAAGTTGGAGTAAAGATGAATATCAGGAACAGCCTCGAGAAAGAATCCGTAGGAGTTACCCATCTTCTCAAATGTTTCCAAATCAATCCCCATAGCTTGCTGTACTTCAGGCCCTACGTACTTGTAAGCCATATTATGAAATTTGGGGTAAATGTCGTTGGGGTTGACTCCAGGCTTGAGCAAAACGTATGTGTATAGATTGCTTGTTAGCCAGCTTTGCCAGCTATCAACACCCATTGTGGTTAATGAAGCTAAAAAATTGTATTGAAAATGAGAATTTGAGGGCATTTTTTCTGTAATCCCAGTTATTTCTATCTCATAACTATTTACTGTTAAAGATTTGCCAATAGGATTTTCGTCACCAAAGTATTTTTTTGCCATTTCTCGGGTTATCACCATACAGTTTGGCTTGGATAGCACGGTTTTGGGGTTCCCCTCTATAACCTCAACCGTAAAGGTGCTAAAGAAGTTGGAGTCGGCGTAAAAGAAATTCTCCTCAATAAATGAGTCTTCATCTTTGCGGACTACAGGTCGAATAGATTCCATAAGTCGAGTAACCTGTTCTATCTCGGCTATTTCATGCTCAAAGGCATCCTTAATTGGGGCAGAGGTTTTCGATGATCCTATCAGGTTATCCCCAAACTTTCCGTCAATGTATAAACGATATAGCCTATCAGCCCTAGTATGATAATTGTCGTAGCTAGATTCATGGTTAATAAATAGAAGTATTAGTACACAGCAAGCTATTCCAACTGCTAAACCCACAATGTTTGTCATTGTGTAGTACTTTTCCCTGATTATATTCCGGTAGGCTGTTTTTAAATAATTTTTTAGCATAGTTCTATTTGTTGAAATTGTACGAGTTTATGTTGTCCAACCTGCGTGCCATTCTGGCCAATGCTCAGCTAGTCAAGGGTAATGATGAGGGTACAACAGAACTGATGCCCAGTTTTATTGTGTGGGAATGAACACTTAGTGTTCGCAAATGAACACTAGTGATAAAAAATCAATATCTTCCATCCCCAAAGCAACGTAGGGTGAAATGTTGAGGTAGATCTTAATTCTGGTATGACTATAATATTTTAGTATTTTTGCAGACCTCAACTCTAGATAATAAATGGATATACCCACTTTGACCCTTGTGGCCATTGGTTTAAGCTTCGATACTTTCGCTGTTTCGGTTTCGATAGGTGTTATGAGATGCCAAATCAGGTTTTGGCAAGCCACTTGGCTGGCATTGGTCATGGCATTTTTTCAAGGGGCAATGCCATTAGCAGGATGGATACTAGGCGAGCAGCTGGTTGTTTTCACCAATGGGCTTGGTCACTACTTGGCTTTTGCCTTGTTGTCGGGGATTGGGGTAAAGATGATAGTTGAGAGCCTTAAGCCGGAGGAGAAGCGGAATCCAGTAAATCCTTTTAAGCTTATTGTAATTGTTGGAATGGCTATTTCTACCAGTATTGATGCGCTGGTGGTGGGTTTCTCCTTTGCGTTTATCGAGGTAAATATTTTTCAGGCAATACTAATCATTGGTTTTGCCACCTACCTATTTGCTATGCTGGGTATGCTTTTTGGAAAGAAGGCTGGGCTGCGATTTGGCAAGCGTATGGAGATTGTTGGTGGACTGGTATTACTTGGACTTGGCTTTAAGATTTTATTGGAGAATCTGAATGGTGGTGGGGTTATAGGGTAAATAATCGTAGCCAACTAAGAAAGGGCAGCCAAAAACTGGCCACCCTTTTACTGTATTCATTATCTTATGTTTAAATCTCTTTTAGTAGTTCCTCCACAGCCTTCTCTAGCTGTTTGTCCTCGCCGTAAAGAACTTTCTCGAACGGATTTTCTACCTTAACATCTGGTTCCAGCTGAAGGTTCTCTAGGGGTCTGTCCTCCTCAATGCCGTAGAATGCAATCATTGGAATGCCAAACACAATGGTTGGGTCAATTTGCGTTTCCCACCAAACGGCAGTGCTAGTGCCCGGTACGGGCATGCCTATTAGCTTGCCAATTCGCTTGGCACGATATGCGTAGGGGAATGCGTGTGCATCGCTGTAGTTGCTCTCGCTCATGAGCACTGCGCTGGGTTTGGCCCACTTGTCGCGAGGCTCGCCACCCTTTGCAATATACCCATAGGGTCTGAATGTGGCGTAAGGTTTGCCGTCAAGAAAGTTCGACAGGTCTTCGTGTAGCCAACCCCCACCGTTAAAACGGGTATCAACAATTAGCGCATCCTTATCGGCATTCTTACCCAGCACCTCATCGAAAACGGTTCTGTAGCTTCCATCGTTCATCCCCCTTACATGTACATAGCCCACACGGCCGTTGCTTAGCCGCTCGGTCATGTCGCGCATGGTTTCAACCCAGCGGTTATACAGTAATCCGTTCTCGGCTCCATACGATATGGGTTTAACCGTCTCGTCCCATCGCTGCTTGGTGGCGGGGTCGTATAGGCTAAGTAGCACGTTTCTATCGGCTTTGCGGTTAAGTAGTAAATTCCAGTCGAGGCTTTCAGTTATGGCTTCGCCATCAATCTTTTCGATGATATGACCAGCTTTAACCTTGCTGTCGGCCTTGTCGAGTGGTCCACCCTTAATTACCTCGGTAATTTCAAGGCCGTTTCCGCCTTTCTGCTCGTTGTAGAAAAGGCCAAGCGATGCGGTGGCATCGCCATTCTCATGGCGTGGCGAGTATCGCCCACCGGTATGCGATCCGTTTAGCTCGCCTAGGATTTCGCTTAGCAGCTCCTGAAAATCGTAATTGTTGTTGATGTGAGGCAGGAATCGGGCGTAGGCATCGCGGTACATATCCCAGTCGATGCCGTGCAGGTTGGGGTCGTAAAACTTCTTTTGCACCTGACGCCAAGTATGATGGAATATATACTCACGCTCGGCAACTGCATCAAGCACCATTTCGGTGCTAATTGATACTGGGCTAACCTTGCCGTTTTTGGTGTCTACTTTTTGAATTCTGCCGTTGGCAAGAACGAATAGCGTTTTTCCATCCTCACTAATTTCCATACGGCCGCCACGACGAGCATTTAGCTTGGCCAACGATTTTAGCTCCTTGGTGCGGGTGTCAACTTCCCATATATCGTAATTCTTCTCGTAGCGAGCCATAAAGTAAAGCTTATCACCTTTTGGGGAAACGTTGAAGCTAGCCAGATTTGCCGATCCTGGTGTTAGTTTCACCCTCCTGTCCTCAACATTTTTGAAGTCGGGTATCCATTTTGGGGTGTCGTCCTTCTTCTTGGCAGCTTTCTTTTTTTTCTTATCATCGCTTTTATCATCACCATCCTTTTCCTTCTTCTCCTTGTCCTCACGTTCCTTTAATAGGTCGAATTCCTCCTTGCTCAGCATGAACCGATCGTATTGCTCCTTGTCGAAAAACATGGCGAAAATATCTACCTCTCGCGCACCCTGAAATGCCAAAGGTTTTTTGCCATCCTTATCATTTACCCATAGCATTGCTTTTCCGTCCATTGTCCAAATTGGATTGCCGTCGGAGAAACCGCTGTTGGTTAGTTTGTGCTCCGTTTGCGGGTTGGCAATATCGTATGCAACTAGGTAGGATGCACCGTAGAATCCCATGGAACTTCTTGCTACCAGCCACTTACTGTCGGGGCTCCAGGTGTAGTCCTGATCGCCATCGCGGTACGAGAAATTATTCCCTTCGGGGATAATAACTTTCTTTGATTTATTCTCGATATTGAATACTTTGAGGGTGTTACGTTCTTCGAGGTAGGCAATGTTCTTGCCATCGGGCGAAACCATGGGCTGGAATTCATCCTTCTCGGTTGCAATTACTGGCTCTTCTTGTATTAAGGTTGAAGCAAAGAAGTAGGGCTCCTCGCTGCGTACAATGGTTGCCTTGTATATGTCCCAGCTATTGCCGCGCTCGGTGGAGTAGTATAGGGTGCGGCCATCGGGAGCCCAGCTAAGCATACGTTCCTGCTCTGGGGTGTTGGTAATTCGTTTGGTTGTATTTCCTTCGGTAGATGTTACAAACACCTCGCCACGGAAAACGAAGGCAACCTCCTTACCGTTGGGCGATAGCGCCATTTCGGTTGCACCGATACTTACCGATAGGATCTTCCCGTCTTTACCCCTAAAGTCGAACGGAGCGTGCACGGTAACTTTAGTTGGTTGTCCACCTTCTTTAAGTGTATAGATCTCCCCGTTCCAGGTAAAGCAAAGGGTGTTATCGTTGGCGCGGGTTAGATGCCTTACGGGATGATTATCGAAATGGGTGAGCTGTACCTCGGTTGGACTTTCGCCCAGCGAGCGCTTAAAAATATTTTGATGTCCATTCTTCTCGCTAAGGTAGTAGAACGATTGCCCATCGGTAGTGAATATGGGTTCGCGATCTTCGCCTTCGTAATTGCTTACCTTGGTGTACTGCTTCTTATTAATGTCGTAAACCCATATATCGCGGGTAACCGATGAGGTGTGGTGCTTACGCCACTCATCCTCATATCCTTTGCGGTCCTGGAATATTATGCGCTCCCCATTGCTGTCGAAGCGTGCGTGCTGGAACCCTGCGGTTGATATCAGTAGGTTTCTGCCACCATCAACGGGAACTTGGTATAGCTTGCCAAAGAGCCCTCGATTTGGAAACCTTACTGAGGTGTTGAGGTCGTTTCGGGGTGAGCTGAATATTACGTTTTGGCCATCGGGGGTAAAATCCCAAGGGAAATCGTTGCCTGAGTGGTAAGTTATCCGTTTTGCTGTACCACCTGTAGAGGGAACCACGTAAACATCAAAATTGCCAAAGCGATCGCTTGCAAATGCAATTTTACTGCCATCGGGGCTCCAAACGGGCATGAAGTTATGAGCCTCATGCAGGGTTAGGGGAGTAGCAGTTCCTCCAGTTGATGAAACTTTGTACAAATCGCCCTTGTAGCTAAAAACAATCTCCTGTCCATTAGGCGAAATGGCTGGGTAACGAAGCCATAGTGCCTCATCCTGTCCCTTTGCTGGTACTAGCAAAATGGTGAGGATGATCAGTAGTAAGTAATTTTTCATTTTGTAAGTGATTTAGTTGCTTTTACTATTTCTTTTTGTTTACATGTTCATGATTATAGATTCTGTAATGATGTTTTAGACAGGTGCGCAGTCTAATCGTTTAGCTTCTAAGGAGTATTCGTCGTTTTATTTTCCTCAATAGGTGGGGTGTTAAGGTCTGGATACTGGCTGTTTACATTGTTTATGCGGGTTGTGGGATTTTGTTTTATTCTAAGGGGTTTTTTTATAATTTTGGCCGTTCAAATTTCCCCATGATTATGAGATTATTTAAAGTTTTGCTACTGGTATGCTCTGTTAACTTGGTTAGCAATGCGGCCATGCCGAGTGTTGAGGTAGATTCGCTTACGGCTATGGAGAGACAAATGGCAAAATTCCTTTCCGACAGTAAGGTCTCGGCTCAACTCTTTTTGGGCTATAGGTATCACAGCGCTGTGGGCGAAAGCCATAATGAGTTTGCCATAAAGCGAGGTTACATAACCTTTAGCAAGAACATAACACCTTATCTAAGCGGAAGAATTACTCCTGATATTACTGTCGATCAGGAGGGCGATGGTGAGGGCGATGTAGAGATGCGCCTTAAGTACTGCTTTGCCGAGTTTAAAGATCCTACTCGCCAGGGCTTTTTCACCGAGCCATCCATATTGATAGGACAGGTTTACACGCCCTTTATTGAGTATGAAGAAAAAATTAATAGGTATCGTGTTGAAGGTGCTCATTATCTAGATCGGATTGATCAGGTAAGTTCTGCCGATTTCGGCATTACCCTAACATCGCTTATAGGGGGGAAGATGGATGAGGATTTTCAGAGAAGAGTGAATAGTAACCATGCTGGCAAGTATGGGTCATTCGCACTGGGGGTGTACAATGGAGGCGGATACAATGCGCTGGAGAAGAATGACAATAAGACCTTTCAATGGCGCCTAACGCTAAGACCCTTGCCAAATCACATTCCGGGGTTGCAAACCAGCTTTACAGGGGCTCTTGGGAAAGGCAATACCCCTGCTGCCCCCGATTGGAATTTGTACGCTGGGTTTTTATCGTACGAGCAGGAGTACTTTGTGATAACTGGCCAGGTTTATCAAGCATTAGGCGACCATACGGGAAGGCTGGTTGACCCCATGGGTAATCCTTTTAAAAACCGGGGGCAAAGTTTGTTTGGAGAGGTTAAGCTATTCAGTAAAAAGGCAAGCATTTTTGCTAGGTACGATAATAACGAAACCTACGATACGGCTATTCCAACCTATTCTACCCGCTACATTTTTGGGGTGGCATATCACATTCAGGGTAGAACCAAGGTTGTGGTCGATTACAATTATCTCGATAATAATCAAGGTAACCCTGTGCCCGACACAGGTATTTTTGAGGTGATGCTTGAGTTGGCTTTTTAATGAAGTTTGCCTAGGGGGGGTGACAAAACGTTGGAATGACCCCCAAAGGCAGGTGGACGATTCCAAGTTTTGACGTTGGGGTTTACTACAAAGGAGGTGGTTTCCCTTTCTTGCCGTTTTGTTCCCTTAACATTCCAGCGTCCGTACTTTGGACTTGGAATCGTTAAGATTTCCCAAGTTTTGTCAATTAGGAAAACTAGCCGAACAACTCTCTTATAGGGATATGGTATACAGGTAAGCTATACCCCGCAGTTTCGCGGTGGGTTACTTTCTATATCGGCAAAAAAACTGCACAGTACTTGACATGTATGCATTTTTAAATGACCTTTGCCTTTAGATATCTACCCCATAACCTTAAACCTATGAACCTAAAGTATATCCTTAGCCTAGCTCTAGTGGCCTTAGCTCTTAATGCCTGCGAGCAGGTAGATCAAAAAGTAAGATCTGTAGATTCAAAAGATAAAATTGTTTCTGAGCCTCTCAGTTTACCCGAGGGTTTTCCCCAATCAGTAGTGCTGCATGAGGGTGTATCAGCAAATGATATTCGCATTGGGCAGGGAGTTGTTAATGATGATGCCCAGGGGCAAAAAACCTACAAGTCCTTTAACATCGAGAAAATAAACCCCAAGATGCGGGGCGATATCGTAAATCATTACCAGCAGGTACTAGCCGATAATGGGTGGGAGGGAAGTTGGACTCTCTCGGAGGATAAGCGCGACGGTAAGGGTACTTTTACTAGGGACAATATGGAGCTGTTTATCAAGATAAACGATGCCGTATTTTTCCTAAAGCTTAAGGTCTTTAATGGAAGCTAAACAGAGTTGCCAATGAAATTTTTAAATGTTCTCCTAGTAGTTACAGCATCAATCTTACTAAGCGGATGTTACGGTGGCATTCAAATTAGCTCCGATATTGGCTGGGGTGCAAATTACAACGCCGACTCGTCGCAGGTAGTTTTTTACAAATTCCATCATATTTTTAGGCACCCTAAGGGTTTGCTGAGGTTTCCCGATGGTGGAATATCCAAAAGCCTATACCGTAACATCTCCCTATTCACATATAGCTTTGAGGACAGTAGCCTAAACCGAATCTACGATTTTGGTTCGTTCTATGGCAATAGAAGCAGGTGGGAGACAACGGCTTTTTTCATTAATAACGATGTGATATTCAACCTCGCACCTTTGCACGCTTTGCCTAAGGAGGAGAATGATTCAAGTATGACCCCCACCCCTATGGCTGAAAACAGTTTGAATCGCTGGTTTTTGTACAAACATGCTCAAGATGTTATTGTAGAGATAGAGCCAATGACCATCGATTCTTCAGCGATTAGAAAAGTTAGTTTGAGCTTGATAGGCAGAGAAACCGAGCATATCTCGCTGCTGGAGTGGGGGCTCAATTTTGATGAAATTTACCCGCAAACAAAGCGAGAGCGGTTGGCCGAGATTGAGTCCTTTGAGAATTGCCGCGCTTACACGCTTGCCATAATCGAACTAATGGCAAATGATTTGACCGCCAAGGATATCGATCGCTTGATTAGGCGTATTAACCGTTATGTCGACAGCAAAGAGGGCCATGAGCGTAGCCGACTACTACACACAAGGGATGTTGTTGTAGGAAAATTGGAAGGCCTGCCCCAGTACAAATAGTAACCCATACCAATATGAGAGGAATCTTAGTAGCCTTAATGCTTGTATCCCAATGCCTTTGGGCACAAGAGTGGGTCGATTTGGCCATGTACGAGTCTAATGGCTACTTCCTTAGGGCCACATCTGAACTTAACGATCCAAATCAGGGAGAAGAGTGGTTTAATAAGCGCTATGGCGTGTTAAACCTGGTAGACGGAAACTACACCACCGCTTGGGTTGAGGGTGAACTGAGGAGTGGTGTTGGACAATCCGTATACATATCGCTTCCCCACTACTGCCGGTCTATCAATGTGCATGCTGGGTACGGTAAAAGCCCCTCGCTCTATCAGCAGAACAATAGGGTAAAAAGGTTTAGGGTAACTTGCCATGTGGGGATAAATCCTGTAGGCTATGCATCGGAGGTTACCATGCTCTTTAAAATGATGCAGCTTCCTGGCGAGCATTATATCGACTTGAGGGATGTTGATATGCTTCAGACTTTTATGTTCCCGTTCGCACATGCCGATATTGCAAAGTTTACTGAAAAGGTGAAAGAGCTTTACGCAACGCACCATGAAGAGCCCATTTTTCAGGTATCCGCCTTTCTTCAGCTTGAGATTGTGTCTGTTTACAAGGGAACAAAGTATGACGATACCTGTGTAAGCGAGCTGTTCTTCAATGACACCTATGTGGCCGATTACCGAAACCAGCCTTACCCCAAGGTGCTAAATGTTTATGTTGATGATAGTAATGAGGGGCAAGTACTTATTGATACTCCTGCGCAAAAGGGCGTTCAGATTTTAAACGATCCCGAATCGGTTTTTCAGGTGGTAGATATTAGTGAGAATAAGCGCTGGGCAACCATTATAAGAATGCCTGCAGCTATGGGCGAAGGACGAGTGGAAACAGAATATTTAGTAGTAAATACACATACAGGAAAAGTTTTAAATAGCGATATCGAGAATGCTTCGGCAATCCAACTTTTTAATCCCCTGTTTTTGGTAGACAGATACTACGAAACGATACTGAGACATCCACAGGGCGAGGTGATTCTGCGCTAGTGTCTTTGTTTTGGGTATCAACCAGTAATCGCACCTAAAATCGATGTTTTTAAAATCCAACCATAAGGCGTACTCCATTTAATTTTTTTATCCCTACTTTTGGAGCCAACCCAAACCCAACGAATATGTACGATTTGCTAATGGATATCGATTCGCTACGCCTTAACTTCAGCGAGGGCGGATTACTGTTTATGAATTTAACCCTAGCAGCCATTATGTTTGGGGTTGCCTTAGAGATAAAGATTGATAACTTTAAAAATATTGTAAACTATCCCAAGTCGGCAATTTTGGGTGTAGGCTCTCAGTTTATTCTGCTACCTGCTCTGACCTTTGTGCTAGTTCTGCTTCTAAATCCACCGCCCTCAATAGCCATGGGAATGATCCTAATATCGGCGTGTCCCGGGGGCAATGTTTCCAACTTCATATCGTCGTTGGCCAAGGCCAACGTGGCGCTGTCGGTTAGCCTAACCGCCATTGCCACTCTGTCGGCAACAATACTAACACCCCTGAATTACGCCATTTGGGGGGGTATGTATGTGCGGTATTCCGAAAGAGCTTTGCATCTAAATATCCCCATCGAAATTGATTTTCTGCAGATGGCGCAAACGGTATTCATTCTGCTAGGTTTGCCACTGATTCTGGGGATGTGGTTTGGTCATAGGTTCCCCGAGTTTACTAAGAAGTACTTAAAGCACATTAAAATTGGCTCAGTTGTGCTTTACCTCAGCTTTATCTTTGGAGCATTATACGCTAATGTCGATTTTATGGGGCGTATTCTTTTACCCATAGGTGTACTTATCCTTGTGCTTAATGCCCAGACCCTTTTTACAGGTTATTTGGTAGGTACAATTGGACGTGTTCCGAGAGCCGATAGGCGCTCGTTAAGCATTGAAACGGGTATACAGAACTCGGGACTAGCGTTAATCCTTATTTTCAATCCAAAACTCTTCGACGCCAATGGTGGAATGGCTGTTATGGCTGCTTGGTGGGGCATTTGGCAAATGATTAGTGGACTTCTGCTTGCTTGGCTTCTTTCCCGAATAAAGTTACCTGCTGCTAGAGAAGCACAAGTTCTGGTTGGTGAAAAGTAGCTTATCCTAACGTTAAAACTAGAACTCTCATAGTACATAGGGGGCTGTGGTTTTACTACAAAAGCTATATCGCAAAACCCCATGCGCAAATTTTCCTGCAGTTTATTGCTATAAAAACATCTTGCCAAGTTGGTGAAATAATTCGCTAGCAAGCGGAACTGTTGAATGCCAATAAAATTTTCTCGGCTTATTCCCTTCGGTATGGAGCAAGTGCTTAGTTCTTGTATTATGCTGCTTGCAGTGCGGTTTTGCTAATACCCAATATGATGCCCAAAGTGGATCAAAGAGGCTCCCCCGAATGTTTTCAACAGGTGAGGTTTCTAAGTATACTTTGCCGCCGGAGTCCAAACCGCAAGGTAAACGGCTAGTGTCAGTTTTGGATACTCCTATGGTGTTTAGAAACTCGTTTCAAAGACAAACTCTATTGGTATTTGCAATGGTACATAACTTACCATGTGGATGTGCCAATTCGAAGTGAGCTGGAAGCCTGTTTAAGGCATAGGTAAGCAGCGGTATGTAAAATAGCTGTTTGCCGAGCACAGCAATTAGTGGTAAGCCTAACCCTCTTGTAAGCAATTAGCCACCCCAAGGTTAAAATATTAGTTTTACTGTTTCCCTTTTGATAATTATATTTAGTAGATTTGTTATGACCTGAGAAAAGTTGCTTTTCTCATAGCCATATAAATAAGCCATTATCTTTATATCTAATTGCCAAAAATAGGTGGTTTCTAAATCTAATGCGTTAATGCTATGGAAATAGCGGTGATCATCGCATCAATTCTTTTTCAACTTGTTGCAGTAGGTGTGGCTATCTATCTTATTTTCGTGACCGAAAGGTATTTTGCTTGGATACTAATAGCATTAGCCATATCGCTAATGGCAATCAGGAGAGTAATTACGCTAATTGCAATTTTTAAAGGGACTATTGAGGGAAGCAGCGTAACCCTGGCTGAGTATACAGCATTGATCATATCAATATTTTTGTCTGCTGGGCTATACTTTATGATCCCCATCTTTAAATCAATTAGGAATAACCAACGAGAACTCGACATTAAGAATAAGCAGCTACAGGCATCGAAGGAGAAGGCAGAGCAGAGCGAGGCTTTTATTGAGAACTTGTTCGATAATATTCCCAGCATGGTTTTTATAAAAGATGCCAAAGACCTAAAGTTAATTAGGGTGAATAAGGCGGCGGAGGCTCTTTTGGGGTATGCTAGGCATGAACTGATTGGTAGGAGTGATTATGATTTGTTTCCTGAGAATCAAGCCAGTTTTTTCACCTCTAAGGACAGATCGGTTTTTGAGTCGGATGATATACTTGTGGTTGAGGAAGAACTGATTGACACAAGAAATGGCCCCAAAATTTTATACACCAAAAAGATTGCAGTTAGGGATAGCAGTGGAAACGGCAAGTTTTTAATAGGAATTTCTGAAGATATCACACAGAAGAAAGCCAATGAGCAGGCGCTTCTTAAGGCCAAAGAGAAGGCCGAGGAGAGCGATAGGTTAAAATCGGCTTTCCTACAAAACATGTCGCATGAGATACGTACCCCGCTTAATGCTGTTTGTGGCTTTTCCGAGAAGATTAATAGCCCAAATTTAACCCCCGAGAAGCGTAAGCAATACTCAAAATTTATTGTGGATAACAGCCTGCAGCTGCTCTCGGTCGTTACTAATATTTTAACCATTTCATCGCTTGAAACAGGGCAGGAGAGGGTCTTTCGCTCAGAGGTGAATGTGAATGATCTTTTGCGTGAGTTGGAAGGTTCTCATAGTTTAAAGCTTAAGCTCAGAGGCGATGTGCAGCTGCGTGTTGGCAAATGGCTCCCTATGGATTCAGCAATTATCGGAACCGACAAAGCTAAGCTTCACCAAATTCTCTCCAATCTACTTGGGAATGCCATAAAATTTACCCAAAAGGGAGTCGTTGAGTTTGGCTGTGTGCTTCAGGCTGACACAATAGAGTTTTATGTAAGCGATTCTGGCATTGGTATCGAGGAGGGAAAACAGCATCGAATTTTTAAACGATTTGCTCAAGCCGATTTAACCATACAGCACTCGTATGGAGGAACAGGCTTAGGTCTTCCTATCTGCAAGGGGTTAGTTGAGCTGCTTGGGGGCAAAATCTGGTTAGAATCAAAAGTGGGTATTGGATCAACCTTTTATTTTACCATACCAAACCAGAAGTTAGCATTAGCTCATGAACAGGAGGTGGTGGTTGAGAAGGCAAAGTGCTCGTTAGAAGGGTATATTATACTAGTAGCCGAAGACGAGGAGTTTAACCTCGTGTACCTTAGGGAGCTACTATCTGAAAAGCGGTGCAAGGTGATTACAGTCACCAATGGGAGGCAAGCTGTTGATATATGTAGAGAGAATGAAAGTATCGACCTTGTGCTCATGGATATTCGGATGCCTGTAATGGATGGTCTCACAGCGGCCAAGCTCATAAAGGGCATTCGCCCAAAATTGCCTATTGTTGCTCAAACTGCTTACGCATTGGAGCATGAGGTAGCTATTTATAGTAAAGCTTTCGATAGCTACCTAGTCAAACCCATTAAGGTGGTTCAGGTACTCGATGTGCTTAGCAAGCTGTTGGATGGGCCGCGCTAGGCAGCAAGCGATTTAAGAGCCTCGTAAACTAAAAAGGCTGGCCAAACCAATGCTTTCAGGAACCCCAGTACTCCAGTCCAAAAGGTTGTGGCTGCGCCAATGTAGTAAACTGCTGCCCCAATAAGCCCAAGCCCATAAATTGCCCCTGAAGGGCCATTGCCTTGGTAATTGTTTTTACTTTCGGTCATAATAAGTTGTTTTGGTTGATTTCCAAATTACGATTTGTTAAATACAAAGCTAATTAATATTTCATTATCTAAGTAATGTAAAGCCTTCAATATGAAGTGTGCTGGGCAAAAATATAAAGCACGCTGCACCTATAGTTCTTTTGCCGTAAAGTTTACCTCAAATATTAAATAAAGCTTGGTAGCCGAATACAGCGCTAGGGGCAATCTTTAAATATGTCAACCAAACAAGACCTAGTGCTTTAAACACAAGGCAAGTCACCAATTGAATATTTTAGGTATAGAGCCAGGGGCATTTGCAACAGAGCCTTGCTTTTGGGCAAGGCTCTGTGCTTTGTATAATCATAGGTGCCAGTAGATCTGGTGTAAAGGTATACGACCGGTTCTAAAATCGAACTGTTAGAACAATTCTATGAGGGTTTAAAAGATTAGCGCATAGGTCACTCCAAGCACACCAATTGCTGCAAGGGTATAAACAATTTTGCTAGGCATAACCCCATTGTTCTCGGCTGTTTTACCAAATATCCCAAATACTAGTGGGTGAACAAGGAACGGCATGGCAAAAACAAAAGCTATAAGCCCAGAGGCTTGCTCTCCAAACATTCCCCCTTGTATAGCCGCAAAAAGGCCGAAGTGCGATATGGCCGATGCGTTGGCCATAACCGAGTCGTTAAGGCCCATACCACCAAGATTTAGGATTAGTAATCCTCCAAATACGGCAATGAGCTGCCATCCCAGGGAGAATAGCATGAGGCCACGAATTTCTTTCGACTCCTTTCCCTCTGCTTTTCTCAGGGTGTTCAATGAAAAATAGGTTAGTATAATGCCTACGACTACTACGATTAGAGTGTAGGGAATAAGCAGCTTACCCGATGCCGTACTGGCTGCAAGAATGGAGAATACGAAGATATGCCCTACGAATGGAATATTTATCATTATAGGTGCTCTTACCTGTGCTTCGTTGCCCAAATCGCCTGCGGTACATGCTCCAGTTAGTCCAGAGTGCGATAGTGAACCAGCCATACCGGGCGCTAGGTTGCGTATATGATTTGCCTTACCCAGAAGGATTAGTATTGTTAAACCTCCAAACATCCACACCAGCTGTCCAAAGAAGCCAAAGGATAGAACGGCATTCATTCCCGTTAGCGAGAAGGCTTCGGCGATACGCGAGCCACCAACCATAAAGTTGGCCGCTAGTACTACTGGAATTCCGGCAAAGAGTAGTGATCGGATGGTTGGCCCAAACTTCCAGCGTGAAAAAATCATTCCCAATGATACCGACAGAATCATGGCAAAAAAGATCTCGGGAAGTGCAATAATTGGGCGAACCCAACCCGAGATATGCCATGATAAAACAAGTACCCCAAGAATAAGGGCCGTTTCAATAATTCCCTTTCGGATGTATACAGATCGATTGGTTATTTTCGCCCTGTAGTCGATTAAGATGATTGACCCCACGAGTCCAAGGTATCCAATAAGAGGGTAAAAGTTGTCGAGCGGTTCTCCATTGTGGTGTCCCACAATTACGCGCTTCATCGACTCAATGCCGATAAGGACAAAGAATGAACGAATAAGGAACATAAACTGTGTAAAGGTGGTTCCCAAAAACATCTCATCGGATGAGGGAACTACAATATCCTCCTTATCAATTTTTTGATTGGTGAATATTTTTCGAATTTCTTGTCCTCCCACAAAGAACGAAGCGCTGAGAGCGGTAATTGTAACCTTGCTGGTGAAGTCTAGTATTGGGAACTCAACGAGTCCGGGGGTTCCCATATTCGTGCTAACAAGCACAAAGCCCATAGTGAGGCCAAATACAACAATAATTAGTATAGGCGAGTAGCGAGTACCTGCAACAAATGTGCGCGACACCAGAACCATTGTAATCACCAACAGGAAGGTGAGCCACAGCTGGTTAAGGATGTGCGCGTTGGCCAAATGATCAGTCAAGTTTTCCATTTTAATTTATTATTTCGATTTGTTTTAGTTTCATTATTGGGCTGTAAAAATAGAATAATTTGTAAAAAGAACATAGAAAAGGAGCGAGGCCAAGCATATATTCCGCTTGGCCTCGCTCCTTCATTGCTAGTTAATAGTTTACCAAACAGTTTTGAGCATTCCCCCATCAACGGGTATGGTAGTTCCTGTGATAAATGATGCTTTATCAGACAGTAAAAAGGCGGCTAGATTTCCTAACTCCTCAGGTTTTCCATAACGGCCAAGGGGGATCTGATCATGAAATGACGATCGTACTTCATTTACACTAATACTATTATTCTCGGCAATAATACCATCGAGTTGCTTTACTCGTTCAGTGTCGAGCCTGCCTGGTAAAATATTGTTGATTCGGATGTTGTAAGATGCCAAATCGCGCGATAGGCTTTTGGCCAAGCTGGTAACACCCGACCGAAATACATTGGATAGTAAAAGCATATCTATTGGTTCCTTAACAGAGACCGAGGTGATGGTTACAATGCTCCCTTTTGATGCCTTTCTCATATGGGGTAAAACCTCTCGGATAAGGCGTACAGCACTCATAAGGTTTAGTTCAAATGCTGCTTGCCAGTGTTCATCGGTAAAATTGTCGAATTTACCTGCTGGTGGCCCGCCAGCATTAACAATCAAACCATCAATATGGCCATACTTGGCTAGTCCTGCTTGAACCCATTCCTTAATCGACTTGGGATTTGTAACATCTAGCGCGCCAAAATCAACGTTCGAACCGCTCTCCTTTGCAATACGCATCGATGAGAATTTAAGCTTCTCCTCATTGCGACTGCCCAAGAACACGTTGGCTCCCTCTTTTGCCGAAGCCTCGGCAATGGCGTAGCCCAATCCCTGGCTTCCGCCCGAAACAAGTATGGTTTTTCCTTTCAGTATTGGTTGCATAGCGAGTGTTTTTTATTACTAATATACAAATATCAAAGTAAACAACCGGGTTTGCTGTTAAATTGTTTAAGGTTTATGGGTTTAAAAATGCAGCCAAGTACAAATACTTGGCTGCATTTTTTTAAAGTTGAACATAAATATTATCTAGCGTCCAATGTATTCTCCTAAGTCACCGGTAAGCGAAAGAATATCAATCTCGGCTGCTTGCGCATTCATTTGGGCAGAGATTAAGCGGGTTTGTGCGTCAAGCAGCTTGTTCTGGCTTTCGCGTAGCTCCAGATCCGAAATGGCACCCAATCGATACTTCTCCCATGATGCCTCGGCGTTGCGTTGGGCAAGTTCCACCGAGTACTCCTCAACCTTTACCAACTCAATGGCTTGGTTTAGGTTGTTAACCAGCTTAAAGGCAGTGCTTTTTAACCTAAGCGACAGCTCCTGCTCGTTAAGCCTTTGGTTCTCGGCCAGTATCTTGGCATTGTTTATTCGCCGGTTGGCATTAAACCCATTGAAAAGGCTTATGGAAGCCCCTATCCCTAGGTTTGGGCCATTAGTTACGCTTAGTCTGGTTGACCCCTCGGGGGTGCCAATATGCGAAAAGTTGTAGGCACCACCTAGCGTAACTGTGGGGTAACGTGAGGCTAAGGCTTCGCTAAGCTCAAGATCTCCTATCTGTGTCTGGAGTCTAGCACTTAGTAGGTTCGGATTGAACTCCTTAATCTTTAGAAATATGTCATCGTTATTAGCCGCCGCAGGAACAGGGATAGCAGTGTTAATTGCAAATTTTATATCTGGATCTCTGCTAAGCAGACGGTTAAGCTCGGCTTTAAGGTTTACCAGGTGGCTTCCCTGCCGAATGTACTGCGCGCTGTCGGCCCTAAAGTCAACCTCCGATTGCAACTCCTGTAGCCCATACCCCACACCAATTAACGATTTTTCACGGGCAATTCGAAGGCGTTGGCGCGAAAGATCCATCTGCTCCTCGTAGTTTTTTAGCAACTTCTCGTTTAGCGCAATGTTGTAGAAGGTGTAGGCAATGTTGGCCACGGTGTTTTCCACCTCCATCCTAAGGTATAAATCGCTTTGCTGCTTGAACACATCGAGCTTCTCCTTGCGGACAAACATGGCGAACCCATCGAACACGGTCCAGTTTAGCTGCACTCCCGATGAAAGGGAGTATGTTGGGTAGCCCTTTTGGGTAAGCGTGCTCTCATCATCAAACTCGTAGTGTCTGTTCTGAAAGTTGTTACTTTGGTTAACATTCAAATCTAACCGTGGCAGGTAACCTGCATTTCCAATGGTGTTGTTGTTGGTTGCAATGGAAACATTGTTCTGTGCAATTTGAATTGAATAGCTATTCTCAAGCCCAATTCTAATGGCATCCTCAAGTGTTAACTCCTCCTGTGCAAAGCTTACCAAGGGAATTAAGCCCATCAGTAATGCTATTAAACTACTCCTCCTCATCATGAATAATATTTGCGGTTTTCTTTGATATGTAGGTGTACATTGCAGGTACAACAAAAAGTGTAAGCCCTAGTGCAAAAAGCAGCCCTCCAATAATGGTTATACCCAGAGGTATTCGGCTTGTTGAGGCTGCTCCAAGTGCCAGCGCAATGGGCAACGAACCAAAAATGGTTGAAAGGCTGGTCATAAGGATTGGTCTTAAGCGTTGACCTGCAGCTTCAATTACTGCCTTGGTTTTATCTAGCCCCTTCTGTTTTTTCTGGTTGGCAAATTCCACAATTAGAATTCCGTTCTTGGTTACAATACCCACCAGCACAATCATGCCAATTTGGCTAAAGATGTTCATGGTTTGCCCCATGATATAGAGCGATATGAAGGCTCCCGCAAGGGCAAGCGGAACGGTAAACATGATGATAAGAGGGTCGCGGTAACTCTCAAACTGAGCAGCCAGCACAAGGTAAACCAGAATTAATGCGAACACAAAGGCAAAGTACATGCTGCCCGAACTCTCGGCAAACTGCTCCGAGATACCCGTTAGGCTAGTTGTAAAGGTATCGTCAAGCACCTCGTTCGATATTTCGCGCATGGCTTCAATCCCTTGTCCAAGCGTTACCCCGGGGGCCGTTGATGCCCTAAAGGTAGCCGACACGTAACGGTTGTATCGATATCGTTGGGGGGTGGTGCTTTCCTCAGTGATGGTAATTAAGTTTCCTAGCTCCACCATGCTGCCCTTGTCGTTACGCACCATAATGCTGGTAATATCCGATGGGTCGTCGCGGAACTGGCGCTCGGCCTGTCCAATTACTTGGTACTGTTTGCCGTTGTGGATAAAGAATCCGTAACGTGAGCCTGAGAAATACATCTGAAGCGCCTCGGCAATATCCCTAACGGTTACACCCGTTGCGCGGGCTTTATCCCTGTCAATTTCTATTCTAAGCTCTGGCTTGTTGAATTTTAGGTTCACGTCAACCACTTGGAAGCGTGGGTCGTCCTGTGCCCGTTGAAGGAATATAGGTACTGCATCCTTTAGCTTCTCGAAGTTCTGTGCCTGCACCACAAACTGTACTGGTAGCCCTCCGCCTCGGCCTGCTCTAATGGTTTGATCTTGGGTAACAAATGCGCGAGCAAAGGTTTGGGTATTTAAGTATGCCTGAATTTCGTCGGCCAGCTGCTGCTGCGACTTTGATCGTTCGTGTGGCTCGCTAAGCAGTAGCCTAACAAAACCACTATTCTTCGATCCTGTCCAACCTGGCGACGACATGGCGGTAATTGCCCTACGCTCGGGCATGGTATCAACAAAGCTAATGACGTTCATGACGTACTCATCCATTAGCTCAAATGAGGTTCCTTCGGGGGCAGTCGCGTTAATGGTAATTCGACTCTTATCCTCAAGGGGAGCCAACTCCGATGGGATTTTTACACCCAGCAAACCAATTACAGTAACTGCTACCACCACAATAATTAGTGCGATCCACCGTCGGTTGATGAACGCAGTTAGTCCCCGTTGGTATGCATTCGATAGGTTGTCGAAAAGTCGACCCATGAATAAGGAGAATCTACTCTCCTTATGCTTGCCAGCCAAAACCCTAACGCTTAGCATAGGGGTAAGGGTTAACGCCACGAACGACGAGATAATTACCGCTCCCGAGAGCACAATGCCAAATTCGCGGAATAGCCTTCCGGTAATACCTTGAAGAAAAACAATGGGTAAGAATACCGATACCAAGGTAACTGTGGTTGAGATAATTGCAAAGAAAATTTCCTTTGTGCCCTCATGCCCTGCCTGGGTTGGATTCATCCCTTTCTCAATCTTCGAAAAGATGTTCTCCACCACCACAATGGCGTCGTCAACCACTAGCCCAGTGGCCAGCACAATGCCCAGCAGCGACAGCACGTTGATGGAGAAATCCATGATGTACATTATAAAGAAGGAGCCTATCAGGGCGATGGGTATGGTAACCATGGGTATAATGGTGGTTCTCCATCTACGCAGGAAGATGAAGATAACGATTACCACCAGCATGAATGCCATGAGGATAGTGTCCTGTACTTCCTTAACAGCCTTTCGGATGGAGGTGGTAATGTCGATGCCAATTGCCAAGCGAATATCCTCCGGAAGTTCCCTGTTTAGCTGATCAACACGGCGATAAACCTCATCGGCAATTGATATGTAATTTACCCCGGGCTGCGAGGTGATGGCTATACCAATCTGTGGCGTGCCATAGTTGCCCCGAAAGAGGGACATCTCGTTTTCAGGTGCCAATTCAGCACGACCAACATCTTTCACCTTTACCGGAATCCCATCTACCTCTCGGATTATCATATTGTTGAAGTCGTCCTCGGTTTCAAGCCTGCCCAACGTTCTGATCGACAGGTCGGTGTAGTAACCTTCGATGGTTCCCGTTGGGAGTTCAATGTTTTCGCGGCTAAGCGCTACCCTAATGTCACTGGGAGTCATTCCGTAGGCTGCAAGCCTATTGGGGTCAAGATGAAGCCTCATGGCGTACCTCTTTTCGCCCCAAATGCTTACCTCACTCACCCCAGATATGGTTTGTAGCCGTTCCTTAATGAGGTTGTTCCCAACATCCGACAGGCTCAATAGGTCTCTAGTATCACTTTGTGCTGTAAGCACGATGATCGTTTCTGCATCGGCATCGGCTTTCGATACCACTGGGGCATCAATATCGGGTGGAAGTCGGCGAACCACCTGCGACATCTTATCGCGAACATCGTTGGCTGCTGCCTCCATATCTACCCCTAGCTCAAACTCTACAGATATTCTGCTGCGGCCATCGGAGCTGGTTGATGTGATGGACTTGATACCCGAAATACCACTAAGTGCAGCCTCTAGGGGCTCGGTGATTTGCGCCTCTATTACATCGGCGTTTGCACCAACATACGAAGTTCCAACTGAAACAACGGGTGGATCTACACTGGGGTATTCCCTTATGCCTAGGTATGTGTAGCCAACTATCCCAAATATCACAATGATAATGGACATAACGGAGGCTAGCACCGGACGATTTATACTAAGTGATGTTAAATTCATTGATTTTCGTTATTGATGTATCTAATAATCGGCTTTGTAACTATTGTAAGCCAAAGATATGATTCAAGCCTTGCTTGGTGCAGGATAAGCGTTATGCTCAGTTTACCAATTGTCTACAATCGTGGTGTTAACTGGTGTTCCTTCTCTAACCTGTAGCAAGCCCGATAGTAAAAGCGTATCGCCGGGTTCAATGCCCGAAACCACTTCAACCGAGGTGGCTGTTCTGATCCCCGTTTCAACCGGTACAAAAGTAGCCCTGCCATTACGGGCAAGTATAACATTCTGACCACCTAGTACAGGAACTAATGCTTGTGGTGGAATTAGAATCGTTTCTGGGCTGCCGTTAAGGACAAACGATACCCTTGCAAATGAGCCAGGAAGCAACTCTCCCCGAGGATTAGCACAAGTAGCCCTAACCCTTAGAGCCCTTGTTTGCTGGTCAATGGCCGATTCGGTTGCATATATGGTGGCTTTGTACTCCGTGGGGTAGTGCCCTAGAGTAAAAGTCACCTCTTTACCCGCCTTCACACCGTAGGCATACCGCTCGGGTACTGAGAACTCAAGCCTTAAGGGGTTGTCTTGTATTAGTGTGGCAAGAACGGTGCTGGCTCCAATGAAACTCCCTGGGCTAACGTTGCGTAGGCCAATTTTACCATCGAAAGGAGCACGTATTTCAGCTTTCTCAATTTGTGCTTCGGCCAACCTTATCTCTGCTCTTATTCCGTCAACTCGGTTCATAGCCACATCAAGCTCCTGCTGGCTAAGCGCATTAATTTCTTTAAGCCTTTGGTTTCGCTCAAGGTTGTCTAGAGCAAGCTGAAGATCAGATTTTAATTTTTCCACTCTAGCTCTTATCTCACTATCGTTTACACGGGCAAGTAGCTGCCCTTTCTTTACCTGCTTCCCTTCGTCTAAGTGAAACTCTACGAGTTTACCCGTGGTTTCGGCTCTAAGTTCAACCTCTTCGCCAGCTATAAGGGTTCCCGACAGTGATAAACCTTGGGTTAAGGGGTGCAGCTCAACCACATAGGCGTTAACCTGTAAGCCTGAGCGGGCCCTATCGCTCCTCGTGTCTCCTCCTTTTTTCTCGTCGCTGCAGCTTGTTCCAACAAGTGTAATCGCAATAGCGATTGCTGCCATATGCATGATCCTCTTTATCATAAATAATGTGTGTTGAAATTATGTTTTGCTAATGTAAGACAACTATTTGTGCAAAAAGTTTAGATTCTCAAAATTATATTGCTTTGATTCAGTTGCAAATGGAGGGTTTAATACCCATACTCCCCACTATTCAATACTAACGATTACTTAGGTGTTTTTACTAATAGTAAAGCCTTGTAGTTGAAACCATAAAGTATGGTAAACAAATTTTTGATGATTTAGATTATTATATTTTTGCAACATTTGTTTAATATTGTGGAAAATATACCCTATTGCTTTGAATACAATCCGAGTTATTGAAGTTCTTAAGAAGAAAGATCTCAGAAAATTCATTCATCTCCCCGCAAAAATTCATAAGGATCACACCAATTGGGTGCCTCCAATTTATATGGATGAGAGGATTTTCTTCAACCCCAAAAAGAATTTAGCATTCAACCATAGTACAACTATTATTCTACTTGCCCAAAGGGGGCAGGAGGTGGTTGGTCGTATTATGGGAATTATAAACCATCAGTACAATGCGAAGCATAACGTAAAGGATGCTCGTTTCTTTTACTTTGATGCGTATGATGATGTAGAGGTGGCTCATGCTCTGATTAGGCAAGTTGAGCAGTGGGCGCTAAGCAATGGAATGGACCGGCTGATTGGCCCTTTAGGGTTCTCCGACAAGGATCCCCAAGGCCTACAAATTGAGGGTTACGATGAACCCAACGTGATTGCCACCAATTGCAACCTCCCTTATCTTGTCGATTTTGTATTAAGTGCTGGATACGAAAAAGAACTTGACCTGGTGGTTTACAAGGTGATGGTGCCTAGTCAGATACCTGAGTTCTACCTGAAAATCTATGAGCGAACTCTTAGCAACAATCCTGAACTTAGGCTAGTAAGCTTAAAGTCGAAAAGGGAGATTAAGCCATTAATTAGGCCTGTGCTTACCCTGGTGAATGAAACGTTTAAAGAAATTTATGGATTTGACGAGTTGTCGGAGAAGGAGATGGATGAGTTTGCTGCTCGCTACATGATGGTTCTTGATTATCGCTTCCTGAAGGTTGTTAAAAATCAGCAGGATGAAGTGGTTGCGTTTGTTTTAGGTATCCCAGATTTAAGCCAAGGGGTGAGGCGTAGCAAGGGGTATATGCTGCCATTTGGGGTTTTTCATGTCCTTAGATCCCAAAGGCAGACTAAGCAGCTAAACCTCCTGCTTGGGGCAATAAAACCCGAGTATCAGAATAAAGGCATCAGCACTATGCTTGGTGTATCGATGCTCAGTGAGGCCATTAAAGCGGGTATGACTCATATTGATAGTCACCTTGAGATGGAGACAAATTTAAAGGTACGAGCCGAGATGGAACGGATGGGTGGCGTTGTGTACAAAAAGTTTAGGGTGTTTTACAAAAACCTTAACGGGCAAGGGTAGCTTAAATCAGAAAAAAAATCAGAAACTGTTTAAGTTTAAATTAGCACTTTGATTTTCAGTTGCCACGGGCTTAAGCCCGTGGCAATTAGCAAAATGTTTTTAGGAATAAAACTTAAACAGTTTCTAAGAAGTTTTTGTCGAATGTATTTTAGAGGCATTACTAATAAACGCTGGTTTTGCTCACCATAGCTTACCAGCGTTTATTAAATTCATTTTATGGTAGTCTAGTATTGTATTAGTGACTATCAATCCCCATTCGCATTAGGTACAGGTGCTTTAGGGTTTTGGTTATCTCGGTCATGTACTCATTAACCGCCTTAACGCTACCGGGTAGGGTGTAAACAAAGGTGTTGCCCATGATTCCTGCAACTCCACGGCTAAGTAAGGCGTTGGGTTTTTCGGCACCATACTTCATCCTAATCATCTCCATAATGCCAGGTATTTCCTTGTCGAGCATCTCTTTGGCCACATCGGGGGTTATATCGCGCTCGCCAATGCCAGTTCCTCCCGTGGTAATCACTAGATCGTAGCCCATTTCCTTTGCTTTAAGCAAATTTCCGCGGAGCATCCTGTCGTCGTCGGGAATTACCATAGTGTCAACGGTGTGCTGCCATTTTATCGATTCGAAGAATTCGTCAACCTTAGCCACCACGGCAGGGCCGCTCTTATCGTCGTAGGTTCCCTTGTGGGCCCTATCGCTTAGCGTGATAACCATTACCTTGTAAATCTTGGGGGTGTACTCCAGCTCATCGCCGGGCTTGAGCGTGCCCGAGCGTTTTACCCACACAAAAATTCCCTCCTTGGGCATAACGCAGTTGCCCACCTCGCGGTAAATGGCGCAGCTATCGCCATGGCACTTTTTGCCAATTTGGGTAACCTCCAGCTCCACATCTTTCCCCACAAACCTATCGCCAGGCTTGGTGTTAACCAGTTCAACCCCTTCGGTGGTGATATTCTCAGCAAACTCGCCAAATTTAATTTCACGGCCGGCAAGCTGCGAAAACCGGTCGAAACTCTCTTTGCCCAGCATGCTAACCTGCCTGTGCCAATCGCCAGCGTGCGCATCGTTGGCAACGCCCATCTCATTCAGCTCAATGCTGGGTTGTGGCGTTTTTACCGTGCCCTTTTCTGTGGATATGTTTACTGATAGTACTTTTACCTTCTGCATAATTGTATTGTTTTGTAGATGTTACTTAACGTCGGTTTTTGTTTTCTCGTTTAGCTCTATTTCGCCAATAACCATGGCCTTGTCAACAGCTTTGCACATATCATAAATGGTTAACAGCCCTACAGATACCGCTGTTAACGCCTCCATTTCGACTCCGGTTTGGCCAATGCATTTCACACGGCTGTTCACCTCAACTCCAGTGTCCATTAGCGATGCTTTTACATCGACCTTGGTGAGGAGCAGGGTGTGACAAAGGGGGATAAGGTCGGCAGCACGCTTGGCTGCTTGTATTCCGGCCACTTCAGCTATGGTGAGTACATCACCCTTTTTCATGCTATTCTCGCGGATTAGCTGAATGGTTTCGGGGCTTAGCTTGATATGGCCTGACGCTTTGGCCTCGCGTATTTGGTTGGGCTTAGCGCCTACGTCTACCATATTGGCTTTGCCCTGCTCGTCGGTATGCGAAAATGTTGGTTTCATATGCTGTTGATGTTTGGATGCCTGCCTGTCTCGGGTCTCGTCATTATTTGACGAGATAACGAGAGCAGGATTGATTGTTAGATTATCCTCCAATATTATAAAATTCGCTGTTTGTGCTTACTCCTCCGCATGATGGCTTGTTATCGATGGCCTTTAGTATGGCTTGTCGCGCTCCCAGTTCCCTTACGTTGTAGCCAATATCGCTAAATAGGCAGGGTTTAACAATGCCATTGGCTGTTAGCCTAAGCCTATTGCAGATGGCGCAATCGCCGCCTTCGCCGCCCTCAACCACTCCGTGTACCCCAGTGTATAAATCCATAAGGGGGATAAATCGAACCTGCAGGTCGTTGTCCAGGGCAAACCTCTTCACCTCAAGGGCATCGGGCTCGTTCGACGACTCCTTCACCACACAATTAATCTTTATGGGTGTTAGCCCTGCTGTTTTGGCCGCTTGAATTCCTTCAATCACATCGTTGATGTTGCCCACCCGCGTAATCTGCTTAAAACGTTCGGGGTTTATGGTGTCGAGGCTAATGTTTACTCGCATTAGGCCTGCATCGCGCAGAGGTTTGGCAAGCTGTTTAAGTAGGATGGCGTTGGTGGTCATAGCCAGATCGGTAATGCCATCAATTTTGGCTATCATCTCTACTAAATCTACAATTCCTTTCCTAACCAGTGGCTCGCCGCCGGTGATGCGAACCTTGTTAATGCCCATATGCGCAGCAATGCGCGTAAAGTCGGCAATCTCATCGAACGAAAGTATGTCCTCGTGCCTTAATAACTTCACCCCCTCTTCGGGCATACAGTATGTGCATCGTAGGTTACAACGGTCGGTTACAGATATCCTGAGGTAGGTGATATGGCGGTTAAAGTGGTCGTACATCAACTAGGTCTCCTTTGCTTAATGAATTTACCCCAACGGGAATGATGATCATGGCTTGTGCCTGCGCCAGCGAAAATATGTGAGCCGAGCCGTGGTAATCTAGAAAATCGACCTCCCCTTTGCTGTTGAATTTGGCTGGGGCTAACGCTAGCCGCTCTGAGCGTTTGCGCGAAAAATCGGATGCCAGTGGAATCTTTACGATACTCTTGCTTGGCTTGTTGGCGCCCATCATTGCCAGAATTGCTGTGCGAACCAATAGATCGAATTGGAAGAGCGACGAAACGGGATTGCCGGGTAGTCCGAATACAAATTTATTGCCTTTAACGCCAAATAGAGTTGGCTTTCCGGGTTGTACAGCAATGGTTTGGAACTTGATGTCAACATCCAGCGATTTTAACACGTTGGGCACAAAATCGAAGTCGCCCATGGAAACGCCGCCGGTAAGTACCACCACATCGCTTTGAGCTAGCGCATTGGAAATGGCGTTGCGAGTGGCCTCCTCGGTGTCATCAACAATGCCACCGTAGTTGGGGATTGCTCCTGCGCGTACAACCTGTGCGTAAAGCTGATGGCCATTGCTATTGCGGATTTGGCTGTTAACAGGTTTTGCGTCTACCTCAACCAGCTCATCGCCAGTAATAAGGATTGATACCTTGGGTTGCTGCGCTACCACCACTTGGTTAATACCCACTGCAGCCAGAATGGCTATATGCTGTGGCTCAATTAGAGTGCCTTTGCCTAGCACCATATCTCCAATTTTCACATCCTCAGCAAATTTTGCAATGTTCGATTTTTTGAATTTGCCAGTAAAGTGAATGGTTTCGTTGCCAACCTCTTCAACCTCTTCCACCATTATTACACAGTCGGCACCAAGGGGAACCGGAGCCCCAGTCATAATTTTTGAGCAGGTGCCACTTTCTACCTCTTTCTGGGGCATCTGCCCAGCAGGTATCACCTCAATAACTTTTAGTGAGTACTCCAAATCGTCCTTACGGCAGGCATAGCCGTCTACAGCCGATTTGTTGAATGGGGGCATATTGATATCGGAAGTGATATCAACGGCCAATATCCTTCCCAAAGAGTTCCAAAGGGGTACTGTTTCGGTTGGCATTGCGGCTTTGGCGCACTCCAAAACCTTTGATACTGCAAAATCGAGGGTTACCATCTATATCAGAATTTTAAACAATGGCAAAAATGGCAAATATTCAGCTATTTGCCAAGCGTTTTGCAGGTTATTGCATAAGGAAAGGGGGTGTTATAAATCACTCTGCGATAGTTCTGTGATTTGGTGGAGTGCTATGGTACTGGTTTATCCTTATCTCTACGCCAAAAGAAAACCCCTTTCCGTATCATCAACCCGTAGATGCCCCGAACATAACCTGATTTTTCGACCAGGGGAACTAGCACGCTGCTAAATACGATGCTTATTAGGATTACTGCGTAGGTTATATCGCGAATAAACTCGCCTCCCTCTATGCCCTGTTGCAGTGGTATTGAAGCTAGCACGGCGGCAGCCAAACCTTTGGGAACCAAAACGCTCATTATGGTGAGATCGATGGTGGGCAGGGGGCGGCGAATGGAGATGCTCACCACTGGAATTCTAATGAAGTAGATAATAATGGAGATGAGCAGCCCAAACAGGATTGCCCAGATGTTGTTAAGCTCAATGGAGAGCCCTATGTAGATGAAGAAGAAGGTTTTGAGAAGGAACACTATCTCGCCAAAGAATACTCGCTCCGTCTCGTTAAGGCTTATGGGCTTGTTGGCTACTATTTTTTTGAGAAAGCTTACATTAAAGATTTCGATGTTGGCCAGGGTAATGCCAAAGGCCAAGGCCGATATGGCGCCGCTAAAGCCAAAGATCTCAGCGATACCATAAAGTATAAAAACAAATGCTGGAGTGGTGAAGATGGTGTTTCGTATAGTTCTTACACGGTTGAGCAGCATGGACCACACCAAAGCGCCAAGCCAGCCCATGGCAGCAGCAAAAATAAACGAGCTGATAATTTTCCATACAACAAATCCAACCCGTACCTCATCAACCTGAAAGGTTTCGAGCAGAGCCAATGCCACCACAATGCAAAGCACATCGCTTATGGCTGACTCAAGCACTAGCGTTGTTTTGGTATCCTCATGCACCCTTAGCAGCTGTACCATTGGAATTACCACTGCCGAGGATGTGCCCCCCAGAATAGCTCCCAGCATGAACGCAGCCACAGGGTTAAGTCGAAACACAAGCCAACCCAATACGCCAATAACCGTAGTGGTGGCAATAAAATTTGTGACGGTAAGGGCCGATGTGCCCCTAAAGGCTTTTTTTAGGGTGTCGAAACGTAGAGCTAAGCCGCCCTCAAAAAGAATTATTACTAGGGTAATGGTGGTGAACATTGGGCCAGCAATGCCAAAGTCATCGGGCGAAACAACTCTGAGCACAGGGCCAAGAATTAGCCCAATTATCATGAGCAGCAGTACATCGGGAATCCTTTTCCTCTCGAAAATTCCGGTGAACAGATGTGAAACAAAAACGATAAGGCCAACAAATACAATGATTAATGCGTTGTCCATTGTTCAGTAATCAAAAGTTGTGTTAACGGTTGGGGAATAAATCCATATAGATTGGTAAGTGGTCGCTATAGCCGCCGTGATACCTAAAGCCAATGTATGTTCTAAAGGGTCTTACGCCCACAAAGCTGTCATCCTCCTCGAGCAAGAAATCGCCTCGGTATATTTTCCCTCCATCAAAAGGAGTGTAAATGCCGTGCTTTCGGTTTAGTAAGCTTTTCGATACAATCATCATATCAATAATTTCCCATGCACCCTGGAACTTTAAAGTTCCTTCGCCTCTTGTTTCATACTCGTAGTGTAGGTTGTATAGCCCGTCGGGCTTAAGCGGTTCGGCTGGAGGTTCGGCTCTTAGGCCCTCCACTAGCGGGCGGCTTTTGGGGGTGTCGTTAAAGTCGCCCATAACGATGATGTGCGCATTGGGATGGAACACCATGATGGAATCGACCTTTTCGCGAACAATTTTGCCTGCGGCAATACGCCCGGGCTCGCTGGCTAGCGCACCTCCAAATTTTGAGGGCCAGTGGTTTACAAATACGTGTAGCGTGTCGTTGGTCGATAGTACCCCACGGGCATATAGAATATCGCGGGTTGCACGGTCGGGGTTGTCGGGGTAGGTAACCCGGAAAAATCGTTCCTCATGCACGGTGAACTGATCGGGGCGATAGATTAGCCCCACATCGATACCCCTAAAGTCGGGCGACTCCTTATGTACAATCTGGTAGTTAAATTTCGATAGCGGCGTGTGCTTGGTGATGCGCTCGAGCACAAATCGGTTCTCAATTTCGCAGAACCCAACCATTGTGGGGGGATCCCATTCGCCAACGGCAGTTATAACCTTGTAGGTATTGTTTACCTTCTCGGTCATACGGCGCCAAGTCCAGAACCTTGGGCCATCGGGCGTAAACTCATCGTCGTTCTTAAGGCTGTCGTTAAACGGATCGAAGAGGTTCTCCACGTTGTAGAACATGATGCGGAACCTATCCTGCGAAAAGGCATCCTGGCCTAGTGTTGCCAAAAACGCAATGGCCAAAAGAGAAAGCCTTATGGTGAGTTTTAGATGTTTCATCTTAAGTAATTTTTTAAGATTTTCTTGCGGTAAAGTTAGCAAGTTTTTGCTATGTAGTGTTGGGTCGCTGGATGTGTTGACACTATTTGATGTCAGAATCCTCAACCCTTTCGAACGCTCCAAGGTCAGGGCCTTTATCGGTCAGCCTGCTTATTCCCTTTAGGTCTTTGGGGAAAAGGGTGGCAATATCTGTTTTTCCAATATCCTTTGCGGGGCTTAGGGTGTCGAGCTCGTAATTCAGCGCAAATGGGTCGGTAAATTTTGGGTTTTCGGTAATGATGTTTCTGAATCGATTCGGATTGCTGATATCAAAATCGTTATCAACCCTTAGTATGGAGTTTTCGAAAAGAAAGTTCATCTCGGCATTTACAACTTGGCCTTGGTAGCTACTGTTTACATACAGCTCGTTGCTGCGCGATCCGTAAACAATGCAGTTGGCAAAGTGTGCCATATCAATGTCTCGTGGTTGAACATTTCCGTTCTCATCAATGTAGTAGTTCCAAAGGTAAAGGGCCGGATTTTTCCGGCTGATGTACTGTCCCCAGTAGTTGGCAATGGTGCAGTGGTAGAACTTGTAGCTGCCACCCCATGTAAGGGCCACGGTGTAGTCGGCGGTGTTGGCAAAAAGGCAGTTGCCAGCCTCCACGGTGGCGCCACGTGCCCAAAGCGCTGTGGCGCTCATATTCTCAATTCGGCTGTTGTGCAGCGTGAGCGTAGTGGTGTTGGCCAATCCCACGGTATCAACAATAATCCCGTGAATAGCATTTTTTATCTCGGCCCAATTAATAGTGCTACTATGGCTCCCAGCAGCAAGCCAAATGCCTCCCCACTGCCCGGCCTTGTCGCGGTAAAATGGTTCAAGCCTATCGCCTTCAAATACTACAGGATTTTCGAGGGTGCCATTCACGTGCAGCGTGCCGCTTACAACTAGCTGTGACTGGTTATGGAAGTGAAGCCTTGCTCCAGCTTCGATGGTTAGCTCAACATTGGGCTCAACGTAAAGGTAGTTGTATATAAGGTAGGGCTTATCGGCGCTAAATCTAGTATTTTCTGAGATTACCTCCTTGCTTAGCAGATGAACATCCTGCCCCCAGGCAACCAGCTTTACATCCTGAATATTGCCGTTTGTTTCGAAGATTATGGAGTCGGGTATAAGCAGGGGAGCGTTTTGGTTGGTGGGGTTTACATTTACATCAACAAAAATAAATAGGCTGTCGTTGCCTTTAACAAAAATATTTTGGGCGTGAGGGGTTGCCTCGCCATCTACATTCATTCGGTAGGGCGATGCTTGCCCCCCCGCAAGACGAATCGATGCAATCTCAATATCGCTTTTACTTGGGTTGTAAACCTTAAGGTGACGCGTGGCTGAGCCAATGGTGGTGAATACCGTATCGAACAGCACAGTATCGGCGCTAAAGCTAAGCTTAATGGATGGGTCAGTTGAGATGGTTTCCTTATAACAACTCGAAAACCAAATTATAATTAGGACAAGAATAGGGGGGAGAGCCCGTTTCATTTAATAAAATATTTTAATGCTATTGAGCATGTATGGTATACATCAACTCAATAAATAGAACCACCAAATATAGTAAATATTGTTGCCTTGGGCGATTTGTAAATTATAGATGTAAATGCCTAATTATTGTAGAGTAAATATTGTATGGCAAATGTGATTCTGCAGTGATATCGTAATCTGGTTACACTTTTTAAATCCTATTTAAAATCATCTAAATCAATGCTGTAAAGGTAAGGTGATGGGGTGGTAGAATACTCATCTTCAAGATAACCGCCTAGTATCAGTAGGCTATTGTTCGTCACAAAAAGTTCGGAATACTTTAGATATAGATCAATTGGGAATGAGCGAACTTCTTTGCTTTGAACGTTATAGGTTTGTATTGTCCCGTTTTCATAAATGTAAATGGTACCATCATAGTATGTTAATGCTGGTCTCTCAACAGGAAAGTAGAGCCGAGACTCGGTTTGCCATTCACCTGTAGTAATGTTGTAGGATTCAATTTCATTTAGAGGTGTGGTGTTAAACCCACCAACTAGGAAAATTTTGTTGTTTATAAGAACGCCTTTAACTTCCTTCGCTGCAGGCATATCGTTCAGTTCGTACCAGTAACCCGTTTCTAGGTTTAATAAGTGAGTCTTATTGGAGTATTCCTTAGTACCATCAGGTTTTAGTTTTGTTGAGCCACCCATAACAATTAGGTTGCTTTCATATACTACAGATGCAAAATTTATTGCTTTATGAGGATTGGTGCTATCCACTGTTTTTGTTCCAACTTCTATGTTGAATATTTCTATAGTCTCATCCAATAGTTCATACTTTCTATTCGCTGTTAACTGCTTTCCACCCAAAACTATAATTTTGTTATTGTAATAGTTAATATTGTGGTATGCTCTCTTTCTGAATTTAGTATTGCTAGTAGTCCATTCATCCGAATGTATATCATATGTATACATATTCTCCGAGTAGTTCTGCCATGAAAAATCGGCCTTGTGTTTTTTTAGAAAATCATCACCATACAATGCAAAAGCTTTTAATGCCTCATCACTTTGGTCTGAAGAGTTTCCTCCAATAACATAAATATTACTCCCCAACATCAACGCGCCAAATGAGTATAGCCCTTCCTTAAGCGATGCTAGTTTTTTATACCTTAGAGTTTGATTGTTACGCGTTTTCTGTAGTGTTATCTTTACCTCATCAACATTTTTAACACTCTCCACTAGAAATACTATAAAACCATCATCCCTAAGGTTTGAGTAGGAAATCTTTTTGGTTGAGTATCCTATATGTGAAAAGTAAAAGGTATCAGTATCAAAATTTTGGCTAAAGCGATTTAGATAGAATTCTCCATTTTCGTTGGTGTTTGTACCTTTCTCTTTATCCTTTATATGGATGTTTACCCCAAATATTGGTTTTTTTGTAATACTATCAAGTACTTCTCCTTGTATGCTTTGAGCGAGCAAACCGTTAAGGGATAGAATGATGACAAGGAATTGCAGAGTAATTTTATGAAAGTACTTCATCTGTACAAGGTGTTGCTATTCAGGCTTTTTTAACGTTCGTTGGTTTGAATTTGAGATTAATTTGTTTGGTAAGTTAGATAACCTAAACTAAGTTTGGTTTTCAAAATCTTGTTATCGTTCTTTTGGTATAAATCATTTAGCCTTATTTCGAGCATATTTCCAAAAGTAATTATTTGTTGCACAAAATCAATATATTTGTATGTGCAACTAAAACCTGTTACCTATGTTTCTTAAATTAAAACCATTAGGATTTCTGTCTTCCCTATCAATTTTTTTAATTATGTCGTGTACCTCAAATAATGTGGATTTAATTATTACAAACGCCACAATCTACTCGGTTGATGCCGATTTTACCATATACCAAAGTATGGCTGTTGCCAATGGAAAAGTTGTTGCATTGGGCGATAGCGAAACCATACAGAGTAAATATAAAGCTGATAATATAATCGATCTTGAGGGCAAACCTGTTTACCCCGGTTTAATCGATCCCCATTGTCATTTCTTGGGGTATGGGCTTGGGCTCAGGAATGCTTGGCTTGCCGGAGTGGGCTCGTGGGCCGAGGCGGTTGATAGGCTGGTGAAACATCAAAATAATTATCCTTCCGACTGGGTGCTTGGCCGCGGGTGGAACCAAAACGAGTGGGATGTGAAGGAGTTCCCCACCAAGGAACTGCTCGACAAAGCCTTCCCCGATAAGCCCGTTCTGCTTACCCGTATCGATGGACATGCTGCCATTGCCAACTCTAAAGCTATGGAATTGGCAGGCTTTAGTGCCGATACGCTGGTGACCGGAGGTGAGATAGTTAGGGTTAACGGAGAGCCAACTGGTGTGCTAGTTGACAATGCCATTAACCTAGTTCGCGATTTGGTGCCTGCCGATTCTAAAGACGATAAGGTGCTGGCTCTCGATAATGCTCAGCAAAACTGTTTTGCTGTGGGGCTAACCTCAGTAAGCGATGCGGGAACTGATTTAGCCGATGCTTTGCTTTTCGATGAGCTGCACAAGGCTGGCAAGCTGAAAATGAAGATAAATGTAATGCTAAATCCTACTCAGGAGAATTACGCACATTTTCTCGATAAGGGCGTGTATGTTACACCAAACCTATCGGTACGTACCGTAAAACTTTTTGCCGATGGGGCACTTGGCTCGCGCGGTGCGCTTATGATCGAACCATATTCCGATGCGCCCGGCACCATTGGGCTTCAACTCGAAACCACTGAGAAGTTAACGGCTGTTTCTCGTAAGGCGTACGAATCGGGCTATCAGGTGGCCGTGCATTGTATTGGCGATGCTGCTGCAAGGTTAATGATTGATATTTTTGAGGAGTTCTTAGAGCCCGACAACGATTTGCGCTGGCGCATTGAGCATGCACAAACCATTCACCCCGACGATTTGCCTCGCTTTGGTCGGCTGGCCATTGTACCCTCGGTGCAAACAACCCACGCCACCTCCGACATGATTTGGGCTGTCGACAGGCTGGGCGATAGGATAAAGTACGCATACACCTACCAAGATTTGCTGAAGCAAAATGGATGGCTACCCAACGGTAGCGATTTTCCCATTGAGCACATCAACCCGCTTTATGGGTTTTATGCCGGCGTGGCCCGTCAGAACATGGATGGTTTTCCTCCCGATGGCTTCCAAATGGAGAACGCCCTTACACGTGAACAGGCATTACGCGCAATGACCATTTGGGCAGCTAAAGCTGCCTTCGAGGAGGATGTTAAGGGTAGCTTAGAACCCGGTAAGGCTGCCGACTTTGTTGTGCTTGAGGATGATATTATGACCGCACCCAATAGCAAGTTGCCCAGCGTTAAGGTTGAGAAAACCTTTGTGAATGGTGAATTGGTTTATTCTATCAAATAAAAGATTTGCAATGAACCCTAAACCTTTAACTATTCAACCAGCCAAGGAGAACCAGCTCCTGGAGGTGCTTTATATTATCCGCGAGTGTGCAGAGCAGCTAATCGCCAAGGGATTAACATCATGGCACAATACGCATGACGATTACGCTGCCATATCGCTCGATATAAGGAGTAAGTATGTGTACCTAGTGTTTATTGGTAGGATACCCGTTGGAACCATCACCATTAAACCCGACGCCTCAGATGCTACCGTTTCGTACCTCGATCGGCTTGCCATTTTCCCTCACTATCAGGGCAGAGGCTTAGCCAAGGAGATGATTGATTTTGCCGAGGCGCATTCGCGGGAGCTGGGATTCAAGATGCTACGAGGTATTATCCCTATTGATGATGACTCACTTTGTAAACTTCTTGATAAAAAAGGATTCATTAATATGGGCGTGGCTCCTAGTGATTCCGAAGAATTTGTTAGAATGATTTTTGAGAAGCGGTTGGGTTAGAAGTATATTGGTCTGAATTTTACCCCATCTATTCTGTTATATTCCAGAGCAGGGAAGGGTACTTTAATCATATTGATTGTATGCAGTGCGGTACGAACCCATTTTCGCTTTGCAGGTAGTTTCGTTAAGTCGATATCAAAAGAAAATAGGTATTGCCTGTACCGGTCGAGGTGGGGGAAGGGCTCACCCCTGTACCAGGTTGGGTTTTCAAACTCCTTAATCATCCCGTTGGCACTGTATCCAAAGGCTATGTTAAGCCACGGGGGTAAGGCCTGTAATCCAGTAACACTCTTTAAGTTTATCGACAACCAGTGGGTGTGCCCATTGTAATCGAGGAAAAAGCTCTCCAAAGGGGTTTCCCCAAGTATGTGATGATACTTAGGGTACCCGCTGGGCGAGTACGAAAATTTCATCAGCATTTTTTGCTCGCCCCACAGCGCTTGTTGTGCCGAGAAAATTGCTGAGCCAAAGGCGTTGGCGCCTACATCCCACCATGAGAAACCCCAGCCCTCGTATAGCCCATCAAAAATTTCGATGGGTAGCTGAAAAAGAAAACCCACAGGACCTCCCCAAATTAATGCCTGATTATTGCTAAGGCCAGCCCAACGAAGCGCATGGTAGGCGGCGTAGCTCTCCCAGTAAGCGGCGTATGCATGGCCAAATTTATCCATCTGCAGGTACCCTTTACCATCGTTATAAAAATGGAATGGAACGCGCTCGTGATCCTTATACCAAACCAAGCTTAGGAATGAAAGCCCACCAACATAGATCCCCCCACCAGCGCTAGCAACAATATACAATTTGTTGTGGTGCGACGAGTCGGGCAGAGATGTATCGTCGCAATTAGCCCTTGAGCTGAGGCTGATGAGCAAAGCAACTGCTAATGGGATTAAGCGCTTATCCATTGTTTCAACCAATTGGTGTAATTGCACATTTAGTATGTTCTAGTCATTGATGTGGGCACCACAATTATGAAATCGGCAAGATTTAAATGATCCTCGTAAAGGCTACTCAAATCGTTCTGCAGAACTGTGGCAATGGTGCTGATTGTGACGTTGGGCTTATACTGATTTAGGTACCATACAATGCCCTCGTAGTTGTTGGAGTGGTACGTGCCGTGGTAGTGCAAAATGGTATTATGGTCAGTTAAGTGCTCGGCAATAACCCATCCCATGGTAGCATCTTTTATGGCCTGTGCTTTGGGAAAATTTTCGTTGGTCGACCCACCTTTGCCGGGCATCCCCATCATGCTTAGCATAGCTTGGTAGCCAGGTAGTTCAGGGTCGTAAGGAGGGGGCAGGGGAGAAATGTACCTTTTGGCTTCATCGGTTAGTTTTTCAAGTGCCTCAAACCCTCCCGTTGCAACCATCGATGCGTAACGACGCGGGATATTTGTCCCTAGGAAAAAAAGATTATTCGCCTTGGCGAACTCAACCAGAGGCTTATAATCCGTTTTGTAATTGTTCCAAAGCCGTGCCTCGGCCTCAAACCTGCCCTGCGATATTAATCCCTGAAGATACTCATCAAGTAGCAGCTGGTTGTCGGTTTCAAACATTTCGGCACCAAGGATTAAGGTGTGCCCTTTTATATCAAATAGTCTTTTGGTCAGCTCCAGCTGCAACCAGTGGGCTATGGGATTATCATGCAGCTCCCCGAATAGTACTACCTGGTTATTACTCACCTGGTTGGCCATGGTGCCAAAATCTGACAACTCACCTTCCCCTGTAAATATGCGGTATGCATCAAGCGTTTGCGCTATTGAAATTGAAAAAATTGAACAAACGATCAACAAAATAGTTATCTTTTTCATACATTTAACGCGTTTAAGTTCGACGTAAAGCTAAATATATTGATTTAATAATCATTTTATTCTTAGTGCAAATTTAAATTAGTTACCATGGAGATTACCCGTCTATTCGATTTGCTTGAGCAAGGCAAATCAATTTATGGCAATAGGCCTGTGCTTGCTTGCAAGCAGAATGGGAAATGGATTGAGTACACCATTGCTGATTACATCGAAAATGCAAATTACCTTAGCTTTGGCCTTCTTGCCAAGGGGTTAACCAAGGGCGATAAAGTTGCCACCATATCCAATAACAGGCCAGAGTGGAATTTTGTTGACATGGGGGTAAGCCAGGCTGGTATGGTGCACGTGCCCATTTACCCAACCATTAGCAACGAGGAGTATGCACATATACTATCTCATTCGGAAGCAAAGGTGGTCTTTGTGTCCGATAAGCAGCTCTACGAAAGTATTAAGCCCATTGCCGATAAAATCCCCACCATCCTGAGTGTATATATTTTTAATGATGTTGAGGGTATTCCAAGTTGGATGGAAATTGTTGCGAATGGTAAAGATAACGCCAAAGGTATGGCCGGTAAGCTAAGCGAGATAAAGCCAACGGTACAACCCGATGATTTAGTGTCGATAATATATACCTCAGGAACTACTGGTCTTTCCAAGGGTGTTATGCTATCGCATAGGAATTTTCTGAGTAATGTGGAGGCAAGTTCGCAGCTGTTTCCTTTAGGCCCTGGCGATGTTTGCTTAAGTTTTCTTCCCCTAAGCCATGTGTACGAGCGGATGGTAAGCTATTACTATCAATATAAGGGTATATCCATTTATTACGCCGAGAATATGGGGACGATTGCCGATAACCTTAGAGAGATTAGTCCTACCGTTTTTGTAGCTGTACCCAGAGTTATAGAAAAAACCTACGATAAGATAATTGCCAAGGGCAAGGATTTGACAGGTATTAAGAAGCAGCTATTCTTTTGGGCTGTAAACCTTGGATATCGCTACAAGGAGCAGGGTAATGGGTTTTTCTATAACCTCCAGCTTAAGGTGGCCCGTAAGCTTATTTTTAGCAAGTGGAAAGCCGCCCTGGGAGGTAAGGTCAAATTCATTATCAGTGGAGGAGCAGCCCTACAACCTCGCTTGGCACGTGTGTTCTTTGCGGCAGGGGTTCCAATCTATGAGGGGTACGGGCTCACCGAAACATCTCCGGTTATTGCAGCTAATCAGCCTATTGACCCCGATTGCATCATGTTTGGTTCGGTTGGTACGGTAATAAAAAATATAGAGGTGAAGATTGACGACGATGGAGAGATTCTGATGAAGGGCCCAAGCCAAATGTTAGGGTACTACAAATCGCCTGAGCAAACAGCTGAGGCTATCGATGCCGATGGTTGGTTCCATACAGGCGATATTGGTAAGTTTGAGAAGGGAAAGTTTTTGGTTATTACCGATAGGAAGAAAGAGATGTTTAAGCTCAGCAATGGCAAGTATATTGCTCCTCAGGTGATTGAGAACAAGCTTAAGGAATCGTTCTTTGTGGAGCAGGCGATGGTGGTTGGTGAAAACGAGAAGTTTGTGAGTGCCATCATATCGCCCAACTTCAGCTTTGTTCACGACTGGTGCTCGCGCTACAAAATACACTACGAGAATAATATTGAGTTGATAAAAATTCCCGAGGTGATTGCTCGTTTCCAGAAGGAGATAAATGTCCTGAACAATCAGCTGGGGAGCCATGAGAAAATTAAGCGTATCCGTTTGGTATCGGAACAATGGACTCCTCAAACCGGAGAACTATCGCCTACCCTAAAACTGCGCCGTAGGGTAATCTACGATAGGTATGAATCGATACTTGAAGAAATTTATGGCCACTCTAAGAATCAGGAGGCAAGAGGAGTCAATGGGGATGAGGAGTAAGAATCGAATATGAGATCAAAAAAAAAGGGGCTCTTAGAGGCCCCTTTTTACGTTTTAGTCCCAATATTACTTTTTGTTTACAGTTCCTGTAAGCCTTAGCACTACATTCGAACTCTTGGGGTCGTTGGTGATAACGGTAATGGTTTTACTTTGCCTACCGGTGAAGCCGCGCGTGCGGAACGATGCTGAGAGGGAGCTCTGCTCGCCGGGCTTAATTACAGTAACCTTGGGTGCAACTGTGGTACAACCACAGCTCGCCTGTATCTTTCGGATTACCAAATCGCTTTTACCTGCATTGGTGAAAACGAATTCGTGCTCAATTACGTCGCCCTCGTCTACATTGCCAAAATCTTTGGTTATCTCCGAGAATTCAATCTTTGGAGCGTTATCAAGCTCCTGCTTCGTTAGCTTGGAAAAGTCCTCCTCAATACGAGCGCTGATGTTAATGATATTGCCCTGAATCCTTTGCTTGTTAACCATAACGGTTGCGCGACTAACGGAGTATCCCCAGTCATCAACTCCCTTGGCATCAAAAGATACAATAATTTCACCCTCTTGCCCTGGGGCAAGTGTGCTTGGTACTGGTGTTACAGTTATATGCTTGGGTACCCTGTCGAATGAGACCTCAATTTTTTCCTTACCAAAGTTATACATCTTAAGGGTGTCGGTTTTTTGCTGATCAACATAAACGATACCCAATGAAGCGTGAGAGTTAGTGAGGCCTAGATCGCCAATCCTTCGACGATAAATCTCTTCCTTGGTTTTTTCCCTAGGAAGAACCTGACCCCTGAGCGACAGAACTATACCCGAGCCCGGTGCGTTGGTAAATACCGTAATCCGCTGGTTAATTGCGCCAGGGCGCCCGCGTGGGTCGTAGGTAATGTTTACAAAGCCTTCCGTTTCAGGCAGTATAGGTTCTCTGGTCCAGTTCGATGCTGTACAACCACATGATGTGGCCACCCTAGTGATAATAAGAGGAACATCACCAGTGTTCTTAACTTTAAACTCAGCAGTTACAGGGCCATTATTCTCAAGAATTTCCCCATAGTTATGAACAACTTTCTCGAATTGGGGGACTGGAGTATTGGTTTGTGCCAAAAAAGGTATTGAGCAAAATGCAAATAGAATTGTAAAAAGAATACTTTTCATATGCCTGTAGATTAACTTTTAATAGAAATGTAAATGGTAAACGAGTCTCAAAATTAATAAGTTTTATTTCTTTTTTGTACTCTAAATGGATTTATATTATGGCAAAAGCCATTCCATCTTTTTATTTAGCTAAGGATGATGTTTGCATAATATGCCTGTATTCTATCTAAACACAAGGCTATAGGACGATTGGATTTTTTTTGAGTACATTTGTATTCAAATCGATTTGCAATGAGCTTAGTAGAACTTGTTATACTACTTGTTATAGGGTTACTTGCCGGTTTTACCGGTGGCTCGCTAGGGCTTGGGGGTGGAATTATTATTGTGCCAGCTTTAGTTTTTATTATGGGGTTTAGCCAGCATCAAGCGCAAGGTACAAGCTTGGCGGTAATTGTGTTTCCTGTTGCTTTTCTAGGTGCATACAACTATTATCGCTCTGGATTTGTAAATATTAAGTATGTGCTTGTGTTGGCAGTCGCTTTTGTTGTGGGAAGTTACCTGGGTTCGCTTATGTCAATCAATTTGCCCGAAAAGATTTTGAAAAAGGTTTTTGGCTTTGCCCTGCTCGCCCTTTCCCTTAAAATGATTTTCAATAAATAGCATTTGGTATGCTCAACACTATACGCAATCTTTCTAAATCTCAGTTCAACCAAATGGTTGAGTTGCGCAGGTATTTACACCAACACCCAGAGCTTTCGTTTAAAGAGGTGAACACTGCGAAACGAATTGCCCAAGAACTCGATAAAATTGGTATTCCTTATCATTCAGGGGTTGGCGAAACGGGCATTGTTGCCATTGTTAATGGCGATTCATCTGGGCCAACCATAGGCATTAGAGCCGAACTCGATGCCCTGCCAATACAAGAGCAAACAGGTTTGGATTACTCCAGTGCTAATCCGAATGTAATGCATGCCTGCGGGCATGATGTGCATATGGCCAACCTTATTGGCACAGCAAAAATTTTGTGGGAGCTTCGCGATGAGATTAAAGGAAAAATTCTGCTGATATTTCAGCCTGGCGAGGAGCTACTCCCAGGTGGAGCGCTTAGTATTATCAACTCCCAGGTGTTTAAACAGAATGTGCCCGACCTAATGCTCGGAGCGCACATACTGCCAGAGTTGGAGGCTGGGAGAGTTGGTTTTCGCTCAGGCCCATACATGGCCTCCGGCGATGAGGTATACTTAACCGTAAAGGGTAAAGGCGGGCATGCCGCAATGCCTCATACCCTTGTCGATCCTGTTGTTATGGCATCACACATTGTTTTGGCATTGCAACAGGTGGTTAGCCGAAACGCACCTATTGATGTACCCACAGTTCTTTCGTTTGGTAAAATTATTGGCAATGGGGCAACCAATGTTATTCCCGACTTGGTTGAGATTGAAGGAACCTTTCGAACCATGAACGAAAGCTGGAGGGCTAAAGCGCACAATCTTATTGCTCAAAAAGCCAAAGGTATTGCTCAAAGTATGGGTGGCGATTGCCTAATCGAAATTAAAGAAGGGTATCCTACGTTAAGCAACCATCCCCAGCTTACAGCATTTGCTAACAGCTTAGCTAAGGAGTACATAGGCCCTGAGGGCGTTGTTGACCTCCCAATCCGTATGACCACCGATGATTTTGCATATTACGTTCAGAGCATCCCCTCGGTTTACTTTAGGGTGGGAGCGGGTTTCGAAAACGCAGAAAATGCTGGCCTTCACAATGGGAAGTTGGTGGTGAACGAGCATGTTATTGAGCAGGCAGGTGGATTGTTGGCTTGGTTAGCCATTGGTTTGATTGGTAAGTTGCAGTAGTATAAATTGTTAGCAAGCCTACCTTATCTTGATTTATACTGGTTATAAATATCATAAAAAGCCTTTTTTTCTTTCCGATTTAAATAAATGCTAGTATTTTTGTGGTGCATACATGCTAAAGTTTAACTAAAAAACCAAAACAATGGCTTACGTAATTACTGATGATTGCACTGCTTGCGGTAGCTGCATCGACGAGTGCCCAGTTGAGGCAATATCTGAGGGTGATATCTATAAAATTGACCCAGATGTATGTACCGATTGTGGTGCTTGTGCTGATGTTTGCCCAGTTGAGGCTATTCATCCTGCATAGTTAGCAGAAGGTACTAATATTTAAAGCCCATTACCCCTGGTAATGGGCTTTTGCATTTAGTGTGCTAAACTGATTGACAAAGAAAAGGCTCACCCGCAGGGTGAGCCTTTTTTATAGGGTTTCTCCAGCCCTATTTGTAAACCTAAACCTAAAAACTTTTTTGAATACATCTAGTAATCTAACTTGTTGACCAAAATTTTAAATAATTCTTGTATAGTTTTCTATTAGCTCTGTTTCATTATACTTCTAATCCTATGCCAAAGTTTCTAAAATATTGATAATTAGGTGTAGGTTTGACGAATTAGCTTGTAGGGGTTATTAATCATTGTTTTGTGTTGTTAAAATAGTGTTCGCTTTCGAACAGGTTGTGTGCGGTGGTGAAAATTTTGTGATAGATAACCAATGATTAGTCTTACTCCATTTGAAGTAGTTCAATTCATCCTTTTTTTTTTAACTAAATAGCCAGCCACAAGTGGGACTTTGTGGCTGGCTGGTAGAATTTAATTAGTTGTTAATCTGGAAGAAAAGCTTGTTCAGTTTACCTGTTGTTTTTTACTATCTTTTTAACTGTTTGTATCCCGCTATTATCAATGATTCTAACCAAGTATACACCATTAGGCAGGTTGCTTGTGTCTATGAAGACTTGATCGTTATTGATGTTCTCTTTGGATAAGATTTGTTGTCCTGCAATATTCACAATAATAATCCGCTTCGCATTGATGGCATTGTTTACAACCAGCCTATTGCTAAATGGGTTTGGATAAACATTTGCTTTTGATTCCTGATCATAGTTTACGCTCACAGCAATTAGGCTCACAGAAATTATTGAATCCTCATTTTCTATGATAACCTCCCCGTTGATTGATTCATAACCTTGGGCTGTTAGAGTATAGGCATATGTGCCATTAGAAAGCATTATGGATGCCTCTCCCTGTTCATCTGTAGTAATGGTCTCATCGTTAATTTCAATATTAACTCCAGCCAATGCACCATTTGAACTGTTAATCACTTTAAAAGTTACCTGATAGGTTGGTGTGTTCAGAATGGTTAAACTACCACTAATGTATGTAAAGGCGTAGTTATTATCATCGCCCCCAGCTACTGTAATATCATACTCCCCAGGTTGACTATTAACTGTGGCAATTGTTGATGCAATAGGTAGTTCATTAATTAATGATTCATCTTCACCGTTTACAAATCCTAAGTATGTAATAGTGAATATTGGGTTCTCCTCACCCTCATAGCGAGTTTTGTCATCAGCCGTAGCCGTTAGCGGGGCCTTTGTAATGTCCAACTCGCCATCCACCAGCGTTAGCTCGTAGTTGGTGGCGCTACCGCCTTCCAAGGTGATGGGGTACTGGCCCACGACACTGGTTGTTGTGGCTGAAGTAGAAACGGTGGGCTCAGTAATGGCCGACTCGTCCTCATCGTTCACGAAGCCAACGTAGGCGATGGTGAGCACGGGGTTGTCCGCGCCGTAGGTTCTCGACTTGCTCTCAGCAGTGGCTGTCAAGGATGCCTTTGTAATGTCCAACTCGCCATCCACCAGCGTTAGCTCGTAGTTGGTGGCGCTACCGCCTTCCAAGGTGATGGGGTACTTGCCCACGACACTGGTGGCAGTGGCTGAAGTAGAAACGATGGGCTCAGTGATGGCCGACTCATTCTCGTCGTTCACGAAGCCAGCGTAGGCGATGGTGAGCACGGGGTTGTCGGCCCCGTAGGTCCTCGACTTGCTCTCAGCCGTGGCTGTCAAGGATGCCTTTGTAATGTCCAACTCGCCATCCACCAGCGTTAGTTCGTAGTTGGTGGCGCTACCGCCATCAAGAGTGATGGGGTACTTGCCCACGACACTGGTGGCAGTGGCTGAAGTAGAAACGATGGGCTCGGTGATGGCCGTCTCATTCTCGTCGTTCACGAAGCCAGCGTAGGCGGTGGTGAGCACGGGGTTGTCGGCCCCGTAGGTCCTCGACTTATCATCGGCCGTGGCAATGAGGGATGCTTTAGTAATCTCCAATTCACCATTCACCAGCGTCAGCTCATAGTTGGTGGCATCACCTCCTGTCAGTTCGATGGGGTACTTGCCCACGAAGGTCGTTGCGGTGGGCGTGGTGCTAATGTTGGGCTCGGTGATAACCGACTCGTCCTCGCCATTAACAAATCCATTGTAAGCAATGGTTAGCACGGGATTGTCCGCGCCGTAGGTCCTCGACTTGCTCTCGGCCGTGGCTGTCAAGGATGCCTTTGTAATATCCAATTCACCATTCACTAGCGTTAGCTCATAATTAGTCGCGCTACCGCCATCAAGGGTGATGGGGTACTTGCCCACGACACTGGTGGCAGTGGCTGAAGTAGAAATGGTGGGCTCGGTGATGGCCGACTCGTCCTCGCCGTTCACGAAACCAGTGTAGGCTATGGTCAGCATAGGGTTGTCCGCGCCGTAGGTCCTCGACTTGCTCTCGGCAGTGGCAGTGAGGGACGCTTTAGTGATTTCCAATTCACCATTCACTAGCGTTAGCTCGTAGTTGGTGGCATCACCTCCTGTCAGTTCGATGGGGTACTTGCCCACGAAGGTCGTTGCGGTGGCCGTGGTGCTAATGTTGGGCTCGGTGATGGCCGATTCGTCCTCGCCGTTCACGAAGCCAACGTAGCCGATGGTCAACACCGGGTTGTCGGCCCCGTAGGTCCTCGACTTGCTCTCGGCAGTGGCAGTGAGGGACGCTTTAGTGATTTCCAATTCACCATTCACTAGCGTTAGCTCGTAGTTGGTGGCGCTACCGCCTTCCAAGGTGATGTGGTACTTGCCCACGACACTGGTGGCAGTGGCTGAAGTAGAAACGATGGGCTCAGTGATAACCGACTCGTCCTCGCCATTAACAAATCCATTGTAAGCAATGGTGAGCACGGGATTGTCGGAGCCGTAGGTTCTCGACTTGTCCTCGGCCGTGGCGAGTAATTCTTTCCTATTAATTGTTAATGTCTTACTAACCTGTTCGGCAGGTTCATAATCCTCATCACCTTCCTGATCTGCGTATATTGTGCAAGAACCAACACCAACGATCTTCACTAAGTTGTTTTCAACGATTGCAACATCAGGATTGCTTGATGAAAATTTAACGGATAACCCGCTACTTGCAGAAGCTGAAGGGTTAAAATCTTCATCACCGTAAGTTTTTATTGGTATATCTTCAAGTGTTATTGATTGAGGTAATCGAATATTTAAAGTGGTGAATGTATTTGGATTACTCTCAGCAGTAAGCCATTGATACTGTTCAGCACCTGGAGTACCATTGTATTCAAAAATTTGTATTGTGTACTTTGTGTTTAGTGATAATCCACTTAACGAGAAACTGTTTTCGTTTCCATTATAAACACAGAAGTAACCTGAATTATTAAGTTCATCGCCTGGAGAATCCCAATTGCTTGATGCAGAGTATGTTTGTAAGTATTCAGGGTAAGAAATGGCACCCTCACCCTCCTTAACAAAAACCACACGTGATTCTCCATCTCCTTTGGTCCAACTAATATCTACTTCGGTGCTGGTAATGTTGCTAAATATGATATTGCTTGCCTGAGTAAAAGGCTCAGGCTTATATCTCCAAAGCTGCTCCCCTCTATGGTCAGTTGCAACAAAAAATAAATATTTGTCGCTAGCCATTAAGCTCCCGCCAATGTAACCATTAGTTACATTTCCAACTTGGAATGTCCCCTCTTCAGTTCCATCGCTACGCCATAGTTTAGAGTTCTGACCAGTGGAGGTATGGAAATAAATATAACCATTAAAGGACGTAATGCTAGCAGATAGCAATGAACTTTCATTTCCAGGTATTACATCTACTACTAGCTGAGTTCCCTCAAATGTTCCATCGGTTCTCCAAAGCTCTCTTCCGTTAACACCATCATCAGCAGAAAAGTAAACTACTCCATTGTGGTTAACAAAGTTGCTTGGGTAAGAACTTTCTGATCCAGAATAAATATCCTTAAGCATATATGTACCTGATTCGGTTCCATCGCTAATCCATAGTTCATTGCCATTTACACCGTTGTTTGCTGAAAAAAGAAATTTATTGTCAAAACCTATTCCAGAGGGTAAAGAACTACTTCCTCCAGGATTAATATCCTTAACCAATATAGTTCCAGAATATGTTCCATCGCTTTTCCATAGTTCTCGACCATTTGAACCATTATCGGCACTAAAGAAAAGAGTTCCGTTAACATTGGCATATAAATATGGGCTCGATGATGATGATCCAGATCTAATATCCCTAACCATTACGGTACCCGCTTCTGTTCCATCGCTCTTCCATAGTTCTGTCCCATTACTACCATTGGAGGCAGAAAAGAATAGCATTCCGTTTACATCAATTAGACTGCTAGCACTTGAATGGCCCGTGCCAGGGTTAATGTCCTTTACCATAATAGTTCCTGCCTCAGTGCCATCGCTTTTCCATAGTTCAATGCCATTAACACCATTATTTGCTCTGAAGAAAAGAGTTCCATCTACATTTCTAAGCATTTGTGGTGAGGAATGCCCAGTTCCCGGGTTAATATCCTTAACTATCACAGTTCCTGTTTCTGTTCCATCACTTTTCCAAAGTTCTGAACCATATGTGGGGTGACTCGCACTAAAAAATAGTGTGCCATCTACATTGGTAATCGATTCAATAAAAGCAGTACCCGAACCAGGGTTTATGTCTTTTACCATCTGGGTTCCCTCGTGGGTGCCATCGCTTTTCCATAGTTCAATTCCATAAACTCCATCGTTGGCTCTAAAAAATAGTTCGCCATTTAAATCGGCAAAATACGCTAAACCACTACTTGATGCTTGGTTTATATCTTTCACCAAAAGGGTACCCTCCTCAGTCCCATTGCTTTTCCAAACCTCAGCGCCATTAATTCCGTCGTTTGCTCTAAACAAAAGGGTACCATTGGCATTAGTAAGATATTGAGGGGAGGAGGAGTTTCCTGGCCTTATGTTTTTTACCATAACAGTGCCTTCGGCAGTTCCATCTGTTTTCCATAGTTCCTCTCCATTTACCCCATCATTAGCCCTAAAGTAGATTGTTTCGTTAATGTTCACCAATTCAGATGGATTTGAATCACCTGCACCAACATTAATATCCTTAATCATTACAGTTCCTTCAGGGGTACCATCGGTTTTCCAAAGTTCATAGCCATATACATCATCTCTAGCATTGAAAAAAATTTCGCCATTAAGCGCTGTAAAATTTTTTGGAAACGAACCCGTAGATCCGGGATAAATATCCTTAAGCAAATATGTTCCATCGCTTGTGCCATCACTTATCCACAGTTCGTAATCTGAACCTTGAAAAATAAACTTATCATTATGCTCAACTCCACCCCCAAAATTGCCATTTCTTAACAATATAGTTCCTTCCTCCGTGCCATCGCTAACCCAGAGACCGTATCCGCTTGATGTTTCTGCTCTAAAGAAAATTAATCCATTAACAGTAGCACGTATGACGGGAAATCCATTGGGTGATCCAGGATATATATCCTTCACTAATACCGTTCCTTCTTCTGTTCCGTCGCTTTTCCAAAGTTCCAGTCCCGTAACGCCATTGCTGGCTGCAAAGTATAGCGTTCCGTTTGAGTTGAAGAAAAGTTGTGGAGATGAGGAGTTTACCCCTGGGTTTATGTCCTTAACCATTAAAGTTCCTTCAGGGGTTCCGTCACTTTTCCATAGTTCAAAACCATTAACCCCATCATTGGCAGAAAAGAATAGTATTCCATTCACCTCAGTCAACTTATCAGGTCTTCCTTCTGCTGAACCGGGATTAATATCTTTAACCATAACGGTTCCTTCAACTGTTCCATCGCTCATCCATAGCTCTCTCCCATGAACTCCATCGTTGGCAGGGAAAAAAACCTTACCGCTGGCGTAAACTATTTGTGGTTGCATTTGGTCTATGCCACCTACTGCACCAGCATAAATATCCTTAAGCATTTGAGTTCCCTCCTCTGTTCCATCTGTAACCCAAAGTTCATAACCAAAATGATTGGTTGCTGTAAAGAATGTTTTATCACCTGCTTGACAAAACCCAAGCGGATTGGAACTAGAGTTTGATACGTTCGAATTGATTTGCTTAACCATTTCTACCTGAGCAAATGAGGTAAAAAAGAATAAGAAAATCGGTAGCAAGGTTAGGTAAATTTTTTTCATAGTTTTTCCTCCAAGTTTACTGTTTGTTATAGTATTGTTTGTTTGTCCAAAAAATTAATAAGATCCTCTGCTTCGTTGGTTACAACGGGTATTGCATCGGAATTGCTAAGCTTCACAAAAGCATTGCACTTCACATAGCTTTGCATATGCATTATGTTTATTAGGTGGTTTGGATGGATTAGAAAAAAGTTGTGAAGCCTTAGCAGATTCTCCCAATACTCAAGCTCAAAGGGGGTAATCAACTCCTGTTTATTTAACAGGTACATTACGCTACTATTCAGGTCGCGCTCAACCCTAACAATTGATGGGATGGGCAAAAAGCAGTAATTATCGCCCTTGGTTAAAACCTCTATCTCAACTTCACCATTGGAGTAAAGCAGGCTTTGCTGGCTCCATTCCTCAAGGGAAAAAGATTGCTCTGGAATAGAATTTATACTAAACCAGGTTGTTAGTACAATTGATGTACTTGGGTTTCCAAGAATTATATCCTCATGGGGCACAACTAGCACTTTGACCATAGAATCAATTTTGGCCAAAATAGTTAGGCAAATCCTAATTGAAAATAGTGATTAAGTATTCGCTGGGTTTCAATTATTATTTGCTGGGATCTATTTATTATTTGATTTTATTTCTATCTGAAAATAATTGTTGTAACCAAACCACGAATCAACCTTAAATCCTCTCAGCGTCAAGCAAACGATAGGTACATAGCGTTTGCTTAGCGTCAGGCAATCCGCTGTCCGTCTTTTTGCCAAGTAACTCTAGCAGTGTTTTTGCTGCGTTAACAACGGGTTGCCGTTGGTAATGCTTTTCATGGGCAAAGTTTAGATACTTTAGTAGCTTAAAGGCATCGAACCAAAGGAAGAAGCGCTTGGCGAAATTTTCGGAGCTGGATGTGTTGTTGTTAATTTCTTGGATTGCTTGTGCAAAACTGTTCTGCTCTAGGAAAAGTCTCAGCGGTTCTGGTTGCCCCTTCATGAAGTTGTATGTGTAATCGTCAGTTGAGTTGAAGAGTGATGTGGGGGCAAGGTCGATAAAACTTTTTAGTTCCTGAAACGCCCTGATGCTATAGGTTAAATAGCCAGTACTATTGTTCTCAATGTACTTGGTCATAGCCCGCCCGGTACCAAAAGGAACACGGTACGAGGTTCGGGGCGATGGGTAAACCACGGCTGTGTTCAAGTTGCGGAAATTACCGTGGGGGATAATCTTTTGCAGAAAGTAAAAATCCTCGCCTGCCTTGTTCTTGTTCATCCCTCCGAACCGGAGGTAAGCATCGGCACTGCAGGCCATGCTTGAGCCCACCGTTTGTTCAGAGAAGGGGTGGCCAATGTACTTACCTGCCTGAACATAGTATCGAAGATGTAGTTCGTACTCTGCTATCCCTTGGTATATTTCGCTTTGGAAGTCGTTGCCCTCAATGGGGTGCTCGTACCTGATGGAACATGCGGCAGTTGCAGGGTACCTTAGCCAGAGTTTTTCCAGTTCAACCAAGTAGTTTGTTGTGCATGTTGCATCGGCATCGAAGCATGCTATTACTCTGGTTGCACAATCGGATTGCAGAAGGCGCCACGCCGCTTCGTCCATTCCTGTTTTACGAGCCAGCCCAACTCCAGCGTGTTTCTTGGGTAGGTTAGATGCGTCGATGGGGTAAAACTTTAGGCCGCCATACTTGCTAAGCTCGTTGGCTCGATGAACTTCCTGTATGCAGCTAAGGGCATTGTTAATCACCTCAGGAGATGATTCTTCGGGGTAGTTCACCACAACTAGCACCTCCACATCGCAGGTTGGGGCATTGCAGTTGGCAAGCGCCTGGAGCGATTGCCATAGGTTGGGCTCATTGAACGATGGCAGCACAATTGCAATGCCAAGGTTGGGGCTTGGATTGCTAGTCAGCGTTGGGCTAAATGATTTGTGCCGTTTAAAGTAGGGGTGCTGCATTGGGAATTTTAGTTACATCTAAATCAAAAAAAAATAAGCCCCTCCCTTGTTAGGGTTGGGGCTTGGTGTATTGCTTAAAAAAATCTTATTTTTTTGTTTTGCTTTTGCTGTACTCAGCGTTTAGTCCAACTAGAACCTCTCTTGTAATTTCGATGGCTGGATTTCCGTAAAGCACTGGGCCGCCAAATGCACCGCTAAGGATAACTTGGTAACCCTTTTCTTTGTTGTACTCTTTTAGGAAGTCGGTAATGCTGTGCTGGATTCTGCGAAGCATCACTTGCTCTTCCTCGGCAAATTGCATCCGCAGCTCATCTCTGTACTGGTATAGCTCTTGCTCCTTGGTGGCAAGATCTTGCTGCATTTGTTGTGCTGTTGAGCGGGTTACTAGTCCTTTCTGAACTTTATCCTGAAAATCGATCATCTGCCTTTCGAAGGCTCTAGTGCGGGTGGTCATGTCGGTTTCCATTTTGCGACCCTTGCCTTCAAGCTCTGCTTGAATGTCAAAGTACATATCGTAGTTGTTCAGTAGCGAGTCCATGTTCACCCAGGCAATTGCGTGCTCACCTACAAACTGTTCGGAGGCAACCCCGTCTTCGCTTTGAGTGGTTTTAGTTTTGGGAGTTCCAGTAAAATGTAAAACGTAAAGCGCTACAATGGCAATGGCCAAAACGATGTTTACTACTAGCGATGTATTTTTCATTTCTTAAGATTGGTTGAACCGGAAATTGAGATGTTGAACCGGCTTGTTAAACAAATAGTATTTAGTATAGAAACGTTTGCAAATATATTGATTATGCTCAATAAAAAAAGGTATGTTAAAAAAATTACTCAAAAAGACCCTCATCACGAACAAGCAGAAGGATAGCCTGGAACGGTACCACGATATACTTCTCGTTGCTAAACTCAATCTCGGTGCCATTATCTTGTAGGTATACAGCCATGTCACCCACGTTGGCTTGTAGGGGGAAGTAGCGGGAATTGTCCCTGCTTTTTTGCCAAGGCTCCTCGTAATCGGTTGGCGCGGGAATAGGATATCCGGGGCCAACCTTTACAACAAACCCGCACTGCACCTTTTGCTTCTCCTGCACACCGGGCGGGAGAAGTAATCCCGCTTTTGTTCTCTCATCGGGGTTTTTCGGTTTTATTAGCACCCTGTCGCCAACTACAATTAGCTTGTCTAAATTCTTCGTTTCGAGTGATAATGCCATATGGTTGCCATAAAATAAAGTTTGCCTTGCAAAGATATATAATTGTACAATGGATTTCTCCTTGCTAAATAACCAAACAAGCACAGTGTGTTTGCATACTGCACATAATCAGTCGTGTGTGTGAAAATATTATCGATTATCGCATTGCTCTTTTATCAATATTTAACAAATTGATTGCGTGGCTAGATGGTATCAAAAGTCAAACGTGCCTTTTGGTAGTACTCTTCCCCCGGCTTAAGAAGTGTAGAAGGAAAATGAGGTTGGTTTGGGGTATCGGGGAAGTGCTGCATCTCGAGGCAAACAGCCCAATTCTTGTTATATGCAGTACCATTATGACCAGTATGAACCCCGTCGAGCGAGTTGCCCGTGTAGACCTGAATGCCAGGATGTGTACAGCTTATGCTAAGCCGTCTGCCACTATGTGAATGGGTTAGTATGGCTGCCGATGCATCATTGGTGCGATTATTTAGCGCAAAGCAGTGATCAATACCACCATCTATACCCTTAATGCTAGGGCCAAGTGGGCGTGGTTGGCTAAAGTCGAAGAGGGTGTTTTTGCATGCAACCAATTTTCCTGTAGGGATTTGAGTGCCATCAATCTCAAGGTAGTGGCTAGCGTTAAGTTGTAGTACATGCGAACAAACATCCTCCTTAAATCCACTAAGATTAAAGTATCCGTGGCTGGTAAGGTTTATATGGGTAGGGGCATCGGTTGTTGCAAAAAACTCAATATCTAACGTGTTGTTGTCATGCACTGTGTACTTTACTGTTGCTTTAAGGTTACCCGGGTAACCCTCTTCCATATCATCGCTTTTGCATGAGAGGGTGAGGGTGCCCTTAGCTTCATCGCTTTCCAATGCGGAGTCCCACAGCTTGCTATGGAATCCGTTGTCGCCACCATGAAGGTGGTTGGGCCCATTGTTTATGGGGAGGTTATACTCAACGCCATCAATCAAAAATTTTCCTTTGGCAATTCTATTGGCAAATCGCCCCACAACAACGCCAAAGTGTGGGTGGCCTTTTAGGTACTGCTCTAGGTTATCGAATCCTGCAGTTATTTCTTCAATATTGCCTAATCGATCGGGTGCTTTCACAGAGGTAATAATGCCTCCAAAATTAGTTATGCCTATGGAGAGGCCGTTGCTGGCTTCAAAGGTGAAAAGCTGTGCCTCATGGCCATTTTGTGTATGGCCAAATAGTTTGGTTGTTACCTTCATATTTTTGTGTGTTTAGTTAAATCCGTATGCCCATTAAGCAGATGTCATCGATTTGATCGCTGGGCGATCCCGTTTCTGGATCGGGGAAGTTAATCCAATCAAGTAGCTTTTTCTCGATATAGTCTTTTTGCGCATCGCCATCCAGCAAATGTATATCAAGTAAAATTTTCTGTAAACGTTTTGTCGAGAATTTTTTGTAGCTCGGCCCACCCAGCTGATCGATTATTCCATCGCTTGTGAGGTAAACCATATCGCCTCTCTCTAGTTCAATGCTGTAGCTTTTAAATGAGTTATCCTTAAAATGTTTCGAGATGGGAATAATATCCGGTTTTATAGTGTAGAGTGCAACCTCTCCATTACTCGTGGTTTTTTCGATATGGGTAGTAATCTCAACATTCTGGTTTTCGCTCTTTACAATATAGCATGGGGTATGCGAACCTGCGTACTCCAGGGTCATTTTCCCATTCTTCTCGCTGAGTGCGCAAAATGCTATTACCATTCCATCGCGCACCTCGTTTTCCTCGTCTTCCTGCTGGAGGGCATTTAGCAGGTTGTCTTTAATGTTATTAAGAACCTCTTCAGGTTTGGTTAAGCGCTCCCTTTTTACAATCTCGTTAAGTAGTGATATGCCTAGCATGCTCATGAAGGCACCTGGAACCCCGTGTCCCGTACAGTCGCCAACAGCAAAAAGCTTCTGGTTGTTAACCTCAGCAGTCCAGTAAAAATCTCCGCTTACAATGTCGCGGGGCCAGTAAAGGATGAAGTTTTGTTCAAAATGTTTTGATATTACCTCTTGGCTTGGTAGTACAGCTCGCTGAATAAGCGATGCGTAGTATAGGCTGTCGGTTATCTGCGAGTGAGCATTCTCAATTATCATCTTTTGCTGAGAAATCTCTTGGTAAGCCGCTTCAATATTTTCGGCCTGTGCTTGTAGCTCCTCCTTCTGATGATTTATCTCGATGGTGCGTTCCTTTACCTTTTGCTCAAGTTCAAGGTTTGTGTTTCTGATAATGTCTTGAATTTTGAGAATCTGATCCTTTTCTAACCTTTCTTTTTCCAGTTCAGTTTCTACCACCTTCCGATTAAGCAGTCCTACTCGGTTCGATAGCGCTAGGGTGAACAGGAGCACCTGACCAAACGATCCTATTTTTAGGCTGTTAGCCATGAGGTGTGTAGTGAGGGTCTCAGCACTTGGTTTAATAATTACATATATCACAAAAATGCATAAAAAGATAAAGAATATGGTGTTGGCCCATAGGTAGTAACCCGCCAGGTAGTGGTTTTTGCGAAACGTGGTGATGGCAAAGGTTAGCAGAAAAACAAATGCAATAATATGGATGATGTGAATGTAGGGAGTAAAGTTCCAAAAGAACCCTAGGTTAATGAGAATAATTAAAGTAAGTGGAATAGCATAAAACACCTGAAAATACCTAAAGAACCTATGCCATTTGGGGAATCTCTTCTCCGAGTCGAGGAAATAGCGCGAAAAACCTATGTACGAGAATGTGCATAGAAGCGCAATGTAATTACCCGTAAAACGGGTAAATGGTTCCCAACCAGTAATGGCGTAGCCAACCCTCTCGAAAGCGATGAAGTACAGAGCCATTGAGGTGAATGCGAGGAAGAAGTATAGGAAACTTTTATCGCGAAAAAGGATGTACTGAAAAAGGATGTAAAACCCCAGCGAGAACAGTACGCCTACCAGAACGGCCAGTATAATCCAGTTGCGTGTGTATGCTTTCATCTCCTTCTCGGCTGGCCTAAGGCTTATGCTAACCAATGGTTTAAACTCTTGGTAGATCTCGGTGTTTACCTTAACATAGAAGGTAGACGTTTGGTTGCTAGGTATTTTTATCGGTATCACCGAAGGGTTTTCGGGGAATATACTCTCCGAGTTTTTCACATACTCTCCATTTTTAGCCAAATAGAAGGTGTCTGTTGGGCAAACCCTAAAAATCTCGTTGTATTGCTTTGGCATTATATACAAATGCCAGTTGATATGCTCAGACATTCTGTTCTCAACCGAAAACCTTATCCAATGGTATGCCGCCCCTCGGGTAAGGTTCGTGTCTCCAGTGAAATACTGGGCGTATTCTTTTTTAAGAACATCACCAAAATCCATGGTTCCCTTTGCGTCTGGTAGTATCTCTACGTGATGATTTATGTTGTATCTCTTATGAAGTTCACCCGAAAGAGAAAATGGTATTTGTGCCATAGAGCCACAATGCCCCAGTATAAATGCTAGGGTTAGAAGTGACGAAAGCCACAGCCTAAAACTTGAAGGTATAAAGGGGTTTTTTTTCACGTAATTTCAGGGCAGTTGCCAAACTCAGTTTTTTTTGAGCGAGCCAGCTGTTTGTTTTTTAAAGATAAGCAATTAATCAATTCGAAGGTTGTTGTTGGCTAAAAAGTTTTGTAATCTCCACCAAATGATAGTAAGGCTTGCTAAATTTCTCTATTTTTGTGGATAAACGGATACGAACCATACTTAAAATTTCCTGGAATGACAAATCCAACTGCTCCTACCCAAAAAGTATTAATGATTGATGCATCCAACTCCTACTACAAGCTAAACAGGTACAGCGTTGGTGACTTTTTTGGGCCAGTCGATCTGGGAATACACCTAGCTCACAAGTACAATAGCCTAAATGTGGGCGTTGGTTTACTTGCTGGTTCCATTTTTCCTGGATCTAATCGTTTGATATTTACTGGGGTGTCGCCCAGTTGGCATGGCTTTTACATTTCTTCAATGGGTGGTGCCGGCCTTGTGTTCGATAACCTAGGAATTAATATGTTTTCCATTGTGGGTAAAAGTTACACGCCCTCCATTTTATATCTTAACAGAAACCATGGCGAGGACATTGAGCTTGAACTCCTACCAGTGAGACGACGAGAGGTTTGGAATACGGGTAGAGGAGGCGTTTACGCCGTTATGGAGAAAGCAATGGAGCATTTTGGGCACCGATACGAGAATGATCCCCGAGTTCTTGCCGCAGGGCCTGCATCGATGTTCACCGATTTTGGTGGTATTGCCTCGGCACCCATTCGGAATGGTGAGTTAACGTACGTCGATACTTGGGCTGGCAGGGGAGGCTTTGGCTCCAAGATGCTTCAGGAGCATGGCATAGTGGGGATAATATACGGAGGAACCCATGTTGATGAAGATTTTCGCGACCGCAATGTGGCCGATCAGTGGTTTCAAGATAAATACAATAAGAAGCTGGCAGCCAAAGATATTGAGGCCACAACCAAATACCGATTCGACCCCAACTTCGATACGGGAGGAACTTTGGGTGTTAACTATGCCACTATAAACGAACGAATAATTGCTTTCAATTACAAAAGCATTTATATGCCTAAGGATGAGCGATTGAAAATTCATAATGACTTCATCCTAAATCATTACCTTAAGCAGTTTAACGAGGAGACCATAAAGCCTAAGCAGCAGAAAAACTGTGGAGAGCCCTGTGCTGCCGTTTGCAAAAAGATGAATGGAAAGTTCAAGAAGGACTACGAGCCATACCAAACCATGGGGCCTCTCTGCGGAATTTTCGATCAGCGTGCAGCGGAGCTGCTTAACCACCATGCCGATACCCTTGGGTTCGATGCCATATCGGTAGGGGGCGTTTTGGCGTGGCTCATGGAGTGTCTGCATGAGGGGTTACTTAAGCCCGAAGATTTGGGCGTTAAGGATGTCCCTGTTTTCTCTCCGGAGAAGTTTAATGTGGTGGAAGATTCAATGCACAACGCAAAGTTGGGTATTGCTCTACTCGATCAGATGACTATTGAGGGAGGAGCAATAGACCTTTCGCATGGGGCAAGGAAGTTTGGCCGGCGTTTAGCCCGAAAGAAAGGCGTGGCGATACTCGATAGGTTTGTTTATATCGCTTTTGCTCGTGAGGGATGGGTTGTCCCCAACCAGTACTGGACACCTGGGGCTATGTCGCCCATGGCAATTATGGGGAAATACTATATGAACTATGGCAAAGAGTTTATCCCGCCACGCGAACTTGGCCGCGAGAATGGCCGCCGTATGGTAAAGGAGCTGATGATGGATAATACTGGGGTGTGCCGTTTCCATAGAGCGTGGGCCGAAGATATTATGCCTGACATTATAGGGTCTCTCTATGGGCTTAAGGATCAATTTCTGAAGTCGTTGTTGCTTACTGCAAGCCGAATAAACAGCCGAAATGCATCCATATTCTGGGAGAGCGAACGTAGCATCGACTTTGTGCATACCTTTTTGATGAAGAAGCGCGACGAGGATGGGGTGCAAGACGTTGACCTTGAGCAGTGGCTCCAACGGTTTGAAGATAACAAGAAATCCGCAGCCCTTGACTTCTGGTACGAGATTCATAAGGGTATTCATGAAACCCTAAGCGAGTTCAAGTAGTGTTGTTTGCTCCATATATAGTTTAATATTGAAGCTAAACTTTAGGGTAAATAAATCCATCAAAGGGGAAAAATGAAAGTATCAATCATAAAATAAACTCCTAAATACAAGTAGAATATGAAAGTACACAAATTAAAAACAGTTATCGTTATGGCATTTGCTGCCACGCTACTGGGCTGCCAAGGCGATGGTTCTAGTAACCAGTCCGAGCCCGTTACCCCCGACGTTGAGCTTACTGCTCAGGAAATTCAGAATGGAGTATTAACCCCCGAAGTACTATGGAAATTCGGAAGAATTGGAAGCACATCCGTTTCGCCCGATGCAAAAACCGTTCTGTTTACGGTAACCCGCTACTCTATGGATGCTAACAAGGGTGTGACTAATATCTACACCGTTCCTGTTGAGGGAGGAGAGCCCAAGGAGCTAACCACCAATGCCACCAACGATTTTAGCCCACAGTGGCTACCTGATGGCAGTCGAATTGGATTCCTCTCGACTCGTGGTGGGGCAACCCAGCTATGGGAAATGAACGTTGATGGTGCAAACCCTGTGCAGGTAACTGATATCGAGGGAGGCATTAGCTCGTTTGCCTACGCGCCAACAGGCGATAGGATTATGTACACCAAGAATGTGCAGATTGAGAAAACGCCTAAGGATCTCCATCCCGATATGCCCAAGGTTAACGTGCGTATTACCGATAATATGATGTATCGCCATTGGAACTACTGGCGCGATGGTAGCTTCAGGCATATCTTCGTTGCCGACTACACCAACGGTAAGGTTGGCACAGGCAAGGATATTATGGAGGGTGAGCCTTGGGATTCGCCCATGTCGCCATATTTTAGCGACGATGAGCTTGCGTGGAGTCCCTGCGGAAAGATAATTGCCTACACATCAAAAAAATTCCATGGTAAGGATTTGGCCGTTACCACCAACTCCGACATCTATTTGTACAACATTGAGGATGGCACAACCGAGAACATCACCGAGGGGATGATGGGCTACGACAAGTACCCTGTTTTCTCGCCCGATGGCAAGATGATTGCTTGGCAGAGTATGGAAACTCCTGGCTACGAGAGCGACAAGGCACGCCTTTACGTGCTTAATCTCGAGACTGGCGAGCGTACCTACATGACCAAAGGGTTCGACCAAAACGCCAATAGCATTACCTGGAGTGGATGTGGTAACAATCTAATTTTTATCAGCGAGATTAATGCTACCCAGCAAATCTATAAAATCAATCTTGAGTCGAAAGAGATTACTCAAGTAACCGATGGATGGCACAACTACAGCTGGTTTTCGCCAGCAAAGGGAACACTGGTTGCCCAAAAAATGAGCATGAGCATGGCCACTGAGCTGTTCACCATCAACCCCGAAACGGGTGAGGACACGCAGCTAACCTTTATCAATAAGCATATCTACGATAATATCAAGATGGGTGAGGTTACCCAGCGCTGGGTTAAAACCACCGACGGTAAGAATATGCTGGTTTGGGTAATTCTTCCGCCCAACTTCGACCCAAACAAGGAGTACCCAGCACTACTTTACTGCCAGGGTGGGCCACAAAGCGCCGTGAGCCAATTCTTTAGCTATCGCTGGAATTTTCAGATTATGGCGGCTAACGACTATGTAATTGTTGCGCCCAATCGTAGGGGAGTGCCTTCGTTTGGTCAGGAGTGGAACGCACAAATATCGGGTGACTATAGCGGACAGAATATCAAGGACTACCTAAGCGCCATTGATAATGTGAAGCAGGAGCCTTGGGTGGATGAGGATAGGCTTGGCGCTGTTGGTGCAAGTTATGGCGGATACTCTGCATTCTACCTTGCTGGCGTACATCAAAATCGCTTTAAGGCATTTATTGCACATAACGGCATGTTCAACTTCGAGAGTTTCTATGCATCTACCGAGGAGACATTCTTCCCCAACCATGATTTTGGTGGCCCCTATTGGGACAAAACCAACAGGGTTGCACAGCGTACCTATGCTAATAGCCCGCATAAGCTGGTTCAGAACTGGAACACGCCCATAATGGTGGTTGTGGGTGAGCACGATTACCGTATTGCCTACTCCGAGGGACTGCAGGCATTTAATGCAGCCCAGCTGCTTGGCGTACCTAGCCGTTTGCTGGTTTTCCCCGATGAGACACATTTTGTGGTTAAACCTCAGAATGCAGTTGTATGGCAGCGCGAGTTCTTTGGCTGGCTCGATAAGTGGCTGAAATAGTTGATTTTACTATTTGTATATAAAAAGAGTGGCCCAATGTGGCCACTCTTTTTTTGCAATAACGCTACTTTAATCTTCAGGTTAACTCACGGTGACTAATTGCTGAGCAAATAGTCACCCCGTGAGTGGTTGTTATATGTTCGTGTGGACATATGTCGGACTCTAACCAAGCACTTTCAGGGCTTTGGTTTTAGCCTCGTTGTAGTTGTCGCAAATATTGTTGCGGCCAATCAGAAAATCAATTCTAGTCTTCTCTAGCTCCTTTTTCACCCCTGGTTGTACCCCCGAAAGAATTATTTTAACGTTTCGAACCTTCAGGTACTTTATCGTTTCCCTAAAGTTGTGTATACCCGAGGAGTCGATAAATGGGACATGTCGCATCCTGAGGATAAGCACCTTGTTTGTTTTCCCAAAGTTTTTGAGGGTCTCTCTGTATTTTTGGGCTGCAGCAAAAAAGAAAGGTCCTTTAATCTCGTACACCTCTATATCCTTTGGTAAATCGGAGTAGTCTTCCAGAGCATCCATATCGGCGTCGGCTGCAATTATATTGCTGGTGTTTGCCATTCGTTGCATGAATAGGAGTGCTGCCAGCACCATTCCAATTTGTATGGCTACGGTTAAATCTACAAGCACGGTTAGAAAGAATGTGGTTAGCAGTACCAGCACATCGTACTTCGACCCTTTAAGGATGGAGTAAAATGATCGCCACTCACTCATGTTGTAGGCCACTACCACAAGGATACCGGCAAGACAAGCAAGTGGAATTTGGGCTGCCCATTTTCCAAAGAAAATAACAATAAGCAACAGGGTAACGGCATGAACCATACCGGCAACTGGGGTTCTACCACCGTTCTTCACGTTAGTTGCGGTACGAGCTATGGCGCCTGTAGCAGGAATGCCCCCAAAAATGGCCGAAGCCATATTGCCCACACCCTGTGCAATAAGTTCGGTGTTAGAGCGGTGGTTTCCGCTTATCATCCCATCGGCCACCACAGCCGATAGCAGCGACTCAATTGCGCCCAGCAGCGCAATGGTGAATGCAGGTGCAATGTACTGGGTTAAGCTACCCAAGTTAATGGTTGGTAAGCTCAGGTTGATGGTGGTAGGCAAATCGCCATAAACCGAACCTATGGTATTTACCGGAAGTTTGAAAAGTATTGCAGCAACTGTCATAAGCACAATGGCTATGAACGAGCCAGGAATCTTTTTGAAAAGTTTTTTTGAGAAAATGGTTATCAACACGGTGAAAACAGCGATTAGAACCGCGTAAGTATTAATGCTTCCGAGTGAGGTGAAGTATGCTCCCCACTTGGGTATAAAGGCCGAAGGGATCTCTGTGAGGCCTAGCCCAAGGAACTCTTTTACTTGGGTTGAGAAAATAATTATTGCAATACCGCTGGTGAACCCAACTATTAGCGGGTGGGGGATAAACTTTATGATGGTGCCTAGCCTGAGCAACCCAAAGGCAACAAGCATTAACCCCGCCATAAAGGTTGATATAATCAGTCCTTCAATTCCGTACTGCTCAATTACTCCGAAAACAATAACCACAAAGGCGCCCGTGGGGCCCCCAATTTGCACCCGGCTACCGCCTAGTAGGGAGATCAGGAATCCTGCAACAATTGCAGTAATTATACCCCTCTCAGGCGAAACGCCCGATGCTATGGCAAAGGCAATGGCCAGCGGAAGAGCCACAATGCCAACTATTACCCCCGCCATCACATCCTTTTGCAGCTGATGCTTGCTATACCCCTCGCGCAGGATGCTGAATAGTTTTGGTTTGAAAATGCTGTTCATTTGTCTATTAGTAAGGGTTACACCAATATGCTAACTGGTGTAATAAGGTTTTGTAAGTATGTTTTTTGTAATTAGGTTGTTGATGTGAAGCATAGAGATTTACTCTACATTTCGAAAGTAGAATATTAGCCAGTGTGCTCAATATCCCACTTTAGCGCGTGCCTGCAATTTCTGGCAATAATGTGGCTTTTGCCAATTATGCTGTTTGCTGGGAACATTTTGCTGTATATGGGTTGTAACCTGTTCAAAGTATTTCTGTTTGAAGCCGCAAAGCTAGTAATTATTGGATTGATTGCTATGTAGAGATTGGAAAATATTTTATGTTTAATAATCGTTCTGAGTTGTTTGTTGCTAAACAAATAAAAAACCCATCCCCTAAAAGGTGGATGGGTTATAGCTGTAATTTGATTTGGCTAGAAACGTTGCTCAACCACCTTCCAGTCCACCAGCTGCCAGAAGGCCTCAATGTAGTCGGGGCGGCGGTTTTGGTAGTCGAGGTAGTAGGCGTGTTCCCACACATCGCAGGTTAAAATGGGGGTAAGCCCATTGCGTATGGGGTTGCCGGCATTCGACTCCTGCACAATCTCAAGATGACCATAGGCATCCTTCACTAGCCAGGCCCAACCCGAGCCAAACAGCGTGGCGGCAGCCTTGGCAAAAGCCTCTTTAAACTTTGCAAATGAGCCAAAGTCGCGCTCAATGGCCTCGGCCAACTTGCCCATGGGCTCTTTCTGCGGATTTTTAGAGAATGCCTCGAAGTAGAAGGTGTGGTTCCAAACCTGTGCACCATTGTTGAAAATGCCCCCATCGGCCTCCTTAATAATGGTTTGCAAATCGGCATTCTCGAACTTGGTGCCTTTAACCAGGTTGTTCAGATTGTTCACGTAGGCTTGGTGGTGCTTACCATGGTGAAACTCTAACGTGTTCTTGCTAATGATTGGGTTTAGGTCGTCCAATCCGTAGGGTAGTTTTGGAAGTTCAAATGCCATAGTAGTTGAATTTTGTTTGGTTTAGTAAAAGGTGTTAAGGCAAATTTAATAAATTTGAAGAGCATTCACAAGTTAATCCTTGCGTATGTTCTGCTGAAGCAAATGGCTACTTTAGTTTTTGTAAAACATAAAACACCTAAGCTATGGACGAATCTTTGGTGACTGAAATGACGGTAAACACTTCCACAGTTGTCACATTTATTGGGTACCTTTTGCTTATCCTGCTTATTGGTATCTTCTCTAGCCGATTTTCATCAAAGGATATTAGCAACTACTTTATTGGTGGCCGTAAAATGGGGCGGCTAATTGTGGCCATGTCGGCAGTGGTGTCGGGTAGGAGCGCCTGGTTACTACTGGGCTTTACAGGTATGGCCTACACAATGGGATTATCGGCTCTGTGGGCAGCCGTGGGCTACATTGTGGTAGAGTTCCTGCTGTTCTTCTTTTATGCCGTTAGGCTTAGGCGATTCACCGAGAAGTACGACTGCATTACAGTTCCCGATTTTTTTACCATCCGCTTTCCCGACCCCAAGGGGTATCTTAGGCTAGCCGTAGTGCTTATCATTCTTATCTTTATGGTATCTTACGTTTCGGCGCAGTTTGTTGCGGGTGGTAAGGCGCTGGCAACAAGTTTTAGTATCAATTACTCGTGGGGATTGGTAATCACAACATCCATAATTCTGGTGTATGTGGTTTTAGGGGGATTTTTAGCTGTAAGCCTAAACGATACCATCCAAGCCTTTATAATAATTATTGCACTGGTGGTGGTTCCCATTAAGTCGATACTCGACTTTGGAGGATTCGCACAGTTTATTGATATGCTTAGGCAGGTCGACTCTGGAAGTTTTGCTAGTCCTATTGCCATAAGCGCAGGTGCAGCCATAGGGTTTGTGGGCATTGGCTTGGGTTCGCCGGGCAATCCGCATATCATATCTCGCTACATGTCCATTAAGAGTGCCAAGCAGTTGCCTTCGGTTGCTGTTATTGGCACATTGGCCAACATTGTTATGGCTGTTGGCGCTTTATTTATAGGATTGGTGGGCAGGTTATACTTTCCCGATGTGACAGCTCTTCCAGCTTCCGATACCGAGAACCTCTATCCCGTTTTGGCCTACGGCCATTTAAGCCCGGTGGCTTTTGGGTTAGTAATTGCCTCCATATTTGCTGCCATTGTTTCCACCGCTGACTCTCAGCTCCTTGTTGCCGGTTCATCGGTTGTTCGCGATGTGTACGAAAAATGGTGGATGCGTGGGAAAGTGGTTCCCCAAAAGCGATTGGTTTTTCTCAGCCGTTTGGTAGTATTTCTGGTTGTGGTAATTGCATTGGTCATGGGTTTTATTGCAGGGGAGCTGGTGTTTTGGCTGGTGCTGTTTGCCTGGGCAGGTTTGGGTGCTGCCTTTGGTCCCACATCAATACTGGCATTGTACTGGAAACGTGCTACAACAGCAGGAGTTATTAGCGGAATAGTGGTGGGTGCCATTACCGTAATTGTTTGGAATCAGGTTGGTTTCCTTAAAAACCTAATCTATGAGCTAATCCCTGCATTTTCGCTATCGCTTATTACCACCATTGTGGTAAGCCTTTTCACTCAAAGACCCAGCGGGGTTGACCAAATGTTTGAGGTTATGGGTAAGGATATTGGGGAGAAGTAGATGTTTATTGGCTTTTTAAAATTAGAACAATTCAGTAGTTATGACGCTCACCCAACTACGTATCACAATTGATACTATTGCTTGTCTCAGCATAAAAGCAGGTAATTCAATTTGCAAAAGAGCCAAATTTTGCCAATGAAAAGATTATAGGATGTTCAGAAACAATAAACTAATCATTGATTATAATAGGTTTTATTAGAAAAATGGTTTGTAAGTAAATCAGAATTTGAATAAATAAATCAAAAAAAACCTAGACCTTTGTAGACTAAAGATTGAAAAGTAGATAGAAAGAAGAATGCTATGTTAAGATATTCTGAATTAAAGGATAAGATAAAGATTGATCCGCTAAGAGATATAGAAAATGAGCAGGCTTACGTGACCCATTATTTTCATAATTTTGGGGATTCTGTTGTAAAGTATTTTGAAGAGCCTGCAATTTCATATTTAACTAGACATAGTGTAAATGTGCAAGCGAAATTGAATTTTAAATGGGATATTCCATTTCCTGCCCCGGAGAATCCAAAATTCAAGTTCATTGATCTTTTTGCCGGGATAGGTGGAATAAGATTAGCTTACCAAAAGGTTGGTGGGAAATGTGTTTTTTCTTCCGAATATAACAAATTTGCCAAAGTGACTTATGAAGCAAATTTTGGAGAGGTGCCATTTGATGATATTACAGTAATTAGCGAGAATAGTATTCCAGAACATGATGTTTTATTGGCCGGGTTTCCTTGCCAATCCTTCTCTATATTAGGTATTTCCAACTTTAATTCAGTATAATTACAAATGTTTGTTATAGGTGTTTCCACTGGTCGCTCCTTCGCTACACAAAACTTTAAGGCCAAAGAAAAGGCCGTCACATCAACCTTTAACGCAGTTCGCTGCATAAATTTAACCCTATGCAAGAAACTAGTGAAGTTTATATCTATAATGATCAACCAGTAATATGCCCTCATTGTGGTTGTAGAACAGAAATATTGATAGACTTATATTTTTTGCCAGAAAAAACACAAGTTCATCATTGTTTATCGCAAGATTGTGAAACTGAGTTTTTAACCGAAGAAGATATCTGATGAAAAAGGGACAACGTTTATGGACAAGAGATGAACTAATTTTAGCCATTAACTTGTATTGTAAATTGCCATTTGGAAAATTACATAGGCATAATCCTCAGGTTATTAACCTCTCGGTTTTAATTAACAGAACTCCAAGCTCAATAGCTTACAAGCTTGTAAACTTTGCAAGCCTAGATCCAAGTCTCAAAGCCAAAGGAATTAAAGGAGCATATAATGCAAGTAGGTTGGACAAAGTAATTTGGGATGAATTTTATAATAATTGGGAAGATTTACCATTTGAAAGCGAGAAACTTCTTGCTAAAATTGAGAATAAACCTATTGAGAATATTTCCAAGATAGATTTAAAAGATCTGCCTGAAGGGAAATCAAAAGAAAAGATGATTAAAATTAGAGTGAATCAATCATTCTTTCGACACTTGATTCTAGCTTCATATAATTACACCTGTTGCATAACTGGTTTAAATCAAAGTGACTTATTAATTGCAGGGCATATAAAACCCTGGAGCGAAGACAAAAAAAACAGATTGAATCCAAGGAATGGAATAGCAATTAATGCTTTGCATGATAAGGCTTTTGAAAATGGATTAATTACAATCACTCCTGAATATAAAATCAAGGTTTCAAATGTATTGTTGAAACAAAAAAAAACAGAAATTCTTGAAAAGTATTTTTTTCAATATCAAGATAAGGAAATATTTTTGCCATCAAGATTCTTGCCAGATAGTGAGTTCTTAAAATATCACAATGAATTTCGTTTTCAAAGGTAGAAATGTCTTAAAATGATTGTGGATATACCTTAGAGGCAGAACTAGGAATAACTCCTAATGGTTATTCAGAACCTGACTTTTTGGGTTGGGAGATAAAGCAGTTTGGTGTCACAAATTTTGAAAGGATAAATTCATCTGTAATTACACTTATGACACCTGAGCCAACTGGTGGAATTTACAAAACTCACGGTGCAGATTATTTTGTAAGAACTTACGGTTACCCTGATAAAACCGGACGCCCAGACCGAATGAATTTTGGGGGAATTCACAAGTCAGGGGAAGTCCATTCAACTACTCAATTAGAGTTGAGGCTAATAGGTTTTGATCATGAAAGTGGAAAAATTAGAAACACCAACGGAAAAATAGCTCTGCTTGATCAAAATGAGAACGAAACAGCTTCATGGAGTTTTTCATCAATGCTTTTGCATTGGAATCGAAAACATGATAAAGCGTGCTATGTCCCTTCACAGTCTATAACTACTGGAGATAGGAAATATAAGTTTGGAAATAATGTGATTTTAGGTACAGGTACTGATTTCCAGTTATTCCTTTCTCAATTGGCTGCGGGTAATATTTATTACGACCCAGGCATTAAACTTGAGAATATATCTACAAAACCTAAAATAAAAAAAAGAAGCCAGTTTAGGATTAAGTCAAAATTTCTACCGAAATTGTATAAGAAGAATGAAATTGTAAATGTGATGGGATAATACTTTCACTTTAGAACCCATACTAAGTGCTAGTTTGTTCAACCTAACCCAAAATCCTAAATATGTAGAAAAATAAGTCTGTTCTAAGCAGCGTATTGAGTGAGGGGGAGAATGGTAACAAAAAGTTGTGGTTGCAACCAATGACGATAGATTAGGTTTTTGGAATCCAATAGTTCATTCGTGTCAATTTCGTTGTCTAGAAAAAATGTCAATTACACCCCAGGGTACCTACTCTTCCCATTTAGAGTTTTCATATATCGACCCGAAGTATTTTGATACGCTCTGTTCATAACCACCACCTACCTCTATAAAATTAAAAGCGGTTGAATAGGTTTTAAGCCATATTCAACCGTTAACAATCTTTAGATATCTAATTTGCACCCTACTTGTAAAGGTCTGGATACCTTTTTGGGTTAACCTCGTGCATAATTTCATACACCGTTTCGAACACATCCTCGGCATTGGGGTTCGAGAAGTAGTCGCCATCGGTGGTGTAGGCCGGCCTATGCTCCTTGGCGGTGATGGTTCTGGGCTCCGAGTCGAGGTAGTTAAATGCCCCACGCTCCTCAAGTACTTTTTGCATCATGAATGCTGTGGCACCGCCGGGAACATCCTCATCGAAAAATGCCACGCGGTTAGTTTTCTTCACCGATTCGAGCACCATGTTGGGCAAGTCGAATGGGAGCAGGGTTTGCACATCAATTAGTTCAACCGAGATGCCAAACTCATGCAGCTGCTCTACGGCCTCCTGTGCAATGCGAACGCAGCTACCGTAGGTTACAAGGGTTATATCGGTTCCCTCGCGGAGAACTTCGGGTACTCCAAGCGGAACTTTAAAATCGCCAATATTGTCGGGCATTTTCTCCTTTAACCTGTAGCCGTTTAGCGGTTCAATTACCAGGGCTGGATCGTCGGCCTCAAGCAGCGTATTGTACATACCCGCGGCTTGGGTCATATTGCGTGGAACGCAAACATATATCCCCCTAATGGAGTTGATAACCATGCTGAGCGGTGAGCCTGAGTGCCAAACACCCTCGAGCCTGTGGCCACGGGTGGAGATGATTAGCGGTGCCATCTGCCCGTTCTTGGTGCGCCATCGTAGGGTGGCCAGGTCGTCGCTCAGGGTTTGCAGGGCGTAAAGTAGGTAGTCGAAGTATTGAATTTCGGCAACGGGTCTAAGTCCACGCTGAGCAGCACCTAAGCCCTGCCCAATTATGGTGGTTTCTCGAATGCCGGTATCGGTAATCCTAATCTCACCAAATTTTTGCTGCAGGCCTTCGTAGGTTTGATTTACCCCGCCAATATTACCCACATCCTCGCCAAAAGCTACTAGCAGAGGGTTTTTCTCAAACTGCTTGTGCCAGTTGTCGCGAAGCACCTCACGGCCAGTTACGGTTACCGACTTATCGGAGAACTTGGCGGGTATCGGTTTAATTCGTAGCGCCGATTTTTCGGTTTCGCAGTATAGGTGGGTGCTATAAAGGTCGTTGGCCTTCTCGTAGTTCTCCTTCATCCATATCGATAGGTCGCTTTGCAGCTGCTTACGGATGGAGCAGTCGGTGCATACGTGCCTTAAAATTCGCTTGGCGGAGCTCATGTTATCCTTACGGATGGGGTTGGGAAACTTTTTTAGCTCGGCGGTTATTAGGCCAACCTTGTCGATATGCTCGCGCTTACAAACGCATGAGCGGTTGTCGATAATCTTAACTAGGGCATCGCGCTCGGCTTTAATGGGCTCGGTGTATTTTTTCCAAGCGGCATTTTTTGCCTCACGGGCATCAGTAGCGGCTTTTTCCTCAATAGCTTTTAGCTCATCGTTGCTGGCCAGCTTGTTGTCAATTATCCATTGTCTAAACTTGTTGTTGCAGTCAAAATCTTGTTCCCACTGTAATCGCTCGGCTGATTTATAACGTTCGTGCGACCCCGAGGTGGAGTGCCCTTGGGGCTGAGTAATTTCAGTGATATGGAAAAGGATCGGCGTGTGCGTTGTGCGTGCCTCATCCACACCCTGGCTAAAGGTTTCAATTAGTCCATGGTAGTCCCAGCCCTTGGCCTTGTATATCTTCATTCCTGTTTTATCGCCCTTCTTCTTCTCTATACCCGAAAGCAGTTCGGAGATGCTCCCTTTGGCGGTTTGGTATTCGCGGGGCACCGAAATTCCGTAGCCATCGTCGTACACAGTCATGGCCATAGGGACTTGCAGCACAGCAGCAGCGTTTATGGTTTCGAAAAAGTGCCCCTCTGAGGTGCTGGCATCGCCAATGGTGCCAAAGGCAACCTCGTTGCCTTTGTTCGAGAAGTTTTTGTACTGGTGTAGCTCCCTGTTCTCTCTGAAAAGCTTCGAGGCCCATGCCAAGCCAAGTAATCGGGGCATTTGTCCGGCGGTGGGGGAGATATCGGCCGATGAGTTCTTCATGGCCGTTAGATCCTTCCATGTGCCATCGGGGTTTAGGGAGCGTGTGCCAAAGTGGTTGTTGAACGAACGGCCAGCGTTACCGGGGTTAAGCTCCACATCGGTTTGCCCGTAGAGTTGAGCAAAAAAATCTTCGGCGCTAAAAAGCCCTGCAGCCATCATAAAGGTTTGGTCGCGGTAGTAGCCCGAGCGCCAATCGCCATCCTTAAAGTTTTTGGCCATCGCAATTTGGGTAAGCTCCTTACCATCGCCAAATATACCAAACTTGGCCTTGCCGGTTAGTACCTCTTTGCGGCCCAGTAAGCTAATCTCGCGGCTTAGCCTTGCAATATAGTAGTCGTTTAGTATCTCTTGTTTATCGAATTCGATGTTGGTTTTTTTACTTGCCATTTTCCTAGATGTTTGTTTTAGTAAAGGTATTAAATAGTTTCCTATAGGGTAATAATTCAAACAAAGAACTGCAAATAAGGTTTACAAAAAAATGCCTCGAGTTTGTCGCTCGGGGCATTTTGTAAGTAGTGTGTAAATAGATTATTTCTCAACGGGTACTCCACGGAATCGCAATGTGCCTAGCTGCTTGTTACCATCGCCAACTACCTGAATCTCGATGACAGCCATCCTAGTAACGTTCTGGAAACTGCCCCTACGGAAAGTTATGGTTCCTTTAATCTGAATACCCTCTATCAGATCTCTGTTGCGTAAAGTGCTATGCATATATGGGCTTTCAAACTCAGTTCCATTTGGATCGATAAAGCGGGAGTTAACGTAGTATATTTTATCGTCCGCTTTGTTGTTAACAACGCTCATTTCAACTTCAACCCTGTCACCAAAGTTTTTGGCCTTAATTAGTTCAAATTCCATATCGCCAATTTTGCCGGTGAATTTCCCTTGGGGTTGTGCCGGAGGGGTGGGTCTATCAACATAAACTGGTTTCTCAACAACAACCTCTTTCTCGATATACACTGGTTTTTCCACAATTACCTGTTTTTCCACCACTACAACCTGAGGTTGTTGGGGTTTGGACTGTGGTTTACGAATGGGCTTGCCCAGTAACTTGTCGGTAATCTTCGACGATGGGAAAAGAAGGGTAGAGTAGATATTTGTGCTTTTTAAGCCGTTGGGAACAAGATATCCTGTAAGACTTATGTTATCACCCCGGTCATTAATCTGGCCGTAAATGAAAACCTCGGGAACCATACCAATTTCCCTGAAAATCTGTTCGCTCAGGTCGGAGTAATTCTTAAAGTCGTTACTCATCTCGAGCGACCATTCGTAAGCCTCTGTTATCCGGTTCATAGCGTTTTGGTCAATCACCTCAAAGCGGTTGCTCGAACGGTAAAGGAAGTTTAACTCATCTTGTATATACTGGTTAAAGGGCAACAGGCGGTTGTCGTTGGTACGGAATTGGAGAATTGCCACCTTTACTTTACCTCTGCCGGGGTATTTGGACTCGAGTTCCTGAGCAATTTTACTAATGCTCTGTTTAAGAGCTTCCTCGTTGTTGGCAAATCCCGAAAAGGAGAAGGCCAGAATGCAGATCAGGGAAAAAGTAAGTTTTCTCATAGTTTTCGTGTTAGGGTTAACGGGTAATCAAAATTAATTAAAATATTTCTTTATTTAAGAGACTGTTTAAATTTAATTTAGCAAGTCGATCAAACATTTTATTAACCCTGATTATGTGTTTTGTGCTATGAGTTGGGGATTGAAATGCCTATTTTCTCGATGCTGATTTGAAGCCGTCAATCGTCTCGTACATAGGCTTAACCACCTCTTCGCCAGCTTTGTCGATAAAGCCTAGCAGCCCGTCCTTCTCAATCAATGCCCATTCTGGCATATGGTTGCCAAATGGCGAAATGGCATCGTACTTGGGCTCAACAACCTCTTTTCCAAACAGGTCGATAAACCCGAGTAATCCATTTTTCTGAACCAACGCCCAGTGCTCCTTAAACTCGTCAAACCTATCAATGGCTTCGTATTTTGGTTCAACTACCTCGGCACCAGTTTTATCAATAAAGCCAAGCAAGCCATCTTTTTCAACTAGAGCCCAGCTTGCTGCGAACTCGCCAAACGACGATATGCTATTGTATTTTGCTTCAACTACCTCTTTCCCAAATCCATCGATATAGCCAACCAGCCCATTTCGCTCAACGGCAACCCAGTAATCCTGTGGGTTATCCTTTGGTGTTTTAGTTTGCTTGTTGTTCTGTGCAAATACCGATGTGGCAAGGCAAATAATTGCAATTGCGATGAGTTGTTTTTTCATGATTCTGTGTTTTAGGTTTGTTTTAGGGTCGATTTAAATTCCTTTATGGCGAAGTTATACCACTATGTTTTGTTTTTCGGTTATTGATGTGGTTTCCCCAGTAATCGGTTGGTGAAATCAGATGCAGAGAATTCCTGCGATGAGTATAGGTTGGTGCTGGTTAGTCCGTTTGGAACAAGGTAACAGGTTAAGCGAACTTTACCACCCTTATCATCTACTTGCCCATATATAAAAACCTCGGGTACCTCTCTTACTGCCATAAAAATTGACTCGCTAAGATTGGAGTACTGCCTAAAATCGCTACTCATCTCAAGCGACCATTTAAAATCGATTAGCACCTGGTTTACAGCTTTCTGGTCAATCACCTGAAAGCGTTCGCTTGAGCTGTAAATCCTATTGAGCTCATCTTGCATAAACTGGTTAAAGGGGGTAAGCCTATTATCGCTGGTGCGAAACTGAAGGATAGCCACCTTTACCTTTCCCCTACCTCTATATTTTGCCTCCAGCTCTGTGGCTAGCCGTTCAATTTGCTGCTTAAGCTCCTCCTCTTGGCTTGCCCAGGCTGGTAGGCTAATCAGAATGGTTAATAATAGTGCCAATAATCCTGTTCTCATAGTAGTTCTGATGTGCTGCGTAATAAGTGGAATGTGTAAACTGTTGATATATAGGTTGAGGTAATTGCAAAAAGTATGCCTTTATACATTCTAGCAGCTCAAGGATCTTCAAAATTGATTTAAAATGTTCCTTTAGAACAAAATTCTAACTTACTTTGCGTAAAATATTATACCGATGCAGTTTTTAGTACTTCTTTCCGTTGTTGTAGGTTTAATGGCCATGGTATTTCTACTGATGGGCGTGAAGGTTATTTTTCATAAATCGCACAAGTTCCCCGAGACCTCGGCGGGGCATAACCGCGAGATGCGCAAGCGTGGCATTACCTGCGCTAGGCAGGATGAGATAAAGTGCTGGTCCAAGAAAGGTGCAAAAGCTACGTGCGGAACTTGCTACGAACACGCCCGCAATTAGTGAACAATATCAGGCCCTCTGCGTTTACAAACTACAATCAAATTAAATTGTAGTAAATGGAAACGCTTAAGCTTACACTTATTACCCTAGGGATGCTTGCATTGATAGTCGGGTTTTTCTTTGTAGCCTTCTCGTTGCTAAAGAAAAAGGAGCCCGAAGGCGACGACTGTTCAACAGCCACCAGTAATGCCCGATCGTTTGGCTGTGGTTGTGGAACAGGTGCTTGTGGAATGCCTGTTGATCGCCAAAAAGGTTAACGAGCATTGGTTTACTCAACCACTCTCTTTTTCATCCCTTCGGTCATCCAAATTTCATACTCTCCGGCTTCGTTGGAGAAAATAAGGTAAGCGTCAACCTTTGGGTTGGCGCTTAGCCATTTTTGGGTTCGCTCGGTTCCCATCACCATGAAAGCGGTGGCAAGGGCATCGGCGCGTGCCGAAGTCTTATCGATAACTGTAGCGCTCAGCAGCGAGTGGGTAACGGGGTAACCCGTGGTTGGGTCGATGGTGTGGCTGTACTTCACCCCCTCGCGAACAAAAAACTTGCGGTAGTTGCCCGATGTTACCAGCGATTCGCCCGAGAGGCTTATGATTACTTGCAGGTTCTCGCCCGACAGAGCATTTTCCTCAGGCTTGTCGATTCCAACTAGCCAATGCTTACCCCTTGGGCTTTTTCCTTTGGAACGGATCTCTCCGCCAACCTCCACCAAGTAATCGCAAATGTCCATATCGTCTAAAAACTCAGCAATTAAATCCACGGTATACCCTTGGGCAATGGCGTTCACGTCAATAATAACTTCGGGAAATTTTTTGGTGATATGCAACCCATCAAGGTTAATCATACCCGAACCGGTGAATTGCTTCAGCCTTGCCACCATTTCGGCATTAGGCATCTCGCCTTTCTTTGCGTGAAAACCCCATTCACGAGCCAGTGGCCCTATGGTTATATCGAATGCGCCATCGGTTTGCTGGCTGTACAGTAACGATAGTTCCACCACATGCGCAAGCAGTGAGTCAACCTCAATACCCGTTTGGCTTTGGTTAAAATGGTTGATTATTGAGTTTTTGCGGTATAGTGACATGGAGCTGTCTACTCGCTCCAAAATCTCCTCAATGGATGCAGCAAAATTCCTGTTCAAACTATCGGCATAGGTTATGCTGAATGTGGTACCCTGTGTAAACCCGTTGAGCCTAATGTAATCCTTGGTTGGGGTTGTGGTACAGCTTGCCATTATGAGAATGGTTAGAAAGAAGTATGCTCGTTTCATCGCGTAGTATGTTTTTTGTTGATGATATTTTTCCAGATAATTGAAATGTCTTTGGTTACGCTATAGCTTTTAGCGTATTGAATATTAATCTTCTCTATCAGCTCGGCATCTAACTTCTCAAGGCTAGAGGTGTGGACTGGTGCAAATACGCTAGGCTTTATTTGGGGCAATCCCTTGGTCTGCGCACCATGTGTAAATCCAACCCATGTGTACTTCCCAACTATAACAAGTCCAGCAAGGCGAAACATCTTCCTTGTGGTTCTGCTGAAAGGGAGGTGGAGTGGCGCTAATATTATGGTGAGGATGGCAACCAAAAGGTCGAGCACCCTCTTCATCCGCCTGTTGGCCGGTTGGGTAATGGCGCTCAGCTCCACGGTGTATAGGTCGCCCGAGGTGTCGATGGAGTTACTGCCAATAACTGAAAGGCTATCGGGTGGGGCAATTTTAAAATCGACCCCCAGCGAAACCAGCGATAGCATCGATTTAATGATCTCTTGCGATGAGAGGTCGCTGGCGCAGAATACTATCTCGTCGATGCTGTTTACCCGAACAATTTCGGAGAGTTGGTTCATTGCGCCCAGCTGGTTTGTGTTGTTGCTATTCGATTTTGGCGATACCTCACCCACCAGTCTCCAGCCTACGCTGTTGCTGTTTATTATTTCCTTAATTCTATTCGCCTCGCTGGGTGTGCCAACAACTACAATACGCTTCTCCCTTTTTAATGTATGGTTCAGGTTGCCACGAATTAGCCCAACCATCAGGTGAATTAATGGTATTAGAATTATAGCCCAAAGGGATATAAGCAGAACGATTGCTCGCGAAAATCTCATATCCTCGGGGAGTAATGCGTAGGCTATTAGAATTAACACGCTCCCAATGCCAACGCCCTTTGCCGAAGCGGCAATCTTGTTAGGTTTATCGTATCCGCCGGCAAACCAAATCGAAACAATCCAGGTTACGATGTAGAATGTGGATAGGAGCATAACCAGATGATTGGGGTAAACATCGGGGGCGCTAAATCGGACTCTCTCCCAAAAGGGTATAATAACAAGTAACCCTGTAGCAACTGCTGCTGCATCGAAAATGGGCAGCACCAGTTGGTTGAAAATCCGCTTTGCAATGCTTAGTCCAGCCCTAAAGTATATGGCCATGTAAATAAGCGCAATGTAAAGGAACGCATTCTTTTGCGAGAAGTGCTTGCGGGCAAAAATCATCATGGCCTTGTAAAAAACCAGCACGTAGTTTATGCTGCCCTTCTTGGTGCTCTCGCCCTTATAATGAATTATTGTGGTTTTGGGAAAGTAGTAGTTTTTAAATCCGCTTTTCATTATGCGGTACGATAGGTCAATATCCTCGCCGTACATAAAGAACGACTCGTCGAATAGCCCTGCCTTATCGAGTGCGGTTTTTCTGATAAACATAAACGCACCGGGAAGAATCTCAATTTCGTTTACGTCATCGGGGCTCAGATGACCAAGGTGGTAGCGGGCAAAAGTTTTAGATTTTGGAAAAAGTCGAGAGAACCCAAAAATCTTGTAGAACGAAACCGAGGGAGAGGGTAGTGCCCGCTTCGATTCGGGAAGGAACTTCCCCTTACCATCTATCATTTTTACCGATAGGCTTCCAGCCTCGGGGTGTTTGCTCATGAACTCGATGCACTTGCTAAAGGTGCTCTCCTCAACCACCGTGTCGGGGTTTAGTATAAGCACAAACTCACCCCTAGCCAGCCTAAGGGCTTGGTTGTTGGCGTAGGAAAATCCGTAGTTCTCGGTATTCTCTATCAGTTTAACCGACGGAAATCGGTCGCGCACCATTTGGCATGAGCCGTCGGCCGAGGCGTTGTCCACCACATACACTTCAATTGCAATGTCCGTAGCGGCGTTAAATACCGATATAAGGCACTGCTCAAGGAAGTACTTTACGTTGTAGTTAACAATTACAACCGAAAGCGTCATGGGGTATACGGTTAGGCACACAAAGGTATTAAAATATGTGTTGAAAACCGACTCTTAGGCGAGGGGTTATTTATTGTAAACTTAACCTGATTGCTTAAAAACGCCTAATCTTATTAATCGATTTGTTAAACCAGATGTAAAAGAACACGCCTGCAAGCGAAAGACCCACAGGGAAACCCAGCCAAATACCAACTACACCAAACTGCAAATGTATTCCCAGCAGATAGCCAACTGGCAATGCAACCATAAAGTAGCATATAAACGATATGATTGCCATAGCGTTTACCCTCGATATGCCCCGAAGAGCATTGGCATAGTTTACCTGTAGCCCGTCGGCAATTTGATAGGCTGCTCCAATAAGGAGTAGGGTGCCGGCAAGGGTAATCACATCCGCATCGGAATTGAATAGCGATGCAATTTGATACCTGAAAAGCACCAGCCCCGATGCAATTACTAGCGCCATGGCAATAATTATATGTAGCCCGCTACTGGCAGCCTTTTTTGCATTGGCAACGTCGCCAGTTCCGTAGTAGTTGCTAACCCTAACCGCCGTGGCTGCGCCAATGCCGTAGTAGGTCATAAAACCGATGGTTTGTATGGTGATTGCTATATGGTGAGCGGCCAACGCCACGGTGCCCAGCCAGCCAATCATAATGGTACTTATGTTAAAAATGCCCGTCTCCATGGCCATTTGTATGCCCACCATAAGGCCCATCTTGTTAAGGGTTTTATGGTGCATTGGGCTGTAGCTGCTACGTAGGTAACCCACAAGGTAACGCTTGTACTTTTTGGTAAAAAAGAAGATGTACGCAAAGGCGGCGGCCATCAGAACCCGCGAGGCCAGCGTGGCAATTCCTGCGCCCAGTAGTCCCATCTCGGGGAATCCCCACTTGCCATATATCAGCAGCCAGTTGCCCAGGATATTAAGGGCATTGCCGCCAATCATAATCCACATCGATGTTTTGGTGTCGTTCACGCCATCGGCAAATTGCTTAAACGCATTAAAAATCATTATGAAGATTAGGGAGATAAGTATTACCCAGCTGTAAGGGATTATTAGCGGGTAAAGTTCTTCGGGTTGGCCAAAGCTGCGCACCTTTAGCACAAAAACCACCATCAGCGCTGTGATAAGTATGCCCATTACAAGGTTTGCAACAATCCCATTGCGTAGCATTTGCCCCACCTCAAGGTGTTCTCGACGCCCAAAAAGTTGTCCCACTAACGGAGTGAGCGCATAGGAGAATCCCAACCCAAAAAGGATGGGCATATTGAACACGTTTACAGCAAACGATGCGGCAGCCAGCTCGTCGGTTCCGTAGTTGCCAATCATGGCGCCATCCACAAAGCCGAGTATTATTTGGCCCAGTTGTCCCAAAACAAGGGGTATGCCCAGCGCTAGCGTTGCCGAGTGGTGACTTTTATATTTAGCAAAAAAGCTGCGCATTAAGCTCTAATGTATTACTGGTTGCAAATAGTTTTGATGTGCAAAAGTACTAAGATATATCTAGGTTTTGAGTAATATCAAGGCAAGGCACAGAAAAAATGGGCAGGTAAAGCTGGTTTACCTGCCCAAAGCTATGGTTAAATAGTTGTCTTACATCAATTGCTTAATGGCTTCGGCCAGGCGCTTAACACCCTCGTCGTTTTGCTCTTTGTTCATGAACGAGAAGTTCAAGCGCATGGTGTTTTTTCCGCTACCATCGCAGTGGAACACGCTGCCTAGCACAAAGGCCACCTTTTGCTCAATGGCAATTTTAAACAGATCTTCGGAGTTCATATGCTCGGGTAGGGTTAGGAAAAGGAATAGGCCACCCTCGGGCTCGGTCCAGCTAACGCCTTTGGGCATATACTTACGGAAGGCCTCGAGCATAGCATCTCGCTTAATGCGGTAGCTGTCGATAATCTTCTTCAGGTTCTCGTCGAAGTAGCCTTTTTCGTAGTACTTAGCAGCAATTTTCTGAACGTATGGAGATGTACAAAGGTCAGTTGACTGTTTGGCCATCACAATTTTGTCAATAACGTCCTCGTGGGCAACAACCCATCCAATGCGGAATCCTGGTACAAATATTTTCGATAGGGTTCCCAGTAGGATAACGTGGCCTGTGCCATCGAGTTCGTACATGGTGCGCTGTACCTCGCCATCGAAACGAAGTTCGCGGTATGGGCTGTCCTCAACAATTAGCACATCGTACTTGCGAGCAATTTCAATAATTTCCAAACGGCGCGACTCTGGCATAGTGATACCGGCGGGGTTTTGGAAGTCGGGGATTATGTATAAGAATTTTGGCTTTTCGCCATTGGCCTTCATCTTCTCGAGTTCTTGCTCCAACAGGTCAGCGCGCATTCCCTTGTCGTCGAGTTTAATGCCAACCATCTGCGCACCATAGGTGCTAAAGGCCGACAGGCCACCAAGGTACGAGGGTAATCCGCAGATAATCTTATCGCCGGGGTTGATGAAAATTTTTGGGATTAGATCCAATGCCTGCTGCGAAGCTGTGGTGATTACCAAGTTGTTAATATCGAGCTTTAGCCCCTCCTTCTTGTAGCGCTCAACAAGGATTTCGCGAAGCTTCATGTCGCCTTCGGTGGCACCATACTGTAGAGCCTGTGCGCCTTCGGTGTCGAGCACCTCGCAGCTAATCTCTTTTAGCTGATCGATGGGGAATGTGTCGGGGGCAGGTAGCCCTCCGGCAAATGAAATAATGTCGGACCTTTGGGTAAGCTTTAGCAGCTCGCGAATGGCCGATCGCTTCATGCCCTTGGCAGTATTCGAAAATACGCTGTTCAAATCGGTTACCATAACATCAATATTTTATAGGTTAACGTATCAAATTGAAATTGCAATCAAAGAATTTTCAATCAATTTATCTAAAACAATGGCTACGAAGTTACGGATTGTAATTATAACAGGCAAGTTTTTATGTTGATTTGTTGCGGCTTTAACCAAATGCTTTTGAACATACAGGCTAATGCAAGCATCTCACTCCATATTGCTTGAGCCTAAGAGCGAGAGGTGCTTATTGCGTATTTTGGAAGGGAACGGTTACTCGTCGTCTATATCAATATGCTTGCTGCCCGTGTCGTTCTGGTCATCATCGGCGAACCGTCTGATTTTGATGTTGAATGATGCCATGAAAATACTCATGAATGGGCTGATGATATTGAAGAAAGCGTAGGGCAAATAGGTGAGTACGGGAACGCCCAGTACCGCCGATTGGGTAGCCCCGCAGGTGTTCCACGGAATTAGCACCGATGTAACCGTTCCCGAATCCTCAAGGGTACGGCTAAGCACCTCGGGTTTTAGACCTCGGTCGCGGTAAGTTTTTGCAAACATCCTACCTGGAACAACAATGGAGATGTACTGATCGGAAGCAGTTATATTGAAAAACATACAGGTTCCAACAGTTGTGGCCACCAGTGAGCCCGTGGTTTTGGCAAAACGGATTACGCTTTCGGTTATGCGCACAAGTAAACCTGCAGCCTCCATCACACCACCAAATATCATGGCCGATAGGATGAGCCATATGGTGTTAAGCATTCCTGCCATTCCGTGGGTGCTTAGCAGGTCGTTTACCTGAGCATCCTCAGTAATTATCGAAATATCACCAAACATGCTTTGCATTATGGCCACGTACGACGACATGGTGTAGCTGCTAGTAATCCCCGAAACCTGTTCCACTACGTGGGGCTGAAACATCACAGCAAAGGCTGCACCCAGCAAAGTGCCTGTCATTAGCGCAGGTAGGGGGGGCATCTTTTTTATAATGATGATGATAAGGATAGCTGGAACAAGGAATAGCCATGGGGTGATGTTAAAGGTGTTCTCAATGGCATTTAGCGTTGTTTGCACGTTGGCCTCACCACCAGAGTAGTCGTAGGTGAATCCGAGTATAAAAAATATAACAAGCGTTATAAGGATTGATGGCCCTGTGGTTAGCACCATGTAGCGGATGTGAGTGAACAGATCGGTGCCCGCCATGGCAGGGGCAAGGTTTGTGGTGTCCGACAGGGGCGACATCTTATCGCCAAAGTATGCCCCCGAAATGATGGCGCCTGCAATAATCCCTTCGCTAAATCCCAAAGCGTTCCCAATACCAAGTAGCGCAACCCCAATGGTTGCCACAGTTGACCATGAGCTACCCGTAGCCAACGATACCATTGCGCAAATAACTACCGATGCCACAAGAAAAATGCTTGGATGTAATATTTTTAACCCATAGTATATCATGGCGGGCACAACCCCGCTGAGTAGCCATGTCCCGGCAAGTGATCCAATGAGCAGCAATATAAGCATTGAGGGCATGGCCGAGCTAATGCTTTTTACCACCTGCTTTCGTACGTCGTACCAGTTATGACCCAAGTAAACCGCAACAATACCCCCAACTGTGGCAGCCAAAAGGAGCGCTATTTGATTTGCCCCTTGAAGAGTGTCCTCTCCAAAAAAGTACACATTTAAAACCAGAAAAACGATGAGGAAGAGGATGGGTATAAAAGCCTGAACGATATTGGGCTTGCGAATTTCTTTGGACATTGCTGTTTAGGGTTTTGTTGAATAAGGTTCGAAAGATAATTATTTTCCATAATTCGAACGGTATACCATAGCGAAATTGCTTAATTATTCTACATAATGGCTTTTAAGAAACTTGCAGTTTAGCTCAATGAAGTTTTCTTAGAGCGGAAAATATTAAGGTTAGTACAGCACATAAAAACTAAAGCAGTATCACTGGATTGTTATATGATTATTCTGGCTTTTGAAGGATTAATCCCGAATTTTTTTCGATGGATAATATTAGCAGGTGGTCACGTACTAATGCAAGGTCGTCAAAAAGTTTGGGGTTAGTTTTTTATAATACCTATATTGCCTACTTGTTTTTTTACGGCAGTATTTTGATTCGATAAAACATTAAGTATGGCTATTGGCTTCTTTTTGAAACATCTGCCTACAGCAGCATTTGTAGTTAACTCAAAGGGTGTACTGCTCGACACGAATGCAAGCTTCTCCGATATTATTGGGTGTAGCACCAGCGAGTTGACGGGTAGGTTGTTGTTCGACTTTATGCGTGAGGGTGCGTCTGCTAAGCTCAAAGATATATTTGCTCAAAGCCACCTGCCTAGGCCAGTTAAATCCGATATTACAATTTCATCCATCAACAACTTCACCTACACGCTCGAGCTGCATATCTCTATGCTTAACGAGCAGGGTAACGACATCTTTCTTGTTCTGGTTAACAATATTACACACCTCAAACGTGTAACCGATGAGCTTAGGGAGCAGCGTAGATTGCACAAAACCCTTGTGCAGAATATGCCGGGGGTTGTTTACCGTTGTATGTGTGATCGTGATTACACCATGGAGCATTTAAGCGGTCGATGCTTAGATGTTACTGGTTATAGGCCCGAAGACTTAATAGGGAATAGAAAGGTTTCGTTTAATAATATCATAAGGGAGGATTATCGAGATCGGGTTTGGAAAAGATGGAGTGAAGTACTTAAACAGCGATCGTCGTTTACTTTTGAGTACCCCATAATAACTCCCAACGGTGAGGAGCGTTGGCTGTGGGAGCAAGGTGTTGGGGTTTACGACGATAACGATAATTTAGTAGCCTTGGAGGGAATTCTGTTTGATGTTACTAGCCGCAAGCAAGCCGACGAGGCGTTACGCGAAAGCGAATCGTTATTTCGTACTTTGGTCGAGAATGCGTTCGATGGCATTTGCCTTCTTCGAAACCGAAGGCTAGAGTATGCTAATCAGCGCTTTGCCGATATTGTTGGGTATACTGTTGATGAGGTTACTCATACCGATTTTCAATTCAAATCGTTGTTTACATCCCGTAGTTTGGAGCATGTAAATAAACACCTAAGCTTTGTTGAGCAAAACCAATCGATCCCAAGCCAGTTCGAACTACAGGTAATAACAAGCAAAGGAGAGCTTAAGGATGTTGAGGTGAGCACAGCTGTGCTCGATTCTCAAAGCGATATGGTGGTGTTGGGGATAGTTCGCGATATTACCGACCGTAAGCAAGCACAGCTACAGATAAAGGAAAGCGAAGTAAAGCTGAAGCGGCAGAACGAGGAATACCTGGCCCTTAACGAGGAGTTGCTCGAGACCAATGAGCGCATTGTAAGTATTAATGCCGACTTGCTTGAGGCTAAGCAGCGGGCCGAGGAGCATGATAAGCTCAAGTCGGCATTCTTGGCCAATATGAGCCATGAAATTCGTACCCCAATGAATGGAATCCTTGGCTTCTCGCAGCTTCTGCTCAATAGTGAAGCATCGGAAGAGGAGCGCCAGGAGTACATTGGCATTATCCAAAAATCGGGGCATCAGCTCTTGGCCATTATCAACGATTTGATAGATATCTCGAAGATTGAGGCCAACCAAATTTCACTTGATCCCCACAAAATAGATATCAACGAGCTCATCAACGAGCAGTACATGCTGTTCTCTGTTAAGGCGGCCGAGAAAGGGTTGTTCATTGAAAAATACATCGATTTACCCAACGAGAAGTTTATTGTTGAAGTGGACGATACTCGGCTTAGGCAGGTTTTCTCCCATATTGTTGGTAACGCTTTTAAGTTTACACCCAAGGGAACTATTCGGTTTGGGTATAGGCTTATGCCCGATGTGATTGAGTTTTTTGTTGAAGATACCGGGGTTGGCATTCCAACAGGCATGCAGGAGATGATTTTCGAACGTTTCCGCCAGGTCGAGATTGATTTCTCCAGGCAAGCTGGTGGAACAGGTTTGGGGCTTGCCATATCAAAAGCCCTAGTGGCTAAGATGGGGGGTGAGATTTGGGTGGACTCAAAGGAGCATGAGGGTTCCACTTTTTACTTTACAATCCCCAATAAAAGGGTGCAGAATGCGTGTGCCGAGGGGAGGAGTGCTGAGCCAGTTCTTAATCACGATTCACTAGGTACATCCAACATTATAATTGCCGACGATAATGAGGTGAACTATCTTTACCTAAAGCAGCTCCTAAAAGGGTTGGATGCAACCATGGTGTGGGCTCAGAATGGTAAGGAGGTTGTCGATTATGTTAAGAGCCAGCGTCAGGTGGATCTTATCCTCATGGATATTAAGATGCCTGTGATGGATGGTTACGAGGCAACACGTATTGTAAAGCAAATTCGACCCGATATCCCCATTATTGCACAAACCGCTCACGCCATGTCGGGCGATAGGGAGGAGGCACTTGAGGCCGGTTGCGACGAGTACATCTCAAAACCCATAAACAGAGAGCGTTTCCTCAATATGGTCTCCACCTTGTTACATCAAAAACAATAGATTATATCTATTTTTCTACATAAGTTCTTGCGCTTAGCTAAAGGGATTTAAATTGTGCTATCTTGTGGCAAATTATAAACCCAAAATTGCCTTTATGCACAAGTTAGTAGAGAAGTACTGTGAAATGCCTACCGCCATCAGGCGTCCAATGTGGCGTGTTTGGCACAACCTTATCATTAAGCTCGACAAGAACAAGGATGCTGTATTCATGAACTATGGATACCAAAGCCTTAATGGCGATCCTGCGTTGGAACTCGAGAACCACGATGAGGCAAATCGTTACTGCATTCAGCTGTACGATTATGTGGTTCGTAGCGTAGAGGTGGCCAACAAGGATGTGCTGGAGGTTGGCTCGGGGCGCGGAGGAGGTGCTTCATACATCACCCGTTACTTTAAGCCCAAATCGTATACTGCCATGGATATCTCATCGGGCGTAGTGAAGTTTTGCAACAGCTACCACAATGTGGAGGGGTTGCAGTTTGTTGCCGGTGTGGCCGAGGAGCCCCCATTTGCTGACGAGAGCTTCGATGTGGTGGTGAATGTGGAGTCGGCTCGTTGCTACAAGAGCATCCGAAAGTTTTTTGCCGAGGTGAATAGAATGCTAAGGCCGGGAGGCCATTTCTGCTTTGCCGATATGATTAAGAAGGGTGAGGTGGAGTCCATACGCAAGGATTTGCTCTCAAGCGGTATGGAAATAGTGAGCGAAACCGAGATTACCAAGAATGTGGTTAAGGCACTCGACTGCGACCATGAGCGCCGCGAGTCGGCTATTGTAAATAAAGTGCCCGGCTTTCTCCGCAAATCATTTCTCCAGTTTGCCGGTGCGAAGGGCTCCGAGCGATACGAGTCGTTTGCCTCGGGCAAAATGGAGTACTGGCACTTTGTGCTGCGTAAGAAGTAGGGGAAGCTTTAATCATTCTGTTAATATTTATAATACTCCTCAGCTATTGGCTGGGGAGTATTTTTTAGTATATGCACTAAATATTCACAAAATTTCACACCCCATCCCTTCATTATATCGTAACCTCTGCGTATATTTGGTATTCGTTGCACTCATCAAGTTAATAAATCAATTTCAATATGCCTACCAAAGGGAATAAGTTTGGCGCGTTTAAGGGTGTGTTCACCCCTTCAATTCTTACAATTCTTGGCGTTATCATGTATCTCCGCTTGCCCTGGATAGTTGGGCAGGCTGGCCTGTGGGCTACTCTAGGGATTGTTCTAGTGGCACATCTTATATCGGCCTCCACGGGATTGAGCGTGGCCAGCATTGCCACCGACAAAAAGGTGGAGACCGGTGGAACGTACTACATGATCTCGCGCAGCTTGGGGCTTCCCATAGGCGGAACACTGGGGTTGGCTCTTTTCGTGGGGCTATCGTTTAGCGTAAGCCTGTACCTAATAGGTTTTGCCGAAACGCTGCTTACCGCCTTTGGCATTGAGGCCACCCTAAATGCTATTCGCATTACGGGAGCGGCAACGCTACTGCTTGTCACCATAATCACCTTTATAAGCACCAACCTTGCATTAAAAATGCAGTTTGTTATTCTGGCTGTTCTGCTGCTGTCGCTGGTGTCCATAGTGCTTGGTAAGCACGATATGGTTCCCCAAACCGCATTGGTGGGCACGGCCACCAACTCGCTACCTTGGATAGCGCTATTCGCCATATTCTTCCCGGCGGTTACTGGTTTCGAGGCGGGTGTATCCATGTCGGGCGATTTGGAGAATCCCAAGAAATCAATCCCTTTTGGCACAATTTCCGCCATAGTGGTTGGTTTGGTTGTGTACATCGGTTTGGTTTTCTTCTTTTCTTATACTGTGGATAGAAATACGTTGATAAACGACCCCGGTGTGCTAATGAATATCTCATTCTTTTCGCCCTTGGTAGTAGCAGGTATTTGGGGAGCAACGCTGTCGTCGGCATTTGGGAGCATACTAGGAGCACCCCGCATTCTGCAGGCTACGGCCATGGATAGGATTACACCCAAACTTTTTGCCAAGGGGGTGGGCGCTGGCAACGAGCCACGCAATGCGCTGCTGCTTACTTTTGTTATTGCCCTTTCGGGAATTCTCATTGGCGATCTTAACGTAATAGCCCGGGTGGTGTCCATGTTTTTTATCATCACCTACGGGTTTTTAAACCTAACCTGCGCCATCGAGAATTGGGCTGGAGCCGACTTCCGCCCATCGTTCCGCATTCCGGGCTGGATAAGCATAATTGGTGCCATTGCCTGTTTTGTGGTGATGATTCAGCTCGATTTTATTGCCATGATTGGGGCAACCATTATACTGGGTGCCATATTTCTATTCTTTAAGCGTAAGGAGCTTCGTTTGCAGTCGGGCGATACGTGGGGTGGTATTTGGTCGTCGTTGGTTAAGTATGGGCTGTTCAAACTCTCATCATCAACAGCAAGAAATCAGCGAAACTGGCGCCCCAACGTAATCCTTTTCAGCGGAGGGGCTAAGGCTCGGCCACATTTGGTGGATATGGGCCGAACCATAGTGGGGAAGCAAGGGGTATTTACCAATTTTGAGTTGGTTGAAAAGCCCGAGGAAGATTATTTGTTCGACCGAACGGCCACCGCAACAATAGAAACCGATCATCGTGGTAGGAACATTATTACCCGTAGGCATGTTTGCGGAAACATATACGAGGGTATGCAGATGATATCGCGGGTTTATGGGTTCACTGGGTTTGAGCCAAACACCATCCTTATGGGTTGGGCAAAGAACTCGGCCAACCCCGAAAGGTTTTGCGAAACGGCCTCGGTGCTACATAAGCTCAACTACAACCTTGTATTTTATAATTTCAAGAACCAGCAGAATAAAGCGCCGGCCCAAGCTAAAAGGGTCGATTTATGGTGGAATGGGAATAGCCGTAATCTGAACTTTGGGCTTGCCCTACTCAAGTTTATCACCACCGATTCGGAGTGGCGAGGCACAATGGTGCGGCTGCTAATAGTTAACTACAACACCACCAAAACCGATAGCGTTTACGCATTGGCAAATCAGGCCCTCGACAACTCAAGGCTAATGGGTTCCGTTAAGGTTATAAATAACTCGGTGGAGAAGCTACCCGAGGTCGATATCATTAAGCGCGAGTCGGCCGATGCCAGCTTGGCCATTCTCGAGATGAATCAGGATATGCATAAGGAGTCGTCGGCGTGGGTTAGCTACGTGAATGGTGCCATCGATTTGCCCTGCTCATCGCTGGTGATAGAAGCTAGTCAGAACTTCGAGGTGGTGAATGCCCACACAGTACCCGAGGTAAGCACCACCGACCAAGGCCAGGCGGCCCATAACCAAGCCTTTAACCTCTCCGATATTGTTAGATATCCCGAGAAGGAACTACTTGCCAACGAACTTCGTAAGCTTGCCGAGCAGTATGGACATCAGCAAAACGTATTTGTTGACAACTCAGTAAATGAGATTCAGGGCTTAATTAGCCAGTTTCATGATGATGTTGAGAGCAATTGTAGCAAAATTTTATCGTCTCTCCGTAAGGCCATTGAGCAGGAAAACGGGCTGGGCCCTTGGGCTTTCAGCAAGATACTCTCCGATTATACCTTTCAGGTCAAAAGCCGTATTGCCGAGCTAATAGCCGATGATTTGACCAAGGGGCAGGGTATCCTTGCCGACGCCCTTGCCGTGTTTATGCAAAAGTCAGCTAGCTTACTGGTGAAAATACCCGAAAGGATGGTGGTTAGCTTCTCGCGCCCCGAGTTTAAGATTCGTCGTACCGACAGCTTACGAATTCGTATTACAAAAGCAACGTGCAAGCTCAGGGGAGCATTCCTCGGATGGCCCATAAGCCGAAGGGTTGATCTGGCAAAATCGGCTGAACTATTTCTGCATGAGAACAGGCTCGAGGATTTTAACGAGTTCTTCACTCAGCTTGGCCTCATATCATTCAGGTACTTTAGCAATATCCGACGAGTTTTAACCGATTTGCCCCATAAGTTGGAGCAGCTACAGCATGGCAACGAGGATATATCCAAGGAGCTCGATAGCCTGCTGGCAGATGAGGAAGACAACCTGTCGAGCGCGCTGTCCGACTTTAAAAAATCTACAGAGCAGATCACTGCCGATCTCAACTCGAGCTTAGTGCAAAGTTTACAACGGATGATTTTTGTTATCGAAAAGCCGGAGTCGACTCATCTGCTCAGATCCTACGCCAAGCTAATCAACAAGCGTCCTCATACTACCGATACTCTAGGCCAGGCACCACAGGTATGGATGGATAACCTTACCCTATACTCCAATAAGATTCATGTTGAGTTCATGCTGATGTCGCTGCGCTATAGGCTTGGTGTGAAGATTAGCCGACAGGTGGAGGAACTGAATATTTGGACAAAGAATAATATCCTTAAATCAATTGCTAGCGCCAAGGGGCTGCTCAACCAGTACCTATCGTCCAATGACCTGCCCAACCCATCGGATTTAACACAGCGAATAGATGAGATAAATACTCCCCATATGCAGGAGCGTTTCGAGGTGCTTTTCCGCGATGTGAATGCTATTATTGAGGGGATGCCTGAGCTTGTTGATGTTAATAGCGACAATTTCTTCAGCGATCTTGAGCAAGGGAAGTTTATGGCAAGCGATGTGCGCAGCATCGATTTCAAGCGCAGAGTACAGCTGTATGTTGGGATGGAACTTATTAGTAAGGCTCGAACCTCAATGGAGGGGGTTTCCGATTCACTAAGACTAACGGCCAAAACCCTACGCGACAAGCTACGCTTGGCAGCATTCAATATCGAGAATATGCTTGCCCAGAATGAAGCGAAAACCAATAGTTCGTCAAGTGAGTCGCAACAGGAACAACGTGCTACGCTTGTTGGGGAGTTGCTTGGTGAGATTGAACTCGAGGAGAAAAGACTTAAAGACCTGCTTGCCAAGTTCGATGTTGATCTGCAGCAGTACTTGGTTTCTGCCATGGAGCCTTTGCACCAGCTGGTGCATAGCAAGGTCGATGATAAAATTCGGAAGCGTAAGAAGAAATCGCAGGCAAGCTTCCGCTGGTTTACATCCAGTGTTCAAAAGATCTCAAAGTTTGTAAATCGTCAGGTTGTTGGGGTATTGTACTCGCAGAGTGAGGGGTTGCTGCTAGCGCAGAAGCTAACCAATTTCGAGAAGGAGTACAAGCTAAGTAACCAGTCGGTTCAGGAGATGCTTGTCTCGCTTGCTGGCGATGCAGAAGTTTTGAAAAAGGTGCCTTTCTACTACGCTAACCTATTCTCGGGCAGCACCACGCTTAATGAAGACCTATGGATTGAGCGCCCAGCCGAACAGAGGATTGCGCAGCAGGTGGTGTCGCGATATAATGCGGGGTATTCCGGTGCATTGCTAATAACTGGCGATCGGAACTCAGGAAAAACAACCCTCTCAAAGTATATCGCCAAGAAGTACTTCCCTAAGCATAGGGTCATCTCTGTAAAGGCACCGCTGGGTGGCTCTTCGAGCATCAGCGAATTGATGCTGGGGTTGCAAAAGGCATTGGGAACACAGGCCAATCCAGAGTTTTACCTTGCAAATAATCCCGAGCCAAGAGTAATTATAATAAACGATCTCGATTTATGGTGGGAACGCCATAACCAGGGGTTGGATGTTATTCGCAAAATATATGCGTTGATAGAAAACCTTAGCCGAAACAACTTTTTTATTGTGAACTGTGGCACTTTTGCTTACCAGCTTATTAATAGGGTTGAGAAGTTCGACAGTGTGTTTATGGGCAGCATAGAGTGCCAACCCTTCGATGCAAAAGATTTAAAGGATTTAATTACGGCCCGCCATAAAACCGGAGGGCTTTCGCTGGTGTACAAAGGTAAGCAGGAGCGCGAATTAACCGAATGGAACTACGCAAGGCTTTTCAATAAGTACTTCAATATATCCGAAGGTAACCCTGGGTACGCTTTGCAGCTATGGCTAACGAGTATTACCAAGGTGGTGGGTAAAACCATACATATTCGAAAGCCCGAAGTGCCAAACCTCTCGTACCTGAGGGGCATAAGCGATGAGCTGCTGGTGGTTATACTGCAGATAATTATTCACCGCCGATGCAGCTTAGCTAGGCTCGCACGGGTGCTCAGGCAGTCCGATGAGCAAACACTTGTTTTGATTAAAAACTTGCATCGTTCCGGAATAATTGAGGAGAGATTTGTTGGGGTGTGGGCTGTGAATCACCTGCTCGAGCCATTCATTGTAACTGTTTTGCAAGAAAAAGGATTATGCTAGCCAAATTAAAATTTTGATAATATGACAGTTTACTATTTGGCATTTGCCATTGGAATATTCGTGGTGCTTAGATATTTATCCAAGGTGCTGGGTACCGTTTCGTATAGTAGGGCCGTGTACAGGGTTCTCGCAAGAATTTTCCCTGTGGTTGAACTCATTATATGGCTTGCCTTTGGCCTATGGGTTATTAACCAGCTTTTTGACGATTTACCATACTACCCCTTGCTAGTATCCGCCGTAGCAATTGGTATTGTGCTAATTTTCGGTTGGTATTTCCTTCGCGATTTTATTTCGGGCATAATTCTAAAGGCCGAAATGCCCCTTGAGAAAAACCAGCATATTGGGGTACATAACAATCAGGGATTGCTCCGTAGAGTTGGGTATAGGTCTATTGAGATTGAAACACACAAAGGCGAGCTTGTAAAAATTCCATACTCACAGCTTGCTTCAGGATCAATTCACCTGCTCAACAAGAACGATAGTTTGCAAAGCTACGAAATGAAGCTACCCGTTAGCACATCCATCCCTATGCAGGAGGCACGCGATATGATTACACGGTCGTTACTACTGCTACCTTGGGTTGCCGTTAGCAAGGAGCCATCCATAAAGGTGGTTGATAAAACCGCAACGCAAAATGTTTTTTCAATAAGCTACTATACCACCTCGAGCAGCTACGCATCAAACGTGAATGAGCATTTGGTTCGCCAGTTCGAGGAGGTTACATCGTAGCATAATTAAATATCTCAGCTGCATGCAGGCATTGCTTTAGCTCAACATTTCGTTGTAATTGGTGTTACTAAACAAAACAGAATAAAATCGATAAAAATACAATGGGTAAACTTGAGATAGCACTCCCCGCAATGGGCGAAGGCATAATTGAAGCCACTATTACCAAATGGTTGGTGGCCATTGGCGATGAGGTAACTGAGGATCAGTCGTTGGTTGAGGTGGCCACCGATAAGGTCGATTCCGAAATACCATCCCCAGCAACCGGTAGGGTTAAGGAACTTCTGTTTAACGAGGGCGATATACCCCAAGTAGGACAAATTATCGCTGTGCTAGAGGTTGATGGCGGAGGAGAGGTTAATGTAGATCAAGAGTCCAAACCCGAACCCGTTCAGGAGGTTGAACAACCAAAGGCTAAGGAGTCTGAAAAAGAGCAGGAGCATATGGAAGAGCCAGAACCCGACGTTTTGCCTCAAACAAGCCCCTTGGTACGAACCATTGCCAAGCGCGAGGGAATATCGGCAGAGGAGTTGAAAAGCGTTAAGGGTACAGGCCTTAGTGGCCGCATCACCCGCGACGACATAATAGCCTATATCGACAAGCGCAGTGCAATTATCGAGAAACCCAAGGCGCAAAGTCAGCAAGCATCTACACCGTCAGCGGGCCATTCAGTTGAGGTAATCCAAATGGATAGGATGCGCAAGCTTATTGCCGATCATATGGTGATGTCGAAGCAAACCTCGGCGCATGTTACCTCCTTTATCGAGGCCGATGTAACCAACCTGGTGAATTGGCGAAACAGCGAGAAGGAGGCTTTCCAAAAGCGCGAGGGGCAAAAGTTAACCCTAACCCCCCTGTTTGTTGAGGTGGCAGTTAAGGCGCTTAAGGATTACCCGTTGGTGAACAGCTCAGTGGATGGCGATAAAATACTAATGAAACGCGACATTAATGTGGGCCTGGCGGCAGCATTACCCAACGGTAATTTAATTGTACCTGTTATTAAGAATGCCGATAAGCTAAACCTGTCCGGACTTGCCGAAAAGGTGAACGATTTAGCCGCCCGTTCTCGCAGCAACAAGCTCCAGCCCGATGAGATTCAGGGCGGGACCTTTACCATTACCAACCTGGGGATGTTCGAAACGTTAACCGGAACGCCAATTATAAACCAGCCGCAGGTGGCCATTTTGGCCATTGGTGCAATTACCAAAAGGGTTGTTGTGCTGGAGACCGAGCACGGCGACACCATGGCCATTCGCCAAATGGCAATGCTCTCTCTCTCGTACGACCATAGGGTAATTGATGGTGCTTTGGGTGGTATGTTCCTAAAGGCAGTACGCGATTATATTCAGGAGTTTAAGTAAGATTGACAATCACTACTGACCGACTAATAAATATAGATTTCTCGCTTCGCTCGAAATGACAGTACTTTCAAGAGGTCTAAGGGGGTGAGGGGGTGAAGGCGGCGTAGCCGCCTTCACCCCCTCACCCCTTACAGCGTAACAGCCTGTCATTTCGAGCGAAGCTAAATCTATATTTATTAGTCGGTTAGTAGTGATTTTTTTTAATGAATATATGCCTAAGAAGCTTTGATTATCTATACTTAGATCGAGATGTATAGCAGTTGCTTAACCTTTGTTTTTCCTTTTGATAAAGGGTAAAATGCTATAACCGACGCCTGCTATAAAGGTGAAGCCAACAAAAAAACCTACTAAATCAAAATAATTCTCAGGTATCTGGTTGTTCTTTAGCAGATGAATTAATACTGCGGATATTATCAGTAGGATTGATAAGAAAAGTGTGTTTGATTTCGACATATCTTTAGTATTTGGTTTAGGCTGTTTCTCTGCTTATTTTCCCTCGGTTGTACGAGAAGTATATCCCTGCCAGGCTTATGATGGAGAAGGTTATGAATCCGAAACGTACGGCGCTGATGAAAAGGTGATCGGGAACAATTTCAATGGGTTGGTTTCCCATAAACCCAGCAAAGTATAGCGTGGCTATGGTCATGCTAACAATTTGGCCAATTACCCGCATGGTGGCTGCTGTGCCCGAGGCTAATCCGTATTGCGTTTTGCTCACCGAACTCATGATGGTATTCATGTTGGGCGAGGAGAAAAGGGCAAACCCAAATCCAACCCACAGTAAAATTATGACTATAAACCAGATGGGGGTTGAGGCCGATAGAAATGCCAAAGCGGCAAGCCCTATGGAGCATATTGTCATTCCGGCGGTAGCCAGGTACCGTGGCTCTATTCTATCGGAGAATCGACCCGCAACGGGTGAGAATATGGCCATCACAATGGGCTGAGCAATAAGTATGGTTCCAGCATCGCGGGGCGAAAGGCCCATAATCTTTTGCAGGTAAAGGCTCATTAGAAAAACAATGGCAAAGGTGGCGCTGTAATTTATTAGCGCAGCAAGGTTCGAGAAGGCAAAAAGCCTGTTCTTTGTAAACAGTGTGGTGTCGATAACGGGCATTGCTGAACGGCTCTCGAAAAGCCAGAATATTCCAAGCGATAATACCCCACCCAGCATCAACACCCAACCCATTATGGAGGGGATGTTCGATGAGCCATACACCAGCGCCACTAGGCCAATCATATAAAAAACGGTACCCTTCAGATTCATTCTTGTTGCATCGTTTCTGTTGGGTTCATCCTTCCCCAAAAAGATAAACGCTATGGCGGTGGTAACAACCCCAAGCCCCGAGGCTATGAAAAAGATCGACCTCCAGCTCAAGTACTGGGTGATAAATCCTCCGGCAAAAGGGCCAAAAGCCAACCCTAGGTACACCGCTGCTACTGATATGCCAAGTACTCGACCTCGATGCTGAGGGGGAAAGGCTGAAACCAGAATTGCTGGCCCAGTGGTACTGCTGAATGCTGCACCTATTCCTTGGATAAATCGAAGCGCAATAAGCCAACCTCCCGAACCCACCATGCCGCATAGCAACGACGAGAGGGTGAAGATTACCACGCCCAGCTTAAAAAGCCTCCGGATTCCGGTAAGGTCTCCCCACCGACCAACGGGTAGCAAGAACATTGCCGTGGCAAGCAAAAATGAGGTAACTACCCAGCTTAAGGTAATGGCGTTTAGCCCCAGCGATTTCTCAATGGCTGGCAAAGCGATGTTAATGGAGGATATTAGGAATGTTCCCATGAATGATGTGATGGCCACAATGGCCAGTATGGAAACCTGCTTTTTTGTCCAATGCATAGTATGGTTGTGTAAAGGCTTGCTTATGTATTGATTATAAAAGAATTATTATGGTTAAAGCTAATCATATTTTGTTCTAAAATTGGGTTCTACTCTTACTGATAATCTCCATTCTAAACCACCATGCCTTATGCTTGGAAGGTCGGGGTACCCCCAGCCACTTTTTGTTGTTAGCTGATAACCACTGCTAAAACCAATAAATAATTGATAACATGCTATGCGTATGCCCCTTTCCAACCCAAGACCAATGTTTGCAAAAGCATACAGATGCTCCATGTTGTAGCGTTTTTTAAAGCCATCGTTTTGCGTAAGGTTGGTTACGCTCTGGGCAAATGTTGCATTTTGGTCATTGTTGATTATCAGCATACTTCCATAGCCCACACCATAGCCTACGTAGGGAATCACTAGCAATTTTGGGCTGTTGTTTAGGGCAAAATGATAGTTGAGCGCAAGTTCCATTATATCAATCGATGAGGACAGTGTCTGTGGTTGCATCTCATGATTATTGGCGCTTAAATACGATAAGGTTGCTGTTCCATACGTATGCTTGGTTATACTCCTTGAGGCTATTCCAATGCTATAGCCAAAAACTCGATTATTTAATTGCGCAACTCCTGCATTATTAAAAGCTGAGTTTAATGCTTTGAAAGTAAAATTCCTTTCGCCCGACTTAATTATCCAGCCCGTTTTGTGGGTGTTTGTAGTGTCGGGTTGCGAGAAAGTTGAAATGCTTAAAAGCGATATTGCAAGCAGTAGTAAAGTTGTGTATTTCATTTTGTTAGTGTTTGTTGTTTGTTAACTTTCACTTATGTAGATCTATTAAAGTTTGCTCACTTTTGTTTTAAAGAAGTTTTCAGATATCCCGTTCTTTTACCCCTACTACCACACTAGTTACTATTATGGCTTTTACTACAGCCAAAAAGCACCTAGTCAAAATAGCCCCTTTTGCTACTATGCATGTATAAGCAACTTCTTTGCGTGGCTACCCTGCAAGGTAGCGTAGGTGGCTGTTTAAAATACTCAGGTTCATATTATTCTAGTTTTTTAAACCCAGGAACAGATAAAATACTTTTCATTTGTTGGATTGCTTGCTTGTTAAGTAGAAGAAGGCGCTGTGATTGTGATAATTGCTGGCGAATAAACAGGGCGTTCATACTTTCCAAGTTTGCCAAAACTACTAATTGTTCAAGGGTAGCATTATCACGCATATTACCTTCCTTTTCAGGATTTTCATTTCGCCATTCTAACGCTGTAAACCCGAACAGTGCAACATTTAGCACATCGGCTTCAGAGGCATACACCTGTTTAGTTTTTGCAGAAGAAAGTTTTTCGGGAATTAGGTTTTCTTTGATGGCATCAGTGTGAATTCGATAATTGATTTTTGATAAAATACGGCTTACATTCCAACCTAATTCTTTGTTTTCAATTTCTTTGAGGCGTTGAAATTCTTTTACTACATAAAGTTCAAATTCAACTGAAATCCAGTTAGCAAATTTGAATGCAATATCTTTATGAGCATAAGTTCCACCGTATCGACCTGGTTTTACAATAAAACCGATTGCGTTAGTTGTATTTACCCATTTGTTGGGCGACATGGTAAAGGCATTTAAGCCAGCCTGATTTCTAAACCCCTCGAATTCGAGGGGTTTAAAACTTGGGTTGTAAAGTGTTTCCCAAAGCCCTAAAAACTCAATGGTATTGCGGTTTCGCATCCAGTTTCCGATAGCTGCACTGGTGTCGTCTGTTTTATGTTTTGCAATATCGGTAAGCGAAATGTAATCGTTCTGCTCATGCTTTAATACGGCTATTTCACTTCCTTTGACTTCTATTATAGTCTTTTTCATTGCCATCTGCTTTACTATTCAATTTCCCTGAAAGCGGTGCGTTTAAATTATTTCCAAATGCATTAAACCAAATTATCCTGTTAGAAACCTATCTAAACCTTTATCGTTTAAACTAGTGCGCTTCAATGTTGTTGGGTACCAAACTATATAATCGACAATAAACTATTCGCTTCGGCACTCATTTTCTCTTTATTTCTTTTTTCCCTTCAACCAATTGAATTTTCAAGCACGATTAAATCGAGTCAACAAGACTTTGTATGGCTTTTACTACAGCCAAAAGCACCTAGTCAAAATAGCCCTTTTTGCTACTATGCATGCATAAGCAATTTCTTTGCTTGGCTACCGCACGTGGAGCCACGCGCGGTAGCGGGGGCATTATTTTCATAAAACAGCAGACCTACGGCAACACCACCTCAACCCAGTTCCCCTTTTGTCTTGCGTTTATCGAGTTATCGTACATAGCCTCGCACGAAATGCCGGGCATGTAGTACTTGCCTTGGTAGGCTGCATTTAGCAAAATTCTAAAATTCTTTGCCTGCCCTTGTGATAAGCTAAAGTAGGTGTAAACTCTATCGTCGCGAATATCCTGATATTCGAATGGGGAGGAAGGGCGTGCAGCCTGTCCTTCGTCGAGCCGGCTGGTACGGATTTCCCAACCCGATGCCACAACGTACGATAGGATAAGTTGCTCCAGGTTGCCCTTTGTGCCCGGGTTATACACCCTAATATCAGCATAAAAGTCGGTGCCTTGGGTTAAAGCCTGTGGGTCGATTTTTTGCCCATTCATTAAATGGTAGTTAATATCAACCTGCACGTTATTACTTTGAGTCATCTCTTTGCCACCCACTGGTATGCCGTGGGTAATTAGCCTGGCGTAGAGTATACCCTCACCGTTGTTCTTTACCTCAACTTTTGCCGTGCCCTGCTGAACGGGCTCAAACGAATGCTGAAGTATCGACATATTTGTGCTGTGCCTTTTACCCCCCTTGCCATGTATGGTTATATTGGCATCAACTCCCTGTGAGGTTTTATTTGCTTCAGCAAATTTTGAGAATGCCAAAAGGCTAAACGACAGTTCCTGTGTGCTCATCCACATGGTTGAGCTGAGCCTCTCCGAGAGCTGCTGTAGCAACGGCATGGCCTTATCGAAATCATTTAGTAGGATAAGGGTTTCAACAATCATAGCCCTATCCCTAATGTCGGATCCATAGGTGTAGTACTGCTCGCGGTAGCTCTCAACGGTTGTTGGAACATTGTGGATTAGCGATTTTGCCGCTTCGGGATTACCTGCAAGGCTGTATGCTGCAGCTAATCTCCATTTGGCCGATACCGAAAGGTTGGTCGATTCGCGAAGGCGGTTCATTGCTCCCATTTCGGGGGCTTTGGCCAGTGCCAGCACGTAAAGCCTGTAGGCTTGCATCAGCTCGTTATTGCGATACCTGTCTCTATTTGCTGGCGACCAATTCTGTGCAACACGGCGTGTGCTGTGTTTTAACCCATCGAGGATTCCGCTTGGTATGGAGTATCCAAGCCTTTGGGCTTCGAGGATAAAGTGCCCGGCGTAGGCTGTGCCCCACTCATCGGCGTAGGAGCCACCTGGCCATAGCGATAGCCCACCATCGGCGGTGCGGAAGCTACGCATTTTATCTAACGCATGGCGAACATTCTCCTCGGCACTTCGCTTAACGTTATCGTCTACATCGGCTAGCTTGCTAATAAATAGCTGGGGGAAAGCCTTGGATACAGTTTGCTCAAGGCAGCCATGCGGATATCCAAGTAAATATTTAAGTCTATCGCCTAGGTTGATTGGCGGCAGGGTGCTCAGTTCTACTAAAGCCGTGTTAGTTCCCTTCATACCAAATGCGCTGTACTGCACATTCCAAATCTGATTGGCGTTTAGCACGGTATCCTGAATGTGAGTCATGGGTGGGTTGGGGTTACGAATATCGAGCTCAATTTCATGCGTTGCACGCTGCTTGCCACTCTCTGCGGTAACCTTTACTTTTGCCACTCCTAGCCTTGAGGCTGCACGCATCTTGAAGCGAACCACCTGATCGCCAATGTCGCTAAAGGTTATAGTTTGCTGATTTTGGCCATCTAAAGTTAGGAGGTCGTTCGATTCAACCTTTACCTTAACCTGCTTAACGGATTGCTCCATAGCAAAAACTGTAACTGGAAGCACCACCTCCTCTTCGGGGCCAAGTACCCTGGGTAGTGTGGCTAGCACCATGAGGGGCTTACGAACTGGCACGGTTTTCTCGGCCGAGCCATAGGCTCCATCCTTGGCTGCCACGGCCATAACCCTAACCGAACCCACGTAGTTGGGCATGGTGAAGCTAATCCGCTCGCGTTTCCCTTTGCCCACCTCGTATGGGCCGAAATATCTTACAACAGGTTTAAACCTGTTGGCCGTTTTGTCTCCCCCGGAGCTAAGCTCGTCGTCACCGCCAATGGATATGAGGCGTTGCATTCGCCCTGCCGATGCCCCTACCACCAGATCGTAAAGATCCCAGGTGCGGACACCCAACGCTTCGCGCGCGTAGAATCTTTCCCAAGGGTTAGGTGTTCGGAATCGTGTTAGATCAAGCAATCCGTCATCGACCACAGCAAGCGTAAATGCCATGGGGTTTCCATTTTTTTCTGTAACAGTAATAGTTACCTTTTGCTCGGGTTCAATTACATCGGGCATTGATATTACTGGCGTAAGGTGTGTTTGCGGATTTTCAACCGAAATGGGGGCAATACCGTACATCCGAATGGGTAGGTCATTAGCCGTTTGTCCATGGGGCTGCACTAGCATAGCGCTAATAAACACATTGGGTGCCATACTGGCCGAAGTGGTGAAGGTATACTGCGTTTCGCCAGCCGTAGCATCAATCCATACCGATTGCAATACCTTTACTCCATTCTCAATGGTAAGGAATATTTTTCCTCCTGCTGAACTAGGAATGGTAAGGGTGGCCTTTTCGCCTACGTTGTACTTTTCCTTGTCGGTTGCAAAAACTAGCATCGATGCACCCTCGGGGGTTGCTTTCCTGTCGCGCGAAACCCACCCCGGCCAGTCGAAGTAAGCAATGGTTCCCGCAGCATGTCCACCTTCGTTATCGACAGCACGAATTAGGAAGCGGCCCCATTCAGGGTGATTAATCCTAAGGTTGTAGCTAGCCTTACCGTTGGCATCGGTTTTAACAGTGACGCGTTGTAGTGGCCTATGGTATGAGTTTGATATGTAGTGCGATAGGTTTTCGTTGCTGCGTTCCCACCACCAGCGCCAGTCAATTTTGTAAACCTCAATATTTACCATCTTGTTTGGCACGGGTTTACCCTCTGAGGTAACCATTACAACCTCTACCCGTTGGGTGGTATCGGTCATGTAGGTATTTCTTCGGTTCTGGCTATCGGGCATTTTTACGCCCACAAAATTACGATAGGGGTAATATGGCATAGTGAACCTGTCGATGCTGAAGGCACCACCCTCTTCGAAAACACGGGCGGTGAAGTGAGCATTTAGCTTACCCGGTGCCGATGACCTAACGCTGATGTTTGGGGAGAAGTTAGCTTCTCCCAGCTCATCGAGCCTTCCCTCGAAAATGGTTTGCTCCTCGGCATAGAAAGACCGGGCTGGATCGTCGAAAGAAAAACCTTTAAATCCATCGAAGGAGGTGCTGGCCTGCGATAGCGTGGCGTCAACCTGTACCCTTAGGTTACGGGCAGGGGCTCCGTGAAGCCATGCCGAGCTAACTTTAGCTTGGTTAACTTTGCCGTAGTATAACGACTGATTGTCGAAGTTGATGTTAATTTTAAGCCTGTTGGGCATTATGGACTCCACCTTAAATACTTGGTTAAAGGTAACGCCTCCCACCTGTACCCGTGCAGTGTAGTTCCCGGTTGGAGCATCGCTGCTGGTGGGAACGGGGAAGGAATACATTCCTCCAGTTGATGCGGTGGCTACGCTTTGAAATGCAAGCTGACCGCGAGAGTTGGTGAGTTGGAAAGTTACAGGGTGGTTCTGGGGTAGGGTTTTGCCCTTATCCTCGAGGATAAAAGATACGAAAAGGGTATCGCCCGGTCGCCAAACGCCTCGCTCGCCGTAGATAAACCCCTTGAGCCCTTTTTGTATTGCTGCTCCCGAAACATCGAAAGCGCTAAGCGATAGGTTAGAGCCTTGGTCGAGTTTAAGGTAGCCTCGCTGCCCTCCACTTCTGGCAATGGCCAGGAATGGTACCTGCTGCTCGGTAAGGTTAAATGTGGCAAAGCCATTGTTGTCGGTGCTCGATGTGGCAATTACTTGCTGCTGGAAGTTTAGCAGGTCGATATTTACTCCGCTAATGGGCTGTGCAGTGTTTAAATTGGTGACGGCAACTAGCCATGACCCATCGGTGCCTGCTTTTGCTATCATCCCCAAGTCGGAGGCAAGCACATTACGGTGCACCGACTTGCGTTGGTAGTACGATGTGTGGCAGGGGTTTTCGCGCTCGCGCCAGTCGTAAAGGTCATAGTCAATATCGTCGTAGTAGTAATATGTTCGGGGGATATCGTCGCTGGAGTCGTACTGCTCGTCAATCATAGTGATTGGCATATCCGAGTCGTCGCCCTGACAGATGAAGGTGGAGTGCTCGCGCCTCATGCTGAGCGTAACTCGATATATGGCTCCGGGCTCAGTTTTTACTAGTTCCGATAGGTCGATGTTGTAGGTATTCCATTTGCTGAAATCGGATTGGCCTGTTTGGTCGAGCATCACTGTTTTCTTAAGTAATAACCTGCCAACCCTAGTCAACTCACTTGAACCATCGAGGTTGCTAGCCTGTAGGAACTGCGCCACATTTTGTTCGTAAACCCTAAAGATGCTCACATCCACGGCTCTTAGATTTACGGCTTGGAAAGGAAACACAAGCCCTCCAGCCGAAGGGAGGATTACTCCTTGCCCCGTGAGCTTCAGCTGAGGCTTTATGGTTTGTAGGGGTACTGTGATGGATGTATGCTGATTAAGCCTTTGCCCATCGATATTGCGAATACCGGGTGATATTTCGAAGTTGAAGGTTCCTGATGCCCGCGTGGCGGGATAAACCCTTACCAAGTTGCCATCGGTTATTACCCTCGATTCGGCAATCCCGTTTGCATTTATAAGTCCTTGCAAGTTTTGCGATGGATCGATAGGTTCCGAGAAACGTATTTCAATGTACTGCTCAGGCGATTGTACTACGTTGTGCGATAGCACCCTGAACACCCCTTTGGGTGGTACTTCAACGGTCTCGAACCCCAACTCATGCACATCAATGGGAACACCAGTTAGCTCAATGTATACCTTCTCTGTATCATTGGTTTGTTCAACGCTCTCAACCCAAAAATTATGGGTTCGGCCATCGGCAGAAGAGATCCATGTAACCTCGAGCTTCTTGCCTTTTTGGTTGGCCTTAATGGTCTCGGCAATGCTTTTTGCATCTGCAAAATCAGCAGTAAGCAGCGTGCCGCTTATGCGTCTGTCGCTTCGCGATGCATCGCCATAAAACTCTAACCCGTTAATCCTTAGCTCCAGCGCCTGCTTAATGGTTCTCAAGGTAAAGGTGTATGTGCTAACGTCCTTAGGAGTGTTCTCGAAAACTCTATTAAGCGCAACGGATACCTGATACTCCGTATCACCCTTAAAGCTGTCGGTGGGTCTGAACTCTATGGTGCGCTCATCAACCCATACAGATGTCCCTTTGACCGATGGTTTAAACCGAAGGATTCGGGAATCGGCCTCTGTTCCAATCTGCTCGGTTTCCACTATGTTTGTGGAAAAGCTGAGCTTTACGGCTTGCTTTTTCGAGATGGTTCCCGCGCTGTGAGCAGCAATATAGCTGCTAAAATCGGTTGTGGAGTCACTTGGCTTCTCTCTATGCGAACAGCCAAAAAGAAAGGAGATTGCAATGGCAATTAGGGTGATTTTGAGCTTCATACTCTATCGGTTTTAGGGTTCTGTAAAATCTTTGATTTGGAGCAATAAAGGTATTGATAATTGAAGATATTTTGGGCATATACACTAAATTTAAACCCAAGTTAATACAACCTAGAGTTAAACTCTATTGGGTTTTCAAAGTCTTTTGTATATAGTTTTCAATATTATACTCCTGTTGTCTCATCTAATTAGTTCTTATGGGAAACCAATCCAAACGATCGAAACAGGCATCTGTAATTCGTGTTTTCCGAAAATTACATCGGGTAACTGCATCTGCCCTGTTTGTTCTCTTCTTTATCATGGCAGCTACAGGAGTTTTACTTGGTTTAAAAAAGCATAGTGGCGAGCTCATTCAGGATAAAACATACCAAGGCACATCATCAAATTTGCAAGATTGGTTACCTATAGATAGCCTTTATGATAGGGCTTATATGGTTTTTCGAGATTCTATAGCGTTGGATTGCCCCGTCGAAATTGATCGAATAGATATTCGTGCCGAGAAGGGTACGGTTAAGTTTACTTCTGCCCAAGGATTTTGGGGCGTTCAAATTGATGGAGCCACAGGTAAATTGCTTCATGTTGAACGCCGCAGATCCGATTTTATCGAGATGATTCATGATGGGTCGCTAGTGGATCACTACTTAGGTATTCCCAATGGAATGTTCAAGTTGATTTATACCCTTGTTATGGGTTTGGCCTTATTGCTTTTTACTATTACAGGCTTTTGGCTATGGTGGGGGCCAAAGCGTATGCGACGTAACAAATAGTTTTTGTAATGCGTACTGTTTTTGCATTTTTTCTCGTGCTAATAATCTCAAGTGCCACTGCACAAACTCTTACAGTGGTCGATAAAGAAACGGCCAAACCTCTAGGTATGGTAACCATAACCAGCGATAATCCGCGATTTTTGGTTACAACCAATTCTGGCGGGCAGGCTAGCATTTCTGCTCTTCGGGGAGCAACACTTATCGAAATTAGGATTATTGGTTACACCACGCAGTACTATAGCTACGATGAGCTTGAGGGATTAGATTTCCTAGTTCCAATGCCAACATCATTTTTTTCTATCGATCAGGTGGTAGTTTCGGCCTCAAAGTGGAGCCAAATTGCTAGAGAAATTCCGCTAAAGATTACCCCAATAGCTAAGTCCCAAATTGATTTTTACAATCCCCAAACAGCAGCCGACTTGCTTGCCATTTCGGGCGATGTGTTTGTGCAAAAAAGCCAACAGGGTGGCGGTAGCCCAATGATTCGTGGCTTTGCCACCAATCGCCTGCTTATTGCTGTTGATGGGGTGAGGATGAATAACGCCATTTTTCGTGGCGGCAACCTGCAAAATGTTATCTCCATCGATCCGTTTGCTGTCGATAGGGCCGAAGTCCTTTTTGGCCCCGGCTCGGTTATCTACGGAAGCGATGCCATTGGCGGGGTGATGAGTTTTTACACCCTTGCGCCTAAGCACTCAAGTACCGATAGTATGGACTTTGGTGGCACTGCATCGGCACGTTACTCAACAGCAAATGGTGAGAAAACAGGTCATGTAGATATTAACTATGGCTGGGAAAAGTGGGCTTTTGTAACTAGCTTTTCCTACACTAATTTTAATGATTTGCGTATGGGTTCGTTTGGCCCCAACGAGTACCTGCGCCCCGAGTATGTCGTTCGACAGGGTAATGTGGATATGGTTTTGCCAAACCCCAATCCCGAAGTTCAGCTCACAACGGGATACTCACAGACCAACGTTATGCAGAAGGTGTCGTTTAAATCCAGTGCACGTTGGAGCTTCGATTATGGTTTTCACTACTCAGCAACATCGAACTACGACAGGTACGATAGGCTAATTCACTATCGAAACGGATCCCCACGAAGTGCCCAGTGGTACTATGGGCCACAGATCTGGAGTATGAATAATTTTAGAGTAAGGAGCATAGCCAGTTCTGCGGTTTACGATCAGCTTACGCTTCAACTGGCACATCAATATTTTCAGGAGAGCCGTAACGATAGGGATTTTAATGCGACTACCCTAACCAGCCGCAAGGAGAAGGTGAATGCCCTATCCTTAAATGCCGATTTCAAAAAGATTATTAACGCAAACCAAAAACTATTTTATGGTGCCGAGGCCATAGGCAATCTTGTGAATTCATCGGGGGTTGACAGGGATATTAATACTGGTGCTGAGTCCCAAGGACCTTCACGCTATCCGTATGCTCAATGGTTGTCATTAGCTACATACCTAACCTATCAGCATAAGCTCACAGAAACACTCGATCTGGATGCTGGAATTAGGTATTCCCATTTTTATATCGATGCTCAGTTTGATGACGCTTTCTATCCACTCCCATTCGATAAGGCAAAGGTGAAGAATGGAGCCGCAACAGGTTCGCTGGGATTAACGTGTAATCCTACTGAAAATTGGCGATTTAAGGGGGTACTATCAACGGGCTTTCGAGCACCCAATGTTGATGATATTGGGAAAATTTTCGACTCGGAGCCTGGGGCAGTGGTCGTTCCCAATCACAACCTTAAAGCCGAGTATGCATACAACGCCGAGGTTGGGCTAACCCGTAAGTTCAACGATATTTTTGAGGTTGATTTGCTCACCTTTTACACCCTGCTCAGTAACGCTATGGTTAGGCGCAATGCCACTTTAAATGGGCAAGATAGCATTGTGTACGATGGCGTGCTTAGTCAGGTGCAAGCAATTCAAAATGCTGCTTTTGCAAAGGTTTGGGGCTTTCAGACCGATTTTGAACTTATGTTACCCCGTGGTTTCATGCTCACATCGCGATTCAGCTACCAGAAGGGAACCGAGGAACTAGACGATGGCACCACTAGTCCGCTAAGGCATGCTGCCCCTTGGTTTGGCGTTTCGCGATTAAGCTATCGCTACAAAAAGTTTAGGGTATCACTTTACGCCCACTATAGCGGTGAGGTTGCCTACAAAAACTTGGCAGACGAGGAGCGTGGCAAACCCTACATTTATGCTCAGGATCAAAACGGAAATCCATACTCACCAGCATGGTACACGCTTAACCTTGGTGCGCACTATAGGCTAAGCAAATCAATATCGTTTAATGTCGAACTAGAGAATATTACCGACAGGCGATATCGCCCATACAGCTCGGGATTGGTAGCGGCTGGTATTAACTTAGTGGGTGCTGTGCGGGTATCGTTCTAATTCTTTTTTGTTGATTTTTAGCTAATCATAACATAGCTTAAGTTATTGTATCAGAATTGTCTAATTTCAATAAAAACAATGCCAATTATTAACCCTAATCCCTTCATTATGAAGAAATCAAAAAATTGTTTAAGGGCATACATTTCATTCATGCTTGTTCTGCTTATGTTTTCGGCCAACGTGGCGGAGGCCAAAAAGCGAACCGAAAAAAAATCGAAGGCAGAAACTAAAGACACGCTAATAAACAGCAGTCTGGTTTCTGGATTAAAGTTTAGAGGCATAGGGCCAGCCTTTACCTCGGGCCGAATAGGCGACTTTGCGGTAAATCCTAATAACCATTCCGAGTTTTATGTGGCAGTGGCCAGTGGCCATATATGGAAAACTACCAACAAGGGTGTTACCTTTAAGCCCGTATTTGAAAACTATGGAGCTTATTCCATTGGCTGTTTGGCAATGGATCCGAACAATAGTAACGTGGTGTGGGCTGGTACTGGCGAGAATAATCACCAGCGCGCTTTGGGCTATGGAAATGGCGTTTACAAAACGGTAAATGGCGGAAAATCATGGAAGAATATGGGGCTAAAAGATAGCCGTCAAATTGGTATGATCCTAATAGACCCCCGCAACTCCAACGTGGTTTACGTGGCTGCTGAGGGTTCTGCTTGGGGCCCTGGTGGAGACCGTGGCTTATACAAAACCACCGATGGTGGCGAGAATTGGGAGAAGATTCTTAATATTAGCGAGAATACAGGTATCAACAATATCATTTGCGACCCTCGTAACCCCGATATCCTTTACGCCTCATCGGAGCAGCGCCGCAGGCATCATTTTACCAAGATTGGCGGAGGCCCTGAGACTGCTCTTTACAAATCGGTGGATGCAGGTAAAACCTGGCGTAAGCTTACCGATGGATTACCAAAGGAGCATATGGGCGGAATGGGTATCGCCATATCGCCCCAGAACCCCGACGTGCTATACGCAATAATTGAGGCAGCCAACGATGCTGGTGGTTTTTTCCGCTCTACTAACAGGGGCGAGTCATGGGTTAAAATGAGCAGCCATGTGTCCAGCGGTCAGTACTACAACGAGATTTTTTGTGATCCTGTTGATTTCGATAAGGTATACTCAGTTGAAACATACTCGCATGTTACAACCGATGGTGGTAAAACTTGGTCGAGAGTTAGCCATAAGGAGCGTCACGTTGATGATCATGCGCTTTGGATTGACCCTAACGACAATAAGCACGTTATGATTGGTGGCGATGGTGGAATATACATAACCCATAATATTGATGAAGGCGACTGGAGATTTATTCCAAACTTACCAGTAACCCAGTTTTACCGAGTTACAACCGACGATGCTGAGCCATTTTACAACATATATGGTGGTACTCAGGATAACAATACGCAGGGCGGCCCATCGCAAAACACATCGAGCGGAGGTGTTACTAGCGAAGAGTGGTTTATTACTGTGGGTGGCGATGGCTTTTGGGCACGTGTGGAGCCCAATAACCCCGACATTGTATACTCCGAGTCGCAGTACGGTAACGTGGTTAGGTACGACAAGAAGAGCGGAGAGCGAATCCGCATTAAGCCACAACCTCGGAAAGGAGAAGATACTTACCGTTGGAACTGGGACTCCCCATTAATTATTAGTCCACATTCGCCAACTCGTTTGTACTTTGCAGCCAATAAGGTTTTCCGTAGCGACGATAGGGGCAACACTTGGCAGGTTATTTCCAACGACCTCACAGCACAAATCGACCGCAACACCTGGCCTGTTATGGGCAAGTATTGGAGCGTTGATGCAGTGATGAAGGATGTTTCCACATCGCTTTTTGGTACCATCGTGTCGCTCGACGAGTCGCCGGTTAAGGAAGATTTAATTTATGTGGGAACCGACGATGGCGTTATCCAAATTACTGAGGACGCAGGGAAAACCTGGCGGAAGGTTTCGTCGTTTCCGGGTGTGCCCGATTACACCTATGTTAGCGATGTGTTTGCATCGAGATTCGACGAGAATGTGGTTTTTGCCACGTTCCGTAACCTTAAACGCGACGATTTTAAACCCTACGTGCTTAAGAGTGCCGACAAGGGAAAAACCTGGAAGTCCATTTCAGCCAATCTTCCCGACAATGGCTCGGTGCATACCATTGAGCAAGATTTTATTAAGGAGAACTTGCTGTTTGTTGGTACCGAGTTTGGTGCATTTTTCTCAATAAATGGTGGCGAGAGCTGGGTGCAGCTTAAGGCTGGGCTGCCCTCAATTGCAGTTTACGATTTGGCTATTCAGCAACGCGAGAGCGACTTAGTGTTGGGAACGTTTGGTCGTGGATTTTACGTGCTCGATAACTATGCACCGCTGCGTGAACTAACCGCCGATTTGCCCAGTGCCGATAGCCACCTGTTCGATATAAAAGATGCATTGTTATACATACAAACATCAAAGAAGTATGGGCAGGGTTCGACCTTCTACACAGCACCTAATCCAGAGTTTGGAGCCACATTTACCCTTTTCATAAAGGATGTGCCAAAGATGAAGAAGGCCATTCGTCACGAAATGGAGAAAGTTCTTTTCAAGGAAGGGAAACCCATCCCACAACCTAGCCTGGATGAGTTGGAGGCCGAAAAGAGGGAAGTTCCACCTTACCTCTTGGTTACAATTCGCGATTTTGAGGGCGATGTGGTAAGAACGTTTACACAGAAGCCATCAAAAGGAATTCAGCGGTTTAATTGGGACTTATCGTACGATAACACGTGGCCACAGAAACCCAATAAGTTTAACCCACTGGCCCGGAGTAGAGGAAGTGTTTACGTTATGCCCGGTGAGTACTCCGTTGAGGTTGCTATGGTTCACAACGGCGAGGTGAAGCAACTGGCCCAACCAGCCAAATTCAATGTTAAACCGTTAAACAACACAACTCTTCCCGCAAAAAATCGTGAGGAGATGGTTGCGTTCCAGCGTGAGGTTTCCAAGCTGTCGAAGGCAATGGTTGGCGCCGAGCGCCTTGTTGGCGATTTACAATCGGAGGTTACTGCCATGAGGCAAACTGCGCTTACCCTGCCAGCATCTCATGGTAATCTAATGCCATTCCTAGCCGAAATTGAGAAGGAACTGAATGAAATTGAGCACATTTTCAGTGGACATTCGCCACGTGCTAGCCGCGAGGAGTTACCTCCTGCCGCTGTTCCAATGAACCAGAGGTTACGTGACATTATCTATACTCAACTCAACAGCACTTCCGATATTACCGGAACCTCTCGTATGCAGTTCGATATATTAAAGGATGAGTTTCCGCCTGTTCTTCAGCGCATAAGGGTAATTGCTGAGGAGAAGATTGTTGAAGCTCGTAAGATGATGGATGCGAAGGGTGCTCCATATACACCTGGTCGTATACCTGTGTGGATATAAAGTATATAGTTAATGGTTTGGCGAGGATCCCTTGGACTTAGGTTCAAGGGATTTTTGTTGGAATTAAGTTTAAGTGCCGAGTGAATTGTAAAAGAGTTCTGCTTGCATATCTCTGAAAATGATCTTTTGGTCGTGTCTATAGCTAAAAACGATAGTAGAGCTATAGGATGCTAGGTATTGCTTTGGGATTGTTGCTTAATTCTTTATCTGTTGGGTTTGCAGTATTAGGGGCAGCTTAATATGAACATGAGTACCCTCGCCTTCATCCGAGGTTAAAGCAATGCTACCCTTATGCTCTTTAATGATGCTATAGGCAATTGAAAGACCAAGCCCAGTGCCCATACCTGGATCTTTTGTGGTGAAGAATGGTTCCATTACCTTTTCTATGTCCTCATTTTTTATGCCTCGCCCAGTATCTTGAATTACCACAGAAGCAATGCTCCCCATTGTATCCTTTGTGGTGGTTATGCTAATTATCCCTTCGTCATCAATTGCTTGAATGGAATTTGTAAGGATATTTAGTAGGGCATGGTGGAGATTTGCTGCGTTGCCTCTTACTTTGAAATTGTTGAGGTTAAACCGCTTTTCAATTGATATGTTGCTAGGAATCTTGTTGTTAAGAATGGTGAGGCAGTTGTCGAGAATGGAGTTGATGCAGCACTCTTCGTCCATAGCGCTGCTACTTCTGCTAAATTGGTTCAAGCTTCTAACAATATTCGATATCCTTTCAACTCCCTCTTTAATGCTTTCCAGAAGAATGTCAGACTCTTTAAAGTCTGGGTCGGGCTTGTTTCTAAAGTATTTTTCGAGCCTAGCATATGCCCCCATAATAAAGTTTAAAGGGTTATTAATTTCGTGTGCTACTCCAGCTGTTAGGGTACCCAGCGAGGCCATTTTTTCCGATTGCAACAGTTGCGCCTGTGTTTCCTTAAGGTGCTGAAGCGTATCTTTTAGTTCGGAGTTCTGATCGATTATAATTTCATTTTTGTCGTAAAGCTCATCGTTAGCGGCTTGCAGCTCTTCAATGGCCGTCTTCAGGTCTTGGGTCTTTTCGTGTACCAACTTCTCCAGGTTATCTCTGTGGTCCTTTATGTCTTGGTGTAGCTTGGCGTTCTGAATTGCTACGGCAAGATGGTTGGCAATGGTTTGACCTAGGTTTACTTCGTGCTGGCTGTATTCCCTAGCCTCATTGCAGGTGCCCAGAATTAGCACTCCAAGTACATCGCCCTTAAGTACAAAGGGGAGGAATAGCATGCTTCGTAAGTTGCGGAGTTCGACAATGCTTTGTTCCGATGCCGAAAGCTTAGCTGTTTTAGTGTCGTCAACTACAATGTATTTTCGATCTTGTATAGCCCTTTTTATATGAGGATGATCGTCAATGGATGCCAGTCTCACCTCAAGGGGGACTCCCGGGGGTAATGGGGGTGTGGTGGCGCCTAGCAGTAGTTCATGCTCATTGTGGAGTGTATACACTGCTGCCGTTTCAATATTTAGCAACTCCGACATCCCATTGCTTATTGCCTGAAGAACATCTTCGAACACTAAGGTGCTAATAATATCCTGATTGATTTTGATAAGGATGTTGAGCTCGCGAACGCTTTTGGGAATACTCGACTTGTCCATAAATCCACCTAATTTATTACTCCTCAAGATAATGCATTTTAGGGTTATTTCCAATACTAACTAACATTTTATGAATAACCCCTTATTCAATGCTAAAGCTAACGCTATGGGTATTGCCTGTTTCGTCAACCAGGGTTAGGATGTAGTATCCTTCGGATGGGCTGTGTGCCATTTTATGAAATTCTTGGGTTGAACCCAAGTACTCATCGTTTAAGTGCCAGTGTATGGTGGCATGGGGTCGGCTGTGGGCAACCTCAAAAACTATTTGTGTTGGTTGGCCATCAAAATCTCGGGGGATAAAAATTTTAGCCCTTTCAATTCGGGGGTATAGGAGCGCCATGGGGGATTGCTGCTCTTCGGGTTCACATCCAGCCAGATAGGGAGGAATAGGCTTGTAAAACGAATTCTTGCCCTTGTAGTACCACTCCATGGCAGGCGGAAGTACAAACCACGATTCTATCGCCATATTGCTAACGCTTACGCACCTGTCGGTTACTCTATGTGTTTTCTGTTGATTTAGATGCACCAACCTATGGTAAGGGCAAGCGTTGGTTTCCAGTCCCTTGGTGGGGATCCAAAGTGTATCGACAGGCGAACAGATGCTCGATGCCCGGTGGCCGCTGTGGCGACATATGGGTACTTGGACCATATCATCAATGGGCTGCTCAAACCATCTCGTCGATGGTAAAAGTCCAAACACATCGAACATTAGCGGAGCTGCTGCCGAAACACCTGTAAGATTTGGCCTCCCCTCGCCTGTAGCATTGCCAACCCACACGGCAACAACATACTTGGGGTTAAGCCCAATGGCCCAAGCATCTCTGTGTCCGTAGCTGGTTCCAGTTTTCCATGCCACCGATCGCGACGACGAGAAGTATTGCCAACCTGCTTGCTCATCGGGGCGGGCAACCTCTTTCATCGCCTCAAAGGCGAAGAATATCGACGAGGCGCTTAGCACGCTATGTTCGGTTAAGGGCGTTGTTGGGTTTTCTCTGTTGATTTGATATTGCGGTGCAGTATAGGTGCTGGTACTATACCTGCTTTGGTAGGGTCTATAGTTCTTCAAGTCTCTTGCCATACCGGCGTATACCCCAGCCAAATCCCAAAGCGAAGCTTCAGCGCCGCCAAGTATTAGCGAAAGCCCATACTCGCTAGGCGAACGGTATAGCGTGGTGAGCCCCAACTTTTGAAGAATATGCTGAAAGCGCTCCACTCCATACTGCTGAAGCATCCGAACTGCTGGAACATTAAGTGAGCGGGCAATAGCTCGCGATGCGGGAACCGCCCCATCGTAGCCTGGATTGAAGTTTTTTGGTGAGTAGCCCCCAATTTGAGTGGGGATATCTGCAATAAGCGTTCGTGGTAGTATCATCCCATCATTCAGCATGGCGGCGTAAAGAAAAGGTTTAAGTATGCTCCCAGTACTCCGCGACGAAGTAATTATATCTACATAGCTCCCCGATACGCTGCTCGATACATTGCCTACGTATGCCACAGGGCTGTTGGTGTCGATATCGATTATTAGCACGGCCGCATTGTGAATCTGGTTGGCTGCCAACTGTTCATGATGGTGATTTACTATTTCAACTACCCTTTCCTGTAGCCTAGGGTCGATGGTTGTGCTTATTGATTGCCCTTGAAAACCATCCCTTATGGTTCTGGATAGCAAATGTGGTGTGGATTGGGGTAGGGGCATCGGCTCGCTTGGGGGTGGCTCAAGCATCGATAGCCTGTACGTTAAGCTGTCGATGGTTCCTTTGCGGTACAGCTTATTGAGCAGTAGGTTCCTCTTTGCAATAAGCACGTCGGGGTTGCGCCCTGGGTGCACCAAAGCAGGTGCGTTGGGGAGCACGGCCAGAGCAGCCGATTCGGCCCAGCTTAGCTCGCTGGCCGACCTGCCAAAGTATCGCCAGGCGGCAGCATCGAGCCCTACCACATTGCCCCCAAAGGGGGCATTGGAGGTGTACATGGACAGGATGTTGCTTTTGCTAGTGCCCACCTCTAGACGTAGCGATAGAATTGCTTCAACAATCTTTTCCCAAATTGTTCGTTGCCTGTTGCCACGGTACAGCCTAACTGCCTGCTGGGTTATGGTGCTACCTCCCTGCACTACTCGCTTTGCCTTGATGTTGTTGTAAGCAGCACGCATTATTGACACCGGGTTTATTCCCGGATGGTGGTAGAAATATCGATCCTCAAACTCAATAATGCATTTTGCAAATTTTTCGGGGACAGAGTCGTTGTGGGGAAAACGGTACTGTTGGTCAGCTGCAATTGATGCCGCCAGCAGCGAGCCATCTCTCCCCAGTAAAACCGTGCTGGTTGGGTTGTTGATGCTTGGTTTGCTGATGCATAGAAATAGGGCGATGATGATAATGCCAAGTAGAATTGCCCACGCTGTGCTCTTGTGGCCTTTTATAGTATCAACAATTATTAATATGCGAGCGTTCATAACAGGCTTTTGATCTATTTTGCCATAAAGATACTAGCTAATGGTGTTACAATTATTATCATGGGCTCAACAATTGCCCATACCTTGTGTTTACTACTCAATTAGCTACCTTTGCAAAAATTTAATCAACAATGAGTATTCTGCCTATATCCCAGTGGTTCTCCAAATCTACAGATGAGCCATTAATAATTGCTGGCCCATGTAGCGCTGAAAGCCCTGAGCAGGTTATGCAAACGGCGCGTCAGCTAGCTGCTTTGGGAAGGGTAGATGTGTATAGGGCTGGAGTGTGGAAACCACGCTCGCGTCCGGGAACCTTTCAGGGGGCTGGTGAGCCAGCGCTAGAATGGTTAGCCGATGCCAAGGCCGAAACCGGGATGATGCTCGCTGTTGAGGTGGCTACCCCACAGCATGTTGAGGCGGCTCTTAGGTGTGGTGTTGATGTTTTCTGGGTAGGAGCACGAACCTCATCAAACCCATTCTCCGTTGATGAGCTGGCCTCGGCTATGGCCGGTGTTAACATACCTGTGCTTGTGAAGAACCCTATTCACCCCGATTTGGAACTTTGGATTGGTGTAATTGAACGCTTTGCCAAGGTGGGCGTTACCAGGCTAGGTGGTATTCATCGAGGGTTCTCACCCTTTCAAAAATCGATGTACAGAAATGTTCCCAAGTGGGAGGTTTCCATCGATCTGAGATCTATTATGCCCGATTTACCCATTATTTGTGATCCTAGCCATATCTCGGGCAAGCCAGAGCTAATACCCGATGTGGCTCAGAAAGCCCTTGACCTGTCGATGGATGGGCTCATGATAGAGTCGCACGTAAACCCATCAAAAGCTCTTAGCGATGCCAAGCAGCAGGTTACTCCCGAGGTGTTGGGGCAAATGCTTTCTTCGTTATCGTATCGAAAAATTACTCCCTCAACCATTGAGTCAATCGATTTGCTTGAGTCGATGCGCGAGAAGATTGATTCCATCGATCTGCAGCTGCTGGATTTGCTGTCGCAACGGATGGAGGTTGTAAGGCATATCGGGGAGTATAAGCTGCAGAACAATGTGGCCATTATGCAGCTCCGACGCTGGGAAGAGATGATTAAAATGCGAATTGAGGTGGGAGAGAAGCTTGGGCTATCGTCCCAATACGTAAAAGACCTGCTTCGGTTGGTCCATAAGGAGTCAATCCGTAAGCAGGCCGATATTATATCTCCCGATGATGCAGCAGAGTAACTCTACGCTTCGGTAATTTTGTACTCGTAACCTTCCATTATTGGGTTCGTTAGCACTTTCGAGCAGGCTTCGTTTACCCGTTCCATAGCAGCCTCCTTGGTGGGGGCTTCAATCTCGAGGGTAATATGCTTACCAATGCGCACATTCGAAATCTCGGTGTAACCTGTGTTCTGCATAACCATTCCAACAGCCTTTCCTTGTGGATCAAGCAGCGCTTTAAGGGGCATCACGTTTATCTCTGCAATAAATTTCATACTGATTTGCTTTTTTGTTAGCGCAAAATTAAAAAAAAGGACGAAAAGTAAAGCACTTTAACTCGAGAAAGAATTTTACTTGAAGCGATTTGCTGGAAGAGCTATTAATCTACGTTTTTTTTGATTTGGTGTAAATCTAATCCTTAGGTTAAACTTTTCTTCATAAATTTAGTAATAATTTTTTCGATTTATGTGATGGTCAAAAATCAAAGCTATATGTCTCACACGGACAATATTCAGCTTGAACTCCGAAAGTTTGTGGCGCCAGAGTTTATCTTTGGCGCTGATGCACGCCTATTGGCCAGTAATTATTGCAAACAGCTTGGCTGTAAAAAGGTGCTTCTGGTAACCGATTTAGGTATAGCCGCTACACCATGGCTTGCCGAACTTCAAGAAGGTTTGCTGGAGAATGGGATTGAACACATCGTTTTCTCATCGGTTTCGCCCAATCCCAGAGATTTTGAGGTGATGGAAGGGGCCGATATTTACCGAGCATCAGGCTGCAATATGATTTTAGCTTTAGGGGGTGGAAGCGTAATGGACTGTGCAAAGGGCATTGGTATTGTTTCCACTAACCACAAATCAATAGAAAAGTTCGAAGGGGTTGATAAAATTGGCTACCCAATGCCCCCGCTAATATGTATTCCCACAACAGCTGGCACAGCTGCCGATCTATCACAGTTTGCCATAATTAACAGGTATGACCAAAAGTACAAGATGGCCATTATAAGTAAGGCAACAGTGCCTGATGTAGCGCTTGTCGATCCAGTCGTGCTTACCACCATGGATTCATTTTTAACCGCCTGCACTGGAATGGATGCCCTTGCCCATGCCTTTGAGGCATATGTTTCCAATGCCAGCTCAGCATTCACCGATATGTATGCCCTAGAGGCCATTGGCCTTATGAATGCGAATCTTTTGGCATCAATTCAAAACCCTACAGATATTCAGTTTAGGGGCAGGGTAATGCTGGCTAGTATGTATGCAGGGTTAGCATTCTCCAATGCAAGTTTGGGCTGCGTGCACTCCTTAGCCCATAGTTTAGGTGGATACCTCGATTTGCCTCACGGCGAGTGTAATGCCATTTTGCTGCCCCATGTGGTTGATTACAATTTTAATAAAGCCGAGTTAAAGTATTTAACCATTGCTCAGAAACTGGGTGTTGATATCATGGGTAAGGCCTTGCCAGAGGCAAAAAAACAAATTGTCGAATATATTATCAGTTTTAAAGAGAGCGTTGGCATCGATTCAACCTTGGGAACTAAAGGCGTGAAAAGCGATCTGATTAGCATCTTGTCCGATAAAGCTATAAATGACCCGTGTAACGCTACCAACCCAAGAGTTCCAACCAAAGCCGATTTGGCATCAATATATTCCGAAGCGATTTAGGATATGGAGAATAATTGGGAAGAGTACAGAAAAAAGATAATTGGTCTGGGCGACACCTCAATGAAGAAGAGCTATTACCCAGAATTGCAGGCAAAGATCAGTGCGCTTGAGGCTAATCAAAAAAATCTGAGTGCAATAATCGATAGCATTAGCGATAGTATTGTAATTCATACGGTAAAAGGAAGCTTGCTGTCGCTTAACAAGAAGGCCGAGGAGCTACTTGGAATCGATAATTCAAAGGCCGACGCTTACTCCCTCATCGATTTTTCGAGCCCAGAATTGAACCCCAAAGATATTATTGCAAAATGGAGCCAAGCAATTAAGGGCACTACTATGGTGTTTGAGTGGGAGGTATACCAACGGGGTACGGCTCAGGTTATTGATGTGCAAATATCTGTTAGCCCAATTATTTGGAACCAGAAAAAAGTATTAGTTGCTGTAATTCGAGATTTTACTGAGCGGAAGAAGTATGAGGACAACCTTTTGCTGGCTCGCAATGCAGCTAAAGCAAGTGAGGAGAAATTTCGAAACATTGTGGAACTTTCACCCGATGGAATATTTACCATTTCCCTTCATGGTATTATTATGTCGGTGAATAGGGCATTCATTGAACTAACAGGATACCCCAAAGAGGAGTTTGAGGGTAAGTACCTGCTATCAATTCCTACTATCTTAAAAGAGGATGAGGCAAACTACAAAAAGCTATTTGAAAGAGCAGTTAAGGGAGATCTTGATAAACCATTCGACTTGAAATGGTCTACTAAATCGGGAAAACTGAAATATGGCGAAGCAAGAGCAGCAACAGTAGCAAAAGGTAACGATAGGTTTCTTCAGGTGGTAATACGTGATGTTACAGAAAGCAGAAAAGCGCAGGACAAGTTGAGGGATAGCGAAGAACGGTACGACTTAGCGCTGCAGGCTGTTAACGATGGTATTTGGGATTGGAACCTTAAAACAGGCTATGTTTATTTTGATAAAAGATATTACACCATAGCAGGTTACTCACCCAACGATTTTCCCCATAACCTGAATGAGTGGAAAAAACGAGTTCATCCCGATGATTTGGATCGTAGTTTAGCAGAGCTTGAGTCTCGACTTCATAAAGATTCAGTGGGTTTCGACGTAGAATTTCGTTTCCTTAGGAAGGATAACACCTGGATGTGGATAAGGGGGAGGGGTAAGGTGGTTGAGTGGGACTCTGAAGGAAATGTTGTCCGAATTATTGGAACCCATTCCGATATCACAGATAGGAAATTGTTAGAGTTCGAAATACAAAGGCACCAGAAAGATTTAGAGTACCTTGTGAAGTCTCGTACCGAGGAGCTGGAGGCGGCCAACGAGGAGCTAACCTCTATTAACGAGGAGCTGTACTTCCAAAGAGCCGAGCTAGAGGATACCCTTGGAAAGCTCAAGAACGCGCAAAAACAACTTGTTTTAGCAGAGAAAATGGCTTCGTTGGGCGTGCTCACATCGGGCATTGCCCACGAAATAAACAATCCCATAAATTTTATTAGTAGTGGTGTGGTTGGCCTAGAGATGGAAGTGAACGATTTAACATCGGCCATTCGTGAGTACTCAAGAGCCTTTAGGGCGCTTTATCCCCAGGATGAAATTGGCTTACTTCATCAGATAGATGCCCAATACGATGTGAAAAGTAGTATGGAAACAATTCCTAAGCTTATTAAATCAATACGTACTGGGGTAGACCGAACAATGTCGATAGTGAAAGGCCTCCGTACCTTTGCACGGCTCGATGATGAGAATAAGTCAGTTGCAAGCCTAAATGAGTTGATAAACTCTGCCCTAACAATACTTTATAATAAGTATAAGCATAGCATTACAATTACCACAAGCCTTTGCGACGATGATGAGATATACTGTTTCCCAGGAAAGTTGGGGCAGGTATTTCTTAATGTTCTGGTTAACTCTATCCAGGCTATCGAAGGGCAAGGTACTGTTGAAATACAAACCACTTATCTTCAGGATGAGGATAAGTACGTAATTAGTATAAAAGATTCGGGAATAGGTATCCCCGCTGGCCTAGAACAACGAATATTCGACCCATTTTTTACGACCAAACCGGTTGGTGAGGGCACAGGCTTGGGCCTTTCCATTGTTCACGGCATTATCTCCGATCATAATGGGGAGATTAGGGTGAACTCCAGGGAGGGTAAAGGAACAGAATTTTCAATATATTTACCAAAAAAGTAGACTGTGAGAAAACTTTTATACGTTGATGATGAGCCTAATAACCTCTTTACTCTTGAGGTTGCCCTCAAAAAGTGGTATACTGTTTTAACTCTAGATGATCCAACGCAAGCCCTAAGAGTAATTGCAGAGGAGGAGGTTAAAGTCCTACTAACTGATCAGCGTATGCCCAACATCACGGGGTTGGACCTGGCCAAAATGGTACAGGAGGAGTTCCCTTCTGTAGTTATAATAATTCTTACTGCATACGATGATAACGAGGCTATGCTCAAAGCCCTAAATCAGGGTGGAATTTTTCGATATCTACTCAAGCCATGGAATATTCAGGATTTAAGACAAACCCTCGATAGTGCTTTTGATGCTCATGAGTTAAGGAAAAAGAATATCACCTTAATAAATGATTTGGTTGGACAGGTTAAGCGATTGCAATTAGCATACGATGAGATTAATACGCTTAAGGAGAAGCTGGAGGAGGAAAATATTCAGCTAAAGGACGAGTTCCTCGACCAGAGGTTGACCGCTGATATTGTGGGCAAAAGCAAAGTTCTCAAATCGGCCCTTCGGCAAGCCATCCATGCAGCTAAATCTAATGCCTCTATTATACTGCTTGGTGAGACAGGCACAGGAAAGGAACTCTTTGCCAAGGCGATTCATAGCCACAGTAATCGCAAGAATAGTCTGCTCGTGAAAATTAATTGTGCTGCCATTCCTGAGACCCTGATTGAGAGTGAACTGTTTGGGCATGAAAAGGGCGCTTTCACAGGAGCAGACAAATTGAAGTACGGAAAGTTTGAAATCGCCCACAGAGGGACCCTTTTCCTTGATGAGATTGGCGAGTTGCCCCTGGCTATGCAGCCAAAACTCCTAAGGGTGTTGCAGGAGGGAGAGTTTGAGCGTATAGGCGGTAATAGGGTTATTGAAACAGATTTTAGGCTGATTGCCGCCACAAATAGAAATCTGGAGCAAGAGGTTGAGAAGGGATCTTTCAGAAGCGATTTATTCTACCGCCTTAATATTCTCCCAATTACCGTTCCTCCTTTGCGCGACAGGAGGGAGGATATCCCCTTAATTGTTGAACACTTTATAGCATTGCTCAACAGGGAGATGGGGCGAAGCATTAATGCCATTCCACAAAAGGCTATGGAAAGCCTAATGGAGTATCACTGGCCTGGAAATATTAGAGAGCTAAGCAATGTGGTTGAGCGAGCCTACGTGCTTAGCACAGGTAGCAAGCTCGATATTGGCGGTTGGTTTAATCCATCCAAAGAAACTGCTCATCCAAACAAAAATATAATACCTCTTCAGGAGAATGAGCGAGAGCACATTTTAAAAGCACTTAAGCATACCAAGTGGAAAGTCAGAGGGAAAAACGGTGCAGCGGAGCTCTTGAAGATAAATCCTAATACCCTAGAATCTCGTATGAAAAAATTGGGCATTGAACGCCCCATTTAATCTCTGATATTTCGTATTTCGCCGATTATGCCTTTTTCCTATATTAATCATTGGGTCTTCGATATGCGGCTCATTACCTAATGTAAGGTCTTGCTGGCACTAAATATGGTGTTGTTTTTATGCGGTCAAGATTAACTAATTAGAAGAGAATGAAAGACGAATCATTAGTGGGGAGTATGGACAGTAAGTTTTTAAACTCCCTTACCTTTCAGCTGGCCGAACTAGAAGCCGGCCAGGATATTATTGTCCCATTGCTTCATAGTATTAGAACGCATACAAATGCAGTGTTAGGTTTTTTTAGCCTGTATAACGAAGCCCAAAAGACAATGATTGTAAAGGGTATAGAGGGTGACGGCAACATGCTTAATACTGTGATAAAGATTGTTGGATCGAAAGTGCTCGAAACGCCTAGCCCTTTAAGCGATGAAGCCTATGTTCAGATTGTTGAGGAGAGAATAGCTGTTTCTAAATCGTTGACACAGATCACTTTTGGTTCAATCCCGAAAGCTGTGGATGTGGCTTTGCAAAAAATTACAGGCATCAAATATTTTTATGGTGTAGCCCATATTTTGTCAGGCAAACTGTATGGTACTACGCTTTTGGCATTTAGGGAGAATCAGCCTCACCCAAGCATAGGCCTGCTTAATTCTTTCGCCTATCTCACCGCGCTTACACTTCGAAAAAATTTAGCAGAGAAAGCATTAATACAAAGCGAATCTAACCTTAGGCGCATTACCGATAATATTCGCGATGTGGTTTTTGTAACCGATCTTAATCTGAACACTACATTTGTTACTCCTTCTATAGAGAGGATGCATGGCGATACTGTTGAGCAGTACCTGAAACGCAACGTTGAGCAAAGGCATCCCCCCGAAACCATTGCGTATCTTAAAGCGGTTCTAAATGAAGAGTTTGAAAACGAAAAATGCTCATCGTTTGAAAGGGATAGGTCGAGAGTAGTGGAGGCACAGCTAATTAAGGCCGATGGTACTATTATCGAAACTTCAATGCACATCTCCTTTGTTCGCGATGAAAAGGGTAAGCCAGTAGGCATTCAGGGTGTAACCCGTGATATTACTGAGCTAAAAGAAACTGAACAAATGCTCAGGCAGCTCAATGCCGACAAGGATCGATTCCTGCAAATCCTTGCCCATGACCTGAAGAACCCGATTGCCAATTTGGTATCCACATCCGATGTGCTTAAAAGATATCATCTGGATTTCAAAAGAGAGGAGGTTGAGAAATTGCTAAATCTTTTTAATGATATATCCAACTCTACGTTCAACCTCCTACAAAATCTTTTGCTTTGGTCGAAAGCTCAATCGGGCAAGATGCAACCTGAAATTCAAAATATTGACTTTTATGAGATATGCAAAGGAGTTGCATTGGAGTTTGCCCCGATATTGAACCAGAAAAAAATATCTATCGAATATCCTCAGCAACCAGTAATATTAGCTGCCGATAAAAATATGATGACAGCCGTTATGCGTAATTTGGTTTCCAATGCTATAAAATTCACAAATTTTGGTGGATCTGTTACCATCCTTTTGAACGTTGATTCTGGGTCGACAACTATCTGTGTTCGCGATACTGGGGTTGGTATTAGCTCTGAGAATATAAGTAAGCTCTGGGGCTTTACAACACCCTACACAACATCCGGCACTAATAATGAGCAAGGAAATGGTCTCGGGTTGTTGATATGCAAAGAGTTTGTCGAAATACATGGAGGGAAGATTTGGGTAGATAGTAAAGTGGGTCAGGGAAGTCAGTTTTGGTTTAGTTTGCCTCGACAGAATGGTTAGGTTTGTAGAATTATCCAGCCATACTAGCGCACGATATTTCAGTAATGCACGAAATATCGTGCATTTTTTATACGGTGTAAGTGTAGGCTAAATATTTTAAGTGTATGATAGGGAGGTTGTTGTAAGTTGTGGTATGTAATGTGGTAACCTTTGTAGCAAATGCTAATGTTTACATCGCAAGGTAACCTAAATTGGGAAACAACAACTAAATGGAGGATAAAACTATGAAATTAAACGATCTTAAAATTGGAACACGCCTAAACCTTATCATGGGGGGCTTTCTGGTTGTGGCATTTGCCGTTTTTGGCATATACGTAAACACAACGCTACAAAATCAGATTATAACCAGTACCGATGAGAGAATGGTTGAGCAGGTAAACGACCTTGTAGAGGTGATATCTGTAGAACTTCAAGGGAATAGAGAAAAGGTAAATATCTCGCTACATCTTGCTAGCAACTACCTGTCTCGTCAAGGCGAAATTATTGAAACATCCGATGAGTTAATCACCTACAACGCGAGAAATCAATTTACAGGTGCGTCATCAAACATCAATGTCAATAAGTGGTATTTAAATGGTCAGCAGCTGCAAAATAGTACCGAGATTGTCGATGCCATAAGCAATATGGGCGTTGCAACAGCAACGATTTTTCAAAAAGTTCCACAGGGATATCTCAGGATAGCTACAAACGTTAGAGCCAACGATGGAAGCCGTGCCCTTGGAACATTTATACCATTTGACAATCCAGTTGCTCAGGCCATTGAGCGAGGACAAACGTTTACTGGGCGTGCCTGGGTGGTTAACGATTGGTACCTTACAGCATACGAGCCCATTCGGGTTAATGGTGAGATTAAGGGTATGGTTTACGTTGGCATGCCCGAAAAGAATTTAACCCAAATATCCACACTGTTTAACAAGAAAAAATTCTTCGATACAGGTTACCCATACATTGTAGGAGCCGATGGTACACTTGTAGTACACCCCACCGATGTGGGAACTAACATTAGTAACGAAGGTTTCTTTAAGTTTATGCTAAATCACAAAACGGGTCAGGTTGTCCGCGATGAGTATATGTGGCAGGGGCAAAGGAAAGTGCAATACGTGAAGTACTTTGAGCCGATTGACGCTTTCGTTACCGTTGGGTTTTACGAGAGTGAGATGAACAAGATATTAAACAGAACGCGGATTGCCATACTTTTAGTAACACTAATATCCGTTGGTCTGGTGATTCTAGTTCTTCGAACCATTGTGCAATCGGTAGTGGTGGCCCTACGCAAAGGGGTTGAGTTTGCCAAAAAAGTTGCCGATGGCGATCTGAGCGTAACGGTTGACGTGTACCAAAAGGATGAGGTAGGAGAACTGGCCGATGCCTTAAGAAATATGGTTGAGAAGCTTAAGGATATTGTGGAGAACATCCAGTCGGGAGCCGATAGTATTTCTGGAGCAGGATTTGAAGTTAGCTCAGCCTCGCAGCAGCTGTCCCAAGGAGCCAGTGAGCAAGCCTCGGCTGCCGAGGAGGTTAGCTCATCGATGGAGCAGATGGCGGCCAATATTCAGCAGAATACCGATAATGCACAGCAAACCGAGAAAATTACGCTCAACGTTTCTCAGGGTGTTGAGAAGGTAGGAAACGCTTCAAAAGAGAGCCTAGAGTCTATTCGAAATATTGCTGATAAAATTGGGATTATCAATGATATTGCTTTCCAAACCAATATTCTGGCGCTTAATGCCGCCGTTGAGGCTGCTCGTGCAGGTGAGCATGGCAAAGGGTTTGCTGTGGTAGCCGCCGAGGTGCGTAAGCTGGCCGAGCGTAGTAAAATTGCAGCCGATGAAATTGTAGCCCTAGCCTCAAAAAGTGTAAATGTAACCGAAGACGCATCGGAACTAATGGGTAGCCTAATTCCCGAGATTGAGAAAACCGCTAAGCTGGTCCAAGAGATTGCTGCGGCTAGCATAGAGCAAAACTCCGGATCGGATCAGATTAATAATGCCATTCAGCAGCTTAACACCGTAACCCAGCAGAATGCCGCTTCGAGTGAAGAGCTTGCCACTAGTTCCGAGGAGCTTAGTAGCCAGGCCGAACAGCTTAAAGAGCTTATAAGCTTCTTTCGAATTGATAATGGGAGAAAAGCCAAAAGCCCAACTGCACCTAAGGTTTATAGTCAGCCTATGGCGAAGAATACCTCAAAACCCGATACTTCTGGCAAAAAGGGCGTAACCCTCAAGGGATTCGATACTCAAAAGCGCGATAGCGACTACGAAAACTTTTAGCTAATTTGCTAGTAACCACTAAGCCCGCTCTTTTATGGCGACATATCGAGCGGGCTTTTTTGAAACTGTTTAAATTTTATTCTAGTAAAGCACTCTATAAGTTGCCACGGGCTTCAGCCCGTGGGTTAAAACAAAGGAAAGAGTGCTGGGCTTTAGCCCAAATTAGGAACTATTTCATTTGGCTGAAGCCAAAGTTAACACCTTAATTCTTATCCACGGGCTGAAGCCCGTGGCAATTGATAACAAATATGTTGATTAAAACTTAAACAGTTTCTTAGTTAACCATTAAGTTTTGCACACAGTGATTTAAACCATTAGCCATAGGCTTAATTCTATAGAATGCTATGAAGTTCAATTCAAAAATACTATATGTTGATGATGACAAGGAGAATCTAACGGGTTTTGAGATTAGCCTTTCCCGATCGTTTGGCATTGAAACTGCAGAAAACTCTCAAGTCGCCTATTCAATCCTTCAATCATCTGATGATATTGGTGTGGTTCTGGTGGATTATAAAATGCCCAAGGAAGATGGTATCTCATTTGTCGATAGGATAAAGGATGAGTTCCCCGACCTAATATTCATTATAACTTCGGCCTGGGCCGATATGGACGTTGTGATTAAGGCTATGAATATGAATTGCTTTTACGGGTTTATTCAAAAGCCATGGAACTATGATGAGTTAACTATTACACTTAAGAATGCACTCGAACATTTTGAAGTTAAGCGCGACAACAAAAGGTTAAATGCAGAGCTGCTCCAACAAAACGAGGCCTTGGAGGTTGCTATTAGAAGAGAGAAGGAGGCCAATAGGGTAAAGAATGTGTTTCTTCAAAATATCTCACATGAAATACGTACACCCCTAAACAGTATTATTGGCTTTTCAAACCTTATTAAGCAGAACTTACCGTCCGACACCAAGGTTGCTGCATACTCCGATTTGGTGATACAAGGTGGTTATGAGTTGCTAAGAACAATTCATAATATTTTAGAAAGTGCTTTAATCTTCAGCAATCAGGTGGTTGTGAGTAGTACCCCGTTTGATATTAAAGCGATGGTTAATAGACTGGTAGGCGAAGCGGTAGATAGGGTTGCGAAGAAGAACTTGACCCTGCAATGTAAAGGTATTGATGAGGTCGTTATTGTAAATGATGAGTTAAAGGTTCAGTATATCCTTAGGGTTCTCTTAGACAATGCCATCAAGTTTACTTCCAAGGGGTCCATATCCATATCGGTACTTGATGGCTCCGAAATATCGGATGACGAGGTGGTTCTGGTTAGAGTATCCGACACTGGTATGGGTATTGACAAGAAGGACATCGATATGATCTTTCAACCTTTTAAGCAGGTAGATGATTCGAGCACACGACAGTTCGGTGGAAGTGGCATTGGACTTTTCATCGCCAAGTCATACGCGGAGTTGTTGGGAGGAAGGATTAGTGTTGAGTCGGAGCCCAACCGAGGTTCGGTTTTTTCTTTAATCCTTAAAAAGAGCCTAGCCTGTTAGTAGCCCATACAGCTACGCCCCAAAGGTTTCAAGATAATCTAATCCAGAGAACGGATTTGAAAGCGATGATTTGTGACTAAGTTCTAACCCAGAATTAATTCGAATCTGCATTGGTGTTTGTCGAAAACTGCTATAAGAGTTAAGCCTGCCCATTTCGATTCAATGCCTAAGCTCAATCACAAAGCGGGATGCGTGGTGCCGTACGGGGCTTGTTTGCTAATCAATTATAATTAGTCGTTGAGGGTTGAGCTAGTTGGTTTTTATATCATACTTCTTCATTTTTGAGTACAACGTTGTTCGGCTTATACCAAGCTTTCGGCTGATTTTGGAAATATTGCCCTCAAAGTTTTTAAAGTACTCCTCTATGGTCTGCCTTTCCAACTCCTCTAGAGTGAATCCCGGGTCTACGCCTATGCCATCGCTATGCTTTTCAAGCCCATTGCCGTTGCTCATTGTAGAAGCCTTAAAGTCAATGTCCGCTGAATTGGGTGGATTCACAATGCTGTAGCTACTGGTGCCATTAAAATTGACAATGTTTTCAACATAATTCTCAAGCTCTCTAACATTACCGGGCCATTCGTAACTTTCAATTTGCCCAATAAGCTGCTGTGAAATTGGCGGGAAGGGTTTGCTGAGCTTTTGCGCCTTAACCTTTAGGAAGTATTCGAAGAGCGCTTTTTTGTCATCCCCCCGCTTTCTTAGGGGTGGTATAAACAAGGGGATAACGCTGAGCCTATAAAACAGATCCTCGCGAAAGGTTCCTTTCTTCACCTCCTCAATCAAATTCTTTTTAGTGGCTGCAATAACCCTCACGTTTACTGGAATGTTTTTTGATCCTCCTATGCGGGTTACGTACCCCTCCTGCAGAACCCTAAGCAAATTCACCTGCATATCCAGAGGCATCTCCCCAATCTCATCGAGAAAAATTGTGCCCCCGTTTGCCAGTTCAAATTTGCCTGCGTGTCCTCCTTTTTTTGATCCCGTGAAAGCACCCTCTTCATGCCCAAACAGTTCACTCTCAATCAGGTTTTTTGGAAGAGCGCCGCAGTTCACGGCAATAAATGCATTGTTTTTTCTTGGGCTGGCATTATGTATGCTCTGAGCAATTAATTCCTTACCCGTGCCGCTCTCCCCCATTAACAGCACGGTTGAGGTCGATCCAGATATTTGTGTGGCATGTTCAATTACCTGCCGGAACTCTGGGCTTTTGCCAATAATATCCTCAAAGGTGTAGTGAGCTCGCATACCGGAGTACTTGTTTACCAGATTAAATATTTTTTGTAATACCTTAATCACCACAACCATTCCTATAATCTTTTTGTTGGGGTCGAATATTGGGTATGCACTAAGGTCGTATCTTTCCCTAATGCCATTCACCGAGAATTCGGTCTCAACATCAACATACGATTCTCCGCGTTTAAACCGCTCTACAATACGTTTCCAGTGTGGCAGTATTTTTCCCACCGAGGTCTCAATAAATACCTCTTTTTTTAGTTTGAGCATTGAAGCCGCCAGGTTGTTTATGGTTTTAATCTTCCCGTTAATGTCTAGCGCTATTATGCCAGCAGAAACCGATTCAATGATAGATTCAAGGTAGGAAAAAGTCTCGTTGAGTTTTTCGAGGGTATTGTCGGCTATTATCTGATTTTTTATGGCCCGCACTGCTGCCACAACTAGACCAAGGGTGTGGGGATGCACCAGATGGCTTTCGCCAGTAAGATTTAAACTGCCAATTATTTCCCCATTACAGTTGTGTATGGGGGCGGCAGAGCATGTCCAGCGATGGTAGGCCGATATGAAATGCTCCGATGCGGTTACCTGAATGGGTTGATTCTCACTTATGGCTGTTCCCATAGCATTGGTGCCAATGCTTTTTTCATTCATGTAGGCTCCAACAACCATATTTAGCTTTTCCGATTCTTCGATAATCTCAGAATCGCCTACCGAACGGAGAATGCAGCCCTCATTATCGGTTAGCAGGATAAAAAAACCAGAGTTGGTCACCGCATCATATAGAATGTCAATGAAAGGGGATGCTACTCTTAGCAAATAGTCGTTTTGAGCCAGATGATCCGAAACCTCGTCCCCCTTGAGAATAATACTCGGGAAAACCTGCTCCTTATTTACCCCGTATTCCTCGCACCGCTGATGCGATTTCTTAATAATCTCTCGCTGTTTAATTTCTTTGCTAGCCATATTTCTCGCGTAATGAATTTAGAGTGATTCTAAATACGAATAATCTCTGCTGACCACTCGTTATGCTTGCTTTTGCTGTTCGCGTATCTTGCACTGTAAATATACTGAACACAAATATAAGTATAAACTGTAAGGAATCATAACACTTGCTGCTCTTTGGATTATAAATATCATTTGGTATTTCTTCTATGGTGCTAAAGATCTGTACCATATCTAATTTGGCTTAGGTGTTGCTAAACTGATATCACTGAAAACGCTATTTACTAACCAAAATGTATAGATTATGTACGGATACAGAGGAAAAATTTTAAGGGTTAACCTATCCGATTTAACTTTCAGGTTCGAAGATCTAAACCTGAATGAAGCGGTTAAATTCATCGGGGGACGTGGGCTTGGGTCGAAAATATTTTTCGATGAAGTGGATCCAAACATCGATGCCTTTGACCCAAACAACAAGGTGATTATTGCCGCGGGGCCTATGACAGGAACTCCAACACCTGCTGGAGGCAGGTATATGGTTGTTACCAAGTCGCCTCTAACGGGTACCATTGCAAGCTCAAACTCGGGAGGTTTTTGGGGTGCCGAAATGAAATTTGCTGGTTACGATGCCATTGTTTTGGAGGGGAAAGCAGCAAAACCAACCAGTATTTATATTGTTGATGACAAGGTTGAGTTTCGTGATGCCTCAAATCTTTGGGGGAAAACAACCATTGAAACTACCAACGAGGTGATGAAAAATGCACCCGACAAAGCCAAAGTGCTTTGCATTGGCCCTGCTGGTGAAAATCTTTCCAAAATGGCTGCTGTAATGAACGACTTAAATAGAGCCGCCGGCCGATCAGGAGTTGGTGCTGTAGTGGGCAGTAAGAACCTTAAGGCAATTGTTATCAAGGGAACCTCAAAGCCTGAGGTGGCTGATCCTGAGGCATTGAAAGAAGTTGTGAAGAAATCAAGGGTTCAAATCAAAGAAAATGGGGTGACTGGTGCTGGACTCCCAACCTATGGAACCAACGTTCTGGTGAATATCATAAATGAAGCTGGCGTATTCCCAACCAATAACTTTCAGGAATCTTACTTTGATAAGGCCGAAGAGGTGAGTGGCGAAACCCTTGCTGAGAAATTCCTCATTAAGCGCGAATCCTGCTTTGCATGCCCCATTGCCTGTGGAAGATATTCCAAAGCCGATGAGATAGAAACGGGTGGGCCCGAGTATGAAACCGTTTGGGCATTCAGCGCTGCTTGTGGTGTTTCTGACATGAAGGCCGCCATAAAGGCCAATTTTTGGTGTAACGAAATGGGGCTTGACACAATTTCTGCTGGGGTAACCATTGCAACTGCAATGGAGTTGTACCAAATAGGACTTATCAAGGATGATGAACTAAATGGTGTTGGCCTTAAGTTTGGCGATGCCGATGGAATGGTGGAGTGGGTGAAGAAAATGGGTCGTAACGACGGCAAACTCGCCACTTTAATGGCGCAAGGCTCATACCGCTTAGCCGATGCCTATGGTCGTCCTGAGCTCTCCATGAGCGTTAAGAAGCAGGAACTTCCCGCTTACGACCCGCGTGGAATACAAGGACAAGGTTTGCAGTACGCTACATCTAATCGTGGCGGATGCCATGTTAGGGGTTACCTTATCTCCCCTGAGATACTTGGCTTGCCAGAAAAGCTTGATAGAACGGAGCTGAAGGGTAAGCCCGAGTGGGTGAAGATTTTCCAAGACCTCACAGCATTTATCGATTCCTGTGGTTTGTGTCTTTTCACCTCATTTGCCCTTACAGCCGACGATTATGCCGATATGTTTTCGGCGGTTACTGGCAAGAAGCACTCAGCAGCCGATATTCTGGAGGCAGGTGATAGGATATGGAACTTAGAAAGGGTGTGGAACTTGAAAGCAGGTATCGACCCCTCAGAGGATAAACTACCAAAACGATTGATTGAGGATGCTATACCTAGTGGCCCATCAAAGGGAATGAAAAGCGGGTTAGCCGAACTCCTTCCGCTATACTATCAGGTTAGGGGATGGGACGAGAAAGGTATTCCCACAAAAGATAAACTCGATTCGCTGGGAGTTCCCTCCTAGGTCAATTTGACTTATATTACCTGAAACCCCCATAAAAAGTATGGGGGTTTCAAACATTATAGTTGTATGGTATGTCCACTCAGAAAAGTATATCTAGAGCTAACCGATGCTTGTAATTTAGATTGCAGGATATGTTTTCGCCATCAGTGGGTTAATGAACCTATGGATATGACCCAGTGCCTTGGGGAAAACGTTGTAAAGCAACTTAAAAGCATAAGCAGTCTTGAAACCATTGTGCTGGGCGGAATGGGGGAACCTCTAGTCTCTCCGTTGTTCCCGCAAATGGTGAAAAGCCTTGCAGGAAAAGAAATTTTGCTAACCACAAATGGCACTCTTATCAAGGAGAAGTTAACTAAAGATATGGTTGCAGCCATTGACCTAATTGTTATATCCATTGATGGGATGGAGAATAGAATGATGCAGGATCGGGGCGTGGTGTTTAATGAGCTGATATCCTCAGTAGATTACCTGAATCAATTAAAGTTGGAGAACAAATTAGGTAACCCAAGGCTAGATATTCAGTTTGTGGCCTCCAGAGAGAATGTTCACGAGATATTTCCGCTGATGGATTTGCTAGCCGAAAAGCAGATTCGCAATTTGGTGATATCGCACTTTTTGCCACAGCATCCCGATCAGGCAGATGATATCCTTTACCAGCGGTATGAAAACAAACCGCTTAAGGAACTTTTTCATAAAATCCGTAACCATTCGTTTAAACGGGGCTTGCGTGTGCAGTTTCCCGAAGCGGAGCTAAAAACAGAGAGGCGCTGCGCCTTTGTTTCTGGTAATGCCACCTATATCACTTCCAGGGGAGAGGTGGCACCCTGCTATCGTTTCAGCCATCAGGGTAGCGAGGTGGTATTTGGGAGGTTTAAAACTCTAAAACAGTTCAGCTTCGGAAATTTAGCAGACAAACCTCTCATGGAGATATGGAGTAGCGAGGCTTATCTCCGATTTCGTAACAGAATATATAATAACCACTACCCATCTTGTCCCGACTGCGATTTGGTAGAGGGGTGTAGCCTTATCCAAGATGTGGACTTTGACTGTAATGGCGAGGAACCCAATTGCTCCGATTGCCTGTGGGCGAGAAAATTTGTAATTTGCACATAAACATCAGCACAAAGCTACCTTGCATCAACATAGAAAAAGTATTAATATGCAAATTAAAGTAAAACTATTTGCCACCCTGCGAGAAGGGCGTGAGCGTGAGCAGATAATGGATGTTGCCAGCGATATTACTCCTTCCGATATTATTAAAAAGCTTAACATACCTCTTGAGGATGTAGCTATTCTGTTTGTTAATGGGCGGAATGGATTGATGGATCAGCATTTGAATGATGGCGACACGCTGAGCATATTCCCTCCTGTGGGCGGAGGGTGATGTGCGTTTAAGTTAATTGAGTTGATTAAGCTGAATTGTTAGCTATTTGGTGTTGGTTAAAATCCGAAAACCTGTGTTGAGCCGGTCAAGGCATTTGTGTGTTCCGTGTTCTGTTTTCCAACTTCTGGCTTCGCCCTTCTATCTAACATTCAACATCAATAATCAAGCAATACTAACATGAAGAACAGATACATAAAGAATGAAAATATGCTCACCCGCGAGCAGAACCTGTCTTTGCGAAACAAGAGGGTTCTTGTGGTGGGGTGTGGCGGTTTGGGGGGCCACATTGTAGACCAGCTTGCTCGGCTCGGGATTGGACATATCACTGCGGTTGATGGCGATGTTTTTGACGAAACCAATCTAAACCGACAGCTGCTTTCGAATGTGGATAATGTAGGGAAATCCAAAGCACTTGCCGCCAAAGAACACGTTGTAAGGGTAAACCCTGATATTTACCTTGAGCCCCTCAGTGTGTATGTACATGAAGCTAACGCCGAGGAGATAACAAAAGGGTATGATGTTATTTGCGATGCCCTGGATAATGTCTCATCTCGTTTTATACTTCAGAAATTCGCTGAGAGGAATGGAGTCCCCATGGTGTACGGCGCCATTGCAGGCTGGTATGGGCAGGTAGCAACCATATTCCCGGGCGACAAGCTTCTGGAAAGGTTGTACCGCCGAGATCAAGATAAGGGGGTTGAGCAGAATGTTGGTAATCCCTCATTTACACCCGCCCTTGTTGCCTCAATTCAGGTAGCTGAGGTGCTAAAAATCCTCACAGGTAAGGGCACATTGCTTCGCAATCGATTACTCGTGGTCAATACCTTTGAGCAAGAGTTTGAGGTTTTGGATTTTATCTAAGCCTCCAATCGTGTTCAAGCATAGATGCCTTAAACATTTCAAATCAAAATGTAAAATAGGGTCTGCTGAAAAACTCGAATTTAGAATATGATTCGTTTTTCCGAGGTCTATTCGTTTTCCCTCTGGCATTGGCTGGTGAGCCGAAAAACAAGTGCAGCAGGCGGTAAAAAAATCTGCTGTTTGAGCACCGACGTAGGAGGTGCGAGTTCAGATTTTTTCCGCCTGCAAGCGTAGTTTTTCGTGCGAGGCAGGCGTAGCCTTGATTTTTTTTGCTTACTTTTTTGCATCAAGGCAAAAAAGTAAGTGGGGTATGGGGCAACGCCCAGTCATGTTCGGAAAACTAACATCTATCTGTGATTTGGGCTAATTTTAGGTTTGTTTTTTTGTTATTTATTAAGGTGTTATTTTTGGATTTTAAG
>NZ_JAANIG010000039.1 GCF_011174675.1 Perlabentimonas gracilis | reverse complement strand
AGCGCTTTATCATGATCAATCAGGGCACTAGGGATCGGGAGTTCTTTTACTTTAGGCTAAGGAACTATTTCTCTTAGCACCTCAAAATAATATTTAGCCGGTCATATCAGCAAAAAACCACCAGCAACAATAACTAGCCAGTGGGTAAACCGTGAGTAAAAAAAGGAAGTGTAGGGCGATTTGGAGTATAAAGGTTTTAGGTAATTTTCAATAGGGTACATGGTTTTTTAATCTGTAAACCTGGGTTTCCAAACCATGCAAAAACACTCCCTACACCTCCATAGGCAAATGTAGGGCAAAGGATTTTTATAAAAAATACCCCAAAAGAGTGATAAAAAACGTATTGGTTTAGCTCACAACGTGTTAATCCTGTATACTAATCAGCAGAAAGGTCATTCCCATTTATCTTGGTGTACACCAGCATGGCCTCAACCCGGTTGCATACGCCCAGCTTGGCGTATATATGCTTTAGGTGCGATTTTACCGTTTGCAGGCTTATGCCCAGCTTGCTGGCAATCTCCTTATCCGCTAGGCCATCAATAAGCAGGTTCATGATCTCGGCCTCGCGGTTGGTTAGCTCCTTGGCCGAGTCCCAGTACCTAAACTTGGGCTGTGTAATAAACTGTATAATGCGGCTCGCCACCTTGGGGTTAATGCGCTTGCCCTTGTTCAGCACGTGGTCAATCTCATCCACAAGGGTGTTCCTTTGCGAGTCGTTCAGTAGTATCCAGTCGGCGCTAGCCAGTATGCCATCCAAATCCTTGGGCTGCTCCTGGGTAGTCTCCTCCGTCGAGAGGTAAAGGCACACCTTGGCCTGCTGCTTGTCTATCTGTTCAATCAGGGCCTTGCCCTCCTCACCCTTTAGGTTGATATTGAAGACCACCACCATCTGGTCATCCTCATCCCTCTGGTTAATGGTCTCCTGATCGTAGCCCGTCGACTCAACGGATTTAACCAAGCCCTGATCCTTAACGCGGTGAATGGTGTAGCCCTTCTTTTTAATCACCTTATCTACTACTGCAAGCCTAATCATTGGTTTTAGGATATCTTAAAAATCGACATAAAGATAAAGGAATTGCTATAATGGAGGGTAAAAACACCTAAAAAATTGCGCCCACTGGTGTTGGCTCGTCATGTCAACCTGCCTTAAATCTCTAATCTTTTTATATCTTTGCCCGTTCATTTTAAACTATACAACACCAACGCTTTATGGATTATAATTTCTCTGCAATAGAAGGCAAATGGCAGCAATACTGGAAGGAAAACAAAACCTACAAGGTTGATATTGACAAGGCCAAACCCAAGTTCTACGTGCTCGACATGTTCCCTTACCCCTCGGGCGCAGGGCTTCACGTGGGCCATCCGCTAGGCTACATTGCTTCCGATATCTACTCGCGCTACAAGCGCCTGCAGGGATTCAACGTGCTGCACCCCATGGGCTACGATGCCTTTGGCCTACCCGCCGAGCAGTACGCCATACAAACAGGGCAGCACCCGGCACTAACCACCGATATCAATATCAAAAGATACCGAGAGCAGCTCGATAAGATTGGCTTCAGCTACGACTGGGATCGCGAGGTGCGCACCTGCGAGCCCGAGTACTACCACTGGACCCAGTGGGCATTTGTAAAAATGTTTAAGCATTACTACAACAACGTTACGCAAAAAGCAGAACCCATTGAGCAGCTAGTAGCCGAATTTGAGCAAAACGGAAATACCAAAATTGATGCTGCCTGCAGCGAGATAGAAACATTCACCGCCGAGCAGTGGAGGGCTATGGACGAAAAGCAGCAGCAGGAAACGCTGCTTGCCTACCGCCTGGCATACCTTGCCGACACCATGGTGAACTGGTGCCCTGCGCTGGGAACCGTTCTGGCCAACGACGAGGTGAAGGAGGGCTTCTCGGTTCGTGGGGGTCACCCCGTGGAGCAGCGCAAGATGAAGCAGTGGTGCCTTCGCATTTCGGCCTACGCCGAGCGGTTGCTTAACGATTTGGAAACCCTCGACTGGACCGACTCGCTAAAAGAGATTCAGCGTAACTGGATTGGCCGCTCCGAGGGAGCCGAGGTTACCTTTAAAATAGATGGTAGCGACAATGGCATTCTGGTGTTCACCACCCGCCCCGATACCATTTACGGCGCAACCTTTATGGTGCTTGCACCCGAAAGCGAGCTGGTTGACCAGCTAACCACCCCTGAGTATAAGCAGGATGTGGAGGAGTACATCACCATGGCCAAGCGCAAAACCGAGCGCGAACGTCAGGCCGAGGCCAAAAAGGTTACGGGTCAGTTCACCGGCAGCTACGCCATAAACCCATTCACTGAGCAAAAAATTCCCATTTGGATAAGCGAGTACGTGCTGGCTGGCTATGGCACGGGTGCCATCATGGCCGTTCCGGCGCACGATAGCCGCGACTTTGTGTTTGCCAAAACCTTTGGCCTACCCATAGTGCAAACCGTTAGCCAACCCGGCGAAACGCCAACCGATACTGCCACCTGGACCGAATCGTACGATGCCAAGGAGGGAATAGTGATTAATAGCGGAATGCTCAACGGCCTTGAGGTGAAGGAGGCCATCCGCACCATCAACGAGAATATCGAGAAGCTAGGGCTGGGTCGTTGCAAGGTAAACTTCCGCCTGCGCGATGCCATCTTTAGCCGTCAGCGCTACTGGGGCGAGCCTTTCCCTGTTTACTATAAGGATGGCTTACCCTACGCCATCGACGAGGACAAGCTACCCCTTGAGCTACCCGAGGTAGATGCCTACCTGCCCACCGAGCAGGGCGAGCCACCACTTGGCCGCGCCAAGACCTGGCACACGCCCGAGGGCTACCCCTACGAGCTAAGCACCATGCCGGGCTTTGCAGGCTCATCGGCCTACTACCTTCGCTACATGGATCCCAAAAACGATAAGGGGCTTGTATCGAAAGAGGCCAACGAGTACTGGGAGAATGTTGACCTATACATTGGTGGAACCGAGCACGCCACGGGACACTTGGTTTACTCGCGCTTCTGGAACAAATTCCTGTTCGACCTTGGCTACGTTTGTAAAAACGAGCCATTCAAGAAGCTTATTAACCAGGGGATGATTCAGGGTCGCTCCAACTTTGTGTACAGGGTTAAGGGCACCAACCAATTTGTATCATATAATCTACGTAAAGACTACGATGTTACCGAAATACACGTTGATGTAAACATTGTAGAAAACGATGTGCTGGATACCGAAAAGTTCCGCGCATGGCGACCCGAGTTTGCCGAGGCCGAGTTTATACTCGAGAACGGTAAGTATATCTGCGGATGGGCGGTTGAGAAGATGAGCAAGAGCATGTACAACGTGGTAAACCCCGATGTTATTGTTGATAAGTACGGCGCCGACACGCTGCGCATCTACGAGATGTTCCTTGGCCCATTGGAACAGTCGAAGCCCTGGGATACCAACGGCATCGATGGTGTACATAAGTTCCTGCGTCGCCTTTGGCGCTTGTTTCAAAACGCAAACAACGAGGTAAGCATAAGCAACGATACCGCCACCAAGGATGAGCTAAAGGTTATCCACAAAACCATTAAAAAGATTAGCCAGGATATCGAGAACTTCAGCTTCAACACGGGCGTATCGGCATTCATGATCTGCGTAAACGAGCTAACCGATCTTAAATGCAACAAGCGCGAAGTGCTTGAACCGCTTACCATACTCATTGCACCCTACGCACCGCATATTGCCGAGGAGCTATGGCACATGCTGGGTCACCAGCAAAGCGTTTGCGATGCCCAGTGGCCAGAGTTTAAGGAGGAGTACTTGGTTGAGAGCTCGTTCACCTGCCCCATATCGTTCAACGGGAAAACAAGGTTTACCCTCGATATCCCGCTAAACCTACCCAAGGATGAGGTTGAAAAGATGGTGCTTGCCCATGAGCAAACCGCCCGTTTCCTCGATGGCAAGTCGCCCAAGAAAATAATTGTGGTGCCCAATAAGATTGTAAACATTGTGGTGTAAAGGTTACCAAAAGGATGTAAACAAAAAACGGAGGTGTGGCTACACCTCCGTTTTTTGCATGATATACAGAACAAGGCTAATCGTCGGCCATTGCATCTTCAAGTCGATACTGCGCAATCTTTTGCTTACTCTTCACATCCTTAAGCTTCTGCTTATTCTTCTTTAGGTTGGTTTTCCCCTTCACTATCTGCTTACCAGCCCTAGTATAGTTTTTTTCGCTCTCCTTAATGCTCGATTTAACGGCCTTAAGCTCTGCTTTATACTCCGTGGCAAGCTGCTTAAGCTCAACCTTGGCGTCGGCTCGCTCCTCCCTATCCTTCGACTTGAGCCTCTTCTCAATACTTTTCTTGTTCTTGTTGTAGGTTTTGGTAAGCTGCTTCTCCTGCTTTGCAAATGATTTCTTTTCGCTTTGCGACGATTTCTTGAGGTTTTCGCCCTCGCTAATCATAGCTTGGCTTTCGGATATTGCATCCTCTACAATACGCACCTTCTCCACCGCCTCGTCGTACTTTTGCTGATAACGTGTAACCTTATCTACCTCCTGAGCATTTAAGCTAACAATGCCAAAGGTAACAACCATGGCTATTAGTAGGATATTTTTCATTTTGTATAACAGTGAATTACAAAATCAGGTAATACAAACATAACCAAAATATCTAAATAATTATTCTTGGTTTCGTTGAGAATTTTATCTAAACTTGACTTTTTAATAATTGGTAACCCTCTTTTAAAGGCCAAATGATTCCTTTAGACATTATTCATACGGTAAGTAGCAATTTAGGTTTCGATGCATGTGGAGTTTGCGAAGCAAAAGCCTTCCGCAGCGAAAGGGATCAGCTGCTCCACTGGCTACACAAGGGCATGCACGCCGATATGGGCTATATGGAGCGAAATTTGGAAAAACGCATCGACCCTACCCTGCTGGTGCCGGGGGCAAAATCCGTAATCTCTGTTCTGCTAAGCTACTATCCTGGCAACCCAACCATTGCAACCCAACCGCCCAAAATTTCGCGTTACGCCCTATGCACCGATTATCACACGGTGATTAAACAGATGCTTTGGCAGATGCTTGAATTGCTGCGTAAAGAGTGTGGGCCAGTAAATGGCCGTGCCTTTGTCGACTCGGCCCCGGTGCTCGAGAGGGCTTGGGCACAAAACGCTGGGTTGGGCTGGATTGGCAAGAATGGGTTGCTTATACATCCGAAGCTAGGTACGTATACATTTATTGGTGAGCTAATTGTTGACATAGAGATTGAGCCCTCAAACAGCACCGTTACCAACCGCTGTGGAACCTGCACCCGCTGTATGGATGCTTGCCCCACCGGGGCAATAGTTAAACCCGGAGTGGTTGATGCCCGCCGCTGCATCTCGTACCTAACCATCGAGAAGAAAACGCCACTAGCTGAGCAAGAACGGCAAAGCCTCAATGGCTGGTGCTTTGGTTGCGATATTTGTCAGGAGGTGTGCCCGTGGAATGGCAAGCTGGAAACAACAAAATGCCAAGGATTACAGCCTAAAGCAGAAATTCTTGGGCTAAACGCCCAATCCATTCTAAACCTATCGAACGAAGACTTCCATAATATCTTTGGCGAAACGCCTATAAGTAGAGCGGGATATGAACATTTTATGCTAAATTGCAAAAGCATTACTAATCGCTAAACAATACCAAACTGCACCTAAAATTCTAAAAATGGAACCAAAAAAGATATCACTCACCCTAAAGTCGGGTGAAAAGCTTTTTGCTTGGTATGTTAACCCCTCCGTTACGCCCCGAGCAGTTATTTGCCTTAACCACGGGTGGGGCGAACACTCGCTTAGGTATAAAGACTGGGCAAACAGATTCGTTCAGAACGAGTATGCATTTATCACCTGGGATCACTACGGGCACGGGCAATCGGAAGGGAAACGGGGGCATATTCCAAATTACGACGTGTTCATGGAGGAGATAAATCTAGCCATAGATAAGACCAACCAGCTATTTCCGGGTATCCCTGTTGTGCTATACGGCCATAGCATGGGAGGAAATATCGCCATAAACTTTGCGCTACGCCAAACCAACCCAATTGATTTGCTAATTGCCACATCGCCATGGATAGAGCTGGCCAACGAGCCCTCGAAGTTAATGGGGGCATTGGTTCGGGTACTTAACCGAATAGCGCCAGGATTGCAAATTACAGCCCCCCTTAATGCCGATGGCATTTGCCATGTTGAAGAGGAGGTGAAAGCCTACCGAACCGACCCGCTAAACCATAGTAAGATAACACCCCGATTACTCACCAGCATTTCCAGCGCAGGCAAATATGCTGTGCAAAACATTGCGAAGCTCCGTAAACCATTCCTACTCCTGCATGGCGATGCCGACCCAATTACTTTGTACAGCGCATCAAAAGAGCTACTAAAAGAGTGCAGCACATGCAGCTTTATCCCCTTTAAGGATATGTACCACGAGCTGCACAACGAGGCGATAAAGGACGAAGTGTTTAATGTTATTAAGCAATGGCTCACAGGAAATCTGGAGGATCATCCGTAGTTAGAGGATGACAGAACAGCAACTAGCGGATAGCGGTGAAAGTGTCTGCAATACCCTGAGCGCTTCGAAGAGTCGGAGTGAGTGAAGGAGTGATTGAGTGACCCTGCTTGCCAGCAGGCAAGCTGCCTGACTGACGTCAGCGGGCAGGTTGATTGAATGATTGAGTTGAGCAGTGACGAGTGAACTCGGCAAACCATTGCCAACTGCTATTTGCCAACTGTCAACTTTAAGAATGATTGAGCTTAGATTTGAGCAGTGGGGTTGCGGGCAGTGAAAAGGTTATTCGGTTAAAAAGATTCAATATATTGTTTACATAAATCACTTTTATCGATATTTTGCTGTTATATTTAAGCATAAATAGGTTTTAATTAAATGTCGAAAATATTCAGAACGATAGTAGAGGTTAAGCAGTATCCTTATAGGATTGGTTATACCACACCTATGCTTATGCTAGGTTCGTGCTTTACCGATAACATTGGGAGCATGTTGGCTGAGCGAAAGTTTCCTGTACTAATAAATCCATTTGGAGTAGTGTACAATCCGGTATCGGTAGCTTTGGTGCTTAACCGAATTATATCAGGCAATGCATATCACGAGAAGGACTTGCTACTCCACAATAACCTTTGGCTAAGCCTACATCACCATACCAGTTTCTCACGGGTCGACAAGGCCGACTGCCTAACCAATATCAATAGGCAGCTGGAGAATGCGCATACCCATTGGTCTAAAGCACAACTATTAATTATCACCTTTGGTACCGCCAGAATATATCAATTAAACAAAACCGGAGAGCCGGTGGCCAACTGTCACAAGATACCAGCCAAGGAATTTACGCGACGTATGCTCTCTGTGGATGAGATTGTAGAGGAGTGGAGCAACCTGCTTAACAGTTGCTTTGCCTCTAAACCCAACCTAAAAGTGTTGTTCACCGTTAGCCCGGTGCGGCACTGGAAGGATGGAGCCCACGGCAATCAGCTTAGCAAATCGACCCTTTTGCTGGCCATTGCCCAGCTGGTTGATCGGTTTCCCGAGAACGTGTTCTACTACCCATCGTATGAGATCATGATGGACGACCTGCGCGATTACCGATTCTATGCCGATGATATGCTTCACCCCTCCCCCATGGCCATTGAGTATATATGGGAGAAATTTCGTGGCGCATTCATCTCCCCCGAGGATGATAAAATCATCAAAGAAATAGAAAGCATTGTTCAAGCCTGCCGCCATCGGCCATTCAACGCCAACACCAAGGAGTATAAACTATTTGTGGTGAAGACTCGACAAAAAATTGCCGATATGGAAGCTCGGATTCCGGGAGTTTCTTTTGAAGAAGAATTACTATCATTGCCAGCAAATTTGTAAGCAATGGTTGTTGGAATTATTGGTGGGGGCGCTGCGGGATTTTTTGCGGCCATCGCGGTAAAGGAGAACTACCCGAGCGCCAGGGTAACCATTTTGGAGAAATCGAAAAAAGTGCTCTCCAAGGTAAAGATATCAGGTGGAGGAAGGTGTAATGTTACCAATGGTTGCACTCGTATCTCGGAGCTGATAAAAGCATACCCCAGAGGAGGACGAAACCTAAAAAAGGCGTTCCACACCTTCAGTAACAACGATACCATTAGCTGGTTCGAATCGCGGGGCGTAAAGCTGGTAACCCAACCCGATGGCTGCGTTTTTCCCCAGTCGCAAAGTTCGCAAACCATTATCGATTGCCTAACCGGCGAGGCAAAAAAACTAGGTGTAGTTGTTAAAACCGAAAAACCAGCCAGCGGCATTACTCCAAAGGATGATAGCCTTGAGGTTATGATTGCCAACGGCAATGAATCATATGCATTCAACAAGGTAATTGTTACCACTGGCGGATCGCCAAAAAGAACGGGTTTGCAATGGCTCGAGGAGCTTGGCCATAAAATCTCCGATCCTGTTCCATCGCTCTTCTCGTTTAATATTCCCAATCAGCACATTACCCAACTTATGGGAATTGTGGTTGATAATGTAATCCTTGGCATTCAGGGAACAAAGATTAAAAGCGAGGGCACCCTTCTAATCACCCATTGGGGAATGAGTGGGCCAGCAATCCTTAAGCTTTCGTCGTATGCTGCAAGGACAGTAAGCGAAATGAGCTACAACTTCAACTTACAGATAAACTGGATAAACCAACCCAACAACGAGCTGGTTTCCACCGAACTTTTTGAACAATCGAAGAGTAACCCTAAAAAGCAGCTTGCCAATGCTAGGCCATACAACCTACCCGAACGATTATGGGAATATCTGCTAGCCAAAGCCGAACTACCGCCAGCAAAAAGGTGGGAGGAGGTTGGTAAAAGAGGAATCAACAAGCTGGTAGAAACTCTTACCAATGATATTTATAACGTTAAAGGGAAGGCTACTCATAAGGAGGAGTTCGTAACCTGTGGTGGGGTTAGCCTCGATAGCGTAGACCTGCATACCATGCAGAGCAAGGTGTGCAAAAGCCTTTACTTTGCAGGTGAAGTGCTCGATATTGATGCCATTACAGGTGGATTTAACCTACAAGCCGCTTGGACCACCGGATATATTGCAGGGCAACTGGGGTAGTATCTATCAAAAATTGTTGTTCGTATCAAAAATGCAAAACATATTTACCAACTTTGTGTTGATTGAAAACAGTATCTTTCGAGGTGCTTAGCCCATCAAATTGGGCATAGAATAGTTAAAAAATAAATTCGATAGAAAATGGAATACGAGCTAAACGATATCCTTATTGCATTTGGATTAACCCTATTTGCTGGCCTATCCACAGGGATTGGAAGCGCCATCGCCTTCTTCACCAAGCACACAAACACCAAGTTCCTGTCGGTTGCGCTGGGCTTTTCGGCGGGTGTAATGATATACGTTTCGTTTATGGAGATACTCACCAAGGCTCGCGAGTCGCTTGTCGAAGCAGCGGGGTACACCTCTGGGTCATGGATAACTGTAGGATCATTTTTTGCTGGTATTGCGCTTATTGCCATAATCGACAAGCTAATTCCCTCTGCCGAGAACCCCCACGAGATAAAGCTAGTTGAAGAGGCCGACCAAAAACCCCAGAAGGACAAAAGGTTAATGCGAATGGGGGTTTTCACAGCGCTTGCCATTGCCATACACAACTTCCCCGAGGGGCTAGCCACATTTACAGCGGCTCTAACCGATCCCAGCTTAGGTATTGCCATTGCCGTGGCCATTGCCATTCACAATATCCCCGAGGGAATTGCTGTATCGGTTCCCATAGTTTATGCAACGGGTAATAAAAAGAAAGCATTTACCCTCTCGTTCCTGTCGGGCTTGGCCGAGCCTGTTGGGGCGCTGGTTGGATACCTAATTCTGCTGCCATTCCTCACCGAGCTAACCTTTGGAATTCTATTTGCAGGTGTGGCCGGTATTATGGTTTTTATATCCATAGATGAACTTCTACCCGCCGCCCGGGAATATGGTGAGCACCACCTATCAATATACGGGCTAATAGGTGGTATGGCCGTTATGGCCGTTAGCTTGCTGATGTTTATATAGCATTTTAATAACAGTACTTTGCCTGCTTTTGCTCCAACAAACTTTGGCCCCTAGTTATTCATCAATCGCATTCGTGGCATCTTCTATGCAGTTAAAATCAAAATCATAACTTTACAGCAAAATGTTGCGCTATGAAAAAGATACTTGCATTCATTATTCTCGTTAGCCTTTCGGCAACCCTGTTTGCACAGGTAACTTTTATCCTAAAATCGATTCCCGAGAATACCCCCCGCGACTCAAAATTTTACCTAGCCGGTATGCTCAACAAGTGGCAACCCAACAATCCCGAGTATGAGTTTACAGAGGACAACCTAGGGCGACTATCGCTTACCCTTGAGGCCGTACCCGATACCTTTGAGTACAAAATTTGTCGCGGCGACTGGACCTCTGTAGAAGTTGACTCTGCAGGCAGGGATATTGCCAACAGGCTATATGTCGATTCCCTGGGCAATACAATTGTTCTGGATATTAAAAACTGGCGCGATAGGATAAACCCACGGCAGCTGGTGTCCACCGCATCAAAAAGCGTGTTCTTTACGCCCACCAGCATCGAGATTCCACAGCTTAACCGTAGGCGTACAGTGCGTGTTTACTTCCCTCCCAACTACTCGTCGAGCCAAGGCTTTCCGGTGATATATATGTTCGACGGGCAAAATCTTTTCGATGCATCCACCGCTTTTGCTGGCGAGTGGCGGGTTGATGAGATTATGGACAGCCTATTCGAACGCCGAGGGCTTGGCTGCATTGTGGTGGCCATATATCATGGCGAGGACGAGAGGCTAAACGAGTACACCCCGTGGCCCAACGCCGATAAGCTGGGCGGAGATGGAGCCAAATTTGCCCGATTCATTGTGCGCGACCTCAAGCCTTACATCGATAAGTACTACCGCACCCTACCCGACAGGAACAACACCATTATTATGGGCAGCTCGTTGGGTGGACTAATGGCGCTTTACACTGCTTTGGAGTACCCAAGGGTATTTGGCAAGGTGGGGGCTTTCTCTCCGTCGCTCTGGTGGAGCGAGGAGGCCTTTACCCAGATAGAGAAGTTCCGCAAGCGTCAATTCCAAAAGATATACCTATACGGCGGCGAGAAGGAGAGCGAGAGCCTAATTCCCAATATCGATAGGGCCGAGAAGATGCTGCAGGAGGTGGGTTTTTCGGAGAATGAGATATTTAAAAGCATTGCCCCCGATGGCCGCCATAACGAGTACTACTGGGGTCGAGAATTCCCCGAAGCCCTTAAGTGGATGTTTGGCATTCAGTAAGCATAAATGCAAAATGGGAGCTGCCGCTCCCATTTTTTTGTATTGGTCATATTATTCAAGCTATGAAATATACCGACCGTGACAATTGTTACAAATATAGGTTAAATACATTAAATTGCAATACCCAAACCCCCCATAAAAAACTAACTAGCATTATAATAGTTCTGACATAGCATCATCTACCTCTTCATTAAGCTTGCTATGTAGTTTGGGGCAATGGTTGTTTTGGGGATTTTAAAATTGAACCAAGTTTGCAAGCTAAAATCTAGACCATTGTTGTGCATATAGTTATACAGCGCAGTTACCAATCCATCGCTGTAATGATTAGGGTTGCAACCTACTGTATCGATATGCTCGCAGGCGTTTTGCGCAAACGACTTTGGCTCTAGCGGAACCGCTTTAACGCCATACTTCTCGGGGTTTAGCCCAATGGGGCTGTGAACCGTCATAGTGAACCTGTGCCAAAATGCGCTTTGAATCAACCTGTTTGCAAATAGCTGACGTACAATCTCCAGTGCATCAATGGTTTCCTTGCTGGTTTGGGTTGGGAATCCGTACATCAAGTAGGCATGAATCATAATGCCTGCCTTTTTAAACGCCAGGGTCGATTTAACCAGCTGCTCAATGGTTACGCCCTTTTCCATTTTCTGCAGTAGCCTATCCGATGCCACCTCAATACCACCCGAAACGGCAATGCACCCCGACTTGGCAAGCAGCCTGCACAGCTCCGGGGTAAAGGCTTTCTCGAATCGGATATTGGTCCACCACGTTATGCTGATTTGTCGGGCAAGAATTTCATCGGCCAACTTTCTAAGTACCGCCGGCGATGCAGCCTCATCAACAAAATGAAAACCACGCTGGTTGGTTTGTGCAATAATAGCTTCAATCCTATCGCACAGCACCTGAGCGCTGGCTGGGCTGTATCGGTTGATATAATCGAGCGAGGTATCGCAAAATGCGCACTTATGCCAGTAGCAGCCATGCGCCAAAAACATCTTATTCCAACGCCCATTGCTCCAAAGGTTGTGCATTGGGTTGGTGGTTTCGGTAACCGAGATGTAATCGTTTAGGGGTAGCCCTTCGTAAATGGGCGTTCCTATGCTTGAGTGGTCAAAATCGGGTTCGGTTGCATTGTTGATATACTTAACCTCTCCATCCTCTAGAACATAAGTTCGCAAGAGCTGATTATCGCCCTTTGTTAAACGATTAAGTATTTTGAGCAAGGGCAGCTCGCCATCGTCTAAGCAAACATAATCCACCAGCTTGAAAAGGCGTGGCTCGTTTAAGCTGCGCAGTTCGGTATTTACAAATCCCCCACCAATAACAACCTTAATACTGGGATAATTCTGCTTAATAAACAGAGCAGACTTAAGCGCCATAATCAAATTCCCAGGGAAAGGAATAGTAAACCCTACCACCTTAGGACTATGCTCCTGTATGCTTTTATCGAGCAGGTTGAGCATAATTGTGGTGATTGGCGAATCGGTCTGCACCTCACGCTCAATCACATTATAATCCGATGCAAATAGCCCTATCTGCTCTGCATAGCGGCTAAACCCAAAGCGATTATCGATACATTCGGTAATAAAATCGCCTAAATCTTCAATAAAAAGCGTGGCCAAAAACTTAGCCTTGTCCTGTACACCGTCACACCCGAAATGCTTATTCAGATTTTGTTGGATATTGAACCGCTTGGCCTTGGGCAATGCACCGTTTACAATGGCATGGGCAAAAGTAGTATCCTTGCCCTGCAAGAATGCCATTACCGAATCGATATGCCTAATGTACTCACTCCTTGCTCCGAATATTTTCTTTGAGTTTGCCGAGCAACCCTTAACCTCAGCAACACTGAATAGGTGCTGCAATCCATCTCGCGAAAACATCTGCAGTATGCATGTAATGCTTAAATCGAGCTGAGCCACCGAAAACCCCTTCTCGTGCAAAAAGCCTTTAAGGCTGGGTGTTGCGGGATAGGGAGTGTTTAGCTGAATAAAGGGGGGAGTAATAAGAAGTATATCGACTTGTGCCACTGTGCTAAAATGTTGTTTGCACAAAAGTAGAATTACTTTTTTAGCATTGCTGATTATTACGATTGAAAATTACTAATATCCATACATCATTACAATCTATCGAACTAAGGCTGCTAAAAGAAGTTAAACGCGTTTGCTCGATGGTGGGCTGGGAAGACTTGGAAAGATCCGCCTGTCTTTTGGCGGACTTTCCAAGGTCAAGCGGGAAAGTTTAGAGTCCCCGTTAAGGCCAACCTACCTTCGGTAGGTTGCACCTGATCGGGACTATCATTAGCAAGTGTTGCTAGCTGGAGGCTGGTGTATCCCAATCCTGACAGGTTTTGAAAACCTGTCAGGATTTTCAAGGCTGCCTGATTGAAACAATGTTCGGCTGTGGTTGTACCGCCGTCGTTCCATTTCAAGTAGGCTCCCGCTATTTGCAGGAAAAGTTGCATCTACGGACATCGCCTGCAAAGGCAAAAAGAATTAGCTTCGTAAATTAGGCAAAAGCCTGCCAAGATATATACGACTGAGGCTGGAGCGCTTGCTAAACGGGAAACGTTGGAATCTTGAGATATCACAAAACTCACTAGTGACTTATATTTCATTAAAAGAATTAATTGTTTTAAATAGAAATAATCTATACACCCCCATTCACCTATAACACAGACAATGTGTGGCCTGCAAGAACATCACAACGATTTGTGATGCGGTTATTTTGAAAACGTGATGATTATTATTATTTTAGCCACGTTTAAAAACACACCCTAACCTATGACCTACTGCCAAAAGGCATTTGCCTTGCTATACCTCATTTTATCATTACTAACCCAAACTTCTACTGGACAGAGTATTGATAGATTTAACATTGATAATTATGTTAGGTGGATTAGGAATTACCAAGAAGTAAGTAATATCAATATCCCACTGAATTCTTTAACCGATTCAGAACAACTACTCCTTTGTAACATAATCAAAGAAAATATGAAAGATTCCATCTTTGATATAAGATGGAGAAGCCTTACAGTGGGTAGTAATATTGTAGCTGGGAGTACGTCCAATCTGGTGAAAAGCGAACTTACTTCAATTATGCTACAGAATATTTACGACCTAGATAGTCGAATTGTTTATACTGCCTCACAGAATCTATTAGAATTAGAAGATGTAAAATATACTTCAGGACAGAAGGACACATTGGTGGATTTGATTTCTAGGATAAGTAATCCAAATATTTTAGTTACTCTATACAGGTTATGTGGGAAACAGGGGGTCTCAGAATCTATGCTACTTCTTAAGAATGTTAGCTTTTCTACTAATATTCCATTCTACCAACGTTGGGTTGCTCTTTCATCGCTAACAAGGCTAGGTAACGCTGAAGCCGAGAACCTTATGTCTGATTATTTGAACAGAATAGATATATCCTTAGATGCTATAAAAACACTTTACCCCTATATCCTTTTTTCAAAAAGCAGACAAAATATTAGCTATTTAATTGAACTTATTCAAAATAACAATTCTGGCTGTGAGTCTTCAAATCCAAACGTTTCAACCTCTATTCCCTGCTCATACCTTGTCCTTACCATAGTTGCACCAGAAATTGCCGAATTGAATTGGGAAGGAAAAGATGGATTACAATCTTTAGAACCCGAGGAAGCACTAAAGAAAGCTAGAGTCTTTTTTAAGAATATTGACAATAACTGGAGTTTTAAACGTGAATAAAATTTACACTACAAAATCTTTACTACTCACAATTCTTTTGCTTTCTGCATTATTTAAGAACAAGGGAATAAGCCAAGATTTGTCGACGATAAAAGATAAAGAAATGTTAACAATTAATGGCAATCTAAGCGTAGATCAAATGTTTAACCCACAGATATGGGATAATACAACTAGTCGAGATCCGTATTCATACTTTATTGTAGGTGGACTAAATTTGTCTTTGTATGGATTTTCAATGCCTTTAAACTTTTCCTATTCTAATCAAAACATCGGGTTTACCCATCCCTTCACCTTTAATCAATTTGGTGCTCAACCTTCATATAAATGGGTGAAAACTTATGTTGGCTATAATTCGGTGTCGTACTCTCCATATACACTTAGTGGTCATCAATTCTGTGGTTTTGGTTTTGAATTAGCTCCCCCACATACTCCTGTGTCAGTGGGACTTGTATATGGGAAATTTTTAAAGGCAACAGAATTTGAGCCGCCCCTTAATCTTCCCGCATATAAAAGACTGGGCGTAGGCGTTAAAGCCTCAGCATCTCTTCCCAAGGCAAATTTTAACACATCGGCATTTTACGCTTGGGATGAGCCAAATTCCATCCAAATACTACCCGATTCGCTGGGTATTCTGCCAAAGGAAAACCTAGCCCTTTCGTTTGAAGGAGGTGCAATACCATTCGATGGACTTAACTTAATGCTAAGCATTGGCAATAGCATTTTAACTGATGACAAGTTCTCAGCAATTTCTAACGAACGAAAATTCTGGGGAGGTCTTTACCCTGCTCGAAATAGCACTTCGTCATATTGGGCTTATAAAATGGGGGTGAATTACAGTATTCCTCAAGGAACAATGGGTGTTTCATACGAACAAGTACAACCTGGATACAATACCCTCGGAGCGTACTATTTTGTTAATGATCTTGAGAATATAACATTAAATACTGCTATTAGATTGCTAGACGGGAAACTGAACCTAGGAGGAAATTTTGGAGTGCAAAGAGACAATTTGAATGATCAAAAAATATTCGCAAATACTCGTTTGGTTGGCGCAGGAAATATCTCTTACTCTCCAAGTCAAAGTTTAAACTTAAACTCTTCGTTCTCGTCATTTACTTCGTACACGCATCTGCGATCGGTATTTGATCATATCAACGCCACATCTCCCTACGAAAACCTTGATACACTAAACTTTACGCAGGTCAACAGGTCAACCACGTTGGGCATTACTTATGCATTTGGTGATGAAAGTTTGAAACAGACATCAAACATTTCGCTCTCGGGTAACCAGTCGCTAAATAAGCAAGAGGATACAAATAATGGTAACAACCTAACTTTTATAAATGCTGCCATTACTCACGCAATCTCAATCCCTATGTCTGGCTGGAGTTTTTCTGCTTCTACTTTCTATTCAACAAACTCGAACCCTCTTGGTGTAAGCAATACGTTTGGGCCGTTTGTAAGTTCATCAAAATCTTTTATTGACGGTAAGGTTAGGATTACATTGGGAACTGCATACAATAAAACTTGGCTCGATGGTAAAATGCAAAACACAAATATCAATATACGACTAACAGGAACTTGGAATTTTAAGGAAAGTCATAATATAAACTGTTCCGGAGCATATTATCTTATTTCCACAGTAGGGGGTGGACAAGGGGGAAGGCAAGAACTTATTTTTAACCTGATGTACACCTATAACTTTCAGTACAAATATTCCCCTATAAAAGATGGTGAAAGTAAACAACCAGAGCACTGATGAAAAGACGCAAACCTCTCCTTATATTATTTCTACTTGTATTTCAAACCAGTAGTTTTTTTTCATATTCAGCCACTCCTCCATCAGGTTTAGCTGTTCCCAATATTAATGCAACGCTTTTGCTACCTGCATCTGTCAACTCAAATCCTGACACTGCTCAACTTACACCCTCTGCTCTTGAAATGAAAGCAGAAGCACTTTTGCATAAAGTAAAAACAAACAATAGGTATGTTGGCTTGTTAGCCGCTAACCAAGCATACGAACTGCCCGTAGGGATTCAAAAAAACATAGCTGGGGTTGAGTACACAATTGTTCTCGATGATCTTACATTAGACCCAACAGGGGCTAATCTTAAAGCCTATATGACGGTTGGATTTCCGGGAAGTGACAAAAAGTTAGGATTCTTTGCCGACAACGTTCGACTAGGCCCCAACGGTATTGAAACCGCACAGCTTAAACTCATTAAAGACAAAGACATAAGCCTAGGTGCCTTTACTCTTAGGTTTAGATGCGACATAACCAGTATTGACTGGGATTGCAACGGATACAAATCTACTACCATTGGTGGCGATGTAATCTTTCCCTCAAATCTTATTAAACCCACATCAGGTTCAGTTGCCGACAGCGTTGCTATGGGAAGTTTTTTTGCAAACTTCACTGATTTTAATGATGTGGTACTAGGTTTTAGTATGGAACCTTTTGAGGTAAATGGTCTTCCCGATTTTGAATTTCACCCTGGGAATGTTTTTGTTGATATAAGCGATTTAAGAAACCCTCCTGGTACAATTTTCCCTGCTGGATTCTTTCCAGCCAATCAACCTCAACAGCTAAACACCCTATGGCGAGGGCTGGTTATCCCTGAGTTTACGGTTAAACTACCAGCCGGATTGGGCAAAAACAACTCCGAATCAGTTGAAATTGGTGCTCAAAATATGATAATTGATGCCAACGGAATCACAGGTCGTCTGTTTGCCGCAAACGTATTATCGCTAGAACAAGGGAATCTGGGCGGATGGGAGTTCTCTATTGATACACTAGGGTTTACCTTTTTTAAGAATTCCTTCTCGGGGTTCAACCTAACGGGTGAGATAAAGGTGCCTATTTCCGACGAGCAGAAAGGGTTTCGATATGCAGGCCTCCTCGACTCACAATCTAACCTAACCTTTTCTGTTGCTTATACAGAGGAGTTCAACGCTAATCTGTGGGGCGCTCAGCTTCTTCTCGAGCCAAACTCAACAATTGAGATTGTAAAACAAGGCAACACCTATAAACCACAAGCTATACTTCACGGCCAAATGAGTATTGCCTTGGGCAACGACGTATCTTTAGGTACTTTCGAGTTCCAAGATTTAGTTTTAGGAACTGAAGCACCCTATCTTTCAATAGGAAACTGCTCATTACCCAACGGGTTGTTGGCTGGTTTTCCGGTAAGCGTAACACATCTATCATTTGTTCAAGATGGTAATTTAGTTGGATTGGCTATGCAGGCCAATGTGAGTTTTATGGCTTCGGCAGAGAGTGGATTTGGGGGAGATGGCTCTTTTACTATCTGGGCGGAGCGAACATCCTCGAGCGGCAAAACAAAATATCAATATAAAGAGACCCAAGTTAGTGGAATTTCAATTAATGTAGATCAGGGTGGCTTTGAGTTTAACGGATCAGTAGCATTCTACCAAGAGCACGCTATTTATGGGAAAGGCTTTAGGGGAATGATAAACGCCAAGTTTACACCTGGCATAAGTGTGAATGCCTCTGCACAATTTGGTTGTGTTAATGGTTATAGGTACTGGTATGTAGATGCTCTAGCTTCGCAATCAGCTGGCATTCCAATTTTTACGGGTGTGGCAATTTATGGATTTGGTGGCGGAGTTTCATACAAAATGAAGCAAACGGAGCCCAGCTCGTACTCAATACCCACAGGCAATCATACCTCAACAGATAACTCCACATCGCCCGGAATAGTCTTCTCCGGAGCTACCTATGTCCCAAACGAAACATATGGCTTGGGTCTTAAAGCATCTGTGGTTCTTGGAACTCATCCTAACCCAAAGGCAGTAAATGGTCAAGTATCTTTTAGAATCCAGTTCTACTCAAGCGGTGGAATTGAATCGATTCGATTCCAGGGGGAGGCCTGTATGGCTTCTGACCTGAGGAGTAGCCCCAGTTCTGCCCCCTTGAGGTTATCAATGGATATTGCGTACAATTTTACCAATAAAGACCTATACGGCGTTAATGAGGCTTATGTAAATCTAGGTGTTGTAAAAGGGACTCATGCTAACAACAAGGCGGGTTCGGTTATATTCAGGTTTAACCCCAGCGAGTGGTACGTACATATGGGCACCCCAGACTCACGAATCGGGCTTAAAGTATTCAACTCCATAAACTTTGCCAGCTACCTCATGGTGGGAACAAATATTCCGCCTTTCCCTGCCCCCCCCAGTAACGTCTCCAATAAGGTTACTGGAACCAATGTCCAATCATTTGAGGAGGGGTTAATATCTACGGGATCTGGTTTTGCCTTTGGAAGTTCATTTAATATGGATACAGGCGAGGAAAAATTTCTAATTTTTTATGGTTCATTTAGCCTGTATACCGGGTTCGACATTATGCTTAAGGACTACGGAACAACTGCATTTTGCGAAGGATTCCCACCACCAATTGGTGTTAATGGATGGTACGCGATGGGCCAAGCCTATGCTTTTATGTCTGGTAAAATTGGGGTAGAATTTAAACTCTTCGGTAATCATCGCAAAATGGATATCCTTGCCATATCCGCATCAGCGCTGCTTCAGGCTAAACTGCCAAACCCTATTTACTTTAAGGGACATGCAGGAGGAAGTTACAATATTTTAGGAGGATTAGTTAAAGGGCAATGTAATTTCGAGTTCTCTGTGGGTGATAATTGTGTGGTAAAGGGTGCCGACCCGCTAGGAAATATATCAGTAATTGCAGATATATCACCATCCTCTGGCAATACAAATGTTAGCGTATTTGTTACTCCACAGGTAGCTTTTAATATGCCCCTTAATGAACCATTCCAATTAGTTAACGAAAATAACGAAACACAAACCTTTAGAATTGTTTTGTCGCATCTTCAGGTGTTAATTAATAACTCACAGGTTCAGGGCAATACTGTTTGGAATAGTACAAACGATGTTGTATCATTCGAAACAGTAGATATTTACCCCAGTTTTACTGATGTTAATGTAAAGGTACGAGTAGTATTCCAGCGCATGAACAATGGTAAGTGGAATGACTATATGGTTGGTGGGCAAACGCAGCGTGAGGAGCAATCGATAACCTTTACAACAGGCGAAAGACCCGATCATATCCCTTCGGAGTGCATTGTTTATACATACCCCGTTGCAAACATGATGAACTTCCACTGGCGCGAGCATAGCACCGGGTACATTAAGCTTACCCATGACTTTAGCTACTTACTCAGTTCAGAACGCGACTGGCAAGGGGTGGTAATATTTGAAGGGGAAAATCCTAATATAAGGTCAAACTATACATATAGTAGTTCCGACACCAAAATAACCTTCCCAATTCCTCAAAATTTATCGTCGCAAATGGTTTACAGCATTAGGGTAAGCAAGGTTCCCACAACCCAAGCTGTTGCCATCGATGCTAATGTTGAGCGAACTCTAGCTATCCAAACCGAAGCTGTGGAGCTAACGCAAACCAATATTGAGGGGGAAAGGGAGGTTGAACTTGAAAGAGTGCTGTTCCAGCTAAAAGCGAGGACTAGCTTGTATGCAACATTTTCAGCTAAGCTTGACGATATGCAGCTCTCCGGCACAGCAATGCAAATTGTAACTACCGGCATTCATAACCTTGTGAAGTTTGCCGATCTAACAGAACGATTAGATAATTTTGAACTATATGGAGACATTAACAACCGCCTTATTCAGCTCGATATTAACCTCGATAATAATGTTTGGTATAATGATTACATCAAGCCGCTGGTATATCAAGGTTACCCAAGGCACTCTGGACTAAAAATTACTTGGCGCGATGTGGCTGAGTTTGGTGTACCCCCATTCAAGGCTGTTATTTGTTACCAAACAGCTAACACCTCCAGCGTTGGCAACATTTCCATTGGAACAAATTACTCATACCCTGGAGCATCAATTGGGATAATGTTTACAGGTGTAGTTGTAATGAACCAAGATTATCAGGATTTAAAAAACAAGGCTGCAGTGCTATACAGCCCTTCGGCACCAAACCAAGTTTTTCTTAATCTAATTAACGGATACTTTTATCCCATTTTCACAAACTTACAATATACCTCAACCTTAAGGTATGTGCTGCCGGGTGAGGGAATTGTTACAACTGAAAGAGTGATAACATTTGACATTTAGGATTTATATGGTAAAGCGTATATTCATAGCAAGCCTCATAGTGTCCCTCTCTCTTGTTTTAAAGGGGCAGGATACTTTAATTGTTAATAGGATTGGGTTGGAGTTGGTGTCGAAACACCAAGATCAAATAGTATGGCTACGATGGGCACCCACAACTCCTATGGCATGGGAAAAAGCCAATACAAATGGCTGGTGGGTTGAGAGGGTGCTAATTCCTAGCTCTACTGAACCCGGCGATACTGCATATGTACATCTGACCAAAAATCCCATAAAGCCCCTCCCCCTTGAGCATTGGGAGCAGCCAAGCGACACCAGCGATGCTGCAGCCATTGCAGCCCAGGTATTGTATGGCGAAACGCTAGAAATTACAAACACCTCAAGCGCTATAACGCTTATGGATAAGAATCGTGAGTTGGAGTCGCGTTTTGCCTTTGGCCTAACAGCTGCTGAGCAGGATTTTACCGTTGCTCAGATGATGGGGCTGGGTATAGTTGACAACAACTTGCTCCCAAACAGAACCTACATCTACAGGGTTTACGCCAATATTTGCGATTCACTTTTTGTTGCCGATACGGCTGGGGTGGTGATTAACCTCAGCCAGAGGTATGAGCTACCAAGGGTTTTCGACCTAAAAGCTCAGGTGCGCGACACCTCCATCACGCTGGAGTGGCCTGCGGGTTACCATAGGGGAATCTACTCAACCTATAGGGTTGAAAAAAGTGTTGAGGGTAACCCATTTGAAGCCGCCAGTAGCCTACCCCTTGCCAATCTTTTTTCCAGTGGGCAGAGCGACTTTAACCACTTCTTTACCGACCAGCATTCAACCGATGGCCAAACCCTTTACTACCGCGTTAGGGGTATCACCCCTTTTGGCGATGTAGGTCCTCCATCCGATTCTGTTCGGGTTACTGTGCCTCTTCTCTTCCCTTTACCATCGGGGTTAAAGTATACCGAAATGCCCGATGGTAACATTGCCGTGGTTTGGGAGTACCCTGATGAGTTCATAAACAAGGTTAGTGAATTCGAGATTGTTGGTTCGGTTGCCTATGGTGGCCAACCTAAAAAGTTGGGGAGCTACACCCCCAGCTCACGTGGGGGGCTAATTTCCGCACCCACCTCAGAGCTCTATGTTGCAGTTGTGGCATTGGGTAACGATGGCACAAGGCGAAACAGCTACCCCATGATGGTGCAATTGGCCGATTCCATTCCACCCGCTCCTCCCCAAAATCTCCACGGGTTAATAACCAAGGAGGGCACCGCCAAGGTGGAATGGCAGTGGGGTACCGAATTCGACCTGTTCGGCTACCGGGTATACGCTGCGGTTAACCCAAAGGCTGAGTTTACGCTGGTATCAAACGACTTTGTGCGCGATAGCTCGTATAGCTGGAGTATTCCTCTTAATACCCTATCGCGTAGGCTATACGTTAGGGTTATGGCCTACGACTACCGCTACAACTACTCGGGGTTCTCCGAAATGCTTACGCTCACCATCCCCGATACCATTGCCCCCTCAGCCCCAGTGCTTAGAACCTGTGAGCAAACAGCAGAGGGCGTAAGGTTTTTATGGGTGCCATCGAGTTCAAGCGATGTGGCAGCCCATGCCCTAATATACAAATTGGCCGATGGGCTAGAGCAGGACACCATAAAACTCTTTAAGGAGAAGCAGAATAGCTACACTTGGGATAAGCCCAAGGAGGGTATTTGGAACTTTGTGGTGGCTGCCATTGACTCATCGGGTAACTCAGCGCACTCCACCCAGCACTTTCAGCTAAACCTAAAGGGGATGGGCTTTGCCAGCTTCGTGCCAAGGCTAGCTGCTACCAAAAACCTGGCCAAAGGTCAGGTTGAGCTGAGGTGGAGCACGCACCCAGAATCGGTTAGGACAATAGTGTACCGTAGCGTAAATGGTGAGCAGTATAGAATTTACACCACGGTGAACAGCAACGCCTTTGTTGATGGTGAGGTTACCATTGGCAATAGCTATGCCTACTTGGTTCGATTGGAGAATCAAAGCGATATGCCTTCGATGTTTAGTGAGGAGGTTAAGATTAATTTTTAATCGAAAGAGTCATGAATGGTAAACTGTTTTTAAAAGGGAGTTTATTTGGAGGAAAACACCTTGCCTTTAGTTTTGTAGTAGTGGTAAGTATGCTTTTATCAGGTGTTGCTAGTTCTCAAACAACTCGTGTTTTCTCAAGTTATCCAACTATTGATTTGAGTGATTACCGATTGGTTAAAGTAGATCATACATTTTTATATGGACATGTTTATCCAGAAATTAACGGAACAATTAAACCAATCTTTAACAATATTAGTGGTCGAAAAATTAATATTACACCATTTGAACACCCAGAGGGTAATTCATCAAATTACCTTTTAATTCGTAATGATATTAATAATTTTGAAGTTAAGCTTGAGGTATGTACAGAGAATACTAATTGTCATAGTTCACCTAATTGTATAGACTATAATATAGGAACAAGCAACATCAACATAGTAGCATCAGCAACAAATACTCATCTAGAAATAGGAACAACTCATTGCTTACCTGGGGGGGAACAACAAAATGGATTCTTTCATATTAATTATTCTTACATATATAGTGTATCTCCAAGAAGACCAAATACATTCAATTTAAAGGATTCAACTGACACCTATTGGATTGATAAAATAACAGAGGGTAGTAGTATTAAATTTGAACTAGGACATGAAATAGATACAATAAATGAATTTATAGTTCATGTAAGTTTAGATGGTAAACAGACTTGGATCCCCGTTGCGCTAAAAAGCCCACATAACGGTTCTACCTACGGGATTAAACAATTATCTAATATTACAGGACCAAATAATGGAGGCGGAAGAGAAATTTACTTCAGAGCCCGTAGCTATGTTGGCCCTGATCTAATAGTTGGCAGAAGCTACGGTTACCTAGAAAAAAGCATTGTTGTTTTTCCAAAGCCTACTTGTGCTGATATTCCTGCTCAATATTACTGTTCTAATTCTAATGGTATTGATACAATCCAAGTAAAATCAATATCGTCATCTAATGAAGTAGAAGGTGTAGTGGTGAAAATTGAAGCGTATGATGACGAACACAGCAGATATCTTGCTATTCCAGAATGGGATTCAGTATACGTACAGCGCCCTTTTGGAGTAGATGGTAAATCGATAAACTTAGTAGGTAATAGTATAGGCCGGGGCAATTACAGAATTGTTCTTGAAAACGTGTTTAAAAATGGGAACAACACCTTTCAAAGTGGGCATAGCTTCTATAATTTTGAGGTGAAGCAGAGGGCTGAACTAGCCCAATTTATTGAAGTTTCTCATAATCTTGATTGTAACTATTCCAATGTACCAGTTAACCTTTATAACAATGAGCCCGGGCGACCCAAAAATATTACATTAGAATTATGTGACAGCGAATATAATAACTGTAATACTATAACAGACCCAACCAATTTTAATGTTTCTCCAGGCACATACTACCTTAAGGCATACTATAACGAATCTCCTGTCTGCGTTGAAAATATACCTGTCACAGTTACAAACAAATACCCACAAATAACAATAAACGGTATTGAAATTACCTATGGCTGCCCAGGGCATAACGACATTTTTAAACTATCTGACAACAACAACAATTACGATATTATTGTTGGTGATGGTTCCTCGCCTTACCTAATAAAATATAAAGTTGGTAGTAGTCCGAATTGGTACTCGCCAGGTTCAGAAATTTCCTCTGAAGTTATAGGAAACGTAGTAAATAATGAGGTCACAGTTACTGTTGGTGTATTTGTTGGTGAAATACTTAAATGCTCTTATACAAAAGGGGTTACCTACACCCCCCGTCAACCCATTTATTTCTCGGTAGACAAAGAAGATGTGAGGTATTGTAATGAAGCCAATAATGGCAAGATTACCTTGACCACTCCAAACAATGCAATTTTCCCTTGTGATATAAGATTAAATGGAGGTAATCCTGTTAAATGGAACGACGAACAAAGTCCTTTCACAATTGACAAATTGTCCATTAGAAATTATACAATTACTCTTACTGATAACACTGGCTGTGTATCTATTAAAGATACAATTATTGATTTCACTGGTTCCCCCTTTTCAATAAAATCTGTTACAACTAGTGATGTAACCCCCTGTTCTTATAGTACAAACGGTCAAATTATCGTAACCGTAGAAGGAGATGGTTCTGATTCATTTCAGGTGTCAAAAGACAAGATTAAATGGGACGACTCAAACACTATCTCTAACCTTGGTAAGGGAACCCACACTGTTTGGGCTAGACCCAAAGAGATAGATGGCTGCAAGTTAAGTGATACTGTTTTTGTCGATGGTCCCAAAAAAATAATCGTGTCAAAACAAAGTTCAATTAATCCCAGTTGTAATGGTTCAAATGATGGCTCAATTACTTTAAAACATACTCCTTCTGAAAGTTTAGTAACCTATCAAATTTTTAAAAATGATGCATGGGAAAACTTAGAAGGTAACCAAGCAAGCGATCTGTCAAGTCGCTTATATATATTTCGAGCTAATGATGATATTGGCTGCGAATCTTTAGAAACAGAGGTTTTTCTTTCACAACCAGACCCACTTACTATAGTACTTGAAAACCCAGAAAACCCAAAATGCCACGGGGAGAACGGTTCAATAACATTTAGCTGTTCAGGAGGCACACCGGGATCATCGGGCTACAACTATGCCATAACTGGAAACAATGGCACAAATATCTCAGGTAGTACATTATCAGGTAAAACCATCGAGCTATCTCATGGCGATTATACTTTAAGTATTGTTGATGAAAAAGGCTGTTCTAAAACTGAAGTTTTTTCAATTACTGAACCCCCAAAAATAAACTTCAACTACAGCTTGAATAATTACAACGGCTTCAATATTAAGTGTAATGGTGGTGTTGAATCAATGCAAATCGACATTACAGGTGGTACACCTTTTGACAACGGCTATAAGTTTACCTCCACTTTATACCCTGATCCAATTTATCAATATTCATTCTTTTTTCATGATGAACTTTACGGTGATACAAATTACACCTTTACAGCCGAAGATAAAAACGGCTGCGAAGAGACACATAACATAAACCTTTCTCAACCTACAGCACTAACGTTTGAAGTTATTGATTCAACAAACCCCACCTGCAGCAATCATAATGATGGTGAAATTGAAATAGAGGTTTCTGGGGGAGTTAGTCCATACTTCTTTAATCTTTTAGAACAAAAAAGTGGGAATACAATCACACAAACATCACCTAAGTTCACTACTCTAAGTGAGGGTATATGGTATGCCTATGTAAACGATACTAACGAATGTAAAGCATTAAGTCTTGATGGGCAACCAATTGAAGAAATAACCCTCACCGTCATCAACCCCATGTCTATCTCCATTGACAATACTACTATGCCAAGTTGCCATGGCGACTCCAATGGTAGTATTGAAGTTACCCTATCGGGACGAAATGAGGAGGATAAACTTGTGGAGCTAAAACAGGGCGAAACAATACTTGATTCGTACAGTGGCAATTCCGACAAGGTTACTTTTTCAGGTCTGTCAGCAGGGAACTATACCATTTTGTTTACTGAAGACTCAAAGGTTTGTAGTGTTTCAAAAGAAATTGTAGTTGAACAACCCGAACAGCTAACCCACTCCCTTACCCCTACCAATGCAACCTGTTTCGATAGCAATACGGGGAAAGTTAAGGTTGCTGTTACGGGTGGAAACAAGCCCTACATTATTAGTTTAGTTGATGAGAATATTTCTCCTACTCAAACTACTGATGGTGACTCCATATACTATTTATTTGAAAACCTTCAGGCATCAAATTATCAAATTACCCTAACTGATGCAATCGGATGCTCTGTGAAAAGCCCCGATAATTTGGCTACAAAGGTTAACAATCCGCCTACTGCCCTCGTCTTAACTCTCGAACAACAACCAGCCCATTGCTTTGAAACTGAAACGGGTAAAATAACCGCCGAGGCATCTGGCGGTTGGGATAGCTACAGCTTCTCACTCGATAAATCAAGCTGGTATGAAGCAGAAAGTAGCTACCTTTTCACACATCTTGGAGCAGCTTCCCACGCGGTTTACCTTCGCGATGCCATGGGTTGTGAAGTAGAGCAATCCATTGAGGTTGAGCAGCCCCTTGAGCTGACCATCGATAGCATAAGAGTTGAACCCGTTGCATGCCATGGCGGAAGCGATGGAACCATCGAGGTGTTTGCCAGCGGGGGCAATGGTGGGTACGAATACGACTTTGGTAATGGTTTTGTATTAAACTCAAAGCAAATCCAGCTAATCGCCGATGAATACACCGTTACGGTTAAGGACTCCAAGGGATGCGAAGCATCGCAGCAGGTATCTGTACCACAACCCGATGAATTTACATTAAACATAGATAAAAACATCTACAATGGTGGGTTTAACATTTCCTGCCATGGGCTTACCGATACGGTTTGGCTAACCCCAAGGGGTGCCACTGCACCATATGCCATCTCCGTAAATAGCAATCCTGTGGGCTATTCCGGTGATAACGAAAAGTTTACCATAGAGAATCTTGCCGCCGGAACCCATGCTATAATAATAGTTGATGCCAACGGCTGTGAATACGAGGATAGCTTCTCCCTCAGCCAACCCCAACCACTATCCTTTGACCAGATTACCGCAACCCAACCCAAGTGCCACAATGGCTCCGATGGTAGTATCAATATCGAATCCTTTTCTGGTGGGTCTGGCCTGTACAACTTTAACCTCCTGCTCAATGGAGGAGTAATACAAGTTGCCACCAATGAAACATCATTCAAATTTGAAGGGCTAGCCTCTGGTGAATACAAAATAATGGCCACCGATACCAACGGTTGCTCTATAGAATCGGACTTACATCTGGGTGAACCCACACCTGTGGTTATAGATTCGATAAAATCGTTCCCACTAACGTGCAAGGGCGATAACAGTGGTAGTATCTTGGCATTCGTAAGTGGTGGAGTGGGTTCATACCAATACCAATGGTACAACGCCAGCTTTGATCTCATCTCATCTGTTAACCCGCTTGAGGGACAACCCGCAGGGCTTTACTATCTCAGGGTAAAAGATGGCAATGGCTGTTGGGCCATTAACCCCGAAACTAACGACAACAACTTCTCAAAAAGCATTGAGGAGCCTGCCGAACCGCTTGCAATCTCGAGTTTAACGGCTGATCCAGTTACCTGTAATGGCCAAAGCGATGGCAGAATTTGGGTATCATCAACAGGTGGCTGGGGTAGCAATTATACCTATTCGCTTAACGGGGGTACATACTATTCTAAGAATCCGATTACAGGTACCGCCGCAGGTAACCATATGGTTAGCGTACGCGATAGTTTGGGCTGTACTTTTACAGATACTATTACTGTAACCCAACCCAATGTGCTTTCTCTCAACTTTGAGCAGGTTACTGATATTGATTGCCATGGCAATGAAACCGGAGAGGTAACCCTTAAAGCATCGGGAGGGAACTCGGATTATGCCTATGGTTTCAGCGAAACAGAACTTCAGGACTCTCCCACCTTCAACAACCTTAGTGAGGGGAGTCACACCTTCTGGGTTGTCGATTCGAAGGGCTGCTCCGCGTCAAACACCTTACAAATCGCTCAACCTGAACCGATAGGATTTACTGCCATCAATATACAGCATCCGCATTGTGGTGACAGTAATGGTAGTTTCGAAATTCAACCTCTGGGTGGTAATGCACCTTTCAACATTGAGTGGACTAGTCATAGCTTACCTAGTAGTATGCTGGTAAGTGGTGTTGAAGCCGATTTTTACCAATTCAACTTAACCGACTCTAAGGGTTGCAGCAATAGCTTGTCCTTTGCTTTAAGCACCATTAGCGGGCCAACAATTAGCTCCATTGATGCAACCGAGCCCACCTGCCACTACCGCAGCGATGGAGCCATTGAGGTATCTCTCGAGGGAGAGACAAGCCTAATGAGCATTTCCCTAACAAACGATGATGGGCAAACCTGGGTTGGTACATCACGGGTCGAAAATATCCCAGCTAACCTATACTACCTTAAAGTAACGGATATCGATGGATGCTCAACGCTTAAGCCTGTACAGCTCGATGCACCAGAGCCAATCGTAGCAAACCTCAGCGTAGTACCTGTGCAGTGCCTTGGAGAAGAAAGTGGTTCGGCATTGGTAGAACTTAGCGGAGGTACGCACCCCTACAGCGCTGAATGGTACAACCATATGCATACCAAAGTGGCAATAGGGCTACAGGCTCATGGCCTTGGCGTTGGAAACTACTACGCATCTATTACCGACGCTAACGGATGTGGGTTCACCTCCGACGAGGAGAACACCACGTCAAGCATTGAAATTTCGGAACCTCAGGAAATCCTCTCTCTTTCCATTGAACAGGTTGATTCACCAGTATGTGCCGGGGGTACAAACGGGCAAATTACCCTTGCTGCAAATGGTGGCTGGGGTAACTATCAGTTTTCTGTAAATAATAGCTCGCCCAGTCCAAACTCAACGCTTGCAAATATTTCAGCAGGTAACCATGAGGTTTCTGTTATCGACATGTATGGTTGCAAAACAATGCAAGCAGTAACAGTAACCGACCCACTACCTGTAATTATTGATATTTATAAAACCAGCCAAGTTAAATGTGCTGGTGGCAACGATGGCTCAATTTGGGGAACAGCAATAAACGGAACCTCCCCCTATAGCTATAGCATAAACAATAGCGAAGTATGGAACAACCATGGCATATTCAATAACCTAACCGAGGGAATTTATGCCATTACTGCTAAGGATATTAATAACTGCGTTGCCGCAACCCAAGTAAGCATAACTCAGCCCGAACCGCTGCAGGTAAGCGTTGCATCGTTATTGCCTACCTATTGCGGGACAAACAGCGGTAGTATCCACTTGAATGTAGATGGAGGTGTTGAACCCTACGCTATCCAGTGGGAGCATCTTGCCGAACCCTCAGGTTTAACCATTGGCAGCCTGTCTTCGGGAATTTACACAGCCCACCTTACCGATGCTAATGGTTGCAATACCCAAATAACCCTTGAGGTGCCCGAGGTTGATGGCCCCATGATTACCTCGTACAGCTACACCCCGCCACTATGCCATGACTCATCCGATGGGCAGCTTATGGTCGATTTTACTGGTGTTAGCTCGCCCTTCTACTTCTACCTAAATGGTCAGCAGATTGACTCGCCGGTAGTTGAGGGCGTTGCCAAGGGCAACCATCAATTTGTTGTGATGGATGAGTTTGGCTGTTCCGACACGCTAAACCTTACCATTGATGGCCCTCAGCCCATAGCTCTTGCCTTCGATAACGTGGTGCATCCTCAGTGTTTCGACTACAGCAACGGCAGCTTCGAGGCCCTCGCCACAGGCGCTACGCCTCCCTTCACCTTTGAGTGGTCGCACGGTGTAACCGGCAATGGGCTAGAGAACTTAAGCGCTGGCTTATACAGCGTTCTGGTTTCCGATATCCATGGGTGTGCCGAGGAGTTTACCATTCAATTAAACAACCCAGCACCCATTGAAACTGACCTGCCAGAAGCCGTTGCCCTTTGCCAGGGACAATCGGTTACCCTCGATGCCCAGAACCCCAGCAGCATGCACTGGTGGGTTTCGGCCAATGGGTTTGAGAGCTTCCAGCAGGTGGTCACCATATGGGATGCTGGCGAGTACCACCTTCAGGTTACCAACGATGCGGGATGCTTTAAACAGGACACAATTCGTGTTACCCAGCACGACTACGAAGTGAACTCAACCCTACTGGTACCCAGCACGGCCAGCGTGGGCGACACCATCGTGATCATCGATATATCCTGGCCCGTCCCCGATAATATTGAATGGATAATCCCCAGCGAGTTCACTATCCTTGTTGACAACCCCTACGATAAACAGCTTATCCCCGATGAGGAAGGCGTGTTCTCAATAGAACTCATATCAACCACTGGAGAGTGTCTGGCGCATATGGCCAAGAGCATCACCGTGAGCGGATTTAATCAACCCAAACTCCAAAAGGGTGAGGTTACCCCCAATACTATAATATCGGTGACACTTGCTCCCAATCCGGCCAATAGGCATACTTTAGTTGATGTAGCATTACTAGTAAAGGCCGAAATTACCATTGAGCTAATTAACAGCTATGGCCTTAGGGCCAATTGGGCTAAGCTTGGGGGAGCCGATAGCTACTCCTACCAAATGCCCCTAAACAATATGTCTCCGGGAATTTACCTGGTTAGGGTAACTGCCAACGGCGACCAGAAAGCAGTAAGACTAATAGTATTGTAATAACTAAATATACAGTGCCCTTGAAACCTATATTAAAGCACTCCATAGCCCTTGCCCTGCTGCTCCTGCTGCAAACATCGTTACTTGCGCAGCAGTACCCGGTGCAGGCCAACCTCAACGTGGTTACGCCATGCCCCAACAAGCTGAGCAGCTTCTTCCCGCTCTCGGGATCAAGATTAAACCTATCGCTACTGCTCACTGATATCACACAGGCGGAAGTGCAGGTGAGGCTTTATGTAAAAATTGAGGGAGCTGGCCTTACCATACAGTCACAACCTAACCCATCGCTGCCCGTGTTCACCCTCCAGGGCGGCGTACCCCTTACCCTAGGACAACAAATTGAGCCTTATTTCAGAACAGCAAATCTTTTGGCCACTGGCAATGGTGCATTGCAATTCTTGCAAAACGGGGTGCTCCCCGAAGGTTTCTTCACCATTACTATCACCGTAATTGAGCATAGACGAAATGTGCAGATATCGAACCCCGCTAACACTTATGCTTGGATTATTGTTAATGATCCTCCCCAGCTGGTTACCCCCAGCAATAACCAAACCCTTGAGCCAGGCGGCATACAGAACATATTCATCTCATGGATACCTCGCCATGTGGTTAACCCCACCTCCGGCTCGCAGATAAGCTACAACCTATCGCTTTGGGAAGTTCCCCAAGGCTTCGACCCGCAGATGGTGGTGAATACCCTGCAACCCCTGGAGACCGTGAGCAGCTATTCCCCCAACGTGATTTGGGGACCCGATAAAACCGCCCTAACCCCAGGTAAACGTTACGTGGTGGCCGTTAAGGCCATCGACCCCAACAACGAGGTTACCTTCAAAAACAATGGCTTTTCTGCTGCCCACTCATTTGTTTACGGGCAACCCTGTCTTACACCTATCAATCTTAGCCACTCCAATGTATTCATTCAAACTGCCGATGTGGCTTGGTACGCACTGGGTGCAGCCCAAAATTTCAGGGTAGAGTTCAAAGCCGCCAGCGAGGCCAACGATGCGTGGCGAAATCTAGATGTGAATCAAACTAATACCACCATCAGCAACCTAGCACCAAATACGCAGTACAGCTACAGGGTAAGCGCGGTATGCGGTAGCTTTGTGAGCAACCCCACAGCCAACAAAAGCTTCACAACGCTATCTATTCCCCCTCTCGACAAGGAGTGCACATCGGATATTAGCGTACCCCAAACCGACGAATCGCCTTTGCTCACCTCCCTGCCCGCAGGACAACTTTTTTTTGCTGCTGGGTTCCCTGTTGAAGTGGGCCCAACAACCCAGATTGCCCCAAATACCTTTAATGGTAAAGGCATAATCACCCTTCCCCTATTTAATTTTGGTATTCGTGCCAATTTAAAAGGGATAAAGGTTAACCATTCGCTACAAATGGTAGCTGGAACAGTGGAGGCTGTATATGGCGACTCCCTTGTGCTAATAGGCGCACCGGGCACCACGCAATCGGGCCCCGGATCGGTCGATTTCTCAAACCCCAACGATACCATAATTCTTAATACCCCCATCGACTCGGTGTACATGAACGACGACGGTACCTGGACCGTGGTGGACACCGACGGCGACACCACCGTGATAACCCCCGGCGAGGGCGGCACCCTAGTGGTAGGCTCCGATGGCAACGGCGTGGTGATTATTGATGATGTGGCATACCCCATTACAGTGGATACCGAGGATTCGGGCTCGGACTCGGGAGACGATGGTTCGGGCTCTGGAAATGGCTCCGGAACAGGTGGCCCTGTTACCCCAACCTCCATATGCAGCCAAACCGTAACCTTTGCCCCTGGCGGCACAATGCACCGCTTCGGGTTCGATGCCTACAAGGAGGCCATGCCCCCCGGAACGTACCATACAATAAATGTGGGTGAGCAAACGCTCCACCTGCCCTGGAAATCGGTGGCAACAGGTAGCTCCGACAGGCTGCTGGCCTCCCCCAAAACCGACAGCACCCTCACCTTCACCTACCAAGGCGGAATGCCCCTCACGGGTACGCCCACGCAGGATGGCCACCACGTGTGGACCATCAACCCCCCGGGTGGGGAGGACAACCTGCTGGCGCTCTGCCAGGCCGACAGCTCCGGCAACGCCTCAGTGGCAGGTGGTGTAAGGGTAAAAACCTACGACCTCAAGCGCCACCGCGTGGCCGTGGTGCCCGTGGGCAGCTCGCAGCCGGCCTTCACCAGGGCAGAGCTGCAAGCCGCCCTCAACGCCATCTACGCGCAGGCCGTTACCGAGTGGGAGGTAACCCTGGAGCAGCCCCTCGACGCCACCGGCCTGACCACCACCCTGGAGGTGAACACCACCGACTACAGCGAGGACATGCGGGCCATAATGCGCGCCTACGTCATGCAGCGCAACACCGTGCCCGGCACCACGTACCTGTTCATTGTACCCGGCTTTAAGGACAACCCCAGCATGGCTGGCTATATGCCGCTGAAGAGCAGCTACGGCTTCCTCACCCCCACCGCCACCACCCGCGATGCGGCGCACGAGCTGGGCCATGGCGTTTTCAACCTGCGCCACACGTTTAGTACAAATAATATGGTAAATTTGCCCGAGGGCAGTACCCAAAACCTCATGGACTATTCAGCTGGAACTGAATTATTCAAGTACCAGTGGGACTACATACACAACCCGGAGGGGGGGTGGTTTGTTTTTGAGGATAGTGAGGAGGGGGCGGCACAAGTTTATCCTGACCCTGTTTGCCTACAGCAGATACTTGAGCAGTTCAGATACGCCTATATCAAGGGAACACGCTTTACCCGAGCAGCGCACAGTTTTCCACAATTGGGGAATAGAGCGAATAATATAACCCTCTCCGACGGAAAAACCTATAAGAAAATTAATGCGCTAATTATGAGTGATGTTAACTCACCCGTATCTAAATTCGCTAGCAGTCCGCAAAGCATCTATAAATGGGGTAACGTAATGAAGATAGAGGTTGACGATAAGCATTCCGATTTTTATTCGTATCTTTTCCCCACTGAAGCAGAATGGGAGCAGCAAATGACCAATTTAGTAAATAGGGTGATAGCAGAAAGTGATAAAGCCAAAAGAATTGCTGCTTTGGCCGTATTACCACATCAGGAGTATAAGCGTTTAGGTAATTCTCAACTTTTGCAGAGTATTTCGTTGGTAATGGATGGCTTTGTTACTACTGGTGGTGTCGGGTGCGAGGATAAAGAGCATATCCTCTATCATTTGATAACTAGTCTCAGCCAGCAGGGGCAAGCTGATTTTATTAGTACTTTTGAAACCAATTTAGTTCAAATGGTCAGAAGTTTTCAAGGGGTATATCGCGATTCTATAGTTTTGAAGACAAGCCAATACATTACCCATACCAAAGGAACGCCCAATGCATCGGAGGTTTTTACCTACAGCCAACGAACCGATGGGAGCAATATCAATAGGGTTTTCTACTGGGTCGAGAGCTTAGGAATTAACCCTTTGTATAAAACTGAATTGTCCTTGTTTGGAAATAATGTATCAGTGTCTGTTCGCAATACAGGTTGGTTTTCGGGCAGCACTCATCTGATGTACCTATCGCCCACCGATTTTGTTGGTATAATTGCCAAAACACCTATGCCAACCCTAGGTTTGAACACCGATGAAATGGTGATAATCCCCACCATAAAATTTCACTGGTTGTGCGAACAACGGAATAGGGAGGAGGCGTGGAAACGTTTTGTGCAGGGCGTTGATGTGGCCTTCACCTTAGGCACAATGGGTACTTACGGGGCAGCCAAAACCTTTAAGCAGGTGGGCACCACCTATGCCATTGGCATGGCCATGGATTATACCATACGGCTAGCCATAAACAGCCTTTACTATGACACCATGGACGAGGCCATTGCCAACACCTCATTACTCGATGCTGGTTGGAATGCAGCCAACGCCTTTGTAACCAACCCCAAACTCGCAGCGGTGTTGCCATGCGTGAGGGAGTTTGCAAAGGCCTACTTTGTGGATGATCTAGGGGTTGGCGAATCTGTTTATGAGTGTGGAAGGATATTAATACTCTCTTTGATTACACAAAGAGTATTTCCTTCTAACGGTATTTATTCTAATAGAGTAAGGGCAATACTGCAGCAGCAACCCCACATAACAGTTGCAAAACTAAGGGATGTTGGGGTAGACAAGGAGTCAATGCTTGCCCTAGCCCGATTGTTGTTTGCCAGTACCTCAGACCAAGCATATTTAAATGTTATTAATTCCATTAACGATGCGTACTAATGACATTAGACATTGGTTGTTTGATTTCATACTGGCATCTGTATTGCTGGCATTTATATTTGTTTTTAAATATGAGTTGATTATAGAAATAAGATTAACACCTGGTAGAACACCTCAAGGTGCTGGCATTTCTGCATTATTACGCTCTATAGATATGGTCGGTGGCAAATCCTTTGTTTACGGTTTTCTTGGCATTGCAGCCAGTTTCTTTTTCGCTAAGGGCATGCGCAAATTCATAAAAGAGTGGCGAGCAGATGAACCCCAAGACAATGAAAAGAATAGCCCCGCCCAGCTTATTAAGCACTACCAAACCCTTTGCGATGTGCTGTTAGCCAGAGGCCACGATGATGCCTACAATGAGTTAACCCGCATTAATGTAGGAAAAGGAACTGCAAGTTGGGCAAAAAAAGTAGGAGAAGCATTAAGCGATTTGGAAGGAAATGATCCTGTTGCATTCAAATCGGTGGCAAAGTGGGCAAAGTTTTTTATGGAAATTGACTAACCCCCGCTACCGCACTGAATAGTTGCGAAACCAGAAGATTACCTGTACTCAAGCGAAAGAAACTATGCTGGTTTAGAATCGGTGATTGACGTAATTGAGGTTGACTTTAGGTGGAAAACGTACTTTTAGTTATTATCTTGGCGAAGCCAAAAGAGATAGATACGACTTAGGCACAACTTGTCCCGATGTACTTTATCGGGAGCCTAAGCCGAACGGGGGGCCGTTGTAGGAGGTAGTATTCAGTTACTACTCGAATTTTCAGGAGACAGTGAACTGGCAAAGCGTTTTCCTACAGGATTTATTGAAGGAACAGTAGGCATAATATGCTTGTCTTTGATTGAAGATGAAATCACAAAGAAACGAGTAAATGCTGTTATTAACATTATTGAGGGGGGTGTAACCCTGAAATTTGAAAGTCTAACGGACTTAGAAACCATTTCTAACGCTATTACGATATTACAATTAGTAAAACCCACTGGTGAAATAATAGAAACAGTTCCCAATTGGTTTAGCCCCCTATAAATCGGACTTTTGTATAGATGGTTAAACAAACATAATCATTCTTCTTTACCTTTGCAACGGCAAGGAACAACCGACGGCGATTATCATACCGATGGTTGGTGAAATGTTACGGCGCCGTGCATTTCTATTTCATTCTCATCCTCAACCC
>NZ_JAANIG010000038.1 GCF_011174675.1 Perlabentimonas gracilis | reverse complement strand
ACTTCAGCTTTTCGCTTTGATGTCCAGTAACTGTTCTTTTTCATACCGTCAGAAATTTAGCAATTTTTCTGCTCGGTTTTAATTGGGGCTAATATAATCCTCATCAAAATCAAATAATGGTTCGGGCGAACTATTATCACTTAAAGCCTTTCTAATCCTAGGGATACCCGTTGCCCTACCCTCAGTCAGTTCTAATTCCTTAAGGAAATCGCCCAAACGTCTGTTCCTATACCTACGGGGTTTAATTGCCCCGGTTTTAAACGCATCTGCTTTAATCGATCGATCTGGGCCACCATAGTTGAGGATTACAATTGAATCGGGATAAACCCTAATCTCTATTGGCTCACGAACCTGATAATCTCTATGGTAAAAAGCATTCGATACCGCTTCTTCAATTGCCTCGAATGGGTAATTCCAAATACGAATACTCTCAGGTAGATTTGGCTGCTTGACTATTTTTTCCTGTAGAATATTTGTTTTAAAGTAATTAAGAACGCTATGTATCTGCTTATGAATTGGCCCCACAATAAAAGGGCGTTCATAAAAGTCGGATGTTTCTGTACCATTAGGGAACTCAACAATTTCTACGCGGGTGCAAGGGAAATACACATCGGGCTTGTCAGAGAAAAGCATTAGGGCTACATTTCGAGGGAAAAGTAATTCTGTTGAACCAGATGTGAGATGCATCTGTCCAAGTATATCAACTTTAGATGTGTATCCTGAAGAGTTATGTAAACGACTTTTTGTTGTACGAAGGAACTCATTTACAAGATTAATTGCAATATCATCTACGGAAGTACTAGTATTTGCTCTATCATCAAACGGTACTTGGTTTGCCAATGAGATGAGTTCTTGCTGTTCTTGCTGATTTGCTTTTTTTGTGGTTGAGTACTGCCGGATATAGTAGAAGTAACGTTTTTCTTTAGCTGTAATTTGTTCAGGTACTTCGTATGGACGATTAGAACCGCCTGGCACCCAGAGAACAATAACAGTTTTGCCGTCAAGTTGTTCTAATGATAATTTTGGCGAATATGGAGGTTTTATTAAGTTGTTAAAACCTATCATTTGCTTCTGGATTTGATCTACCTGTTTCCTTGGTAAACCAATAGCTGGCCTACTTACTACACCATTATCTTCCTCTACTCCAATTAGAATATATCCACCACCAATGTTCTCAATATCATTTGCAAAAGCACAAATTGTACGATAAATTGAATCAGGATTCCACCCCCTCTTAAATTCAATTCTTTCACTTTCAATTATATTGTGGCTAATAAGGTGCTCTATACTAATGGGTAACGGCATTGAGAATAATTATTATTGGTTGGCTGCAAGACATTGGCTTTTGGCCGTTGGCTGTTAGCAATTAGCGTTTTACGTTCTGCGTTCTACGTTTTGCGAACAGCGTTTAGCATTCGCATAATCGCATAATCGCCTCTGCTCCTCATCTCCTCATCGTTCTGCTTTAATCTGTTACACCGTGTTGCACTGTGTTTTACACAGAGTTACACTGTGGTTTTAGCACTTATCCGTTTTAAGTTTCGCGTCTTTGCGTTTTAGCGTTCAGTCCCCTTAAACGACTCCAAAGTCCTAACCAATCCATCCCTAGCACTAACAGGCATTCTGTCAATACCCAAAGCAGCCTTTAACTTGCTGTTGGATACTACGTACGATTCGGTTAGCTTTTTTAGGCGCTCGGTGTTTAGGGGGAGGTGGAGGAGGTCGCCGGTTTTGGCTAGGCATTTTATTAGACCTCTTGAAATATTATATACCCGAGGTTTTTTGCCCAACGATTCTGCAATAATTGAAAATAGTTGATTTGTTGATAATGGCTCATCATCTGCAACCTGGTAGGCGCCGGGTTCAATGTCCTTTTCAATTAGTTGCCTTATAACAAACGACAAGTTATCTATTGACAAAAAAGAGCGTTTATTCTCAAACGCTCCCAGTGGCCAGGGTATTCCTTTTTTTACAATGCTGTATAGCAAATTAAGATTTCCCTTATTGCCAGGACCATGTATCATACATGGGCGGAGGATGTAAACCTTTTTTCCTGCAGGTAATTTTTTGCTTAGAATATACTTCTCCGCCTCTTGTTTTGACTGCCCGTAGGGTGTTTGCGGGTTTGGTTCAATATCCTCGGTTAAGTATTCTCCCTCCACGCTATCGGCAACGGCCTTAACCGTACTAAAAAAGATAAATTTCTCTGCATCCGACTCCAAAAAGAAATCGAATATCTTTTGTGTAAGCCCAAGGTTAATATGAAAATAGCTCTGCGGATCCGATGTGTTCTTTGTATCGTGGGCTTTGCCGGCTAGGTGGATTATTGTGGTTACGTGGGGGAGTTGGTCTAATTGTTTCCAGGAATAAACGGTGCTAGCAGGAAACTCCCCTTTGGTAGTTATATCAAGCCCTAATAAATTAAAATCTTTATGAAAAGTGTTGTAAAGATTTGTGGCTATAAAACCGGAGGAGCCTGTTAGTAATATCTTTGTTTCATCTTTCATAAATACCTCTTTTTAAAATAATGAAAAAAGTATGAAATAAAATAAAATAAAGATTTAAGAAAAGAAAGTTTCTCGACATTTCTGTAAATTGCCCAATTATATTTAATAACTTTAAGCTTGTTTGATGAGACAGAGTTCCCCCTTTTACGATATAAAGCAAGTTTTTTATTTACATTATATGCATAGGGTGTTTTTTTTAGAATTGCTAACCATAATGCCCAATCTTGTCGCTTAATTATTTTCGGCATAAAGAATTTTCCAAGATTTTCGGAGTCATAAATAGCTGTTAGACAACCAATGTAGTCATTTTGAAGCATCTTCTTGTAATTAACTCTTTCAGGCGAAACCATTGAACCAATACTTACACCAGTTTCATTAATTATATCATAATTTGAAAATGCGAAGTGAATATTGTTTTTTAACATGAATTCAACTTGTAACTCAAGTTTTTCAGGTAGCCACTGATCGTCACTATCACAAAAAGCAATAAATCTACCTTGTGCATTTTCTATTGAATTGTTGCGGGCAACACCAGGCCCAGAGTTCGTTCCAAGCCGAAATATTCTTATTCTTTTATCACTTTGAGCAAATTCCATTAATTTCTCCCAGGTTCCATCTGTTGAGCAGTCGTCGGTTATCAATAATTCCCATTTGGTATAGGTTTGATTTAATATAGAATTAATGGTTGATTCTATGAACCCTGAAGAATTATAGGTTGGTGTAATAATTGAAACCAGCATACTTCGTTTTGGATTTATTAAAAAAATTGACTATTCGATCTTCATAAGGCATAAGCTTCTGTTTCCATTCCTCACAGCATCAAAACAAACATATTTACCATCAGGTGAAACACGAGGATGTAAATCGCAAGCAATATGTTTGTTGAAGTTCTTCGTTTGAAATTTTTTTGGTGAATGGATTGAAGCTAAAAGTTGAGATTCGTCAGTTACGATGTTTACTCTTAATAACTTAGCCATTCTGTACTTGTCCGGATAGGTATCGGTAATAAAAGAATCTTCTGTAATGAATGATTGGTGCCCATCCGAGTTCAATGTATCTGTAGCAATAGGCTTGAATTTATCTATTTCAGGAATATCAAAAATGGCGTGACAATCCTTATTATTAACACTGCAATAGGCAAGAATTTGATTTTTCTTATTCCATACATAATGAGATACCATACCACTAGTTGGTAAAGCAAAGTGCTTATGCTCCTCTTGGTCGAAAATGACTAGACGTGATTTGCGATTTAAAACATCCCTAGATACCCACCTGTGTAGAAATGAAACATATCTGTTATCTGGGGAAAACTCACTATGGGTAACATAATGTCTGTAACTATTTGGTTCGCTAATTTCTTTATGTAAATCATTTGCAAGCGTTTCCAATGATATTGCCAATGTCCTTTGATTATTAATCAAGTCCACTAGATATAAGCCCGTATTACTTGGAGCATTTTTATCCAGCAGACCTCCATCTGTATAGGGATATCCATAACCCGGCATTAAATTTTCAAGCCTTTCGTAACTAAAAGATGTTGCCAAATTGCCATCAGTGGAAACAGTATCAATTGGAAAATCAATAATTATTTCTTTTAGTGAAGTTGTGTTAACTATTTTTGATACTAGTTTATTATTGATAGCAGTATTGAAAATAATTTTTTCATCGTTAATCCATTGAAGTCGGCACCCTTTATGGTAATTCCATGCTAATGATGTACCTATAGAAATATAATCACTAAAAGTTCCATCCTCAAATTTAAAATATCCAACTTCAAGTTCATCATCAGGATTTGGCATTCTTAATGTATCAATCTTTAGATGGTTTGCTAGAATTTTTTTACAATCATATGAAAGTGGAGACTTGTCATGGAAACCATAAAAGCAATTTTCTCGATATTCGATTCTATTAATATAAAACTCTTGTCTCCTTGGCAATAAATCAAAAAAGGATTGATATATATTTCTAAACAAGAATTTAACCCAAGGAACAGCCTTAACTATATCGTATACTGTTTTTTCTAGTTTATTCATTAAAAAAAAGGTTTTTTAGTTTTTTAAGTGATTCATAATTCATCTTACAGTATATCTTTCTTTTTAACTTGCTTGTTGAGATATGGTCGCTATCATTCACTATGATATTTGGAGCATATAAGACTTTTAAATTTGAGGATCTCACTATTTCGGCAAAAAATATTTCTTCACCAAATAGGAAAGAGGGAAACTCAAAATTCACGTTTACTCCCATAAATTTTTTTGTAAAGATCATAAATGATCCATGACCTGCATAAATGTAATTGCTTGAATGGTTTGAAATGCTTTTATTTCTATGTTTATAGATATATTTATTGTAGAGATTGTATAGTAATGGAAATCTATACATCTGGATTAATAAATTAATTCTTTTAAGCGAAGGTCGAATCAATATTTTTGGGTTTCTATCCCGATTCTCTGATAATGAAAATATTTTAGGAGCAATCCAACCAGTATCTGGACTCTCATTTAAACCACTTAAATCTTTAAAGAATGACTTTGTTAAAGTGAGATCAACATTCGAGATGATAACATAATCGTAACCCTTTACACTCGGGTAGCCAATGTCTTTAATAACTCTTGTGACAGCCCCAATATACCCAAGGTTTTCATGATAGGGGAATATGTTTACAGGGAGTTGAACAGCATTGTCAACCCTATATATATATGATTTATCTGTAGAGTTGTCACCAACAAAAACCTCTACATCAATATCTACGCAGTAGTTAATAGCTTCGTCAATTGAAGCAATGTATTTATTGAGTTCACTGTATGAGTTATAATTCACACAAATAATTGCCACCTTCTTTTTAAGCATAATTTTGATTGTGTTCAGGTAATATGAGAGTTGTAGTTTTTTTATTGTAGATTGTTATAATAGAGAAAAATAGTAGTATTAATAATTCATGTGCACCCCTGCTATATAATAGTAAAATTTTAAAGTTAATTATAAGAAGAGCTATTGTGAAAAAAACAAAAATTTTAATGAGTGTATACAGATCCTCTGGAATTTTTTTCTGCATTATTAGCATAACCCTAACAAGCATAAACAAATGTTGGAAAAGAATTATAGCTAGACCAATAATTCCTATAGAGAATATTGTTCTAATATATCCAATATCTGTTCCTTCAACATCTATACCTAAGCCGAACATAATGCCAGAAACTGTTTCAGGAAAAAATAAATGTTTTTGAAGAAGATTTTCGTCTGATTTACTATAGTTGGCAGTGCTAATATCGAACCCTTTGTTAAGCGAGGAGTTTTTAAAAAAAGATAAAGAGCCTACAATAATTGGGAACACAATATTAAATATAACGATTGATATAGTAATTATAAATGGAATGATGAATAATTTTTTTACAATACTAGTCTGTCTAATTAATTTAAACGAAAGATAGGCGTAGGTTAGAAATCCAAATATCATAGCCACCCTAGAGATTCTTAGACAACTAATAAATGCTAACGAGAAGAGGATTAAGTATAGAAACTTCTTTTTTATTTTGTATTGAAGATAAAACACATAAATGCCGAATACCGAGAGTAATGCAGCAAAATCATATGAGCCTGTTAAACCTAAGTTTCTTAAATTTAACAAATCAAGTAGCTCTGGCTCTCTGTAAAAATTAAAAATTGTAGCCATCGGTTTTACTAATGAAGGGAAGGCAAATTGAAGGCCAATTGCAAGAATGTGCAAAAAGAGAATCGCTGATAAGATATTAATTATTTTGTTTGATGTGAGGTTTAAACTAGGTATAATTAGGCCTAAAAGTAAGGTTGATAGCAAAATCCGTGAATATTTACCAATTAAAAAAAAGGAAAAACTATCATTACCAATCAGTACAATAATTTGCCATATAAGAACTATAGTCGCTGTGATTATTATAATCCCAAATTCTTTTACATTTCTAAACTTGCAAATAGATAGAAAAAAAAATATAGCAATGTTAAAGCCAAAGGTAAGGGCAAGGTGAAACGGGTTATAAACATTTATGAAAAAAATGATAAAAATCAGTAAGGCTCTCATCCAAGTCAATTAGTTCTTGTTTGAAAATATTAATCTATTTGTTAAGTATTTTATCTGGCCACTTACGATGTATTGTATTGCTTTATTATAAGTTTCAGTTGATATTGAACGTAAAAAAAACATTTTTAATTTGTCAAATTTGCCCAGATTTGGTTTTAATCGAATCTTTGCCATTTTATAGTTTAATACTTGATTCCACACCTGAACGTACATTTTATTTTTAATGAGTCTTCTTTTTCTGTAGTCGTTGAAGTAACGGAATGAATCTAAATACACTCTATTTCTTGCAGGTGAATAACTAATGCTCTTGTCCGTTTTATTTTTAATAATACTACTTAATGAGTCTTCAGCACAGCGATACCGGACCAACATTTCATCAATGTATGGTATATCTATTCCCTTTTCTAAGATGTTGAGATATGTGGGCCATTCTTCAGCAAAAGGGTAGTTTTCATCGATATAATTAATTTCCTCTAATGTTTTCTTTGAAATAAACAACCCCGGCATAGGTAATAGACACTCCTTAAGAAGAAGAGTATATTTTCCGTGCTTACTTAAGATAGAGTATTTATCATAAAACAAATTATAGGATTGCTTCTTTTGTTCTACTCGTTGGGCATTTCCAAAAAATTCCAGTTTACTTACACAAACATTTTCATTGTTTTTTTCGATAAACTGTATAAAACGCATAATTGAGTAATCGAATAATAAGTCGTCCCCAGCCATTATTTTGATCCATTCCCCACTTGATCCTTTTAGTCCTCTGTTTAGATTTAGAGAAGTACCTGTGTTAATATCTGAAGTAATTAACTTTACATTCGCAAATCTTGCTTTATTATTTAAAATCCAATCACTGCATATTGCAACTGTATTGTCAGTTGAGAAATCGTCTGAAATTACTAACTCAATATTTGCATAAGTTTGATTTTTTATGCTATTCAATGTCTCTGTAATGTATGTAGATGAGTTATACGTAATTACACAAACACTTACAAGTGGACGGTTCATCATTAAAGTTGTTTTGATATTAGCAATAAAATTAAGTAAACAATATATAATTAGTCATTTGCATAATTTTAACTTTTTTTCAGTTTTTTCAATATAATAAGGACTTCTCCTAATTCATCTAATTTTAAAAAGTAACTAATTAATATATAAAATAATATACCAGTTATTCCTCCAATAAGTAATTTAAGAAATTCTAAATCGATGAAAAATATTGAAAGATAGACAACTATTGCCATAATCCCCGTTGATAGTATTACTGGCAAAATATCTCGTAATTGACGGAAAGCACCATACCCAAACAACTTTCCCGGCATATATGCATTAATAAAAAATGAAATTAGAGAAGTTACAACACTTCCAATTACCATTGCCTTAACTCCTAAAGGTATTGTTATTATTAAGGCAATAACTATCATTGGCAGTTTGGATAGGTCAACTTTTAGAAACAGATCAGACCTACCTACAGCATTTAGAATGCTCATATTAACAGCGCTTATTGGCGTAACTATCCTTGCAAAACACAACCACTGTAACAATGGAATTGCCGCTTCCCATTTGTCTGTAAGCAATAAGCGAATAAAAGGATCTGCAAGTAATGCAAACAGCGTCATTAGTGGTATTATAAAGAATGCTGTCATACGAATCAAACGGCTATAGACCGAGACAAGCCTGTCCTTATCGTCCTGTAACGATGATAGTATTGGGAAGGTAACCTGTTGTAAAATGCTTGTAATAGTGAACGCCGTTGCGTCGGAGAGTTTTTTTGCGTTTGTGTAAAAGCCTAAGGATTCAGCACTATAAACGCGCCCTATTACTGCGTTGTAAATTTCATTCAATGAGCGAGAGTATAAACTGGCAATTAGAAGCTTTGAACCATAAGAAAACAATTGCTTAAATGAATTACTTGAAAACTTTAAGGAAATCGTCCAACGGCTAAACCACCAAAAGAGAATAACTGAAATGCCTGCGTTTAGTAAATTTTGTGCAACAAGAGCCCAAACACCAAAGCCCTTATATGCAATGCCTATTGCAATGGCACCACTTATAACTATTGATAAGGTGTTTACCTTTGCAAAGGTCTTAAAATCAACATTAATAGATAGCCTAGATCGTTGAACAATGGCTAACGAATTAATTATAATATTTAAACTCAGTACACGGGTAAGTATTATTAACTCTGGCCTATCGTAAAAACTTGCGATTAATGGTGCAGAAAAATAAAGTACTAGATAAAAAAACAGACTAACACCAATGTTAAATAGGAAAACCGTGGAGAAGTCTACATCTGTTCGGTTCTTCTTTTGTATTAGGCCAGAGCCCATCCCGCTATCAACGAAACTTTGGGACAAAGTAATAAAAATGGTTAGCATACCAATTAGCCCAAAATCTTCGGGCATCAGTAGCCGCGCAAGTACTATGCTAATAATAAATTGCGTTCCCTGTGCAGCAAATCTATCTACTGCGCTCCAAAGCATGCCCCTTGTTGCTTTTTCTTTTAGAGAATTAGACATTTCTTTTTGGAGTTTAATCCTCAACAAGATGAATTGCTTGGGTGAATGCTATTCCATTACTATTTATAACTTCGGCTCTAACCCATAGTAAATTATTAGACCAATTGTATGAAGCGTCAAATGTATAGTTTATGGATATGGTGTCTTGGATACCATCCAACGTGTAACTGATGTATGATACAGTACTTTCTGTATTTGATTTAATATTTAAAATTCCATTATTAAATGATATTTTTATTGCGGGCCCATTTGTAACATAGAATGAACCGCTAAGCAGAGATTTCCAAATACTTGTTTTCTCCTTTTCTTCAGCAAAAGCGATAATCCATGATTTATTAAAATAGCGATTGGGGTTTTCCCATTCCTCATTATAATGAAAATCGTCTACGCCTAATGAGAAGGTTATTAATCCATTTGACCTAAGAACATCTAAACACCTATGACCCTTTGTATCGTTTGGTACTAGTACCTCCATAAAATGGAGTTTAGATATTTTATTCGCAGTTTCAGCTTTTAAATAGGTGTATTTCCAGTTTGGGTGTGCTACACTGGTAAAGGCACCTATGCTGTTGTAGTAATTTAGAATATCAAATAGATTTTCGCCTTTGTCAATATATTTATAAGTTGGTAAATTGTATGCACAAATATGGTGTCCATTTTTAGTATCTTCAATCGCCGCACCCATCCATATAATATCTCCAATCTCAGGGTCTGGAGTGATAAAGTTGTGGTCTGTAAAGGTGTAAAAATCGAAATTCCCTTCGTCTCTAAGTTTTTTAGCAACCCACACGGGATCGCCAGATCCGTAACCATCAACCGGGGCTGAATTGTTGGTGTGATTATGCATTGAACCTTTTAGCTCAAGATTTCCTGATTTCTTATAGGGGTTATACAAAATATATTCTATGTTCTGGAAATAAAGTGTGTCATAATTATTTGAATAATCAACAATGGATTTTACTTGATTAGCTGGGGGTATTGAAATTTCGTTTTTTTTGCACCCTGTTAAACTTATAGTTAATAATATTAAAAACATTATTATTTTCATACAGTGGGGTTGTATCGTTATTTATAAACTATTAGAAGAACTATTTCAATAGATAAAATGTACTTAAGTTATTTACCATAATACTCTATGATGTCATTAATCGACTTAACCCCATATTTTTTAGGTAAATTATATATTAGATCTCCAGTTTTATTAAATACGGGTTGCTTTGTTGCAATTTCAAACCATTTTAAAACCATATCAATGTTTGGTGTGTCAAGTAAGATAATCTCAGCAAAAGCTTTAATAATATTTAATCCAAAAAGGAAATCTTCAGTAAAGTAACGAGAATTGAAATCAGGAATAAAACCAAATTCTGTTTCAACCATTGGAGTTCTTATACCCTTAAAGGCATCAATACTTCTTATTTTATTTGTTAATTCACTTGGCGTATTAGATTCATAATGAATACTAAGTGGTTTTATGCCATCTAAATTAATTTGTGATAATTTTTTAAGTATAAGTTGGAGTTCATTATCGCACTTTAGTAATATTTCTGAAGATTCATTTGTCCAATCTTCATAGAAGTTAAGTTGTTTATCCCAATATATTCCTTCTTTATAGGATTTAAATATTGAATATAATCTAGTTGTGTGTAGAATTGGATTTGATGGAGTTAACGTAACGTTTAAATAATTTGCCAAAGGAGTACATTTAATTCTAATTAGTTCTTGTATGGTTAAACAAACATCATTCGTCATTTTGTTAGGAATAACACCCAAATAAAGTTCCTTTTTTTTGCCTAAATCATAAACTGAACTCCCATATTCTCTAATTCTCGCTATACCATGTACCCTCTGAAATCCAAAGATAACACAATCCTTCTCAAATAATTCTTTACATATAAACTCAACTCCACCACTTCCAGGCATAAAGCCTAGCCATGCACCCTGTTTAATTTTATTTTTAATTGTTTTAAAATATTCAGGAAAGACATTTGAAGGTAGGGTTGAGATAATAATATCTGCATAAGGAATTATTTCGGATGGATTATTGCTAATATTACCAGAAAAAATCTCGGATACTATAACACCTTTGTTATTGTATACTTTTATTTTTTCACTCCAAATCTCTGGCTTGGAGGTAAGTAAACTAACTTTTGCATTCTCGTTCAACAATAAGTCTGAAAAAAGAAGTGTGCCAATATTACCTCCACCAATGATGCAAATATGTTTTTTTGAATTACCTGAATTGTTCATCTTGTTTCTAAAATTTGATTTAACGCTTCAATCAGTCGATTGTTTTCATTAATGCTCTTTACAGCAACTCTAATGTATTCGCCATCAAAACCTTTTTTCTTTGAAAGGTCTTTTATAAGTAAGAAATGTTTGTCAAGCAGTTCTTCAGCTACTTCTGTTGCTGTTTTTCCGCCCAGTATTTCGCAAAGTATATAATTTGCATGAGAAGGAATAACTCTCAAGTTATTAATGGTGGAAAGATCTTCGAAATACTTTCTTCTTACTTTTTTAAATTCAACTATTCCATTTTCAAAATCACCTTTATACTTTTCGAAAATCTGCAAATAGAATTCCGCGAAGGAGTTAATGTTCCATATCGCAACATCTTTTTTTATGAAGTTAATCAAATTTAAATCAGAACTTGCAATAACCCCTAACCGAAGACCTGGCACACCGTATGACTTTGAAATGCTTTTTATTACAATAAGATTTGGGTTATCCTTCAGGTCTTCTTCTTTCAAAAAGGTTTCTTCAACATCCAACTCAGCGAAGTCAACAAATGATTCGTCAACAATTAAGAAGATTCCTTTTTCTTTTGCCCACTCAAGTATAGTTAAAACATTATTTTTACTAATAAAGTTACCAGAGGGATTGTCTGGGTTTATTAGAATAAGAGCACTTATATCTTTATCATTAAAATAGCTAATAAGATCTTGAGCCGTATACGAAAAGTTTTTATTACTGGGTATAAAAGAAACAATGTTTTCTTTGTTTAGTCTGTTAGGATACTCTTCGAATGTTGGTAAAGAAATTCCAATGTTACCCTTAATGTATTGCGTTATGGATTTAATTAACTCAGCAGCTCCATTACCCACTGCTACATACTCTTTTTTTAAACCAAAATATTTTGCTGCAAGTAAACTATTCACATTCATTCCAGAGGGGTACTCGCAAATTAATCGTTCAAAATTTGCTTTAATTTCATCGAGCAATTTTGGCGTGGGGTAGAATGGGTTAACTAAATAACAGAAATCGATTAACTTGGGGTATCTCCAATAACCACCATATCGATTTTGAAATTTTGCAAGTTTGTCTTGTGTTGAGTTAGTGAAAATTGATTCTGCTATATCTAAATCTTGCATATCATCAATTTCATACCAAGCCTCATCCTTTAAGACAGAAGCTTTTATTTCAGGTTTCTCTAGAAGAGTTATTACTTTAAGCACTTGTTCATAATATTCATTGTCCCCTAGGGCTTTGCTGTACGCTTCCAAGAATGGTACGTAATGAGAGTTTGAGAAAGCTTTACTGAACTTGTAGATGTTGACTGTTTTGTAATAGTCTTTTATATTCTCAAACTTAAAATGTTTTTTGTCAAGGAAACTCAGGATGTTTTTTTCTTTGTCAAGAGTGACAACGGTACCATCCATCCATCCCTCGTATTTTGCTACTAATGCAAGACTTGGATAATCTTCATTTATTAATCTATTCAGAACAGAGTCTTCAAATATTAGATCTGACTCTAACAGAAGTGTGTCTTCTTTTAGCAAATAGTTTCGGGCAAGGAATAATGAGTATATATTATTTGTTTTAAAGTAAATATCGTTGTTAATATACTTTATTTCAGTCCTAATCTCGATAGTAGAAATGTAATCTATGAGTTCCTTCGACTTATATCCAACTACTAATATTATTTGAGATAAGTTTAGGTTATCAAGTTGCTTAAGCATTCTCTCTATTAAGGTAACCCCATTTACCTTAACCATACATTTAGTGTTGTTGTCTGTTAGCTCTTTGAGCCTTTTGCCCATTCCGGCAGCTAGTATTATTGCTTGCATGTATTTTCTATTTATAGTTGAGTAATATTTTTGCCAATGACATCATTTATCTCATTCATAATATTTTGACTGGCATTTTTGCCGATAGGTGGGAGTAGATATTTATGAATTAAAGATTCGCGTTTATTCTTTAAGTAATCATTCCCTTCAATTACAACTTCTTTAATGAACATTTCTACCTCTTCTTTTGAGTTAGATTTGTAATGACAATCAATTATTTTATTACCTAATTCAGAGAATCCTGATAGTAATAAATCATGCCTGATCATATAAAGACTTGGTTTGTTTGTGCTGATGTATTCTGTCAAAAATGATCCACTATCATGAATCATTGCATCTGATGTATTAAATAAATCAATATAATCACCTTCGTCTAACTGACAATTAACTCGCTCTTTCCATTTTTTATAATAATTATCTGTCTTTTCTTCTCCCCAACTATGATGTTTATTAAGTTTTGCTCTTAGGATTGGATGTGGTTTAAATGATATTGTTATTTTATCTTGGTATTTATCTGCAATTTCAAGAAAGAAATCATAATACTCTAGAAAATTGCTGTAATTAAATTGGCTGTTTTCTTGTTCAATGGTATGATGAGGAGCCCATATTATTCTCTTTAAATTTTTATTTTTCCAGATGCTCTCTGGTTTAACTTTGTTTGGTGAGAAAAATTGATCTAATCCAGGGTAACCAGTTACAATTGAGTTTTTTCCTCTGTTTGTTGAGAATTTTTGTGCCTGAACATTATGGAAATTTGATTCATGAAATACTCTGTAGACAAGATTATGAAGAGTTTGGTTGTATTGCATCTCAGGTCTGTCAGTAATCATATACCCATAAGGCACATAAAATGACAAATAATTTTTGAAGTTTAATATTGTGAATCGCCTTTTAGTTAAACTATATGGGCTTGTAAAAAAAATTATATCAGGTTTTACTTCTCTTTTTATGTTGAGCCATTTTCCATTATTCTCATTAAATGTTTTAATTACATTATATCCCTTCTCTTTAAAAGAACTATAAGCTTTATTCATTTCTTTCTCCATAGTACCCATCTCGTAGCTGACGTAAGGACAAATTATAATAACAGGTTCGAAACGCTTATCATTTTCCATCAGCCAATACACACCATCATACTTCCAAACAGATTCATGAATAAGTAAAAATGCAACTTTAATCTTTTCTTTTTTTCTAATTTTAATGACTGATTTAGTATGAATATATGGTGCGACTTTAATTATTATTGGTATATAAAGGGTGTTGAAAATCCAGCTGTAAAAATTCTTGATTATTTGCTTTACTAAAAACATTGGAAGAGGTCTATTCGTCATTATTTTGTTTCTATATATTCTCTTAACCTATGTAATTCCACCTTAAAACTATCATGAAGATCGCTTTTACTTGTAAGAGACTTTGATCGGTCGTAAAAGTATGAAAAGTTAATGTCTAGCCATTTTGCTATTGTTGAGAATATTGAAATATCGAGATTATAGTTAGTTAAACAAATCACATTACAACCTTTTGAGCAAAATAGTAAATTTGAAAAAGCTGCACCAGAAACCCCGACAATGAATTCAGCGCTATTAAATACTGATACTTGTTCCGAGATAGTCATTTTTTCAGGATATACCTTTTCGAAATCGTAATTTCTTAATATTCCAAACACTTCATCCTCATTGCATTCTCTTCTGTAGGTTGCATTTTGTCTTGATAAAAAGATTCGCTTTGGGTGCGAATTATTGGGTTTGTTTTCTAGCAGTTTTTCTCTAATCCATTTAATTGCCTTGAAGTCAAAAAGGAAATCGCTTCCTTTTATCAGAGTAATATCTCTAAAGTTAGGTGGTATTATAGTGGCTTCTGGTAGTATGTATAAATTATCTACTTTTATCTGTTCAAATTTATTTGTATATAAAATTTTTCTTTTGCCTGAAAAGAATTTAAGTAGAAAGTTAAAGTTGGGGATCTCTTGTAGACTTGAATCCGCAATAATCGGTATATCATTGTTAATATCCAGTTGCTTTAAATAGTAGAATTTTGGAATTAACTCAAAAATGATGTGGTAATAGTTGAGTGAATAATTAATAACAAGATTTATTCCGTGATCAATATGCCTTACTTCTTTATTTGAGCGGATTAAACATTGTTTATTTTTGTAAAACAAAACACTGCCATCAGTTAATTTGTAGTTACTGTTTTCACTAATATTACTAGGCTTGTATAATGCAAGGTCGTCATCAAAAAGTATTAATGAAGAGTTGTTGTTTACAGTTGCATTATATGCTATATAGACATTATCTTCATAATATTTTTTATATTGTTTGTCGGTAGTATCTTCATCGAAATACTTAGGTGAAGATGAGGTGTATTCAATCTTGAAAGGTTTTACTTTGAGCAATTTATGTGCATCAAAAAAAGCAATAGGTTTAATCGTTACTAGCGTCCATTTCCAAATGCTAAGAGTACCAATCTTTGGAAATGTTAATGTTATATAAAAAATACCACCGTAAAGTATTTCAGTTATGGTCTTGTATATATCTAGAAATGCCCAACGAAGAATTTTCTTGATTTTTAATTTCATAATTCGTTTAGTGTCTTAGCCCTTAAAAGTATTTATATGGCTTACAGCAGTATTAATGTTTGCAGTATTATCTATGGGGCTAATCGGTAAACTTAATACTTCGTTGTGGATTGTTTCTGTAATACTATAGGTATTCCTATTTAGGAGTGAATATGCCCCTTGTTTATGAGGAGGTATTGGGTAGTGTATAAGTGTTTGAATACCTTTTTCGGATAAATATTTTTGAAGTTCGTCACGTTTAGGGTGGCGTATAACGAAAAGATGCCAAACGTGATCGCTAGATTGAATGATTGAATGATTGAATGATTGATTTGGTAGGATAATACTTTCATTCTTTATGTTATCGCAGTAAAGTTGAGCTATCTCTCTACGCCTCTGATTTTCAGCATCGAGATATTTTAGTTTTACATCAAGGAAAGCAGCTTGTAGTTCATCTAACCTGCTGTTTAGGCCTTGGTAATGGTTTACATATTTTTGTTTGCTGCCATAGTTGCCAAGCGCTCTGACTACATCAGCCAAATCATTGTCATTTGTTGTAACTGCACCTGCATCGCCAAGTGCGCCCAGGTTCTTGCCGGGGTAAAAACTAAAGCCTGCGGCATTACCTAATGAGCCAGTTTTTTTTGAGTCACAGTGTAACTCGGTGTAACTGGCACCGATTGCTTGAGCATTATCCTCAATTACTTTCAAATTATACTTGTGCGCAATTTGCTCAAGTTCTTTTGACCAGCATACCCTACCATAGAGGTGAACTACCATTATGGCTTTAGTTTTCTCAGTAATATTTTCTTCTATTAAAGAGATGTCTAGATTATATGTATTAATATCGGGTTCAACTAGAACAGGTTTTAATCTATTGTCGGTTATTGCAAGAATAGAAGCTATGTATGTATTAGCTGGCACAATTACCTCATCGCCCTCTTGCATAATGCCCATTTCAATGTATGCTTTGAGTATTAAGCGAAGAGCATCTAAACCGTTTGCTACCCCAATGGCGTGTTTTACTTTTATATACTCCGCAAGGTTTTTTTCAAATTGGTTAACTCTCTCCCCAAGTAAGTACCAACCCGAGTCGATTACCTCGCTTGCAGCCTTCTTTAACTCCTCAGCGTATTGGGAGTTTATTTTTTGTAGATCTAAAAACTTAATCATTTAGAACAGGTTCATTATTGATTAATTTATACTCTTTACCTTCTTTGCAAACAAGGTTAAGTGATAGGATTTTTCCTCCCCTTGTAATATATCCTTTATGCTTTGCAGGGTTGCCATACCAAAGGGTGAATGGAGGTACATCCTTAGTTATAACACTTCCTGCACCAATCATTGCATACTTACCAATAGTTATTCCTGCAATAATTGTTGCATTGGCTCCAATGCTAGCACCTTCCAAAATATTTGTCACGGCAAATGATTCTGGATAATGTTTTGAGCGAGGAACTAAATCGTTTGTAAAAGTGGCGTTTGGCCCAATAAAAACATTATTCCCAATTCTTAACCCATCCCAAATTTGTACACCTGGCTTTATCGTTACGTTATCGCCAATTATAACATCATTTTCAATAAAAACATTAAAATTTATGTTGCAATTACATCCAATAATTGCCTTTGCTAACACAACACAATTTTGCCAAATTAGCGTTCCCTCTCCAATCTGAGAGGTTTGAACCTCTGCTGTTGGGTGGATTTTAATGCCCATTTACAAAACTCTTAAAATCTTGATATTCTCTAAAATAGTCGTTTTCGTCGTACACTTCCGATGCCAAAACAAGACAAACTGATCCCGATGAAAACTCCATTAGTTCTCTCCAAATTCCTGGGACGACAATTAGTCCATAATCAGGTCTATTAAGGGTTACAATTTTTTTGTTTTGTCCATCGTCAAGTAAAACATTGAAAGAACCACTAGCAGCTACAATAAGTTGTCTTAATTCTTTGTGAGCATGCCCACCTCGATCCTCCCCTCCAGGTATATCGTAAAGGTAGTAAACCCTCTTGATGTCGAATGGTACACTATTTTGCCCTTCAACAATTGTTATGTTACCTGCTCTATTGTGAATTTTATTGAGTGGGACAATATTACAGCTATATACGCTATTCCTCATTACTCTTATGTGCTATAAAATTGTTGTAATCATATATGTAATCATTAGCATTGTAGTGTGTAGAACTCAATACTAAAGCCAAGGAGTTTGTGGAGAAGTTCTCCATCTGTCTCCAAATTCCCTGAGGGATATATAAGCCATAGTATGATCTGTTTAAGGAGAATAACTGCTTAGTACTTCCATCATCAACAACCACATCGAAACTCCCTGAAAGAGCAATTATAAATTCTTTCTGCTCTTTAAAAGCGTGACCTCCCCTTGTTTCTCCTCCAGGAACATCGTAAATCCAATAGGTTCTTTCTATCTTGAACGGGATATGTTTAAGCTGCTCAACAAAAGAGAGGTTTCCTCGTGGATCTTCGAATTTTGGTAGATTTATGAGAAATGCTTCACACCCCACCTTTAGTCTATCTTCCTTCATACATTGAGTTGTAGTAATTTTGGTATTGTCCTGAAGTAACTCCTTCAATCCATAATTTATTATTGAAGTACCAATTAATTGTTAACTCTATTCCTTCTTCAAATTGTAACGAGGGTACCCAACCCAGTTCTTTATTAATTTTTGATGCATCAATAGCATATCTGTGATCATGACCTGCCCTATCGGTAACATAAGTAATTAGTGTTTCTGATGTTCCATCGGGTCTGCCTAGTTTTTTGTCCATTGCCCTGCAAATAACTTTAATGAGGTCTATGTTTTTCCACTCATTAAAGCCTCCAATATTGTATGTTTCGCCTACTTTTCCATTATGGAAAATTGCATCGATGGCTTTTGCATGGTCAACAACGTAAAGCCAGTCTCTTACATTTTCGCCTTTTCCGTAAACTGGTAAGGGTTTACTGTTTAAAATATTGTTTATAAAAAGTGGAATCAACTTTTCAGGAAATTGGTTTGGCCCATAGTTGTTTGAACAGTTTGAGACAACGATAGGCAAGCCAAACGTATTATTAAAAGCCCTTACAAAATGATCGGAGCTAGCTTTTGCTGCAGAGTAGGGTGATTTTGGGTCGTAGGGAGTAGTTTCGGTAAAGAAACCCTCCTCGCCAAGTGAACCGTAAACCTCATCGGTGGAGATGTGATAAAAAAGTTTTCCTTCGTAATTATCTTTCCATATCTCTTTTGCTGCTTGAAGCAATGAAAGGGTCCCCATAACATTTGTTTGGGCAAATGTGAATGGGTCGGTAATTGATCTGTCAACATGCGATTCGGCAGCAAGGTGAATAATGCTATCGATGTTAAGCTCCTTAATAGTTTTAATAACTAAATCAATGTCACAAATATCACCCTTTACAAAAACATAGTTGGGCTTATTCTCAATATCCTTGAGGTTCTCGAGGTTGCCTGCGTATGTTAATTTATCGAAGTTAACTATTTTGTATTCAGGATAATTATTAACAAATAGTCGTACAACGTGTGAGCCAATAAATCCTGCTCCGCCAGTGATTAGGATGTTTCGTTTCATAGTTTGGGATTATTTTTTAAGAAATAGAAAATAAGTGGGTTTAAAAAAGATTGCTTCTGCCAACAAAAATCGTTGGGATCTCAATGACGTATTTGTTTTTTTTACTTTGCATCAATTAAGCTAATGCATTTTGCCAATGAATTTCTCCAATGGGGTATTTCAATACCATATTGTTGCTTAATTTTGGATTTATCGAGAACAGAGTAATATGGCCTTTTTGCTTTGGTTGGGTATTCTTCGGTTCTGCAGGGTGAAATTTTCGCCTTGGCTGTAGCTAATTCAGAAATTGCCTGAGCAAAATCGTACCAACTGGCAACACCCTCATTGGAATAGTGATAGATTCCAGATTTCCAACTATTAGAATTTAAGATGGACACGATAGTATTGGCTAAGTCGGCTGCATAAGTTGGTGTTCCAATCTGGTCGAAAATTACTTTTAGGCTATCACGTTCGTTAGCCAACCGAAGAATTGTTTTAACAAAGTTATTCCCAAAAGAGGAATAAAGCCATGATGTTCGAATTATATTGTAGTTTATCCCTTTTTCAATTATTGCTTTTTCTCCCTTTAACTTTGTCTTTCCATACACACCAGTGGCATTTGTTGGGTCATTTTCTGTATAGGGAGTATAATTTGTACCTGAGAAGACATAATCGGTCGAGATATGAATTAAGAAGGCGTTAACTTCTTTTGCTACCTCTGCAAGATTTTTAACAGCAAGATGATTTATTAAATCGGCTTTATCCAGTTCGTCTTCGGCCTTATCAACAGCGGTATATGCAGCGCAATTGACAATTGTATCAATATTGTTTTTGATTACAAAGGATCTTATATTATCAATGTTAGTGATATCAAGATCATCAATATCAGTAAAGAAAACTTTGAAAATATTCTGTTTAAGAGCCAACTTTAATTCGGATCCAAGTTGTCCGTTAGCTCCTGTAACCAGTATTCTATTATGCATACAAATCCTCCGTGAAATCGAAAAGTTTTGCGTTATTCAAGTTGGGCACAGACTTATCCTTTTCGGATAGAATAATTTTGCTTTCCTCAATACCCCAGTTAATGTTTAGTGTTGGATCGTTCCAGATAATTGAACCTTCGTGCTGGGGGGAGTATAAGTTATCACATTTATACTGAAAAATAGCCTCGTTGCTCAGAACAACAAAACCGTGGGCAAATCCCCTTGGAATAAAAAGCATTCGTTTGTTATCATCGGAAAGTTCAACTGCAACATATTTACCAAAAGTTGGTGAACCTTTTCGAATATCAACAGCAATATCAAGTACGATCCCCTTTACGGCTCTAACTAATTTTGATTGTGAGAAAGGTGGTAGTTGATAGTGTAAGCCCCTAAGTACACCGTAAGTGGATTTTGATTCGTTGTCCTGTACAAAAACAGCTTTACAAACCTTCTCTTCGAATGATTTTTGGTTAAACGATTCTAAAAAATATCCCCTTTGATCTGCAAATATCTTTGATTCAATAATTTTAACTTCGGGTATTTCAGTATTAATTACATTCATTACTATTTTTCTTTTACTAGTCTTTGAAGATATTGTCCATACTGATTTTTCTCCATAGGTTTTGCCACTTCTAAAACTTTCTCCTTAGTAATCCACCCCTTTGAATATCCGATTTCTTCTAAGCAAGCAATTTTTAAACCCTGCCTATGCTCAATGGTTTCAACAAAGTTACTGGCTTCGGTAAGAGATTCGTGTGTGCCAGTATCTAGCCATGCAAAACCACGCCCCATCAATTCAACACCAAGCCTATTCAACTTTAAGTATTCTTGGTTAACTGTAGTAATTTCTAGTTCTCCTCTAGCGGATGGCTTTATTGATTTTGCTATTTGAACCACTTCATTGGTGTAGAAGTAAAGCCCAACTACAGCATAGTTAGATTTGGGGTCTTGTGGCTTCTCTTCAATAGAAATTACCTTGCCATTAACATCGAATTCCGCAACACCATACCTTTCGGGATCGTTAACCCAGTAGCCAAATACTGTGGCGGTTTTGTTCTCTTTTACATTTAACTTTGCATTCTCAAGTAATTTTGTGAGGCCATGCCCGTGAAATATATTGTCGCCAAGTACAAGGCAAACATCATCATCACCAATAAACTTGTCCCCAATAATAAATGCTTGGGCTAAACCTTCGGGTTTTGGTTGTTCCTCGTAGGAAAAGGTCACTCCAAAATCCGATCCATCACCCAATAGGTTTTTAAAATTAGGCAAATCCTGAGGAGTAGATATAATTAATATTTCACGAATACCTGCGAGCATTAATACAGATATAGGATAGTATATCATTGGTTTGTCATAAATGGGAAGCATTTGTTTTGATACTCCTTTTGTTATTGGAAATAAACGCGTACCTGCGCCACCGGCTAATACTATTCCTTTCATATCAGTTTAAATTATTTATTGTTTTTTGTAATGTTATTGTGTCTGAAGATTATCTCTTGTTTTGTCCACAAACCTGCTTGCCGTGTGATTAGGGTTGTGGGCAGCAGGCAAGTTTACACAAATTTCCTCAAATTTATACCTTCATCATTTGTGTTGATTTGAGCAATTTGTGGATTAATAAAATTTAGCGTCTTCCCGCCTTAGCGTTTAAACTTTGTCGGTTTTTAATTGCTCCCTAATATTCTCCCATATAAGTTTCCCAAACACATACCCAACCCCAATAAACCCGCCAAGGAAGGCAAATACAACCAGTATTAACGATCGTCTTGGCTTGCTCCTTTCTACTGGCACTTGAACAGGCTCAAGAATTTTAATGACAGGTGTTTCCTCCTGCACCTTAATTTTAGCCTGCTCTAGCTGTTGGGCAAGGCCGTTGTACACGTTAAATGCTAGAGTGTACTTATTGTTTAGGCGTTCCTCCTCTGTGCGGGCAGCAGCGGATTGAACATTGCGGTTGGCATCGCGGAATTGGGCAAGTTCATTTTGTGCTTGCAGGTATTCTTTTTCCCGTTCGCTGTAACGCTCCTGAATAAACAGTAGATCGGTTTTGGCCTTTTCTACTCGGTACTCGGTAATGTAGTTGGATAGATACTCAACGGCAAAGTTGGCTACTTGTGCAGTAATGTATGGGTCACCAAATTCTGCAGAAATATTAATAACACCATTTTTTTGATCAATGTTAGCGCTTATTTTATCGCCTAACTTTTTAATGATTTGGAACTGCTCCAATGTCATTCGGGTGAATTGATAGGGCTCTGGCTCTTCGCTTACTTCTGATGTTTTTTGTTCGCCTCTAATCCATCCTAAAATTGTCCAGGGTAACTTTAAGGTGTATTTCATTACTACACCTACTAGTGACCCTTTGGTGTGGTCGTTTAGATATTCAAAAACGGTTATATTAAGTGTTCCGTCGTTGGCTTTATAGGTAACTTTATGGTTTAGCAACTCCAAGTAGAAAGGTGTGCTTTTTAGCACATCGGGGTAGAGCATGGGGCCAATGGCATCGGCTCCCTCGCCCAGCGGCATAGAGAAACCGCCCAGTCCACCAAGGGATGACAATAGGGCTGCGGCTCCTCCTCCCGAGGCACTTTTTGCCTCAGGCAAAAGTCTGGTTTCCACCTTGTACTGCTTGGGGCTGGTAATGGCAATAACAAGACCAAGGGCTATAAATGCAGCGGTAATCTTAATAATTAGCTTGCGGCCGTCCCAAAGGTGGCGGATAAGTTCGATTAGATCGATTTCGTCGGAAGGGGATTTAATGTTTTCTGTCATATGATTATAGCGTTCTAGGTTCAAGGTTCTAGGTTCAAGGTTTAAGGTTCAAGGTTTAAGGTTTAAAGTTTAAGGTTTAGAGTTCGGGGTTCAGGGTTCAGTTCTACGTTTATCCTGTGTGTTGGCTCTCCCCGCTTCGACAAACTCAGCGTACCACTCAGTGCATCGCTTTAGGGGTTGGGGGTAGCGATGGTGTTTTGTGCCTGCCTACCTGTGGTAGGTTCTACGTTTGGCGTTCAGCGTTTTACGTTTTGCGCTGTGTCTCGAAAACTGACGTTTTTTGGAAGTTGACGAGATTCTACGTTTAGCGTTTTGTCCACAGATCCGCCAGAGGGCGGACAGGTTAGCACAGATTTTCTCAAATTAAATTTGGAGGTATTTGTGTTAACTTACCTGCTGGCAAGCAGGTTTGTGTAACCTGTCTACCGACAGGTAGATTTGTGGATATCTCCTTGCGTTTGGCCCTTCGACTCCCCCTCGGCTTCGCTCGGGACAGGCGCTCAGGGTAAACGTTTGGCGCCTGTCTACCGGTAGAGCAGGTAGGTTCAGCGTACAGTGCTTAGTTTTTTTACTTATTCTTACCTTAGTCTATCAATGATTTCTTTGGCATCAATTTCCATTTTTGAGAATGCAAACCATTTTTTCCCAAGATCTTTTAAAGATGCTCCTATGTGGTAAACTGTTTTGCCATCTATAATCAAGAAACGATCGTGAGACTTACTAAATTTTTCGATAGTCACTCTAGGATATTGAGTATTGTAAAGAGTAAGGGCTTTAAGAAATTGCTTAGTAATGTTTTTGGTGTAAATGGTGGCGGTTACTCGAATTTCCCTTTTAGATAACAACAAGAGTACACCCTCGTCCACATAGTTGTCAATTATAATAATTGATTCTCTTGCTGTTTTTAAAATTTCAGAGACAAATATATGTGCATCGAATATTTGTCCATCGTAAAAGATACCTTCGTTGGGTGGTAGATTAGCATTAATCTGGATATTAAATTGATCTACCTTTTCTTTAAGGCTATGGACATCATTCTCTATTCTTTCAATTCTTTGATTAACAGAATACCCCTTTAACAGAAAGTCTTTTAATATTTTGTTTGCCCAGATCCTGAACTGCACCCCTCTTTCAGATTTAACTCGGTATCCAACGGAAATTATCATATCTAGGCTATAATACTCTACCTGATAGGTTTTACCGTCTGTGGCAGTTGTCGCAAATTTTGCGACAACTGAAAAGTTTCTTAACTCTTCCTTAGTGCATTTGTTATGTGCTTGCCTATTGTTTTAACATCTCTATTAAATAGAAGTGCCATTTGTTGTCTGTTAAGCCAAACATTCTCCTATTCAACCCTAACTTCAATTTGGAAGTTCGTTTTGTTTTCAACTTTATATATTATAATCTCTCCTTGGCTCACTTAATTGCGTTTTACGCCTGCCTACCGGCCATAGCCGTCAAGTTAAGATCAATTTCAATTTATCTAAAGTCGTTTATATCCTTATTCACACCCTCGTAGAGGGTGCATAGCGATAGGGTATAGATTGCAAAGCCTTAAAGCACCCCGTGGGGGTGCAATATATATATCCGCAACCCTTATTGCGCATCTACGAAGCGCTAATTTATTTGAATCAATTTCTTCAATCGCTATGTGCCCTCTACGAGGGCTATTGTATTCATATTCTGCTCAATCCTATAGAAATATTTGTTTCTTTTGTATCCTTAGCTTGACGGCTATGGCCTGTCGGCAGACAGGTTCAGCGTTTTACGTTTGGCGTTCTGCGTTTTACGCCTGCCTACCGGCAGGTAGGTTTAGCGTTTTACGTTCAGAGTTCAGAGTTTAGAGTTCAGAGTTTAGCATTTTGCATTCTACTTTCGGCCTACCTTCACTATCGTTGCGGCAGGTAAACGTTTAGCGTTCGTCTCATCATCGCATTATCGATTTATGTTTTTTGTACTGTGTTCATTGTTCCTTGTTTGTACAACAATATTATTTATTGACGAGTTGCCAGTGTCCGCCTTTGGCTGAGCCGACTCGGTTTATTAAACCAAGTGATTTTAACTTGTTGATATTGTCAAGGACTTTTCGTTTAGAAATGCCTATGCCATCGGCAATTGCAGACATAGAGATTGTATTGTTTCTTGAAACTAGTTCAAGTATTTTGTGTTGATTTTCTGTAAGGCTATCGGGGACCCTATCGGGGACCCTATCGGGGACCCTATCGGGGACCTTATCTGTAAATTCATCAGAAAAAACAGTAACCATAAAACCCTCAGAGATATTCCTAAATTCTGGTTGTGGAAGGTTAGCCTCCTCGAAATGCTCAATAATTCGTTGTATTCCAGAACCGTATTTTTCTATTAGACCCAAACTTTTGCAGAAATCGGCTACTAACTTGTTTCTGGGTGTTGATTTATAGTTATTCGTTAGCAAGTCGTTAACAGTTATCCCTTCGGGAAGTTTCCCAGGGTTATAAAACTCAATACGATCGTTAAATATTTTTACAATAGAATCGGAAGAACTACGGTAGTCCCGATGAATAATCATATTGACAATAATCTCTCTTATGGCCTCTAGTGGATACTGCCATTTTTGTGTGTTCTGAGGTTTACCCGTAATAATAACTTCCTTGTTGATGTGTTTCTTGACAAAATCCATAACCTCATTTATCTGAGCAAGTATGTCGGATTTTGTTCGAGTGCTATCCTTTATTATCGTAGTAGTTTGAAATCTACCTAATTCTATGGTTGTTAAAACAGTATCCCGGTTTGTAAAAAGGAGGTATGCTGCATTGGTAATTTGCCCATCTCGTACCAGATCGTTCTTCACTAGGAATGTTAACGGATCGTCATTAATTCTTGAACCCGTTTGGTTGATTGCATCAATAGCCTCTTGAACCTTATTGAGTGAAATTTCATTGATGTTAAATTGGCTATTTAGATGAAAATCCCAACTGGTGTTGAATGACTGTAAATGTAGGTTCACTACTTCTGAAATATTGAGCAAATGGTTGGAATTTGCTACACGTTTAAAGTATTTGCCACGGGTTGCGACTGGTTTTATTGGATACTCCTTTATGCTTAATATAAGAACAGTTTTATTGTCTATGCTTACGCTATTTGCCTCAGGAAGTATACTTGGAGTGGTTTTGTTTTTAATCTCATTTATCCAATTTTGAATAGATTCAGCATTCAATTCAGTCCCAGTTATCTTTCCTGTAGGATTAATGCCTACTAAAATCTTACCACCCGATGTATTAGCGAAAGCAACAAGAGTTTCAATCACCTCCTTGTTAAAAGAGTTTTTGAACTCAAGCGTTTCGCTTTCTCCAAGAGAAATTAGATTTATTATGTCGGAGGGTTGTAGCATTTAAATCATTTCTCGTTCGAGGGTTTATATACGGTGTTCTAGGTTTAGCGCCGTGTCTCGTAAGACAGCCGTTTTTCCGCAAAAGTACGTGCGGGACAGGTCTTGCAAGGCGTGGCAATCTGTTAAAAGATGGCTTCGTCGTACCCTCCTCGCCATGACGTTAGGGTTTAATGTTTCGTGTTTCGTGTTTTGTGCCTGCCTACCTATGGTAGGTTCAGCGTTAAGTGTTTTACGTTGACAATCCCTAAATAAGGTTAACAGTTCAATGTTTAATGTTTAAGGATTAGGGTTAAAGTTCTAAATTGACAGTTTTGTGCTTATTTGTCGGTGTACTGCTCGATGGCAACAATAAAGTCCTTAAAATCATCAAGGTGCTGTAGCATTCCGTATAACTTGTCGATATCAACAATCACGTATTCGTGAACCAGCAAGTTTCTTAATCCCGCCATTCCTTTTAAGGATTTTTCGAGACTAGCGTCGATATAGTTAAACTTACGAAGTAGGACTATGCAATCGGCATAAGTGTTTGCTGTGCCTAGGTTCTGATGAACAACTATGTGGCAAGAGAGGTCTATCATTATCTGAATGGACTCAAGAAAACCGTAGCGAAGAGCCCATTGCTTGGGTGTATCTGTCTTAAAATCGTCTGCAGTATATATCTTGCCAAGCTGTTCAAGTTCAGCAATATTTCTTTCGAGTTGTATTAGCCTGCTATTTCGCATAGTTTCGCACCCCAATTTTACGGTTTCTAATCCTATTGCGAAAAGCCTCTTGCATTTGGCGGTTTAATGCGGCATTGTCGAAATGGCTTATTAGCGCTTTTTCTTTAAAGTTTTTCTGTGTTAATGGTTCTTTGTCAACAACAATTAATCCTTTGGAGACAATCTCGTGGGCAAGAGCCGGATTTTGTGAAATGATATTATTTAGGTGTATAATATCAATTTTTCTGCCTACGGCCATTTCTAGCTCAGTTTGAATCTCACCCAGAAATAAAAGACTGTGGTCGTTACTGGTGTATATGGCAATGTCGATATCTTGATATTTCTCCTTTGAAACAAACGAACCAAAAAGGTATACAAATACTATATCCTCTTGGTTTTTTAGGACGTTAGTAATTGATGATATTATGTTTGATCTAGCGTTCAGCGTTTTACGTTCTGTGCCTGCCTACCGGCAGGTAGGTTCAGTGTTTTATGTTCTACGTTCTGCCTACCTTCACTATCGTTGCGGTAGGTAAACGTTTAGCGCTTTACATTTCATATCATATTACCTTTTCATTGCCTTACCGCCTCATCACATCAACGCTTAATCGCCACATTGGTTTTTAAATACAATGGAATGAGAACCAATTTGCAAAACTGCGTACCATATTTTCGGTATGCGAGTAAAAGGCAGATTATATCATCTTTTTACTTCTGAGATAGTCCTAATTCGTTAGGCCTTTACACAGCTTCGCCCGGTCAGTCCCATGGCGATATGGCTGATTAGGCGGTGTAAAAAGTTGATTGTCAGAGGAGAGTTCGTTCGTTTCTCTGCTTTGACAAAATGTATATTTTGAAAACAAAAGTAATGATTTTTTATTGTAATCATGGCCACATATGTTGGGTAATATGGCTTTTCATCTTTGGGTCGGGAGGATAAGTGTCGGTAGCGGGATGTTGAAAGTTTATGGCTTGCCTACCTATGGCAAATTTAACCCAAATTTAGCTAACGCTGAGCTACGCTTCGCTCCGGTTGTCATTAGCGATTCTTTTTCTAATGACCGCCATTAGAAAAAGACACAATTTATCCATTGATTATATGGGTGTTAATTTGACAAATCGATGAAGAAAAACTAAAAAATTTGCAATCATAAATGCTTACAAATTTAGTTTTTCTAAATCAGCCTGTCCCGATTCATCGGGAGGGTTAAACCTAGCTAAGCCATTGGTTCGCTGAACTCCTAATGACTAATCTGGGTTTAAAGTTTAGAGTTTAAGGTTTAAGGCTTTCCTGCCTATGGCAGGATTAGAGTTGGGGTGGGGAGTGGGCAATGGCGTATAGCTAACAATCCTTTACGGCATAGCGACCCTGCCTTCAAACCTGGTTGGTTAGCGAGAGATTTTTTAACACAGAGAAAATTATTGCACATACCCCAAAATATTCAGTTGTCGGGGATGGCTACGGGTTACCCCATACGCTTTTGACAATACTTGAGGAAACATAGAGACCACAGAGTCTGTTTTGCGCCTTTGCCTTGCGGCAAATGCCTAAAATGGGTGGGGAGTGGGCAATGGCGTATAGCTAACAATCCTTTACGGCATAGCGACCCTGCCTTCCAACCTGGTTGGTTAGCGAGAGATTCTTTGAATGTAGAATGTAAAATGTAAAATGAAAAATGAAAAATGATGAAGTTGGGTAGGGAGTGGGCATTTGTTATCGTGTTTTGCTCATTCGTTTTCCAACCACTTCGAAAATCGAAAATCGAAATTCAGTGTTCATTATTTCTTTGAATGTTGAATATCCTCGTCTGCCTAGATGTTATGTCGGTCAGGGAATGTTGAATATCGAATGTAGAATGTAGAATGATGAAGTTGGAGTGGGGCGTGGGCGATGGCTAGTAGTTACCCCCCCCTTTGCGCCTTTGCGTGAGATTGTTTGTCAATTGTCTTTTCCCAGTTCCAAGCCGAGAGTAAGGCTTCGTCGAGCGATAGTTGTGCCTTCCAGCCAAGTTCTTTCTCGGCATAGGAGGTGTCGGCCCAAACCTTTTCGATATCGCCGGGGCGGCGATCGGTTAAGGTGTAGTTTATTTTTACTCCGGTGGCTCGTTCAAACGATTTTATAATCTCGAGTACGGTTACGCCATTACCAGCACCAACATTAAAAATCTCGAATGGTGTTTTATTGCCCTTTTCAATTAACCTTTTTAAGGCAATTACGTGCGCCTTGGCCAGATCGACTACATGGAAGTAGTCGCGGATAGCCGTACCATCTGGGCTGTTGTAGTCGGAACCAAAAACCTTAAGCTCGGGCCATATGCCCTTGGCAGTTTGAGTAATGAATGGCACTAAATTGTCGGGTTTTCCCATGGGGAACTCGCCAATATGGGCGCTGGGATGTGCGCCTATGGGATTAAAGTAGCGAAGTGCAATTCCAGAGATTTTATTTGTTGATTGGATGGTATCCGCAAGAATATCCTCAGCAATTTTTTTGGTGTTACCGTAGGGCGAGAGGGCTTTTTTTATGGGCGATGATTCGGTAACGGGCAGTACATCGGGCTGACCGTAAACGGTGCATGAGCTGGAGAAGACAAGGTGACCGCCTCTGTTTTTTAATATTTCTAAAAGGTTTATTAGCGAGTAAATATTGTTCTTGTAGTACTCAAGGGGTTTTTCAACGCTCTCGCCAACGGCCTTAAGGGCTGCGAAATGGATTACTGCTTGAATGTCGGGATGCTCTGTAAACACCTGCTGCATATCCTGCGGGGAGGCACAGTCGGCTTTTATAAATGCGGGACGTACCCCGGTTATCTTTTCAACTCCATCAATTGAGTCGGCGTAGGAGTTGGAGAGATTGTCGACAATGACTACTTCAAACCCTGCCTCGATAAGTTCCACCGCTGTGTGCGAGCCGATATATCCGGTACCACCGGTTACAAGTACTTTTTGCATTGATAATTATTTTGCATTGTAACGTCATTACGAGTCTCGTACTGTGAGACGAAGTAATCTGCTTATAGAGCGTTTTAAATCAAAGATCGCTTCTCCCGACAGAAAACGTCGTGATCGCGATGACGACTTAATTTCCTTAAATACCACGCGATAGAATCGCGCGGTAGCGTTCCTCTGTGTTCAAAATCTTCTTTCTAGTACGCTTTCCCAATAGCCCTAACCTTAAACCCAATTTTAATTAGCTCTTTATGGTCTAGAATGTTTCGTCCATCGAAGATGTGGGCTGGTTTTAGCATGTTGTTGTAAATGCGCTGCCAGTCGTATGTTTTAAACTCGTCCCACTCGGTTAGCACGGCAATGGCATGAGCGCCCTTGGCTGCTTCGTAAGGGTCGGTGCAAACTGTGAGGAACTCCTCATTCTCCTTCTCGCTGCGGGTATTAAGGTAGTTAAGGTCGGCGTACATTTGCTGTGGCCTTACCTTGGGGTCGTATACATGAATTGATCCCTGATCGTCGAGCAGATGGTCTGCTACGTATATGGCTGCCGACTCGCGGGTATCGTTGGTATCCTTTTTGAATGCCCATCCAAAGAATGTGATTTTTTTGCCTGAGATGGTGTTGTTGAGCGTTGCAATAATGCCATCGGCAAAGCGACGCTTCTGATAATCGTTTAGGATGATAACCTGCTCCCAGTAGTCGGCTACCTCTTGCAAGCCCAGGCTGCGGCAGATGTAAACCAAGTTTAGAATATCCTTTTGGAAGCACGAGCCACCAAACCCAACCGACGATTTTAGGAACTTTTGCCCAATGCGGCTATCACTACCAATGGCGCGGGCTACCTCATCTATATCGGCCTCGGTCTTCTCGCAAAGGGCACTAAGGGCGTTGATTGATGAAACACGCTGCGCAAGGAAGGCGTTGGCGGTTAGCTTCGATAGCTCCGACGACCATACGTTGGTTTGAAGAATACGCTCCTTTGGAAGCCAATGGGCATAGATATCGGATAAGGCATCCATAGCTTTGCGGCCTTCGGCTGTGGCAATATCGCCACCAATTAGCACGCGGTCGGCATGGTGAAGATCGTTAACGGCAGTGCCTTCGGCTAGGAATTCGGGGTTCGACAGAATTTGGAACTTCACACCATTCCCCACGTTGTCCAGAATATCTTTTATTGCTTGTGCAGTGCGAACGGGCAAGGTCGATTTCTCCACCACAATTTTATCCTCGGTTGCCACCTCGGCAATCTGGCGAGCGCACAGCTCAACAAATTTCAGGTCGGCGGCCATCCCCTTGCCCTTACCGTAGGTTTTGGTGGGGGTGTTAACAGATATAAAAATCATTTCGGCCTCACGAATCCCCTTTTCAATATCGGTCGAGAAGAAAAGGTTACGACCGCGAGCCTCGGCCACAACCTCTTTTAGACCGGGCTCAAAGATTGGAAGTTTATCGAGATTCTCATCGTTCCAATCGGCAATTCGTTGAGGATTAATATCAACAACATTTACTTTAATCTCGGGGCATTTTTGGGCAATAACAGCCATGGTGGGGCCACCAACATAACCAGCACCAATACAGCAGATATTCTTAATCGACATAAGGCTATTTTAATTGGTTCATAATTGTTACAGCAACTAGGGCAATGGACGAAAGTGACGAGCTAATGGCCAGCGTTTCTTGCAGCGAAATTCCATCTTTTTCGGGTTTTTGTGGTACCACAATTTCTGCCCCAGGCTCAATCTTTGGGTATGATCGGAAGAACAGGAAGTTGCGAGTTCTATCCATGGAGCCGTTGGCGTAGATTACAAAAACCTTGTTTTTCCTTGCATTATCGGAAAAACCACCTGCTTGTGCAACATAGTTTCTAAGGTTAGCATTTCTTATAAATCGAGTGGTTACTGGGTTAAGTAGTTCGCCCGTGAGTTTTACCGTTTGTAATCTTTGCGGCACCCTTAGTATATCGCCTTCAACCAGAAGCAGATCTTCGTCACCTTTGGGTCTCTTAAGAATTTTGTCTAAGTCAATTCCAATGGGTTGGTAAATTGCTTGTTTAGTCGAATCTGCTACTGTCCCTGCTTTTGTTTCTGTACTTGATTTGGGCTCTAACTCACTTTTAATTCTTCTGTCTAGGTTAACATCAAGTTCAATGGGCAAGCCCGACTTTTCAATATCTTTAATTCTTTGAGCCTGCTCTATCTGTGTTTCATCAATCATACGAAGTAAGGTGGCGCCAGGGAGGTAAGCTTCACTTGTCAGGCCACCCGCTCTAGCTACAAGATCTGAAATTCTTTCGCCTTTGCGGGCTATGGCATATTCCCCGGGGAAAGCGAATTCTCCTTCGGCCTTGGCAAGCATTTGCACTTGGTATCCAGGTGAGTGACGAACAAATACAATATCGAAAGGCTCTAGCTTAAACGATGAGCCCTGATCGCCAAGCGAAAGATTTTCGTCGAGCGGGAAGTTGAACACCTCCGAAATTAATTCGTCCGATTGGGTTGCTGTACGGTTCTGAATTCTTCGGGCGACCTCAACCCTAGCCAGCGAGGCGGAATACTTAAGTCCACCAGCTTTTCTGATTAGTTCCCCTAGGCTAATGTTATCGGCGTATGGAAAGGTTCCTGGTTGTTTAACCTCGCCCATTATGTTAACTTTTCGCTCTTCTTTTAGCTCTAGGATAGAACTTATCATCAGTATGTCTTCACGTTTAAGCTCAATATCTGTTGCTGGGTTATTTAAAATTTCTTGCAGGCTAATGTCGATAACCTCAACCTCAAGATTGTCGAGCAACCTGTATATTGAGGCCCTGTTGGTAAATGCATCTTCCCTTAAACCTTCGGCCTTTTTTATTAGCATGCCAACGGTCATCCCTTCGGTAAGGCCATATTCGCCCTCTCTGAAGACAGCTCCTTTTACCGTAACTCTATTCTCGTATCTGTCTAATATTTCACCAACCTTTATCTCGTCGCCGTTGTTCATCAAGAATGACGAGAAGAGTTCCTTGTCTACATTTAGGAGTTTTTTCTGGCTGTCGGTTTTGCGATTTACCACTAAATGCTTACTGTAAGCACGTGCCGAAAATCCACCTGAAAATTCAACTAGATTCTCCAGGGTTTCGCCCTCCTTCAACTCGTAAATAGCAGGGCGAACTACTTCTCCGTAAAATGTAACTCGGTTCTGGAAGGGGGCTATAAAAACAATATCTTCATCCTGCAGCCTCACATTAAGTTCTGTTTCTCCCCTTAGTAGGAAGTCGTACAGGTCGATCTTTTGATACAACTTACCATTTCTTACCACTCTTATTTCACGGAATGATCCCATTTCGTCGGGGCCGCCAGCTAGATACAATGCATTAAACGCTGTGGCAAAGGAGGGTATGGTATAAGTGCCAGGCATGAATGCATCGCCGGCCACAGTAACCTTTATGCTTCGAACATTCCCAATGCTTACCTGTGCGAAGGTGTTAGGGGTGTTTCCTTTTAATCCGGAGTAAATGGTTGACAAACGGTTGGTAATAAGGGTGGAGGCTTTCTCAATGGTTAACCCACCTACATTTATAACTCCAACATCTGGCACAACAATTTGTCCTTCGGGGCTAACTGATAGTCTCGACTGGCTTTGTGAAGCGCCCCAAACCTCAATTATCAACTCATCACCAGGCCCTAGCTGGTAATTTTGGGGGGTAGGAATGTTTAGGCTTGGTTCAAAGGTAAGTTCGGCTCTGTTAAAAAGGTTGTGTCCAAATACCTTAATTGAGTCCTCTTCTTCTGCAAATAGATCGAACTCTTCAGTAAAAGTACGTTGTGAATTGTTCGGGTCTAACGTTCGGGTATCTCCACTGGCCGATTGTCCAGTTAATGATGCCTGACCGCTTTCCAACAAGTTAATTCTTTCCCTAAGTTTTAAAACTTCGGTGTAGGGCATACCCCTCGATATGGCTTCAGCCTCTAGCTCCTGTAGAGTCATCCCCGTGGTTTTTGCCCGAGAGATGAATTGCCTTACCTGAGCATCTGTTAAATTGTCGACTTTAATTGACCTGAAATCAACCTGATTGATGCTTGGCATTTGAGCTTTTACTTCGTGGATGAATGTTAATGTCATCGAAAAAGCTAGTAGCAAACGAAGGGATAATTTAATGACTCTTTGCATTGTAGTATGATTGTTAAAAAAACCGTTATCCTTTTTGACTTCAGCTAAACTTATAGTTATGCTTGGCTCACTTACAACATTTATACCAGCGGCAAGAGTGAAAAGCATAGGTCACTTCATTTTACAATAAAAAACCTTTTATGTTGATTTGTAGCGTAATGCAAAATGATGTGCAAAAATAAGAAAAAACTCTGAGTAAGTAGTTGTTTTGTTTGACCTTAGCATCTAAAATAATTGAATACAGCATTTATTGCTCTCACAGTAAATGCTGTAAAGGTAATATGAGGGTTTTTACCAAAGTATTATTTTTTGTTAAATTGACACCTTGTTTGAAAACCACTTGCTTTATGTAAGTATCGTAACTGCTCACTTTTGTCTAGGTAAAACAATTTATTAACGTGTTGTTAATGCTTAAATAGTGCTACGATTTTATTACTTTTGTGAAGTAAGCTATGTCCAGAAAGAGACCAAATCAGCAAACCGAGAATCCGCTAAGCAAAATAAAACTTAGCCGTGCTATCTACCCAATTATTATTGGGTTAGGGGTTGTTGGCTACATGTTTTATCGCGAGTTCGACCCCAGCGTTTTTACCTACATCAGCATGGCTAAATGGAGTTTCTTGTGGTTTTTTGTTGCTCTTATCCTTATGGCCTTTAGGGATATAGGTTACATCGTAAGGTTGCTGGTACTGGCCGAAGGCCAGCTTACTCTGAAGCAAGCCTTCCGCGTTGTAATGCTTTGGGAATTTACCTCGGCCATAACTCCTTCGGCTATTGGCGGTACCAGCGTGGCCATTCTTTACGTTAACAAGGAGGGGATTAGCGTTGGGCGTAGCTCGGCCATTGTGATGGCCACATCGCTTTTAGATGAGCTGTACTTTCTGCTTATGTTCCCCCTGCTTTTGCTGTTTGTAAAAACTGATATATTGTTTGGTGTTAGCCTTACCGACGAGGTAGCCTTTGCCAACGAACTTTTCACCTTTGCCCTGGTTGGATATCTGCTTAAGCTTCTGTACGTCATCGTGCTATCGTACGGGTTGTTTTTTAATCCTCGCGGATTAAAATGGCTTATGCTCATGGTGTTTAAACTACCCATTTTAAGGCGATGGAAGCATGGCGCCAACGATGCCGGCACTGAGATAATTGAGAACTCCCGAGAGTTTAAGGTAAAACCTTTTGGGTTTTGGTTCAAATCGTTTTTGGCCACAGCCTTTTCGTGGACATCGCGTTACTGGGTAGTTAATGCCTTGCTATTGGCTTTCTTTACGGTTTCCGATCACTTTGTTATTTTTGCTCGCCAGCTGGTTATGTGGATCATGATGCTGGTAAGTCCAACACCTGGTGGGAGCGGATTTGCTGAGTTTGTTTTTACCCGCTTTCTGGGCGAATTTATTCCAGTGGAACCCGCCATATTGGGTACAGTTGCCATTGCCATGGCATTAATTTGGCGTTTGGCTACCTACTACCCTTACCTTGTGATAGGTGCAATAATGTTCCCGCGTTGGATTAAAAGCAAGTTTGGCAACGAAGAAAATTAGTTGTTCCGCTGCTCCAACACCATTAGGGGAATCTTTTTAGCATAGCAGTCCACAACAAAAAAAGGGCAGTAAAGCCCCTTTTAAAAATATCAATATAATCTTATCTACAGTTTATCCTTAATGTACTTTAGCATCGACTCGAAGATTAAGTAGCCGTCGGTGTTCCCCAGCTCATCGTCGGCGGCACGCTCGGGGTGAGGCATCATACCGAATACGTTAAAATTTTCGTTGCATACACCGGCAATATTCTCTACTGAACCATTGGGGTTAACCGCTTCGGAGATATTTCCGCTCTCGTCGCAGTACCTAAAAAGAATCTGACCGTTGATCCTCATACTGGCAAGGGTTTCCTTGTCGGCGTAGTAACGGCCTTCGCCATGGGCAATGGGTATTTTTAACGCCCTGCCCCGTGGAAGGAAAGCTGTGGGAGCAGCCGTTTTGCTGTCGGGCAGGATGTAAACGTTCTTACATTCAAACTTCTGACTATTATTGTGTAGAAGCGCTCCCGGAAGAAGCTTGGCCTCGCAAAGGATTTGAAATCCATTGCAAACCCCAAACACAAAGCCACCGTTGTTAGCAAACTCAATCACCTTCTCCATAATGGGCGAAAAGCGAGCAAGAGCACCAGAGCGAAGGTAGTCGCCATACGAAAATCCGCCGGGTAGCACCACGGCATCTACATTCTGTAGATCGGTGTCCTTGTGCCAAAGTTCTACCACCTCTTGCTCCATAATGTTCTTTAGAACGTAGATCATGTCGTGATCACAGTTGGAGCCAGGAAAAATTACAACGCCAAACTTCATAGCTATTTATTTATATGATGGGCAAAGATAGATATAAAATGATTTAGAGCAAAAAGGCATATCCCAATTATCGCTTAATAACATATGTTTTCCCAACGCAACTTATGGGGTATTTACTTTTTAAAGGATTACTTTTGCAGCCAAAATTGAGACGATGACAAGAGTTGCCCTTGCCTTGCTCTTAAGCACCCTGTGGCTGCCGCTAGCAGCAACTGTTCCTGTTGATAAGGATTTAGCATCGGTGTCAGTGCCAGCCGACCATATCCCTCATGCTACCGATTCGCTAAGCGTTGATTTGTCGGCTACTATTCAGGCAAGGCACGTTTGGCGCGGATCGCTTACTTGCGATGCGTGGAATATGCAGCCCAGTTTTAATGTGAGCAAACGTAACTTTTTGGTGGGGGCTTGGGCTGCCTATACCGTTGATAACTCATACGCCGAGGTCGATATTTACGCATCGTACTCGTTGGGTAGCTTTACCTTCTCGGTACTCGACTATTTCTGCCCTAACGAGACCCTTCGGTTTAATCGATTCTTTGATCTGGACCAGTCCACCACCCAGCACACCCTCGATGCAACCCTAAGTTTTGATGGTACAGAGAAATTACCCATAACGCTAATGGTTTCAACCCTGCTTTGGGGCGATGACTTGAATCCGAACAACGGCAGAAACTACTACTCAACGTATATTGAGGCTGGTTACATATGGGGAAGAACTGCATATCAGCATTTCGATTTTTCTGTTGGCCTCACACCATACCGTGGATACTATGCCAATACATTCAGCGTAGTGAGTGTTGGAGCAGGAGTAACCCAAACGATAAAAATTTCTGAAAGCTTTAGCTTGCCTATTTTTGGAAAGTTGATACTCAATCCATATGCCGAAAATCTATTCTTTGTGTTTGGTCTTACTTTGCAGAGATCATAACCAAAGAAAAACCCAGCACTTGCTGGGCTTTGTCTCCTGTCTTTGATCTGATTTGACATTCTAGTTTAACCTGAAAGTTACGGGGAAGGTGAACGATACTTTTGTAGGTTTTCCCCTTTGCAATCCAGGGCTCCATTTTGGCGAGTTTGATACCACCCTGAGTGCCTCCGCATCTAGAGAGGAGTCTATCCCCCTAACAACCCTTACGTTGGTTACCGATCCGTCAACGTCGATGGTGAACTCTAGGGTAACCCTCCCCTGAATTCCGTTCTGAGCTGCTATCTCGGGGTACTTAAGGTTTGCAAAAACCCATTTGGTAAAGTTTCTGTGATCACCCCCCATGAATGTGGGTTGCTCCTCAATCAGCATGAAGGGAATGGTTTCGTCTAAATCTTTCTCGTCTTCGAACACTATTGGGTTCTTGAGCAAGTCTTTAAACGTTTTGTCGTCTATATCTTTAAAGATATCTTCATCTTCGTTCTCAATTTCAACATCATCATCAACAATGTTAATTATATCTGGTGTTGAAATTACAGGGGGCGGAGGTGGGGGGGTAACATCTTCGGGTCGGGTAATTGGAATCATCTCCTCATCAAAATTCAGAGCAATACCCGATGCTAAATCAAACTTTATATCACCTGTGGATGGCCATTCAAAGGCCAGAAGAACAAGGGATAGAGCTACGACTAGTCCCGCTTGAAAGAACAATGATTTCTTTCTTTCTAAGTTCGCTTTGTTCGTTTTTGTTTTCATGGCTTTAGTTTTTGGGGTTAATAATTTGTTTGCTTGTGTCTTTGTTTATTAGAGTAATTACTTGGGTAAATTCCATGTAAATGGTATAAAAAATTAAAAACTATCACTACTGACCGATTAATAAATATAGATTTCTCGCTTCGCTCGAAATGACAGTACTTTCAAGAGGTCTAAGGGGTGAGGGGGTGAAGGCGGCTTCGCCGCCTTCACCCCCTCACC
>NZ_JAANIG010000037.1 GCF_011174675.1 Perlabentimonas gracilis | reverse complement strand
GATTTCCAATTCAAATCGTCACGCTATTAAAAAAACAGATAAGTGCGATGAACAAAGATTTTCAAAGAACTATTATTTATATTTAGTGCCCACTAGTGAATTTGGGTTACAATATCAGTTTTTGGATGTGAAAAAAAACCATGCTCTTTTAGAAAACGATACTTCCCCCGATAGTATACCTCCGCATCGTGGTCGTAAACCTTGGTGTTTTCATTCGTCTCTTCGCCAATATGGCAAGCCGCTTTTAGCCCAGGGGGACAATACATAATCTCCTTGAGCCGGGCATCCATTATATAGGAGTTGCCACTCTCGGCACTAACTATATGCGTTGCTTCCATCGCTACTCTCCTCCCTTGTAATGTACAATCATAATCACCGGGTTGTCCTCCATGGTAAGGTTTTCAACCATGCTCGCCAAACGGCGCTGGGCATCGCTGTTGGTTGCCTCCCTGCTGCTAGGGCTTTCTAATTCCATGAGCTCATGGGCGTAGTACCACGATACCCCTAGCCGATTGCTCATGGTGGCTCGGGGATAGAAGTCGGGGCCACCATCGTAGTCGTTGGACAGAAAGGTCTTGTCGCTTCGGGCTATGCCATTGGTGCTTTTGGGCCAGAACTCTACGGGGTACTGCTTCCCCTGAGTTAGCCCCGTTTGCTTATCGAGCCATACTAGCCAGGGCTTATTGCGCACCAGCATTTGCACAAATAGGTGGGCTTGGGTCTCGAAAAAGAAGATGTACTGGGTGGAGGCCTCGGCAATCGCCTTGGTGGGCTGGGTGAGCCTATCGGCGTAGCTCCCGTTGTACTTACCGATATCGAGTATATACCGTGGGATAAGCTCCTTGCCATTGAAGGAGAATATGGTATCCACCGCGTTCTCTAACACCAGAACCGTATCAGTATTATAGGGTGTTATCCTAGTGATAATATAGTACTGTAGTCTCTTCCAACTATCGGTATTGAGAAAATCATCGTGATGACTTTTGCTAAAAAATACGGTATCTCCATTGAGGTCTCTAGATAGTATCATATACCCATCTTTAGTTGTAAAGAAACCCATATCCTCGCTATACACTTTGGTCCCGTTAAGCACTTCAATATTTCGACTTCCTTCAACTCGAGATAACCGCTTTACCATCTGACCCGAATAGTTATACACTGGAAAGTCGCCTAACGGATAAGCCTTTACAGCAACTACCCCCTTGCTCTCTATTGGCACTACATCGAGAGCTGAAACGTACTCAGCAGGACCTCGGCCCAATTTACCCAACCGAGTGATAAACTCTCCATTACGGCTAAACATTAGCGCAGGCTCATTTACAGTGGTAAGAAAGATATTGTTGCTGGTTACCCTTACGTTAAATATCTGTCCAAGCGGTTTTCCATCTACCAACCCCAGCTTAACGTACTCAATGCTGTCGGCTATCTGGCTAAGGGTTGGCGGTTGGCCAGGGCTGCTGCCATCGAGCACTTCTTTTATGTTTAGCGTATATGGGAATGTTATGCTAAATTCATTGTTGCTATTGGATACATTGCTACATGAAAAGAGCAAGATAAGAGCCAATAGGTACAATGGCTTGTAGCAGTAAAAATATTGTTTTGTCATAGCTAGGGTTTTCATCTTAAAAAAAGCAAGTAGGTAAAGCCCTACTTGCCTTCGTTACTAACTTACAACTACGCTGTGGCAGTCTGTACGTCACCACATCTGCAATCAATATTTCCTCCAACTGAGTCGTAACCATATTTGTAGTTTGCATCCCGATTACTTGTTGTTGAAGAGCCTCCTGGCTGTCCTTCGTAATGGCATCCACAACCACAGCAATTACCGCCTTTAATGGCGCTCATTTCTCGATTCTCCAGCTCGGCTTTACTTAGCTGGTTTAGCTTTAGCTTTTTCATAGTTAGAATTTGTTTAGAGTTATTGAAAAAATAGCATTTTATACAAAACCCTCCCTTTGGGCCCATTCAGGATGTTTTGGCATACCAAAGGTATACCCCTTCGCGGAAATGACATTTCCGTGTAGCATCACAACATATGTTTTACAACACAAATTACATATAAGTATTAATATCTAGCTAAATGTTAAGTCGTTACGCTTAGCGGTCTGAGATGTAAAAAAAGGGATTTAGAATTGAGATTATCACACACCTCCCCCTATCCTGCTAACAGAAAGGCTTTTACCCCCCCCGTTTGTCTCCTGAGCGCTTGTATTCAAGGGCTCAAAGGTAAACCTAAGCGCAACTGGGTGCTTGTAGTAGTATGTTTGGCTGGAGCGGGAATATTCGACAGGCGCCCCAAGTTTGACAAGTTGACTGATGTAGTTGCGAACCGTGCGGGCGGTTACGCCCAAGCGCTGGGCTAACTGGGCGGGTGTTCCAGTGCTGGCGTTTTCAATTTGCTGGTGAAGCGTTTCGAGCTGATCCTTTACTTTTAAAATCATTGCGATTTGTTGGTTACTGGTTAACAAATAGGGTGAAACTGTGTAGAGGCAATAAGCCCCTCTACTATATGTGTCGCAAATACCGGATTTGTGACAATGATTTTAGAAGTTTTTTTGGAGAAAAATTAAGCCTGCTGTTTAACGAACTGGTTTAATGTGGTTTGCATTTGAGTTTTTTGCCGGCAGTTTGGGGCGAACGGAGATATGCTTTGATATAATAAGATGAAAGAACTGCCTATAACAAGTATTAAAAAAAACATAACCCTATCTATCTCGAAGTTACCAACTTAGAAATTGGAATAACTACTACCCCATCGTACAATAAAAAATGATTCTTACTTCGAGTTGAATGCATCCGATCAAGAAAGGATATGTAATTGTTTCGCTCAAACCTAGGGATATCTGCTGTGGAGAAAAAGAATGGCCCGTTCATAGAAGTTGATATCTCGAGTAGTCCTTTCGTAAAGCTATCAAACCCGTTGAAAATGAAAACTGGATCATTCGTATCAATACTTTTGCTGGCAACTGCCTCTCGATAATTTGTTAGCATCTTGAGATAATTACCTGCTCTATGCTTAAAATGCTCTTTGTCCAGCAATAGGGGGTTCACCGTATAGCTATAGGCAACCAAACGTAGCGAATAGGTAAGGCCCTTGGTGTTGGAGTTAATATACTGAAAGTAATAACCTTCAGCATCACGCTTTATCGCATTCTTATTCCCTGTTCCTGTGTGCTCACTCCCTCCATAAATTATGAGCTTATTATCCCTTACTATATCACTAAAATAATGAGGGTCTTCAAACTTTCTAATTATTGCCCTACTTCTTATCTGATTGAATTTATGAAACCCCTCATTTAATGCGCTATAGGCCAGCAATGACTGAAGTAAATTTTCAACAATTGGATAAATGGTTTCGTCAATGCTGTGAAGGCTTTTGATTTCGGGTAAAAGCTTACGAAGATAGGTTGCAGACTTAAGGGAATCAGGACAGTATGCAAAACCAGCGTTATTAAGCTTTGGAATGAGGATATCTGAAATGGTAACATCAGAATTATGCTCAATATCAGAACAGAGTACATTTAGCTCTTTATTGGGATTGTTTCTATTCCATACCCTGATGTCATTATAAAAAGTAGAATCCTCAACAGTTGTTACAATACTATTCAACCGTTCGCTGAAAAAAGCAGTGGCCGTTTTATCGTCTGCAATTGAGAGGTAGGTGTTGATGTCATAGGTGTAAGAAAAAGGGGTTTCAACAACCAGGTAGGGAAAATATGCATCCTCATTAAGTGCAAATAGAATTCTTTTTACAATATCTGTAATCTCTTTGAAGTAATGATTCTCTCCCATCAGAACTACCTTTTTGTTGACCATATCACTAATCAGCTCATCATAGTTACTCCTAGTATCAATTGGTTTAAAAACATTGGTGTCGACTGGAAAAAGACTCCCGTCTAAATTGGGGAATCTGCTTAGCTGAGTATTCGGGTAAAAGCCAGATTCGTGCATATGCTCGTTGGGGGAGGCATCCATTTTCGTTAAATAGCGATAATACTTATCACTATATACCACTTCATTCTTTCGGTAAACTACAAATTGGGATTTCCCAAAAAACTGGTTATTATAGCCTTCGGCAATGGTATCGATGTGTAGCAAACAATTTGCCCTGTTAAAAGGATTTGAGGTTACAGCCATAAAATTAGCCCCCTTGGTGCTAATTGTTGTATCACCAATGCATAACATATCACCATCAAAGCTATAAGGTAGTACTAGGGTACTAATGAATGCATTGGTTTTGGCATTTCCTACACAAATTATATTGTAACTGGCGAGGCAAAACGCGTTATACTCACTTTCGTCAAGTATTAACGTACTTGGACCCAACATCCTAGCCAAACCATCAACATTGGTTCCATCGGTAATAATACAATTGGCTGCATCATGTGCAAAGTAATCATAGATCCGAGTAGGGTAAAATCGCAAATCAAAGGCACTTCCTTGTGCATAAACTTCCCCTATTGCAAATGCCAGTAAGAGAATAAACAGAATTGATCTTTTCATTGGATATTAATATTTTGATACTGTAAAATATCTTAGTTAGAAATTTCCCCGCTAAGATTAGGTAAACAGAGATTTCAAACTCTAACCTTACAAATCATAGGTTACAACAATAAAATCGGCATCCTCTGCAATATCAAGCTTATAGTCTACCGTAGCGGAGCTAGTTACTATCTGAATACTATCGGGGATTAACACCTTATTAAAAACTAAGCAAAAATAGCCTGTACTTGTTGTTAATGTGTGAATAGATTCATTTACTTGCACCTTAATGCCTTCGGCCCCTTCTGAATTGTGGAGAATAAAACCCAACAGGGCAAACTCATTGGGCGATACGAGTGCTGGAGAGTACTTGCAGTTGTCCCAAATTTTTGGGTCGAATTCGAGACCAAGCTCGTTCCACGATTCAAGATAATCTATACCAACTGGATAGAGCAGGGTTACATTGTTTATGTATCTATAGGCCTGAACTCCATATTTCTGAACTTTGCCTTGCCCCACTAGCAGCCTATCAACAAACCAGGCGTAATTAAGGCTAGGGATATAACCTTTTTGTGCTAGATGGTGAACAAAATCGACATACTTATTGTGAATATCGACATCTGCGTGCTGAATTACAAGGTAGCATGCCTTGTACGACAATGTATCCAAATCGTCTATCCGATAGTGAATAATGCTGTCGATAATGGGCAGTACTAGCTCAATGTTTCGCTTATCCTGCTCCTTCATCTCATATGCAGCAACGGCTAGCTCTTCGTTATAAATTTCGGCCTTCATAAGGCTGTCAATTATTCTTCGATACTTTTGATCAAGCTCGTATGCCTGCTTGAGCACCTCGTTTATTCTTTGCTTATCTATCTCGGTAGAGGCAGGAAATGATGCATAGCTGGAGAATGCTACGTAAATAATTAAAAAGCAAGCCAATACTAGTGGCCTTTTAAATCGAAGGGGACAAGCAATCATAAACTGTAATTTATACTGTTGCGTTAAGGTAACTAACTGACTATAGTAGAGTAAAGATATAAAACTACCTTGACTTCTACCTAAATGGCGAAGTGATGTGCAGAAAAATCATAAAAAAGCAGGGTCAGGCGTATCAATAAACCTGACCCTAACCTATCAAGCTAGAGATTACAAGCGTTACCTTTGTGCCATTCTATCTGGGTTACCGTCGGGATCGTTGGTTACATATCCGCGTACTCTTGGTGCACCCATTAAGCGTATGCCCGCCACATGAGGAGCAGCCATAGATGTGCCGCTTATGGTTCGGTATGAGCTACCAATCCATGTAGAGTAGATACTTGTACCCGGTGCACACCAGTCGATTGGAGGATTTGCCCAGTTAGAGAAGGTTGAAAAACGGTTGTTGCTATCATGCGACGAAACAGTATAGATATAGGTTCCGTTAACCCGAGCTGGGGAGTAATTATTTGCATTTCGATAATCGTTTCCAGCTGCAATAACACACCACACACCCCTATTTGAAAGGTTTATCACTGCATTATCAAGAGCTGTAGAGGCTGGTCCGCCAAGGCTAAAGTTGGCCACATCGCCCGAGCTTGCAACACTCCTAACATAGTCAATACCAGATATGATGCCTGCATAGCTACCGCCGCCCTGATTGGAGAGCACCTTAACGGCAACAACTCTGGCACCTGCCGCTACGCCCACAACACCATAGGTGTTATGAATGGCGGCAATGGTTCCGGCCACATGGGTACCATGCCCATTGCCATCGTTGTACGATTCGCCCGAAACAAATGATCTACAGGCCGAAGTGTAAACGTTTAGGTCGGGGTGATTGTACTGAATACCAGTGTCAACAACCCATGCCACTCGGCTACCTGTGTAAACAGCTGCGCCAACACGTGAGATACCCCAAGGAATTGTTTGGGCTTTTGCTCCGTCGAGCCCCTCGGTATCTTCCTCTAGCCTATAGCTTAGCTCGATGTAGCGATTGGGTTCAATATAATCAACCCTAGCATCCTTCTCAAGCATCCTAACATCTTTATCGCTTAGCTTGGCCGAGATACCAAATACTGAACCGGTGTAAACATTCTCAATGGATTCTTCAGGAATGTTTAGGTCGGTGAGGGTTCTCTCGTACTCAACCCTAAACGAGTCCATTTTCTTCATGTGCAGCTCCTGCAAAAAGTTGTCATTCTTGGCAAAGTCTCTTTCGTAGGAACTTTTCATGGTCTCGTACTTACTCTCAACATTTTTCAAGTCGGGTGTTTCCTTGAAAACTACAATGTAGCTATTGGGAATAACATCGCCATGGCTTAGCCCCTCAAATGAGGTTTGCGTTTCGTACAACGAGTTGTCCTCGGCAGTTGGAGTTAAAATCTCATCTTTCTGGCAGCTTACAAACAAGATTCCAGCAACTAGTGATAAACCTAATAATCTTTTCATTTGTAAAATTAGTTTTGGTTTGTAATTGGTTAATTACATCTGATTTATGGTAGCTAAACCCATTGTTGAGGATCAGGCAAACATCAACATACAGCTGACAAATAACCATTACGATAGATGTTAAGACTACCATACTTTTAACTTGCCATTGATGTATCGCTATTCTTCTGAAACCGAATATGAACTACACATCTACAAAAATCACAAGAGCTGAGGATGATGTAAGAATCATAAGTTATGAAGAGTAGCTACCGTACAGATGCTTCAAAAAAAATTGCTCTAGGTTTTGCCCTACCTTGGGTTAAGGAGTTTTCGGGTCAATTTCTTCTCCTTGTATGGATATATGTAGGCTTATGACTTTGCGGATAAGATTCAGGTTCGAATACCATAAAGTGGCTGGCTTTGTCCTTTCGTCATCTTACTATATACCCATTACGTTTTCACACTCCCTTACCACACTCTGCCAATGAGGCTTTCGGGAGTACAGTTTTACTATACCTGTGGTTGTTCCTTTCGCCCTTAGCATTAGTGAGCCTTACCTGCCTCCAGCGGGCTAAAACCAAACTTAAAAGTTAGGGGCTTCACAAAATAGTACGTGTTGCGGGCGGTACAGTAGCCAATATCGGCTCCCATAGCCCGCAGGTGGGTAATGTAACGCCTGAGCATCTTGTCGGTTAAACCAAACTGTTCGGCCAGCTCCTCAGGGGTTCCAGTGGCCTCCTCCTCTATAAGATGTGCTATGTCCATTAGCAGATCTTGTTGCTTCGCGATGTACATAATTCCAAAAATTAAGGGTTACTACTGTGGAGAGAAAACATAACCCCCTCCACTATATGTGATTAAAATGATGGTTTTGTGACAACCTTTTTGGAACTTTTTTTCAAAAATTTTTCTTGGAGTTAATAATCAGCAACTTACATTGCTCAAAGTAGGCGCATGCAACAGATTAAAACAAACGGCAGGATTATATTGTAGGAAGAGGACTTACTTACCCAAAGGGTAAATGTAATTGATGTGAAATACCTTATGCAGATAATTGGGATAAAGGTATACAGCCGAGCAGTTGCACATCAACCCAACAGGCTACTCCACAGGAAACGTCCTTTTACCAGCCATGAGATGCCAAATGCCCAAAGGGCACCGGTCTCGAGCCAGAAGATTAGCTTGTACGCTTCGCGCACTTGGGGAGGTAGAAAGATAAAGCACAAGGCCATAATCAGTAGAAAAAACACTATGGCCAAACCGCATATCCAGTACACAGTGTTTCGTCGCTTCTTGCCAGGAGTCGGCTCCTCTCCTTCGTGGGTCTTGGTAAAAAGGTAAAGCGAGAAGAATACAAAAACACCAAACAGCAGTCCAGCCGAAACAAAATGCATTACCCAAACGGCCTTTACCGAGCTACTGCTGGGGCAAAGCGCAACCCCCAGAGCAAACACAAACCCCAACGTTGCAGCAATATTGTCGATGGGCTTATAGCCTTTGTAGGCAAGTAGAAAAAATCCTAACACGAAAAGGATTCCCACAAATACATCGCGCATTGGGGTATCGTAGTAGCTACTTATGGAACTCTCGAGCGTAAAGCTCCCTGTGCTAATAAAGCCGCCAACAGCAAGGACTATGGGTAATAAAATTCCAAACGAGCCTATAAGGGTTCGTAGGGTGAGGTAGGATATGATCTGTAGGTTCTCTCGATTTGCCATTGACATAGTTTGGATGTGATTGGATGATTGGATGATTGAGTGATTGAGTGATTGAGTGATTGATCTGCCAAAGGCAGGCAGGTTGATTAGATGATTGGTTAACCCTGCTTGCCAGTAAGCAGGTTGACTGACTGACTCTGGCATGATTGGGTAATCAACCAATCACTTTTCTTACCAAAATATCTCGGTTAGTAGATAGGCTCTAAAACCTCCAACTCTCAATTTTATTCCATAGGCCATAAAAGGTGTAGGTTAGCACAAACTCATGGGTTCCGCTATTTACGCTCGACAACCTGTTTAGGGTAAAGTCGAACGCATAGCCAAAGGTAAAATCATCGGTTATCTTGGCATTAACAAACAGCCCCATCGCATCGCCAATCCTATAATGAGTACCAAAGTAGAAGCGTCTCAGATACATAAACTGTGCTGTTAGGTCGGCCGACATTGGCGATCCACCCATAATACCCACCAGTGCTGACGGCAGGAACTCCCAATCCAAGTTAATGGGGAAACGGTACCCTCCCATTAAGTAAAACTGCGGGTTGTAAGGCTCCTTGCTTTCGCGATACTCCTTGTTAAGCCTTGGCTCAATAAGCTTAGGCACTGAGAAACCAGCATAGTACTGGTTGGTGTATAGATGAAAACCAACCCCAAGGTTTGGGCTTATCCGATGTTCGTCGGCCTGAAAGTTGGGATCCGTTGGGTCGTTAACAAACAAACCGCCAATGGCAGCATTGTAGCTACTAATTCCAGCCTTTAAACCCATCGACAGCTTAACCTCTGGGAAAACTGTAATTTGATAGGCATACGACCCCGTTATGTGCGTGTTGCGAAGGGACCCAGCCTTGTCGGTCATCACGTTAAAGCCTAAACCCATATTCTGCTTCACATACGGAGTATGGGCTCCAAAGCTATAAGTTGCTGGTGCTCCATCGAGCCCAATCCATTGGTTCCGTGTGAGCAGGCTTAGGTTTAGCCCATCAACTGTACCCGCAATGGCAGGGTTAAAGGCAATTGGGTTTTGCAAGTAGTTTGTGAAAAGCGGGTCTTGCTGTGCACTAGACTGAGCTGATGCTAACAACATAATAGCTACTACTAAAAACCTTGGCATATAAAAACTTCTCATGTTGCAATAATTTTCGAATTATAAAAACCTCAATTACCTTTTAAGGAAAATATTACCTGTAAACTTCTCATTAGTATCCACAATCTCGATAATGTAGTAGTAAGTACCTGTTGGGAGCGTTCTTCCAACCGACATCGCAGCGCTAGCCTTACCATCCCAATTGTTTTTGTAGTTATTGTTCTGGTAAACAATATGTCCCCATCGGTTGTATATCCTAATTTTTACCTGCCTGTACGCTTCTAGCCCAATGATTTCGAATGTGTCGTTTATACCATCGCCATCGGGCGAGAAGCCCTCGGGGATACGGAATGGTTCAATTTTAATATTGATACTCACGTTGGCCTCGGCACAAGCGCCATACTGGCTGCATACCCTGTAGGTAAACGAGTCGTCGCCAAAGTAACCCAGGTCGGGGGTGTAGGTCAAGGTGTTGTCGATGTTTACAGTAACCATACCATGCAAAGCAACCTGCGAAACGGATAGCTCAGGAGTAATATGCTGTAGGCCCTCATCGTTTGCCAGCACATCAATTACAACCGACTCGTTGCGCATAACCTCAGCCTCATCATCCAAGGCAATAATCTCACTATAAACCACAACCGTAACCTCTGCTTCATCAAAATCGCCATCGGCATCTACAACCCTGTAGATAAATTTTAGCTCGCCAACAAATCCTTGTTCTGGGCTAATCCTTACCTGGTTGGTCTCCAATACTTCAACCTCACCATGATCAATCGCAGCAGTTTGGATATACACATTAATGGGTTTATCATCGAGTTTAGAGTCGTTTGCCAGCACATCTAGCTCAACCGGCATACCCATATGCGTGTAGGCAATGTCTGGAACTGCTACGGGAAAGGCATTCTCCCCTTCCTTAACCGTAATGGTTACTGTTGCCTCATCGTAATCGCCATCCATATCAGCAACTCGATATACGAAAGTGGCTGCCCCCACATAATCGGTTGCTGGCGTAAAAGTTACTGTATTGTCGGCATTTACCGTGGCTGTGCCATAAGTAGCACTACTTTGCACGCTAATGGTAACCGTAATTGGCTCATCCTGTAAGTTAAGGTCATTTTCTAACACTTCAATATCTACAGGGGTGTTGAAACTTGTTCCACGGCTATCGTCCATAGCAATGGGGACAAAGTTCTCGCCTTCCTTAACGGTAACTTTTACCTCAGCATGATCGGCATCACCATTGGCATCGGTTACAAGATACCTAAAGATGGCCACGCCCACATAGTTGGTTGCAGGGGTAAAGTCGATGGTATTATCAGCATTTACAAGTGCGCTACCCTCAGCAGGGTTAGGCTCAGCATAAATGGTAACAACAACGGGTTCATCGTCGAGCCCAGTATCGTTGGCCAGCACATCAATAGTAACCATTGTATTAAAGCTAGTGCCAACCATATCATCGTTTGCGATGGGTCTAGGGTTATCAACATCAATAATACTAACGGTAACAGTTGCAATATCAAAATCGCCATCAATATCAGATAGTTTGTACATAAAGGTCATGGTGCCCATGTAGAAGTTGGCGGGGGTGAACCTTATCTGATTATCATCCAGTACTACCGCCTGTCCAAACTTAGGTTGACGGTATATCTCTATTGATCCAAAACCATCCTCCAGTCCGGTATCGTTTACTAACACATCAATATCAACTGGTATGTTAATATATGTGGTGGCTATATCATCATTGGCCACAGGAATAAAGTTCTCGCCCGACTTTACATTTACAGTTACCGTTGCAAAATCAGCATCGCCATCAACATCGGTAACAGTATATTGGAACATAGACTCTCCAACAAAATCGGTGGCTGGGGTAAACGTAACGGTATTGTCGGGATTAACAACTACCGACCCTTGCGCTGCGTTTGGTTCATAGTTAATGGTTACGGTTATTGGTGTGTCGTCAAGTCCCGTATCGTTGTGCAGCACGTCGATTACCCGCGGTGTGTTGAAGCTGGTGGCCACGCTCACGTCGTTGGCCACGGGGAGGGCGTTGGGCTTCTCCTGAACCGTTACCGTTACGGTGGCCATGTCGAAATCGCCATCCACATCGGTTACCAAGTAGCGGAACGTTACCTCGCCCGTGAAGAGGTTGCTCGGCGTGTACTCGATGGTGCGGCTGGCCGTTACCACCGCGCTGCCAAAGGCGGGTGCCTCGTAAATGGTGAGCGAGCCAAAGCCGTCATCAAGGCCGGTATCGTTGTCCAGCACGTCGATCTCCACCATGGTGTTCACCAGCGTGGTGGCCTCATCGTCGTTGGCCACGGGGATGAAGTTCTCTCCCTCCTTCACCGTTACCGTTACGGTGGCCCAGTCGCTGTCGCCATCGGCATCGGTCACCGTGTACTCGAAGGTGGCCACGCCCACGTAGCCGGTGGCGGGGGTAAACGTCACCGTGTTATCGCCATTGGCCACGGCATTGCCCTGCTCGGGGGTAGCCTGCTGGCGGATGGTCACGGTAATGGGCGTATCGTCAAGGCCAGTATCATTGTACAGCACATCGATTACCCGCGGCGTGTTGAAGCCGGTGGCCACGCTCACGTCGTTAGCTACGGGGATGGCGTTTGGCTTCTCCTGAACCGTTACCGTTACGGTGGCCATGTCGAAATCGCCATCCACATCGGTTAGCAGGTAGCGGAAGGTTACCTCGCCCGTAAAGAGGTTGCTCGGCGTGTACTCGATGGTGTGGCTGGCCGTTACCACCGCGCTGCCAAAGGCGGGTGCCTCGTATATGGACAACGAGCCAAAGCCGTCATCAAGGCCGGTATCGTTAGCCAGCACGTCTATCTCCACCATGGTGTTCACCAAGGTGGTGGCAGCATCGTCGTTGGCCACGGGGATAAAGTTCTCTCCATCCTTCACCGTTACCGTTACGGTGGCCCAGTCGCTGTCGCCGTCGGCATCGGTCACCGTGTACTCGAAGGTGGCCACGCCCACGTAGCCGGTGGCGGGGGTAAACGTCACCGTGTTGTCGCCATTCATCTCAGCATTGCCCTGCTCGGGGGTAGCCTGCTGGCGGATGGTCACGGTAATGGGCGTATCGTCAAGCCCCGTATCGTTGTGCAGCACGTCGATTACCCGCGGCGTGTTGAAGCCGGTGGCCACGCTCACGTCGTTGGCTACGGGGATGGCGTTTGGCTTCTCCTGAACCGTTACCGTTACGGTGGCCATGTCGAAATCGCCATCCACATCGGTCACCTGGTAGCGGAACGTTACCTCGCCCTCGAAGAGGTTGCTCGGCGTGTACTCGATGGTGCGGCTGGCCGTTACCACCGCGCTGCCAAAGGCGGGAGCCTCGTATACGATCAGCGAGCCAAAGCCGTCCTCAAGACCCGTGTCGTTGGCCAGCACGTCGATCTCCACCATGGTGTTCACCAGCGTGGTGGCCACATCGTCGTTGGCCACGGGGATGAAGTTCTCTCCATCCTTCACCGTTACCGTTACGGTGGCCCAGTCGCTGTCGCCATCGGCATCGGTCACCGTGTACTCGAAGGTGGCCACGCCCACGTAGCCGGTGGCGGGGGTAAACGTCACCATGTTATCGCCATTGGCCACGGCATTGCCCTGCTCGGGGCTAGCCTGCTGGCGGATGGTTACGGTAATTGGCTTATCGTCAAGCCCCAGGTCGTTGTACAGCACATCGATTACCCGTGGCGTGTTAAAGCCGGTGGCCACGCTCACGTCGTTGGCTACGGGGGTTGAATTGAGCTTCTCCTGAACCGTTACCGTTACGGTGGCCATGTCGAAATCGCCATCCACATCCGTAACAACATACTGGAAGGTAACTACTCCTGTAAACATATACGACGGAGTGTATGTGATGGTGTTGTTGGAATTAACCACTGCGTTACCAAACTCGGGGGTGGTATGAATAGAAATACTACCAAGTCCATCCTCAAGGCCACTATCGTTAGCAAGAACATCAATGTGTACAGGAATATTAACAAAAGTACTAGCCGCATCGTCGTTGGCAACTGGATTGTGATTTGTTCCTGTTGGCTTAACAAGGATGGTTACAAGGGCAGTATTTGAGCAATCGCCATCGGTATCGCACACCTGATACCTGAACGTTTCAGTACCAAGGAATCCGGTATTTGGTGTGTAGGTAATGGTAAAATCGGGGTTAACCACTGCCACCCCATTGGAGGGTTCAGAGGCAAGGGTTACGCTAGAAACACCATCCTCAAGACCATAGTCGTTGAAAAGCACATCAATCGTAACAGGAGTATCCATTTCGGTAGCGCGATAATCATCAACAGCAACTGGCATTGCATTGGGCTGATCAATAACGGTGAGGTGAACAGTAGCTAAATCGTAATCACCATCAACATCCTGGATAAAGTACTCGAAGCTATCGTCACCAATAAAATCGTTGTTGGGGGTATAGGTAACTGTCCTATTATCATTGATGATAACCGCCCCATTAGCAGGGTGCGAGTGTATGGCCATTGAGCCAAAGCCATCGTCCAAACCGCTATCATTAGCCAGCACGTTGATGGTTTTGGGTGTGTTTTTAATAACAGTTACAATATCGTCGTTGGCTATAGGTGTGTGATTAGCCTCTCTGACATTGATAGTAACAAGCGCTTCGTCGAAATCACCATCGTTATCGGTTACGCGGTAGGTAAAGGTGGCAAAACCCACATAATCAGATGAGGGGGTAAAGATCACCGTATTCTCGGCGGTAACCTCAAGGCTACCCGAAGGTGATGCCGAGCCAACCGCAGTAACGGTTATTGGAATATCGTACAGATTATCATCGTTAAACAGCACATCTACCTCAACTGGCGTATTCATACTTGTACCTCGAAAATCGTCGTTGGCAATGGGCGTAACATCCACCCGATTAACCGTAACAGTTACCGTAGCATTTGCGTGATTATCGAGACGGTTTGTAACCCTATATTGGAATGAGAAATCGCCGTGGTAGTACCTATTGGGTGTATATGTAATGGTATTGTCGTGGTTAACTACCACTGTACCTCGCTCGGGCTGAGTGTGAATAGAAACAGCAACCGGGGCGTAATCCAACCCAAGGTCATTCCCCAACACATCTATATCCACCGCATTCTCCTGATCGGTTGTTACCGCATCGTCTATTGGACGGGGGGTTATATCGTCAATATTGGTTACGGCAACGCTTTGTATTGTAACAGGTTGATAATTCTCATCATCAGTGGACTCGATGGCAAGATTGATGGTATAGGCTTGATCTCCATCGTCAACCAAATCGTCGATACCGGTAACGGTTACCGTTTGCGTTTGATCCCAGTTGCCCGATGTGAAGGTTAGCGATGCAGGGGAAACTGTTCCCTCGGTAACGTCGCTGGAAACAATCGAAATTAACACATCGTCGGTTGGAATAGTATTTAGCCTAACTGTAAAGGATGCCGTTTGGCCTGCCTCGCTGGTTACCAAACCGCTAATTGGGAAAACCGATACCCCAGCGCTGTCATCGTCCTCGTTAATAACCTCAACGTTTGGAATGGCCATATCGTTGTAGGTTAAGTCGTCGCTAACAGCATTGTCGAACTCGATGTAGTAAATCACATTACCATCTATTGCATCGTCGTCGACACCGGTTACGGTTACGGTTTGTTCAATATCCCAATTTGAAGAGGTAAACGTAACTGATGTGGGTAAAACCGTTCCCTCATCAACGTTAGATGATGAAATACCAATGGTAACATCGGCTGTGGGCTGGCTATTGAGCACTATGGTAAAGGTTGCCTGCCCACCGCCCTCGGTGGTATTACCCGATATTGATGAAACGTTTATACCAGCCGCATCATCCTCAATAAACTCTACGGAAACATCTGCAGGATTAAAATTGCGGTATTTCACATCGTCGGAAACTATCTTATTAGTGATAACGGTTATTGTTTCGTCGCCCTCATCAACTAAATTGTTAACGGGAGTAACTGTAACCAGCTTTGGAGTTTTCCAATCGGTTGGGCTGGCGGTTTCGAAAGTAACTGAAGCTGGCGAAACCGTTAGCCTGCTGGCGTTGTTTGACTCTAGGGGAATCTGAACGTTATGGGTTGGACGGCTATTAAGCACTATGGTGAAGAACTTACTTTCACCGTTCTCGTTTACAGTTAAACTAGTTGGGGTGACTATAACACCCCAGGTATCGTTATCGTTATTTACAACGCTTACATTGACAGCATCAAGATCTTTATAGTGCTCATCTTCAGATTCGGCTGGGTGAGTAACTATGTAGTACGGTATATTGCCGTCATCGTAATCATCATCAACACCAATAACAGTAATTGTAACGGGACTGTTCCACTCGCTTGGCTCGAAGGTAACATATGCCTCGTTCGCAGCAGCGTTAACAGTTCCCCTTGTTACATGGGTAACAACACCCTCTGTAGGGGTGTCGGAGCTTAGCTTAATGCTTACAGGGTGAGATGGCATACTTGCCAGAACTATGGTAAATGTGGCAGTTCCTCCCGCCTCACTAGTTACTAAACCTGGGGTTGGGCTAACGAAAATTTTTGCCTCGTCGTTGTCGTTATTTACGGCTGGAATAGTAATATCGGCAAAATTATAGGCAGCATCGCCTGCTGATGATGTGGCAAGAATAATACTATAACCAACTGATCCATCTACTATATCATCATCCTGACCAGTAACCGTAACGGTTTGGGGCGTGTTCCAAGTGGTTGGGCTAAAGGTTAGCACTGCGGGAGAAACAACCCCTTCATCTGTATTTGACGATGAAACGGCAACGGTAACATCGTCGTAGGGCTTCGATTTCAGGCTTACCGTGAAGGAATCCTCCACATCGGGTTCAGATGTTTCAAGCGATGCTTTGGAGAGAATAAGTCCCACCTCATTGTTATCAATATTCACAAGGTTCACCTTGGGGATAGTGATATTACTACCATTATACTTGGGATCGGTACTAGCAGCAGTAATGGTAACCGTGTAGTCCACATTACCATCAACGAAGTCGTCGTTCACACCACGTACGGTAACCTCCTGAGCAACGCTCCAATTTGCTGTAGAAAAAGTTAATGTTGCACCAGCAATTACTTCTCCTTCTAGCGAGTTGTCGGATAATGATGTTATGGTAACGGTGTGAGTAGGCTGCGAGTTGAGCCTTACAGAAAACTTAGCCTCACCAAGGTCTTCGGTAGTTTGGAAAGGATCGGTTATTTGGGTAATGGTTACACCCGCAGTGTCATCATCAATATTCTTAAGGCTAATGCTAGTGTTGTGAGCCGATCCGTAATTGGGGTCGATGCTACTAACGGCTACATTGATTTGGTAGTCAACATCGCCATCGTCGATAAAATCGTTTTGCCCAGTTACCACAACTGTAATAGGGGTAGCCCAATTTGCATTGGTAAACTGAACATTATGGTTGTTCCCAGTAACAGTGGAGCCGCCTATGCTGGAAATAAGCCCCTCAGAGGTATTGCTTGAGCTAAGATTGATGTTTACATTTTCGACGGGTTCACTATTGAGACGAATCGAGAACTCAACTGTTCCTCCTGCCTCTGTTGTTTGGAAGGGGGATGTGAGCTGGGTAATGGTGATTCCTGCAACATCATTATCCTCATTTATAAGTGTAACGATTTTGTTTAATGCTGCATCGTACTTGGAATCGGCACCACTTACGGCAACAAGAACGGTGTACTCCTGAGGTCCATCCTGTACATCGTCGTTTTGCCCTGTAACGGTAACAGTTTTTGGAGTATTCCAATCTGTATCATCAAAGGTTATCGTTCCGTTACCCGTTACAATTCCCTCAGTTTCATCCTGCGATGTTGAGGTAATGGTAACCTCTCCCTCAGGCTTTGTATTAAGCACAACAGTAAATGTGGCTGTGCCTCCGTCCTCGGTTGTATTTCCACTGGGCGCAGATACGGTTATGCCGGCAGTGTGGATATCGGTTACATTTACCGTAATATCGCCAGCAGATATTGCTGTGTAATTTGGATCGGTACATGATGTAGGTGCTCCTATTACAATAGTATAGGTTTGGTTTCCATCGTCAATTTGGTCGTCAATGGCCGTTACGTTAATGGATACATCGGCCCAACTATCATGGGTAAATACGGCCTCATTGGCCGACAGGGTTATCTCGTTCACATTGGGCGATGCGAAAGTGTATGTTACGGTAGTGCCCTCGGCTGGCTGGGAGTTTAACCCAATGGTAAAGGTACCTGCTGCTGCTCCCTCGGTAATATTAAGGGTCCGCCCGGTAATCGTAACACCTGCCTCGTCGTTATCGGCATTGGTAACCGTTACAGCAGCTGTAACGGTTGAAAAATCAGAATCGCCACTTGTGTAGGCCAAAGTTAAGGTGTAGGTTTGGTTACCGTCCATCTCATCGTCATCCACACCAGTAACCGTTACGTATTGGTACACATTCCAATTGTCTGGAGTGAATGTTAAGGTTAGGTCATCCTCATGAATCGACCCCTCAAATACATCGAGTCCAGTAATTGAAATAACAACGTTGCTAGATGGCTTGGCAGTTAGACGCACCCCAAAACTATCGGAGGTTTCATTCTCCGAAGTGGCAAGGGTGGTTTTAGTTAGTTCAAGCCCTGCCAAATCGTTATCGAGATTTGTAGCATTAACCTCCACGTTGGGTAGCGCATCGTACTTGGCATCGCCAGAGGAGTTGAGAATTATTTTATAGGGTTGTGGGCCATCAATCACATCATCGTCCACTCCGGTGACCGTAACATCCTGATAGGTATTCCAGTTGACGGTGGTGAATGTTAATGACGCTGGCGAAACCACGCCTTCGTTGGTATCAGTTGATGAAACCGCGACGGAAATAGCTGCTGTTGGCTTCGAGGTTAATCGTACCCTAAGAGTTTGGCTAACATCGGGCTCAGATGTTTCAATGGTTAGTGGGGTGTGCTGTATCCCGGCAGTATTGTTGTCCTCGTTCAGGGCATACACCACGGCCGTTTTGCCTAGGTACTCTGATGCACTTCCGGCTCTTACGGTAACATTTACTTGGTACTCCACATCATCATCATCAACATCATCAGGCACTCCCGAAATGGTTATGGTTCGTACATCATCAACACTCCAGCCCTCTTTAGTGAATGTAACTGTTGAGGGTGAAACTGTTCCCTCGCTGGTATTCGACGATGCTATATCGATGGTTACCGATGTGCTTGGACGAGTCTCGAGCTTAATGGTGAAGGTTGGTTTATCGCCGCTTGGATCCTCGTAGGTTCTTATCCTGTCGCTAGTTGTAGTTGTTGGGGCAATGGTTAGGGCCGCAACATCATTATCCTGATTGGTAACCGAAACGCTAGTCGTTTTACCCTGATAGTTAGCATCCGAGCTGGAAGATGAAAGGTTAATGGTGTAGGGATAATCGCCATCCTGAATATCGTCATCTACACCAGTAACGGTAATAGTTTGTGGGGTATCCCAGTTGTCGGGTGAAAACTCAATGGATTCATCGGAGATTATTCCCTCAGTATCTACCACACCTGAGAAGGTTACGATAACATTATGGGTTGGCTTAGATGTAAGGGCAACGGTGAATGAGTCGTGTCCCCCAGCCTCTGTTGTAGTTAAAGGTGAACCAACCACACTTAGCCCCGCCACATCAATATTACTATTGATAACAGTAACATCATCGGGATCCATTCCTGCATAGTGGGGATCGGTACCGGTGGCTGGATGTAGGGTAATGGTGTAGGTTACGCCATCGTTTACAACGTAATCGCGACCGGGAGTAACAGTTACATCAACGCCTGTGCTGTAGTTGGCTGTTGTTAGGGTTATGCTAGCCGGTGACACGGTTCCCTGCTCGGTATTACCCGACTCAATGGCAATCACCACATCATTAATGGGTTCGGTATCGAGACTCACGTTAAAGGTAACAGGGTCGCCACTCTCAGTTGTGTTTAGGGTGGTTGGAGAAACTGTGATGCCGGGCTGATTGACATGTATCACTGCATTGCTTGTGTTGCTTAGCTCCACCTCGCAATTTGTATTACTTGCAGTTACAACAAACTCGTTAGCCCCAATGGTAAGGCTTGCAGAAGGAATACTAATGGATAAGGGGGATCCTGTTCCAGATTCCGATGTAACTAGACTACCGCTTTTGTATACACTATAATTAACATCAACCTGTGATGAGCCCAGTGTAATTGTGCCCGTTTTACCCGGGTCAACGGTACTGCCAGCAACGGTCATTCCCACATTGGGTTGTGCAATTACAGTAACCGCCCTAGCAGCCGAAGTGTTAGTACATGTGTATTTGGTAACCTTTAGGGTATAATCGCCAGCGTTAGCTGTGGATGCACTAGCAACAGAGTATGTTTTATCGGTTGAGATAACCGAGCCATCTTTACGCCACTCGTAGGTTGCATTATTCTCAGTTGCTGAGAGCACCAATGGCTCTCCAATGCAAACGTCTAAATCGCCAGTGAAAGTGGTTATGGGAGCAACCTCAACCTCAAACTCGCGAGTTGAGGCACAGGTAAGGCCTTCAACTGTTTTGGTAACGGTAAGGGACCATGTGCCCATAGTAGGCGATGCTACATTGATGCCCTTTGTATCATACTTTGTGCCTGTGGGCGATTCCCACTCGTAATCGGCACCAGCCTCAACAGCATTTAAAATAAGGTTATTGCCAGTACATACTATTGGGTTTCCGGTAAACTCAAGACTTGGACTAACCTGCACCGCAAACTCGGTTACCACCTTCGAGAGGCCATCATCGACCATAAGGTAAATAATTGCCTTACCCGATATATTGGGCACTGGAGTAACGATAACGGTTCTATCCTCGTCAGCACCAACTATTACAATATTGCCATGGGGCACAAAATCGGGGTCGGAGGAGAATCCTGTAACAGTAAGTTCACTCGCCGAGGTTTCAACATCAGCAACCGTAAAAGGAATTTCGCCGGTTCCAACATTGGTGCAAATACGCTGATCGGGAATATCCGTAATGGTTGGAGGAGTATTAAAGACTAGGTAAATATAATCTGAGTTATTGCTCGTGTTTCCAGTGGCATCAATGGCTTCCCACTCGAAGTATGTCTTACCATGAAATCCCGATGTGGGTGTATAGGTAAGTAGCCCAATATTGCCAACGGAAACTTCCTGGTTAACACTAACACTACTTCCATTGTACTGCAGTTGACCCTCACTGGGTATGGACTTGATGCGTATGGCGCTCAGCGCCACACTGCCAGGGTGAAAATACTTGTACTCCAAGGTCTCTCTATCGAAGGTTACCACCTCATCAATTCCCTTCTCGATGTACACATCGCCCACCCAAGGGGCGCTGCCATCTACGCACTTATGGGCACTTTGCTGCACCACCACATCGAAGCTACTGTACCCAAGGTCGATGGCGTTGAACCATGTGTTCATGGTATTCTCCTCGCCATTATGTCGAGTTCCTTGCCAATCGGATCGGTACATCCAGTTTCGGGGGACATGGTTTTCTACCCTTAGCTGCTTTTGCTGGGTGTTATCCATTAAGCCAGTTGGGGGGTCGTTCACATCGCCCCAACGGGTAATTTGGGTATCATCCCAATAGATGGTGGTGTTAAGCTTGCTAAACGGACGTATTGCCGATGTGGTAATCCCGCTTAATGTTTCCACATCGTAAAGCGGAAAATGCGAGGGAGCTCTACCCAAGAATGTGGCAGAGGCATTGTACGTTTTATTGGCAACAGGTGCACCGTTGTCGTTCTTAAAATCCCAAAGGATATAGTTTAGCCCTCGCTTAAGCTCGCGATAGATAACCCTATCGCTACCGTCGACTGAGTATTCGCCATCCTCATCAATATCGAGGAGAATAACGGTATAGCCATCGAGGCTTGTTTCGATTTTGAAAAAGGTTACATCATCAAAGGTGCAACCCTCCCTATTCTTCTCGAGGGTAACAGAGGAAGTGCTGAGGGGGAGGTATAGTGGATCGCGGTTGTAGTTATAGTCCATAAACAGCTCCTCCTCGGCCCAAACCTGAACCTGTGGTGGAGGAAGCTTTGTGTTAGGCCAAACGGCTCTATCGGGATCGTTAAGGAAGATTGGGTATTCGGGTATATCGGAGTCACCACTAATCTGATCCTGCTCCATACTCTGTGTCCTTTTCACGTAGTTGGCCTCCGATGAGTTTGTTCGAATGCCAAAGCTATTGGCCAGGAAAATAAAGGAGAATGGTGTCATCTCGAAGTTTACCTTGTTCACAAACTCGTCCTCGGTAAAAACATAGAAATGAGCATTTACCGGGTAGTTATCGAAGCTTGTGTTGGTTAGCTGCCATCCGTACGACCAAAGCCGGCCAGCCGAGCGGTTAGGATCGCCCGGATTGGTAACCACATTGCCAGCGTCATCGGTAACGGTTACATCGAAAAACTCGAGGGCAAAACGATAATACTGTTGTCTTTTATTAAACTCAATATAGTGGTTACCCGTTGATGTGGCGGTGTAAACAAATGGAGTATAACCTCCGCTAATTGGATTCCCATTGAGTAGTACCCCGTTAGGCCCAGCAATAGCCCTCTCCCATGTTCCTATGTAACCTGTTCCGCTCGTTGGAATTAGCCGTTCATCACCAACTTCAGGAAAAACCTTTGTGCCAGATGGATCCTTTACCCTAAAGTATAAGTTGTTAGGATTCTGCGATACATTTCCCCCATAGTTCACCGTATTCATCTTCATGCCAAAGTGCATTGTCTCTCCCTCCTTTAGGTAGATATAGATACGCTCCTTCTCGTTGGCATTGTAATTCCCAAAGTTGCCTCCAGCAAAAACATTAAATTCAAGGTAAAGTGGGTACTCCTTTATGGGCATCAACTGCTTGGTGCCCTCCTGAGCAAACGATGATAGAAAAACAACAGACAGAACGGCAAGGGTAAACAATCGTTTCATAAATTTCAAAGGTTTGGTTGGCTTCTTACTATCTAAACAATATCCGTACTTGAGACATAAGGTTTTATCCCATTTTTAAAATCGTAAACAAAATTAAACTTTTAATCGTAACGATGATATTTATCATCGAAATGATTAGCATAAATCAACGCTAGGCCATAAAAAATGGCAGTTTGCCATAGGGTGGAAAAGGTATGTTAAAGAACATACCTGTATGTGGGGCAAGGAAAAGTTACTTCGATTACTTTTTATGGTGTGGAAATGGGGAAAAGGCTGTGCAAACATACCCTGGGTGGCTCAAGGTATGGGATTGGTTACTTTGCATTTGTGCTTTTATATTACTGTGGCAATCCAAGCTATAAATCGCGAAAAGGGGACTAACAAAAGCTGAGCGGCTAAAGTTCCTAACAATCGACTTACTATCATTAACCTAATAATTTTCCGAAATCTAATCTCGGAGAATTTGCCTTCAATCACATCATCTGTAAGACCCGATAGGTAAGGGTCGATAAATACAAACATAAGTATTGTAGCTAACCCATTAACTACTGCCGATAAGGTACTTGAGGTGGTTCTGAGGTCGGGCTCAATAAATCCAGCATATAACGATGATAGCACTCCAACGGTTAAAATTGCAACTGCCAGAATATTGTAAACGAATAGCTTAACAGGAAAATCGGCCCATAATGATTTATCGACAGCAAAGTTGCGCCTGTCGGGGAGCTTGAGCTCTTTCTTAAACTGGTTTATCCCTGTTTTGGTAAACCCGTGTAAAATTAGTCGTGGAACCGACTTGTGAAGGCTAAAATTCTCGACGGCACTTGACAATACTCTCTGAAATGTGGGCACCAGCAGTCCACCAATAATAGTAGCCAAAGTTGTTGAGGCAAGTATTAATCTAATCTCGAATGTGCCGGGATTAATCCCAAGGTTTATGTTGTTCTCAATCCATTTTGCGAGTAAAGGTGCCTGAAAAAATTTGATGTCCTTGAAATGAGCACCATAATGTTAAATAATGCGAAGGATATTGCTATTTTTCTGGTTCTAATGCCAACAATCCGCACGGAGTAAGACAGGGTGCTTACCATGTGAATACTAGAACTAAAAGTATCTGTATTGTTATTAGGTTACTGTTTTGTTAAAGCGTTGCAAGGTAAAAAAGTCAAATAAATTCATTGTGCAAATCTAAAGGCAGGCAGAACACGAGCGGGCGAAACCGCTCCGAGTACCAAGTCATCAACCCATCTCGGCTCGTCACTTTCTGACGAGACGAGACTACACCTCTTGTTACCGTGTGCTATTAATCTTCTTTGTCATTCTAAAGTTAATCAATTCTTTAGTTTTAGATTTTTTCAATTGTTGCTTTTCCACAATATATCCTTTGTTTTCAAAGAATCTTTTTGCTGTTAGGCTAACATCTGAGTAAATTATGTCATTGTATTGTTCGATTGCCTTTCTCTCAATTTCAGATAAAAGGGCACTTGCTACCCCTTTTCCTTGAGTGTCTTTGTCCACAAACATAAAATCTAAATATCCGTCAAGTGCCAATGAACTAAAACCTACAATCTTGTTTTCTTTCTCTGCTACAACAAAATATTGTTCTTGCATTTTTACTAACCACTTATCAATGTCAGCTTTCCAAGATGACCAGTCGTCGACTTCTTCTTGGGAATAATCCCTTATGTTAATATTTTGAATCGTATCATAAAATAATTGCGTTAAATCTCCAACATCTGACTCATTCGCCTGTCTTACTGATATATCATACGAATCGGTATCGTATTTTAACAATTCTAAATATGGGTCACCTTTCAAACCTAGTAATTGAGCAAAAGCATGTTCTGTCTTTATTCCTTGTTTTTTTAATTCTATTATCTGATTTTTGAATTCAGACCCCTTTTCTTGCAAAATTTGTCTTTCAATCAACATGTGTCGAAAAGAATTTTGTTTTTCAGTCGGTATGTTTTGCCCAAATATTTCAATTTTCTGACTTTTATACGAAAAGCTTGCAATTGTCGACTTTACTCCATAATGGGTATTTGTCCAAATCTGGAAATCAAGATATTTACCAAATTTATCAGTCAAATCCTTAGCATACGCAGTATGGTCTTTACATTCACAGATTATATCTAAGTCGCTATCAGGTACGTCAATCTCAATCGGTATTGTACCTGTTAAAATGGGATTATATTTTTTCAAGTAATCAAAAATCGCTAATTCGTTTAATAATAAATAAGCAATTTTCTGTCTTTTATTTCCCGTTTTAAGGTAATCAATATTTTTGAAATCAATCATTATTTTTTTTCGTTCTTTGTCAGGTTATTTTTATAGGTAATGATGCCAAAAATAGTTGGTGATTTTTTGTGAAATTAACTTTATATTACTCCCGTAAGGCCGAAGAGGAATGAGGGTCGTTTTCTCAAATGCAGGGTAGCGGCTGGGGGTTGTGAGCAGTGGGGGAGTTCGTGGCGCATCGTCATCATCCGCCGTTAGTGCCTCCCCAATGCGGGTTCTGCCGACTCAAAGTCATCACATCCCCCACATTGCTTACACCCCTTGTTAGCAAATGTGGTTTTGATAATTCGTAAGGAGAAAGGTTTAGGGGATCAACGACCAATTGTCTTACTTGAAGAAAGCGACGGAAACGGGGCAAACTAACCCCATTCCGTTTTTTCGCTACACAATTATGTGGACGTCCCGTTAACGTTTAAAAAACAATTGGCTGCCCACCCTGTCCTTGCTTACTACTCGAATGTAATACGTACCGGATGGAAGTGATCCAAGCGAAAGCTGAACAGATTCTCCTTTGGTTTTAACAGATTTAACAACACCCATGCTAGACCAGAGCTGCACTTCGTAGGTGGTTTCTGATGATAGGCCACTAGTCGTACCAAGCAGTTTCTCTTTCCCTCCCAAAGTTACCATTACATTATCGGAAGCGGGATTAGGGGAAATGGAAAACTCTATCGGTAGACTTGGTGGGTCAATTATACCCCCTCCGCTACTTCTGATGGTAAGGTAGACTGTAGTGTAAGAACTCATCCCACATTCGTTCTCTCCTTGCACGGTGAAACTGCCTGTACCCACGCTGGTTGGGTTTACGTAAACAAAGTTGCCGTTATCAACAAGGTTAAAGCAGGAGGAGCCAGAGTTCTTCTCCGCAACCCAGCTGGCATTGGCACTCCCCGACTGTTTAATGAAGAATAATTGCAGGCTGGTGGTGGGGCTGCCATAGGTTAAGTTGTAACTTACTGATGAAGTCGTTTTGGTAACACTGCCATTGCTGATGTATGGGCGCAGGGGAGTTCCCACGCTTACTGTAAGGGGTGTTAGGGGAATGCTTTTCCCCTGGTAGGTTACCATGGCATTTACTTGCCCCAACCCGTTGCTGCTCTTCGCAATCACCGCGCTACCACCCCCTTGTCCCGACACGAGTGAGAGGCTGCCGCTAACAATCCACTGAACAGTAGCATCTGGCAGAAGGTTCAATATGCTATATGTTTCCTGCGAGCAAACAGTGGTAGGCCCATTAATGTATGGCATTGGGGTCGTCACTGATATTGCGCTGCACAGTCCCGATGTACCCGCGCTGGATACCGATTTCACAGCAAACTGGTAGGTATTGCCCGGCTGCAAATCGGTAGCAGCGAATGAGGGAGAGGTGGCTGTTCCTATGCGAATATTCCCTGAGGTAACATCATATACCTCGTAGCTAGTAGCACCCTGCATGGCGTTCCAGGAAAGCATGGCGTTGAAGTATGTTACCCCTGTAGCGTTGAGGCCAGTGGGGGTGGCGGGAGCGGTGGTGACGCTGAGCCCCCCGCTGGTGGCAGAGTTTCCTGCCAAGTCAGTGACGGTTACGTAGGCGGTATAATCAGTACCCGGAAGGAGGTTGCCGCTACTCACGTTTTTAACCCAGCTGATCTCGGTGCCATTACACGTTTCGGTTGCTCTGGTTATGCCTCCTTGGTCTTTCAGCGCAATGGTGAACTGCTTAATGCCCTTACGCCCCACGTTGGGGTTCACATCGGAGTATTGTTTCGACATCGCATCGGTGGCATCGAACTCGAAGGTAATCGAGTTGCTGCCAGAGTCACCGTACTTGGTTAGCGTAATATCGGTGGGCGGGTTGTTATCCACAATAACCTCAAACAATCCAGAGGAGGAAACATTAACGGAGCTGCCGTTCTTGTACGCCTTAAAATATACAGGCATAGGATACCGATAATCAGGTGTACCCGTCGGGGGTTGAATGTACAGGTCGAAGATGGCCGTTTGCGAGGAATCAATGGTTATGGGGTTATTGCCATAAGCAATATCTACCCAGCTACCCCATGCGGCAAACGATAAACCCTTATCAATGCTCACGCTAAACGGGCCGTTGGTGTTACAAGCAATCAGCGATCTAAGGCTAAAACTCGTGTTGGCCTTTACGGGGTAGCACCTGTACTGCGTGGAATCGGTTTTGGGAATGGTAACGGTAAAATCTTGAGCTGTGGCTCCTAGCACCATGCACAGCAGCATCGCTGTGCCAACTAATCTCTTAGTCATAATAATTGTATTTAAGGTTAAACAATTAGTTATCAGAAATACAACGTACGCTCTGTCCCGTATCCTTTGGGAAAGCCCCACGACCAATGGTTGTGAACAGTTCGCTGATGCTACGCATCCAAAGCATTTTTCCTTCAATATGAGGAATGCTATCTACGTAGTAATCTGTAGATGACCAAAAAAAGGCCATCTTGTTTTTATAGTAAAAGGTATCACCAACCCTGCACCCCCCAGGAAGTGCAGTGAAGCCGCTGCTGTTGTCGGCGGGGTTGGGTGCGTTCCAGTGCAGGATTCCAACCTCCTTGAGCCTGCCCCCAACCACGGCATTAGTCCCGGTTCCGTTGGGGTCAAAGGCGTTTTCGCCATTGTCTAGGTACGTAACCAGGGTGATCCACTCCTCATCGCTGGGTACGTGCCAACCATCGGGGCAGAGGTTACGCTGGTCCGCCACGGCGTGACCGTTGTACAGCAGCCCGTAGGTGGCAAGGCTGTCGGGATCAGCGGTGTCATCGTAGGCGCAGTAAATACCCTCGGTCTCGTAATAGATAATATCGTAACCAGCCGAAACCGGCAAGTGCGTAATGAAATCGCCGTTGCTGTAACGGGTTACCCTCAGGTTCTCTGCCATCCACGTTTGGTAGCCAATGGTAATGGTTTTGTATTCATTCCCATCAATATCTGTCACCATCCCGTACTCCTTGTCGGGGTTGAACACAGCTGTAGATTTTCCCTTGCGGGGTGTGGGATCGTCCTTGCAGCATCCCAACATGCTAAATATCAAAACTATGATTATTATCGATATGTTGGTCTGATATTCTTTCATATTGTTTAAAATTAATGTTCTGAATTCTCAGTTTTCTTTAACCATTTTTGCTAACTTACTTATACCACCACCAAATATACACAAAAACAACCGCATAAGCAGCTAGGCATTACTTAACGCTGTACTCCCAATCTTATCAATAAAAACCACCAGCAACAATAACTAGCCAGTGGGTAAACCGATAGGTAAAAAAAGGAGGTGTAGGATGATTTGGAGTATATAAGGTTTTAGGCAATTTTTAATAGGGTACATGGTTTTTTAATCTGTAAACCTGGGTTTCCAAACCATGCAAAAAACACTCCCTACACCTCCATAGGCAAATGTAGGGCAAAGTATTTTTATAAAAAATACCCGAAAAGAGTGATTAAATATGCTACCCGCTGGTTAACAGGTCTTTAAAAAATACAAGTACACAAAAATGATATTCTACCAAACATAAGCTAGCATTTTCACTGCTCGTTGCTAAATCAGTAACCGCCCCGGCTGGTATAAAAACATAATACCATGGGGATAACAGCATAAAAACAGCTAAGCATTTAAACGCACTAGGGGTTAACTTGCGAGTTTATAAAGCAATGCCAAATGGTTTAGCCCATGGCTACACGCCAACTGAGGACGGGACTAACGAAGCCATAGATCTCAGTATCAAAGGTGCCGAAGCTCCGATGTGCATAGCCAAAAGGCTACTGCCCTCCTGCTCGTTGAAATAGGCATAGCCTACAATACCTCCCACTACGGGAGCAACAATGTAGGGTATCCAGTAGGTAAAATCGCGAAAATTTGGCCTTCTATTCTTCGGAACCTTATAGAGCTCGAGCAATGGGAGCAGCTGAATACAAAGGGCTCCTAATGCTGCTAGATAAACTGAACTTGACAATTCCATACTTGCAAATTTTAATCGATTCGGTTTTTAAAAGCACCAAAAAGTTTTTTGGTGAAAGTGGCATTCTCTCTAAACTTCTCTTTGGTTGTAAACAGCAGGTCTCCACTTGAGTCTCGGTCTGAGGACTGAACAAAATCATCAAACGACATCATGACCTTTAGCACATTTGCCGACGGGATTCCAGCCTCCTGCGAGATATCCTTCACGCTCTTTAGGTAGTCCTTCTTGAACTTATTAAATGTTTGAATAATGATTTGCTTATCCTTAATAAGCTCTGCCTCCTCAGACTCGATTGGAACCTCGATAATACTTCCCTTTAAGCCGCAATCGGGGCATTTTAATGGATCGTTGTCGCTCTCAAACAAGTATCCGCATTTAGTACACTTAAAATTTGGCATAGGTCTAAATTTTAGTTTTAAAGTCAATGGGTAAAGTCTATTCTCGATTTGGCTAAACCTCGATTAGTTTTTGTTCCCCCCTTTCCTCTTTTTCTCTTTCTGGGGTTTCTTATCATTCGCATTCTTTTTAGCCTTTTCTGGGCTTGAGTAAAGGTTAAGCAGGGGGATATCTACTTTTAATGTAGCTCCTACCCTCAAGTAGTAATCGCTCACGTCAACAATATCCTCGCTAACATTTCGTAGCCTAGGGCCTAATTGTGCTCCAATCCCTATGGTGAGGGGTGTTCTGCCAACTCCAAATTCGGCAAAAAGACCAGGGGCAATGATATGGTATAGCTTTACTGTGGGTAAAGCTTCTGCCTCATCATTCGCTAACCTAAACGATGCGAGTGTACCCAGATCGATAATAGGCACAGATAACCCGAAACTCCATGGTCCCCTTGGCTTATGCATACATAAACGCCCCCAGCCAAAGTAAATGCCAACTGGGGCAGAAAGAGAAAGGTTATTTATTGTCCTCCCGCTGTTTACATTATCAATAATCTCGTTGCCAACAAAACCTCCGAGATAGCCATTTAGCGACACGTTAAAGGAGGAAAACCGCTTTATTGAATAGCTGCCAGGAGGTAAAGCTATCGCGCTTATTGCTGCTTTGGCTTGACTTGGATTCTCTGCCTCAACAAGTGCAGCCATAAACGAGCCGTACCTTAAGAATTTACGCAATACTAAATCCTTATCCGAATTGTTAACCTGTTTCAGCAACATTGTTGCGCTAACAATTGCGCCTGAGTACTGCTTGTTCATAGCATGAATAGCCATATCACCAGCCAACTCGAATTGCCTAATTGCATCCTTCTCGACATCGGTAAGGGCGATTTTCCCTTGGAATATGGGAGAACTCCCAGTGCCCTTTGATAGCTGTAGAAGGCCTACCAAGGAGGCAAACACATCGCTTTGTCGTTCGAATAGCAACCTGTTTCGCTCTCTGGTTGTTAGCTTATCGTAGTCTGAGCCCTGTATAGCACCCTGATACCTGTCAATCTGGAGCTGTATTCCCTTGGTCGTTTCTGCAACCTGAAGCAGGTGCTGCTTAATTAGATGATAACCTGCGGGCTCGCCTCCCATTCTCTCACCAAGATCCCTAAGTAGTTTACCCAAGGTAAACTCCTGATTGCTGATAGCAAAAGATATGCTTTTATACACATCATTGTATTGGGCATGCTGGTATAGCAACCCAAGGTAAATCCTAAGGGTAAGAACATCGTTTAATGCATTTAATTCGGCTTGCCTAAGCCAATATGTCCTATCGGACTCAGAGAATTCTCTAAAGGACTGGCTGATTAAGTTTATGGTTTGAAGCGAGCTAACGATGTTTCTGTAGGTACCGCTGGTTGTTAGCATATTGGCATACTCACTGCTTGCCAATACATTGAGCACCTCACCCGGATGAAGGCCATCTACCATACCATTCGATAGCTCTAGCGCAAGAGCAACTAAGCATAGCAGCTCCTGATCCTTGCCTGAACTCATAGAATACTCAACCAAAAGATTTGACATGCCCCTGGGTAGCGACCGAAGGTCTCTCTCAAATGATGTTCTCAGCATGTTAAGGTATATGTCGTACTGATAGATCTCGGTATCGATTACCTCTAGAGTTGACGTGGTGCTTGGGAACAGAATTCGAAGTTCTTGCATACTTTCATCTTTCAAATCCTGCTTAAACCTTATAAAAAAGGCCGTGTTGAGCTCCGTTTTGGTTCGCTCAATTAGAAAGTCGGTTAGCCCTACGGCAACATTTGTAATGTCGAAGGGTGAGGACACGAAAGGTTGTGTTAATCGAGTAAGAAATTCTTGACTCTTGTCCTGCTGCTGGGGTGAACCATCAATGCTAATGAATGATAGGTAAGGATTAGAGGTAAAACGTTCCTTAATTTTTGTTGTGGTAAAAGTCTCCGGTTCAACTAAGTAGTTTCTTAGGAGAAGCGAGGTTACTCTGCTCTTCTCTGCTTGCTGTAATTCGGCAATTTGGCTCTCAATCTTTTTGTAATCGGAGGAACCATACTCTAGCTTTTGTTGCTGTTCAATTAGCAGCATCACCTCTGGGGTCTCCAAATCGTCGAGGCTTAAAGTGTTATGCTTAATTGTTTGGCTCAACAGAATGGCATCCTGCAGTATGCTCTGCCCCTGTGCGCTAATAACACAGCAAAAGGTAATAAGACTAGCTACGAGCGTTTTCATTCTTGTAAATGTTAAGTTGGTTAAACTGGATGGAGTTTAGGTTGCTGAGGTATGAATTGAATGTGCTAATTACTTTAGCGTTATCACTGGTTTTTAGGCTTGCCCGAACCAGTGCAAGCGAGGCTGAGATAACCGCGGTGGCAAAGCTGCATCCTTTTAGGTCGTTCTTATAGTCATTATACTTACCGGTAGAGAAGTAGAGTAGGTTAGGCAACACGTAGTGTATCCTTGGGCTCACCCCCAGCGGATTGTTGTAGCTTTGCTGCGATAGGGCTCCTACACCTAGAACTAGCTCGTTACGGGCGGGATAAAAAATCGCTTGGTCGCGATATAGGTTGCCATCGTTTTGTCCTGCAGCAACAACCAATACTCCTCTCCGAGTAAGTTCGAGGATTGCCGAATTAATTGCATCGGAGTGGGCAATGTCAAAACTCATATTCACAATATGAGGTAAAGCGGCTTGGTTCAATAGCCAGGTTAACCCTTGGAGCACAAAGCTTGAGTTTATGCTATTCCTATTGGTTGCCTTTATAACTATAACATCTGCTAAGGGGGCCACTCCCACTATATTCGAACCATTCAGATTGTTCCCCGCAATTATTCCTGTGATAGATGTGCCATGCCCCGATGTGGAGCTATCAACCAGTGAGCCATTATGATTTTGTGTAGCGGCATCGTAAAACTCAATGTTCTTATTGCTAAACGCGCTGTGAGCCGCACAACCTGTATCGACAATCGCAATAACAACACCTTCTCCTTTTGATTGCTTTACGGAATCCGGAAGGTTAAGCATAGAATTGTAGTCCATGGTACTTGTCCTATAACGTTGTACTGCAGCCTGCTAGTCACCCCATTGTGCTCCGCTGTTTCAGAGTGTCGATTCAAACTGCAAATCATCCAAATACCAAAAGTAAAGCAATGAGGGATAAAAAGAAATACCCTAAAAGAGGGATAAAATGAATATCACCCAAATCATATTTGGGTTAAATTACATATACACCCTACTTGAATAATTCCCTCTGAGTTGGAAAATGAAGCAAACTGGGGATTATTTCCGAGTTGAAAACCTCTTTATAATTTGTTTTTTCGATCGACCCGTTGATGTTTTTATCCTAGACCGTGCTAATATCTTTAACTCATTTACAACACTATTCTCTAGAGAACTATCAAAACCTTTTGTATGTTCGATATTAAAATCATTGAGGCCATCACCCAACTGTATAACAATACCTTGATTCGGTAGCAAGGGCTGTGAATCTTTCTCTCTAATACTTTTTGCGTCCAAATTAATTTTGGTTAAAGAATCAGAAACTTTGTCTCTTTTAAGGTCAGGGTAAAGGACATTAAGCTTCATAGAAGTCTTCAAAGAATTACTTTTTAAGATATATTCTCCTGGTTTTAAAAGGTTAAGTATAAATAAATCACCTTTCTTGGGCGTGTTGGAATCAAATACAATGTTAGTCTTATCTTTGATGACAACCCTATTTTTAGTAAAAGCCTGTGAGTTATAAAATAGAAGATAGGCATGATCGCCGTTTATCAGGAAACTCCCTTTCTGACTTGAAAGTGAATTGAGGTGAAGGTCAATATTCAATCCGGTTTCATTATTCTCATTAGCAGAAATAATTTGATTGGTATAAACTAAACGATTGTTCTCGTATATCTCTAAACTATATGTGCCAGCTTTTACTAAAGAGTGTACCAAAAAGGAAAACGGACTTAAGGTATCCGAAGTGAAATTTGTATTTTCTAACAAATTTCTATTTAAAATAGTTTTCATAATATTGCTTTTTAAACGTTAAGTTATATACTCACATTGATTACGAATTCATCATTCGTAACGTCAGTCCTTATAGCACTAATTGGAAGTAGTACTGGATCTGCTCCAGGAACAATAGGATAAGGATTTGAGATTTCGTAAAGTGGATGATTGTTTGCAATATAGTTTCCTACTTGCTGCACAATAAAATCAAACAATCCAAAACTTACACCCAACAGATCCGAAAGCCATTCCTTAATATCATCTCCAATATCCAAAATTCCTCTAATAATATCGTTGATTCCATTAAGGAGCCAGCTCAAAATATCTTTTGCCCAGCCAGGTAATCCACCAAAAACGCCATTAATGAAGTTGTCCACAATCCGATCCAATAAGTTTCCTACCGTATCTGAGATATCAATAATATCTAAATTCAACCATCTTGAACTTAAATATACTTGCCACTTATCCAGATTATTTGCCGCATAGGCCTGGTAAGGATTCATTGTATTATTAACTGGGTCATCCCTATATCTAATGTCTACATTAAATCCTCCAGAAATCTCTGAAGTAATTAATCCATCTAGATTTAAAGGAATGCGTATATCCGGATTTGATGAGAACAAGCAAATTCTTGGTGCCCTTAGCAAACAACCGCCAAAAGGATTAGGAATGATACAGAATCCTCCTACACACACTTTAGGAATATCTACTTCCAGGGTCACATTTAGTGGATTCCAATTCACATCAATTTCTTTTAAAACAATCTCGTCCGGATTGTTTTTAAAATCAATACTCCCTCCTGTAAGGCCGATTCCCACATTGTAAGAAGCTCTGAAATATCCTGATGAACTTCCGGATTTGGTTAAATGGAAGTTATCAATTAGGTTTCTTAAAACTTGATTCATGCTGTTTTCTGAAACAGCTAATTGTATTGTAGCCATAATTATTGTACTTTTAGGTAAACCGTTAAATTATTGTTTGTAACACTCGGGTTAAACGGTATTGCCGAGCTTGTGGGCATAGGCATGACTGTGGCATAAGAGTCTAACCCAAAAACCAATTTGCTCATGGCAATCTTCATTTTCGGGAATACCGTTTCCTGAAGTAACTTTTTAACATAGCACTCAATAATGTTTTCTAATGCCACCGGCTCAATCTCTTTTATTTCCAACCCGATAAGTTTTAAGCTTAATACATTAGAGTCGTTTACTACTGTAAGCTTAGCAAACACCTCCAAACAAAAGCAATTTAAATTACTGACGAACATGGGATTGAAAACAATTCCTTTATCCATATTAAAAACTTCGGAAATTTTCTTTTTTGTGAGGTTTTTTAAGTCTATAGTATTAGCAGTTGATGCTTTAGCAACATTAGAGGATACTACCTTAGGGTTATAAATAATATGAGAGGGGCTTCCGCAAGCTAGGCCAGCACAAATTTTGATTGAAAGTGCAAATTGCTGGACAGCAAGACCTCCTAACTCAGGGGGCAGAACCATTGTGTTGCTTGGATGAAGATCTAATTTCAAATCTTTTACCTGTAGACAAAAATCATAACCTGAATCAGTACCAAAAACTGGAATTTGGTCAATTTGTGTCACGATAGTTTTACCCATTTGTTCTAAAACGGGATCTGCGTAGATACTGCTGCAAAACAACTTTTGTTTTATCAAATGCTCGGTAGCATAATTAAATGTAGCTGGCATTTGATACATAACCTGATCGATAATTTTATTGAATGCATCTTCCGGAAATATTCCTATTGCATCACAATTAGAAGTTAAGGTCATAATGATAAGATTAAAGTTGTTCCTACTCTTCTTAATAATATGGCTTTTCGGATTCCGCCTTGTTGTATGAAAGGAAAATCAGTTTCTGAAGTATCAAAGTTATTTAGCATTTTAGTGAAAAGTCAATACCCCAAAAGAGTTACAAAAACGATTAACGTCTGATATTGTGGCAGTTAAAAAATATTCCCCAGCAAGAATAACATCTGCGGTACGATGAATACTGCTCTCCACAAAAATTGCTACTGCAGCAGGAGTAGATACATTTAATGATTCACAATTACTCTCGACGTTTCCTGCTTGTTGCGGTTTTAATCTCCTCATGAATATCCTCTAAGGGGCGCATTTGTAGGTTAGTAACCTGGCTACTTGCCTTAAGCACACTGTCCCTAATGGCATTAACCTGCTGAGGCGTTGCTGATGATGCCCTTAGCATTGTGCTCATATTCCTTAGGTTATTGTCTAGCTCTCGCTTTTCATGTTGAACTCTACTTACCTCCGCTTGGTATGCTTCACCCAGCTTTACAAATCGTTCGTTGGACTCAACCACCCTGTCGTTAGTATAATACGCATTTGCCCAGCTTGACAGGCCACAAACAATCACCATAAAAGCACATATCCCCATGAAGAACTTTACCAACGAAGCTTTTAGGGCTGAAACATCATTGGGAATACGAATAATATACACGCCAATAATGCCAACAAATATGGTGCTTACCCCAGCGGCACCAAGGCTAGCAATTTTCACCCAAAACTCAAGGTTGCTGATAGCTTCTATACTATCCATAATATTCCAATTTTGATTAGTAATTACAATACTTGCAATATCGATTGTTTAATCAACTAGTAATACCATTGATAGGGACTCGACATGCTAAGGCAAATTTACATCACCAATAAGCGAAAAGAAATACCCCAAAGGAGTGATAAAATGGATATCATCCTGAGGGGCTTGGTCTTGAATTGCAGGGCCAACCTGTTTGGATAATTTTAGCTGAACAGGGAACTTAACCTAGCTGGGGATGTAGTTTTTTGGGTCTTTGGGTTTTCTATTTCTATCGGCTATAATATTTCTAATCGACCATAGACTTTCTATCAATACACAATATCGTATTCTCAAAGTAATATATGTCAAAACACCCAACGAAATCATCCCGCTTAAAAAAATAATAACCCTAATTGTATATATCCCTTTTGGTGTAAATAATAGTCCTATCACAATAAAAAAACCTAGAAGATAGGAGACCAAACTATTTAGGGTTAAAAAATATTGCCCAATAATCCTTTGGATATGACCATGCTTATCATCTTCCTCCTTAAAGTTTGAAATCACACAATACAAACTTCTGAAAACATCCTTTGTATCTATTTCTACCTCTTCTACTGTTGAATTTGCTATCTTAAACCCTACAGTTTTTTTTGGATACGTTTTATTTAATATTCTACCAAGCAACATCCCTAAAGTCTGAGTTACTACCATAACTGCAACAATGATAGAAAATCCACACCAATTATTAAATTGTGAGTAAACAATTGAATAAAGGGGAAATACCCAATTTATAATGATAAATATACAGGCAACCGTTATTAACCCTGGGATGATTGTTGCCAACACTATCCATATTGTTAAGGATGAGAAAGGATTCATAGCTTTTTATTTTTTGAATGTTCTTCTACATATCTTAAAAAAAGGTGAGTATTAAAATCTCACTATCATATGGTTTGCATTAATCTGAACAAATATTACTAACCCATCAGGTGTATGTCTTCTCATAGGTTTTCGGACAATGGAGTGGTTGGAAAAAACTCCATTTAACATCCTGCAATATATTGCATAGCGCAGTAAAATAAAATACCCCAAAGGAGTGATAAAATGGATATCATCCTGAGGGGCTTGGTCTTGAATTGCAGGGCCAACCTGTTTGGATAATTTTAGCTGAACAGGGAACTTAACCTAGCTGGGGATGTAGTTTTTTGGGTCTTTGGGTATTCTATTTCTATTGGCTATAGTATTTCTAATCGACCATAGACTTTCTATCAATACACAATTAGGCAGATTAGGCAGAGCCAACAGCCTAGCATTGTTTGAATGGCTCATTTTACAACTCCCTTTTGGGCTGATGCCATATGCCTCAGTCGAATTTATATCTTCGGGGTCACCTGCTCTACCTGTTGGTAGACAGGCTTTGGTATGCTCTGCCCGGTAAATTTTAGGAAAAACTCCCGCTTTGGTGGTGATTCCTGAGAAAGCCACAGACTAAAAGAATTGGGAGGCGGCTGGGGGTATATGGCCTCGACTCTTCAGAAAGTGAAGGGTCGCAGGGCTTGGGTTTTAGCCCCGTTAGTATGCTTGCTACGAGCCGAGCCGACCTCGCAACCAATTCAACCCAAACCTGACAACCAGAGGGGGCAAAATGGTAGCACCCCGTGTTAGCACATGGCAATTAATCATTTTAGTCTTTCTTTTCGGTGATAAACTTTTGCAGCTAATTCTCCAGCTTAACTATTTTGCTTAAACCATTTGGCCCCCCAACCCATATGTTTCCCTCATTATCACCAGCCAATGTATTGATAACGGGATTTATCAAACCATCCTCAGAGTTTATAAACTCCCAAGTATTCTCATGAAAAACAGAAACACCATCACGTCCACCAATCCAAATGTTGCCATTAGCATCTTCACCGACAGCATAAACAAATTGTATCTTTGCTTCACTCTCAGGATAATTATGCCAGCTTCCTTTAGAATACCTGAACGCGCCCAGCGGTGAATGCCCTATCCAGACATCGCCCTCAGATGAGCAATAGATAGCATTGATAAATGAGCTTAGGTTATTGACGTAGTCTGTCCAGATATTATTGTTGTACATCGACAAGCCGGTATAACAGGATCCTACCCATATATTATCATTATGATCTGCGCATATCGCATGTATGTGCCCCATAATGGCTCCATCGGGGTTTGTTTGTGGGTTTACAGCAAAGGAATCAAACCCGGTTCCGTCAAATACTGTTATGTGGTTTTTACTTGTTCCAATCCAGATGTTGCTTTTATTATCAGCATAAATGGTATAAACCCTGTTGCTATAAAGTCCGTCGTCTTCGGTATAGTTAGTCCATGCTTGTCCGTCAAGCTTGAATATTCCTTTTTCCCAGGTTCCAATCCAAAGATTCCCATCGGGGTCAAAACTAAGTGCCTGTATTCCTTCAAGGGGAATACCATCAGCCTCAGCATAACTTGTCCATGACAAACCATCAAATTTTGAAAGCCCTAAGCTAGTACCCACCCAGATATTATTACTATTGTCAACAACAATGGATTGTACAATATCGCCGATTAGCCCATTATCCTGTGTAAAGTTGGTAATCGCCCACGATGGTGGAGGCGAAGTTGTAAAGATTTGCTGCTCGCCATAGGCTGTGCCGACTTCATTTTCAGCGTATGCCCTAACATAATATGTTGTTTCGGGTTCTAATGCTGATATGTTGCTTGTAAAACTACCCACACCAGAACCATCCTCAGTTTTGCTGTTTGCAATGGTTGGGTTTTGGCTTGTACTCCAGCATACACCCCTTGCAGTTACTGTGGTGCCTCCGTCATCGATAATGCTACCACCCGAAACAGCAGCGGTTGGTTTTATACCTGTAACCTCCGCTGTGGTTAGTACAGGGGTTTTTATTTCATCTTTCTTTGCGCAGCTGCTAAAAAGCATTATAGCTGTTCCAACAGTTGCATATGCGTAGCACCATAATGTCTTTTTTGTCATAACTATTTTTTTAGATTAGCAATTGAGACAATACCTTTGTAAAGAACTCATGGGTAAGCGAAGATGCCAAAGCCTGTATTTTTGTTTCAGGTTAATTGATTAAAACTATAACTTTTTGGGCAAAATATTACATTATGCTAATTTACTTTTTATTCAGTTACTTCCTATTACTGATAAGGACGGTGGAATTTCAATTGTCCCTCAGGCTATATGCAGCAAGGTTGTCCTTCCTGGTAATCTTCATTTTTTGTTGCAGAAGGCTGGGGGTGGGTCTCGTCTCGACGATAGGAGTGACCTCTTCATCGACCAAAGAACATCCGATTACGTGGCACAGCGAGGTTGGCTACACCCCTTTGTTGTGGGCTGGCCTTTAATTTTCGTTACTTTTTCTTAAGATTTCTTCTTCTATTTTTGAGGATAACCTGAAACCAACTGCGTTCAACTTTTCAATGTAGGATTTCAATTCGGTAATCAGCCCTTCCTTTTTTGCTTTAAAAAGAATACCTAGAGTTCCAGTAATTCTAAAACCTAATTTTTCTGCTTCTTTCCTCCCTTTTAGATCGTCTAGAATTAGCAGGACTTCAACTTTTTCTAGGGCTAGCGCAATTGCTGACGCTTCACCTAAGTCTAAGTATAGTTCAAGTAGCTGTTGATACTTCTTGTTTTTAACGCTTTCTATTATAATCCATTCGGGTAGCGGCTCCCCAAACTCAAAGGCAATTTCTTCGGTGATATAAACTTCTTGGTATAATTCTTTTAGCAGTTCAATTCCTTCAACTTTTGAAAGTGCAATCAAACAACTTGTATCCGCTATTACTGTGATATTAGGCATTTGCGATGTCTTTGTCTAAGTCTTCTACAGATTGGCTAAATAGGGAAACTCCGTACTTGCCTAATATTTCTATAAAAGCTCTTTTCGATATGCCAACCATTTCAGATGCTTGTCCTGCGGAAACCAGTCCGTCTTCATACATTTTCGATGCAACATAAACTGAAAAATCAAACGTTTTCAAGTTTATATTCTCTGGTATGTTTAATATTACCTTATTCATCTCATCTTTTTTGTCTATTGCAAATATAATCTTTTTTCTACGCATTCACCAGTTGAGTTGATGGTTATGGAATTTGGTCTCAGCTTGCCTGTAAGGCTGGGGGAGCGGTCTCGTCTCGACGATAGGAGTGCCCTCTTCATCGACCAAAGAACATCCGATTACGTGGCACAGCGAGGTTGGCTGCACCCCTTCATAGCATATGTCTTTATTTTCATTAGTTTGTTGAAGTAATATTTCAATTAAATTCTCATCATATCCCAAAATTTTCTCAACCACTATTCCATTTCTGTCAATTAGAAACGATACGGGAAGTGCTTGGACATCGTAGAGCAATTTGGTAGAACTCAGGTCCCCTTTTAGGTCAGAGACATTATACCAAAAGATGCTATCTTTAAGTGAAGAACTTACCCAATTTTCTCTTTTTTTGTCTAACGAAAAACTTACTAAAATTATACTATCCGGCAACTTATTAAAGTTCTCACTTAGAAGTCTATTCTCTTTCCGGCAATAGGCACAACCCGAGCTCCAAAAGTGTATAAATATATATTTCCCTTTCATGGTCGATAGTTGAAAATCATCACCTTCAATTGTTTTTGTGTTAAAGTCGATGAATGGTTTGCCAACCTCAACCTTTTGATTAGAAACATAATCCATAATCGCTTTCCCTTTCACCGATTCTCTATATTTTGAATCTACATTTTCAAGTATTTGCTTTAGGCTGTCTATAGGGATGCTCAAACGATTTCGGAATAATGCATCAATGCTATAGAACGAGTTTGGATTTTTTATAGCACTATTTACATAAAAACTATGGCTTTTGTCCAATAACTCATTATATCGGTTACCCAATTTTTCTAGCATTGATTCGTCTTCATATTTCTTGTTCACCAAGCTGTCAAAAGCATTGTCTATCAATATTTGGTATGGTCGTTGCAACCTTCTAACTTCATTAGCCAAGTCTTGCTCGTAACCTCCCTTAACAATGGCCTCTTGCTGAAAATGATTAATTTTTGATTTAAACTTAATTGGCACGTTCTCCACCTGCAAAGCAGCAACATCTTTGTTGCAGAATAACCATAATGTCCTAGGGTATTCCACATTACCTCTAAAAATAAATTCCTCGTTTATCGTAAAGCAGGAATCTATATACTCTTCGGTGGTTAGATCATACAGTTTTATCAACGTTGTATTAGCCCCTTAAATCATCGGACGAGGATATAGATTAAAATCTGTACTTTTATGATGATGAAAAAACGAAGTTTTACCAAGGAAGAGAAGCTGC
>NZ_JAANIG010000036.1 GCF_011174675.1 Perlabentimonas gracilis | reverse complement strand
TTGTCATATTAACACCCATATAATCAATGCATAAACAGTGTCTTTTTCTAATGGCGGTCATTAGAAAAAGAATCGCTAATGACAACCGGAGCGAAGCGTTAGCTAAATTTGGGATAAACACAGCTGATTATAAACAGCCCTATTCGGAGCGATTGTGCTCCGGCTACCTTTGCCGGTTGGCAAGCAAAATCAGCTCAGCGGTAGAGCTCAAGAGGCCGCTCTGGAAGCGGTGAGTTTTCTTTGCAATCTTTCTTTTGGTAAAGTAGGGCCCTTTCAGGGATCAATGATCACTTAAATTGCAACGGGTCAGCCAAAATTGCATATAAGACAAAACAAAACATTGATTATCAGACACTATTTCCCAATGCATCTTATAGGTGCACAAAGCAGGTTGTCTCCTACTTTTGTTTTTCCCTAAATTGTCTGGCAATCTTATCCATCAGCAGCATCTTGTTGATGGGCTTCGAGATGTAATCGTTGCAACCAGCCTGCAAGGCTTTCTCCCTATCGTTGGTATAGCCATAGGCGGTTTGGGCAATAATAACCACATCCTTATTAAACTGCCGAATCTGTTGGGTGGCCTCGTAGCCATCCATTTCAGGCATACGGATATCCATCATGATTAGATCGATATCGCTATTCTCTCGTGCAATCCTGAGGGCTTCAGCACCACTTGCTGCGTGCAGTATCTCTCTAGATATTCCCTGTAGGGTAAAGGTTAGCAAGATGTCCGATGTTTCTTCATCCTCGGCAATTAGTATTTTTAGGTTACAGGGTTTGAACTCCTCTTGCTTAGGTAACTCTTGGATTGGGCTATCTCCTTGGGAACTCGTGTCGATGGGTATTGAGAACGAGAAGGTCGATCCCTTGCCCAATTCACTTTCAACCCAAAGTTTACCCCCAAGGAGTTCTACATATGCCTTAGAAATGGCTAAGCCTAAACCGGCCCCTTCCTGCGCTTTTTCGAACGATACTTCGGCTTGCACAAAACGTTCAAAAATAGTCTCCAGCTTTTCATTAGGAATTCCCTGTCCGGTATCGCTTACAAAAAACTCAATGTCACTTTTGTTAGGCTTGTAGCCCACAGTTATTTCTCCGTTATCGATATACTTTATGGCGTTCTTCACAAGGTTTGTAAGCACAGCATACACCTTCTCCCCATCGGTATTGATAGTTGATTGCTGTGGCTTAAGAGGCTTTTCGCACTTTAGCTCAATGCCTTTCTCCATTGCTTCGGGCATAAAGAAGGTGCAAAGCATTTCAATTTGCTCGTTAATATTGAATGGGCCAAAGGAAAGCTGGCTTTGTCCCGATTCGATTTTGGAAATATCGATAATGTTATTGATGATGTTGAGCATTCGTAAACCGCTCGACTCTATGATTTTGAGGAATTCCTCCTGCTTTTGTAGCTCAAGTGGTTCGCGCAGAAGCTGGGTAAACCCGAGTATCCCATTCATTGGGGTTCTTATTTCGTGGCTCATGTTGGCCAAAAAGGCCGATTTTAGCCTGTCGCTCTCCTCGGCTCGCGCCTTAGCCTGCTTGTGCTCCTCCATCTCGCGCTCAAGCTGAAGCTTAACTTCGTGCTCCGATTTCATCTTATTTTGAAGAACCCGAACAAGTGACGCAATGGTGGTTATGAGTAGGAAGTTTAGCAATACAAAGTTTAGGCCTATGGCAATAATGGCTGCAGAATCTAACCCGTAAAGTAGCGAGCTACTAAATACGCCAAAGCGAACCAAAAGCGATAGTGTAATAAAAATTATAACATTCATTGAAAGGGTTATGTATCCAGCCCTTATGCTCATAATTAGCGACGAAAAAACAGAAAATCCCAGAAGGTAAACCAACCCTGGCCCACGCCAACCCATGAAGTAAAGCAGTGCAATGCCTAAGCCATACAGAATCGAAAGTAAAGTCACCTTCCGGGCCTTTATGCTCAACCTTTTACTAAAGTATAAATACTGTAGCGCAATAAAGGCAATGGTGTTGGCTATGGCAAGGGAGTATAAGCCATCCCTAAAACTCATGAGCTGGCTTGGAATGAACAGCACAACGGATAAGGGGATAAGGTACAGCATAATTTTGGCAAAGAATTTCTCCTGCCACTGCTGAATAGTTTCTTGGTTGGCATTGGCTTCGGATAGAAACTTTTTTTGAACCTGATCCTTGTATCTGTTTATTAGACTCTTCATCGATTTGATAGAGTAAACTCCATTAGGCAATGTTTTGTTTACCCAACTAATTTTTTAGTGTGTACAAATTTGTCAAATTTAATAATTTTACCACAAGTAGTCTCTTTTTAACTCGCTAAAAAACAACAGTTAAGATATTATGCTTGCGCAATGGTTATTACTTTGTATGGCGTTTCTTTGTGATATCATTCGGTGATTTTTGCAACAATCATCAGGTTGGGTTTCTCTCTCAAGTGTGGAGTAGCTTAATTTTATTACATTTACTTCTTAATTTATTCTTGAATGATTAAGCCTAACCATAGCGTATTGCATAGCAAGCTAATTGATGCCTACATACGGTTTATTATTCGTACCGATTTTAGGGATGTAATTATCACTGGCGATCTCGAATCGGATAATCGATCGGTGCTACTGGTGGCAAACCATTTTAGCTGGTGGGATGGTTTTTTTGGCTGGCATATCAATGCAAAGATCTTTAAAAAGCGGTTTCACATCATGATGCTGGAGAAGGAACTCGCACAACGTATGTTCTTTAGTCGAGTTGGAGCTTTTTCTATAAATCAAAAATCTCGTGGAGTTATCGAGAGTCTCAATTTTTGTAGCGAGGTGCTAAGTAATCCCATGAACATGCTTGTTATGTTCCCTCAGGGTAAACTCGAGAGCTTGCATTCAAACCACATCAATTTTCATAAGGGTGTTGAGCGAATCGTTAAGCAGTCGCCTCAGGCCCGTGTTGTATTTGCCGCCTGCCTCACCGATTATTTTGCCCACAGAAAACCAACGCTTACCATATCGCTAAAGGAGTATATTGGGTCACCAAACCTTATGGATATGGAGCAATCGTACAATCATCATTTATCTCAAAGTATTGTCGAACAGGAAAATATTCATACTCCATGAGCATACTCTTTTACGTTGCCCTTTTCGTGCTACTCTTTTCACTTTTCCGATTTCTGGTCGCACTCCTCAACTACACTTCTCGCCCTATATTACCCTATGGCAAGGTCAGTGGTGTTCCCTTGGTATCGGTTCTAATTCCTGCGCGGAACGAGGAGCAGAACATAGCTAACATCCTAGGTGGATTGTTAAATCAAACCTATTCTAATATTGATGTGATCGTTTATAACGACCAGTCAACTGATGAAACCGCACAGCTTGTTCAAAAGTATATTAAAGAGGACGATAGGGTATCAATGATGATGGGCGAGGAGTTACCCACAGGTTGGCTGGGTAAAAATTATGCTTGCCATAGCTTGGCTAAGCAGGCAAATGGCGAGTACCTCCTTTTTCTCGATGCCGATGTGAAAGTAGAGCCCCACTTGGTGGAGAATGCTGTAGCCTATATGCAGCGTAAACGCTTAGTCTTGCTCAGTATGTTTCCTAGGCAGCAACTTCTCTCAATGGGCGAAAAACTGGTTGTGCCCAGCATGAACTGGATACTATTAAGCCTGTTATTTCTTAGACTTGTTCGTTGGTCCAAATTTCCTTCGTTGGCAGCAGCAAATGGCCAAATGATGCTGTTTGATGCAACAGTATACAAAGATTCTCAATGGCACAGCCAGGTTAGGCACTCGCGCGTTGAGGATATTGCCATAAGCCGACTGATTAAAAGGAAACGGCTGCGCATGGCTACACTCCTTGGTACCGACGATATTTCATGCCGTATGTATGGATCCTACACGGATGCGATTCATGGATTTACAAAGAATGTAACCGCCTTCTTTGGTGGTAGCATTGTGGTAACAGTTCTTTTCGCATTGCTAGGAACACTTGGCCCGTTTATCGTATTATTTGGGTTGCCTTTCCCTTTAGTACTTCTGCATTTCACTTGCCTTATTGCCTCTCGCATATTTGTAACAAAGCTTTCCGAACAATCGGTTTGGATAAATGTTTTTCTTTGGCCAGTTCAGCAGCTTGCTTTCTTGCATTTGGTGGCAAGCGCCGTTAGGTACGCGACAACAAAAAAGTTAATATGGAAGGGGAGGGGTATTTAAAAACAACAAATAGTATGAAACTAGTTTACAGCACGCTTATAACAATGGTGTTCTTGGCATTTAGTTCACCGTTAAAAGCGGGTGAAACCGGTTTTGCATATCAGGAGAGATTGTACCAGATATACCAATCGGGTGAGATGACCCAATGGGTTGAGGTGCTTGATGCTATGAAATTGGAGTATCAATCTACTCCTAATGTTGATTTACTTTACGATATTACGCTTACCCAGTACGGTTATATTGGTTATTTGCTTGGTATAAAAGACAACCGAACCGCTCGTAGGTATTTGGCCGATGCTGAGGAAAATGTTGAAAGGCTAGCCCTACGCCGACCCAACGATGCCAACGTGTTGGCATTGAAGGGAGCACTTCTGGCTTATCATATTGCGTTAGCTCCTTATAAGGCGCCCTTTATTGGCCCACGGAGTATGGCCATTATAAGTGAGTCGTTCGAACTAAATCCCAACGCTCCCCAGGCTTTGCTCGAGAAGGCCAACTCAGCGCATTATGCCCCATCGATGTTTGGCGGCGATCCCAACCTTGCGGTTCGCTACTACGCAAAAGCCATTGCGGCTTTTGAGTCGACCAATGGAGGTGTCGCTCCGCGAAGTTGGATCTACCTCAATGCCTATGCCCAGATGGCCTTGGCTTTCGAAAAGGCTAAGCAGCACCAAAATGCAAAGCGAACCTACCTGCATATCCTAACCATTGCACCAGATTTTAAGTGGGTAAGGGATGAGCTGTACCCGAAGTTTACAAGGAAATACTCCAATAAATAGATATTCCCTAGCTTAGGCCTCCCTCCTGTGGTTAAATATTCGTTGGTTTGAGGTGCGATATATCACTTGCAGTGCTCGTAAGTGTCTTATAGATAGCTGTTATGCGTTTTCTGAAGGTTTGGTTGTTGGTAAGTTTGGTGTTTTTTCTCAATAAACTGCTTGACTTGCGTTACAAATTAGCAGACATTTGGTTTGTTAAACCAACAAACTAATTTCTATGACTAAAAGATTTTTTACGCTAGCCCTTGTTTTGGGGTTGATGTTTGGCGGATGCCAAAAAGACGAGTTCGCTCCAATGGATGTTGATGAGTCAACCGTTGAGCTAAAGCATGGAGATATTATTCCTGGCCAATTTATTGTGGTGTATAAGGATAACTCTACGCTTAAAACTACTCTATCCGGAGCCTATGAGGATCGCGTAGCCACTATGCGAAGCTTTGCCACCGATGTTTTTCAAGAGGTTGGTATTCCCAGCGAAGCCATTACAATGGCCTATAGCGGAACAATCTCAGGCGTAGCAGCTAAGCTTTCAGATGCACAGGTTAGCGAATTGAGAAGCGACAAGCGTATTGCTTTTGTTGAACCCGACAGGGTAATCATTATGCGACCACCATGGGAAAGAGATCCCCAACCCGACCCAGAACCCGACCCAGAAGATCCCGGTGATGGAGGAACATCAACACAAGTAGTCCCTTGGGGTATTACTCGTGTTGGCGGATTTGTGAACTATACCGGCACCAAAAGGGCTTGGGTAATTGATACTGGTATCCAGTTCGATCATCCCGACTTGAACGTAAATGTTTCGCTTAGCAAAACATTTGTCGATCGTACCAAAAATGCAAGCGATGAGAATGGTCATGGTACACACGTTGCGGGTACAATTGCCGCTATAGACAATACTTTTGGAGTAGTTGGAGTAGCTGCTGGTGCCGAGGTGGTTGCCGTTAGGGTTCTCGACAGAAGAGGAAGTGGTGCGTACTCTGGCGTTATTGCTGGTGTCGACTATGTTGGCTCCGTTGGAGCCAGTGGCGATGTTGCCAATATGAGCTTGGGCGGCCCTGTTTCCGATGCGCTGGATGCTGCAGTGATTGCTGCCTCCAATAAAGGTATTAAATTCGTTATTGCAGCGGGAAACGAAAGCCAGAATGCTAACAACTGCTCACCTGCCCGGGCAAATGGCCCTTACATTTACACCATTTCAGCCTCTGATATTAACGATAGGTTTGCATCATTTTCTAACTATGCAAATCCTCCAGTTGATTACTGTGCCCCAGGCGTAAGCATCAACTCCACTTGGATAAAGGGAGGGTATAGCACCATCAGCGGTACTTCAATGGCGGCACCTCATGCTGCCGGTGTGCTTCTATTGGGAACTCCCAAAACCGATGGTTACGTAATTAATGACCCGGATGGAAATCCAGACCCAATAATTCATTTGTAGATATCAACAAAGAATGGGGGCAGAGCCCCCATTCTTATTTAACTTAAACGCATATTGTCATTAGAAGAAACTTACTAATGGCAAGTTTGGGTTGGTTTAGCAACCACCACCTGTCTTGCGTGAGGCTACATCCTCTTTTGTATCACAATCCTTTTTGGCTGTTCCACAATCCTTATCACCCTTCGAAACCTTTGCCTTGTAACCCATTTTTTCTATGGATTTAACCAGCTTCTCCTCACTGGTTTTGGACTCATCGTAGGTTACGGTTACCATCTTGGTGGTTGGGTCGGCTTTTACCTCTTTCACCCCTTTGGCCTTGGCCAAACCGGTTTCAACGGTTTTTTTGCAACCATCGCAAGATAGGTTGGCCTCGATGTTTACCGTTTTTTCACCCGAAGGCTTTTGGGCTTCTACTTCAGGTGCAAGTACTGCTACAAATAGCAGGGTCATTACAATTGATGCTAGTGTTCTCATAGCTACTTTTGTTTTTAGTTAATAAATTGACTTAAAAAATGGACAAATAGTAATCGCCCAGTATCATTATGGTGTTATTCATTTATTCATCCTGTCCTATTTGATGTAGGTAATCAATCAACCTGCATACCATCTGCCTGTCTAAAGGCAATCACCCAATCAATTTTCAAGTTAACAGTTGGCAAAAAGCGGTTGGCAATGGTTTACCGTCGGAACCTTTTTTTAACGCAAAGGCACAAAGTCGCAAAATAGCTTCCTGCTGATAACACGTTACCCGCAACCTGTTTAAAACTTGACGCTGCCATTTTACCTGCCTCTGGCAGGGAGCTTCGCTCGCTGTCAGCCTGCCTGCCCAACTACTGCGGTCAGGCGGGCCAGCAAAGGCAGGGTCTCTCACTCATCCAATCAACCTGTCCTCCCACTGGCGGATCACTCAATCAAATCTTACAAAAACTTTAAACTTTAGGCACTCTACAAACTTTATGAACCTGTCTGCCGACAGGCAGGCTCTACAAACTTTATGAACTCTAAACCCTAAACCTTGAACTCTAAACCTTAAACCCTAAACCTTAAACTCTAAACCTTGAACTCTAAACCTTGAACTCTAAACCTTAAACCCTAAACTCTAAACCCTAAACCTTAAACCTTAAACTCTAAACCTTAAACTCTAAACCTTAAACTCTATATGCAATCATCCAACCACTCACTCGTTTACCTCCTCCGCTGGATACCCAATCCCTTTAAGTGTTTTAATAATTAGCTTTTTGGTTGATAAATCGCCGGAGTAGTTCACCTCAACGGTTCGATTTTGCAGATTGGTTTTTACTTCAGTTACACCTCCTACCTTTTTTAGGTGGTTCTCAATGTTGGTTGAACATCCCATGCACTTCATGTTAGGAATGGTTAATGTAAGTGTTTCCATTTTGTAAAAGTTTTATAGTTATTACAAACAGTTGTTTTAATTGTTTTGTTTACGCCAGTTACGTTTTATTGCCGGTTAATTGCATATCTAAACCCAATATAGAATTTTCGACCTGTTAACGGCCCCCAAACCATTGATGCATCAAAGAATGGGCTATACGGGTTTTCTGACGAAATAATTGGGTTTTTCTGGGTGTACCCCGTAAGGTTCTCGACCCCAATGTAAACATCCCACCGATCAATTGTTTTTGAAACCTGAGCATTCATAGTGATAAACGATGGGAAGCTTTCGCCCCTGTAAAGCTCTTCGGGTAGATGGTTAGTATTGGGTAATCGTCCACCCCCATTTAAATGCAGCGTATAGTCAAGCTGCCATTTGCTCTCGGTTTGGTAGCTGGTGGTGAAGAAACCTTTATATTGGCTAACCAAGGGCTTTTCCTGAAGTTCACCATTGATTGTGGTTCGCACATCGTTCCAGCGGTAGGCAACCGAAAAATCGAAACGGTGGAAAGGGGAGTAGCTAACCTCGGCTTGCAGGCTATTGGAATACGACTCCCCATCGAGATTGTAGAAGTAAACATTCGTGGGGTCTCTGTCCATATCAACAATAAGCTGATTGGCGAAGCTAGTTCTATAGAAATCGGTATTAATGGTTAACTCCCTAAACCAAAGCATATATTTTTGGGTAATGTTTATGCCAAAGTTCCAAGCCTCTTCAATTCCAATATCTTCTAAAAACACCATATTTCTTGAGCTGGCCAATAGGTACATATTCTCAGCAATAACGCTTGGCGAACGGTATCCCTTTCCAACGCTAGCCCTTAGGTTGAGCTGCTCAATGGGCTGATATCGCATATGTAACCGGGGTGTGAATAGCGTACCAAACATATTGTGCCTATCGACTCTTGCACCTGCCATAAGCGAAAAATCTTCGAGCCATTTGTAGGTGTACTCAAGGTATGCACCCGGCGTGCTCTCTATTCTATCGAAGCTTAGGTTGTTGAGGCTTTCGCTATAGTCGTCGTAGGTAAAGCTAACCCCCGTTTTAATGGTATGGTTGGTTCGCCCAATGTAGGTTATGAACACTAGGTTGGAGTATAAACTTTGCTGCCTACCAGTGTATAGGCTTTGTCCAAATACGGACTGCTGGTCGTGCATACTTGCCGAGGCAATTAGCCCCAACGACGTGTTGGGCCTATCGAAAATGTAACCAGCCTTACCAAATCCCTCGTATTGCCTAGTTTGTATATCAATACCAAAAGGATTGATGATGTTTTCGTGTGCTAGCTGCCCTGCACTTCTATCCTCGTCCAGTAGGCGTATACCTACCTGCGACTCAAAGCTATTCCCATCGTACTTCCATCTGTTAAGCAGATGATACTGCTTTACCAACGGGTGATTTAGGAATGTATCGTGATTATGATCGTTTTCAAAGCTCATATTCTCAACATGGGCAAGCACCATTGTCGATACTTTTGGGGATACACTCATTCTAAAATTGGTGTTGAACTCGGCCATTCCAAGGCTGTTGGCGTATCCATTCACAAAAAACACCTCATCTTCCCAGGGTTTTTTGTACTCGACATTAATTTGTCCAGCAATGCTCTCGTAGCCATTGGCTACCGAGGCAGTACCTTTCGATACCTGTATGGACTCCATCCATGACCCCGGAATGTAACCCAGTCCAAAGGTCGAGGCTAAACCTCGAAGAGCGGGAATGTTTTCCACCTGAATTTGGCTATAGGTGCCGGCAAGTCCAAGCAGCTGAATCTGCTTTGCTCCAGTTACCGCATCGCTGTACGATACATCCACAGACGCATTCGTCTCGAAGCTCTCCGAAAGGTTGCAGCAAGCAGCACGCTCCAGCTCGTTTCGGGTTATTATCTGGGTTTGTACGGGGTTCACCCTATCGAAGTGTGTCCCCGCTGCTCGTCCTGCCACAACCACACCCTCAATATCAACGCTACTCTGCAGCGTGTGCATTATGCGGGTTTGTGTTGATGGAACAAGAAGCGTATCGGTTTGGTAACCCACAAAGCTGATAACGAGGAGCTCAGCCCCTTTAGGCCGATTAATGGCAAAGTAGCCCGTTTCGTTGGTGGTTGTTCCTAAAGTAGTTCCCAGCCAGTATAAGTTGGCTCCAACCACTGGGGTAGATTGCCCGTTTTCGCCCTTTTCAGATATATGGCCATCAACCTTTTGGGAAAAGGTAAGGTACGGTAAAGTTAAAAGGGCTGCCAAAATCAAAATTGTTTTCATATTTGTTAAAATGGTAATTTTAGCTTTTAATATATTTGTCTTGTTAATCTGAACCCACTTGTTTAGTAGTTTCAGCTTATTTTAAAAAATGCAGTAGCAGTGTGCCCAATGATTTCAATTAGCTGTTTGCTAATAGGCTAATCTCTTGTACAAACAGCACTCGGGTAGCTTATTGTAGACGCTATCTGGGGCTTTATATTTTTCTGTATCGTGCCCAGCTTTTGCAATGGCCTTTTGAATCTCATCGGAATTGGTTTTTTGGGGGTTAAAATCTAAGTGGACAACTTGTGATTCTTCGTCCCAATTTGCCGATATAACCCCATCAACCGAAAGAGCCGCCTTTTCAATCCTATCCTTACACATACCGCAGCTTCCAGCAACTTTTACCATGGCGTGCTCCATTTTTGTTTTTTCGACCTGCTTGTAATCAAACCTTTCGTATAGACAGCATTCAGGGAGTTTGTCGTAAACATTATCGGGTGCTTTAACCTTTTCTGTATCGTGCCCAACCCCAGCAATTGCCTTATGGATATCATCAGTTTGCACTCCTTGATTGTAATCTAAATGAAGTGTTTGAGATTTTTCATCCCAGTTAGCAGATGTTACGCCCGAAACCGAAAGTGCTGCCTTCTCAATCCTATCTTTGCACATACCACAACTACCCGCAACTTTAATTGACAAGTGCTTTGCAGGCACCTCCTGAGTTGGGTTTTCTTCCATTTTGCTTCCTCCATGATCATGGCCAGTCATAACTGCCCCACCTTCGGGGCTCATCATGCTAGGTTTGCCAGCCAGCTGCGCAGCTGCATCAATGCTAAAGGTTCCGTTTACTGCAATTTCCTCTCCCTCTTCTAGTCCTTCTTCAATTACATAGCTGTTACCAAGGGCTGGCCCTAGGGTAACTTTCCGCATCACAAAACTTACCTGTTCGCTTGATGTTGATTTTACATATACCACCGATCGTTTCCCTGTCCACATAACTGCACTTTTCGGAACAACTATAGCATTGCTAGAAGATGGGAGGTTGACTTCAATATTTGCCGAAACAAACATCTCTGGCTTAAGTTTATAGTCCTTATTGCTAACCTCTAACCTAGCCTTACTAACTCTACTTTTTGGATCAACAATTGGGTCGATAAATGAGATTGATCCATTAAAACTCTCTCCTGGATACGATTGAACTGTATAGTTAACTTTACTCCCTTTTGTAATCCAATTGATATCCGATTCGTAAACATCAAGTAGTATCCATACTCTCGATAGATCGGTAATTTCGTAAAGAGATTGCCCTTTTCTGACATAATCGCCCAGGTTGACTTTCCTGTCTGTAATATAACCTGATATATCGGCAATTAGAGGGAATTCATCCTGCGCAATGCCCGACTGAATAATCTGCTCAATCTGATTCTCAGATAATTTCCATTTCTTGAGTTTTTCTTTTGCAGCATCTAATAGTTGAGGCTGAGTTTCCTTCGATTCTAGTGCCTCAAGCAGTTCTTCCTGTGCAGTTACCAGCTCAGGAGAGTATATGTGTGCAATTACTTGTCCTTTAGATACAAATTGGCCAGTAAATTTGACCAGCAACTTTTCAATCCTACCAGAAAAATGGGCCGATTGGGTTGATATTTGTCGTTCATCAGGTTGTACTTTACCATTTAGTCGTAATGTTTTTACGGGCATTGTTTTGCCAACAATTTCAGTGCTAACACTGGCTAGCTGCATTGCGGTTTTGGACATTCTAATTGCCATCGGATCGAGGTCGTCATTATCATCACTCTCTAGCGGAATCAAATCCATTCCGCAAATCGGACAATCGCCTGGTTCATTTTGTCTAATTTGTGGGTGCATGCTGCAAGTGTAGGTAGTCTCAGCGCCTATTTCAGAAGTGTGGTCGTGCTGGTCATTTCCTGAATCGCTTTTTGACCCCCCAAAGAATAACCAACCAAGCAGTATGCCCATGGCTAGGGTTGCAACTAGGATTATTATGTGTTTTCTATTTACTTTCATTATAGTATGTTTTTGCCGTTAAGTAGTTAAATTTTGCTACGCTAATATGGTATTGCTTAAGTGCCGTTGTCTTCAGCTTCCTGTATTTGAGTAGCTGTTGTTGCATTTGCAATACCTCTTCGAAATCTTTACCTGAGTTACTATAATCCTTAAAAAGTAGGTTAAGGGTTTGATTGGTAGTTTGTAGTTGATTTTCATAAAGAGATATCAGCTGTAACTGCTGATTTATTTCAAACAATACCATATCGTACTCTGCCGTTAAGATGTTGATTCGATCCTTTTTTTGAAGCGAGTATTTTTCCTGGGTCAGCACCGCTTCCTTTACAGCCGCTTTGTACTTCCCCCTAAAAATTGGGATGCTTAATGTTACCATAGGCATAAGTACATCCTTCCCGTTTTCTGGCATAACAATATCAGTTCGTTCTCCAACTATAACATAGTCAACTCCAACTCCAAATTTTGGGAGGCCTTGTTTTATGGCAGCATTCTCAGTTGCTTTGCTGGCTTGTTCTAACAGATTTAATTCGTTAATAATTGGATTACTTCTTAACAACGAGTCTTTTCTGTACTCTTCTGTAAGTATGTTTGCAGATAAAGTGTCACTAACTACAATGGTTTCGTTAGCATCTCTGTTTAGCAACTGGTTGAATGCCGTTGTGAGAGGTTTCTCCTTGTTTACTAGTATGTTAAGGTTTGTTGTGGCGTCATTTAGCATCATATCTACTCGTAGAATATTGGCTAGTGATCCATTTCCATTTTCAAATCTTCTAGAAACAATTTTTTTGTAAGATTGGAGAATAGTTATGTTTTCTTCCTCGATCTTCTTCCAATTATCAAGTTCAAATAGGGGGAAATACGCTGATGATACTTGAAAATAAAGTTTATTTCGAGCATCGATGAAAGCTTGATACTTGGCCTCAGCCATTAACGTAGCGGCATCTTCTTGTGCTTTCAGGGTTCCAAACCATGGGAACTGCTGCGTTAATGAAAACCTTGCCTTTTGCGGACCTACTCTGGTTTCAACTGGCGAAATAAAATATCCGAAGGATAAAGTGGGATCGGGTAGCGAATTTGCTTGCGGTATTTTTTGCATAGCAGCCTCAAAATCCTTGTATTTAGCCTGCAATCCGGGATTGTTCTCCGCAGCAATTTTTAGGTAGTCGTTTAGTGTTTGTGTATAGCTATTCAAACTAACACAAAGTGTGATGATTAGTATATTGATGATTATCTTCATGACTCAATGCTTTTATGTTTTCTTTCCTCGCGCAGGCTGTAAAGCACGGGTACAATAAAATAGGTAATTGAAGCTACCAGCATACCACCAAAGGCAGGAATTGCCATAGGTATCATTATATCAGCACCTCGTCCGGTTGATGTGAGAATTGGCAGTAAGGCTATAATTGTTGTGGCAGAGGTCATAATTGCGGGCTTAATTCTCCGCTGTCCGGCCTCTACAACTGCCGCTCTAATACCTTTTATACTATCGGTTGTATTTCGTTTAAAACTTTGATCGAGATAAGTACCCATCACCACACCATCGTCGGTCGCCAATCCAAATAGCGCAATAAATCCCACCCAAACGGCAACACTCAGATTTATGGTTCCCATTTGGAACAAATCCCTCAAATTGGTTCCAAAAACTGAAAAATCGGCAAACCAACCCTGACCGTAAAGCCAATGCATAATAAATCCACCGCTAAACGCCATGGCTATTCCGCTAAATATCATGAGCGACGTGGTAACCGACTTGAACTGGAAGTAAAGAATTAGAAATACAATGGCCAGAACCAGTGGTACAATGATGGATAATCGCTTCTCGGCCCGAACCTGGTTCTCGTAGCTACCAGAGAATTTATAGCTAATACCAGCAGGAACAATTAGTTCTCCTGAACTTATTTTGTCAAGAATAGTCGCTTGTGCATCATTAACCACATCAACTTCTGCGTATTCTGTCTTTCTGTCGAATAGTACATAGCCAACCAAAAATGTTTCTTCACTTTTTATAGCCTGTGGCCCACGAACATATTCGATGTCGATCAGTTGATTAAGTGGAATTTGAACTCCGCTTGGCGAAGGCACTAGAATGTTTGCTATTGATTCTGGGTCATCTCGGAGTTCTCTAGGATAACGAACCCTTATGGGGAAACGCTCGCGACCTTCAACCGTTGATGAGATTTTCATCCCTCCAATGGCTGTCTCAATATTTTGCTGAACATCTTCAACACTTAATCCATATCTCGCTATTTTGTCGCGGTTAATATTTAAATGGATATATGGTTTCCCTACTATTCTATCGGCGAAAACAGCCTCGGCCTTTACTGATGGCACTTGTTTTAAAATCTCCTCCAGCTGCATCCCAAAGTCCTCAATGGTAGATAAATCAGGCCCATACACCTTTATTCCCATTGGAGCGCGCATTCCAGTTTGTAGCATTACCAACCTTGTTTCAATGGGTTGTAGCTTTGGTGCCGAAGTAACTCCTGGAATCCTAGTAACTGTAACAATCTCATTCCAAATATCATCGGGCGATTTTATGTGTGAGCGCCAATTGCGAAAGTAGTTTCCTTTACTATCCAGAATCAACTTTTCTTTTGTTACACCAGAACTAATGGCCTCCTCGATAGAAAGAGTATCTCCCGTAGTAAGAATAAACCTATCATTTCTATCTACCTTAAAACGAACCCTTCTTCCTCTTTCATTAAGTATATACTCTGGCTTATAGTTTATTACATTTTCGTACATTGAAATAGGAGCGGGGTCAAGTGCCGATTCTACTCGTCCTAATTTACCCACGGTAAGCTCCACTTCTGGAATGCTGGTAACAAGCATATCGAGTTGCCCAAGCACTTTTTTATTATACTCAACACCCGAATGTGGCATCGAGGTGGGCATTAGCAAGAAGCTACCCTCGTCTAACGAAGGCATAAATTCTTTCCCAATACCAGGAATACTATGAGTTAAGGTAGACCAAACTTTGGTTGTTCTAATATTCCATCCAACTGTATCAGTACCCTTGGCCACAAAGCCAAATATTGTACTAAAGCCAAGCCAAATGGTCACGCCAAATAGAATTAGAATAGATGGTATCAGTAGAAACTTCAGCTTGTTATTTAAGCACCAGTTAAGAATTCGTTTGTAGTAAAACTCCAGTAAAGTAAATGCTCCCAGTAGAATTCCTACTACTAGTATTACGAATATCACATTTAAAAACAGGCTTTTACTAGCGCCAAGGGGTAACCAGTAATTTGCTAGTAACCAAACCACCCCAATGGCTGCAATTATTAGGTCAGAATTGTTGAGAAGTACATTATACCATTTGTTGTTAGTTTCTTTTGATCTTAATAAATAGCTTTTAATCAAGCCTATTGCACCAAATAGAAATAAAATGATCCCTCCCCAATAGTAACCAAAAACAACTAATGTTGATCCAATGGCAAGCAGTATGATGTTTACCCATTTAGCAACCTTCTTGCTCTTGATTTTTGTTCCAAAAAAGAAGTAGGCTAATGTGGGTAATATGAATAATGCCACAATTAATGCAGCCACAAGCGCAAATGTTTTGGTAAATGCTAAGGGGCCAAAAAGTTTACCCTCTGCTGCTTGCATTGTAAACACTGGAATAAAACTTACAATAGTAGTTGATACAGCTGTAAGTATAGCCCCCGATACCTCCGACGAACCTTTGTAAATAGTATCAATAAGTTTCACTCCGGGTGGCGATTCTTCCGTATGCTTAATTATGTTCTCTGAGAGTATAATGCCCAAATCTACCATTGTACCAATGGCAATTGCAATTCCCGAGAGGGCAACAATATTTGCATCAACTCCAAAGTAACGCATTGCTATAAAAACCATTAGCACTGCAATGGGGAGTAAACTCGATATGAGTAGCGAAGCCCGCAGATTGTAAATCATTACAATGATCACCAGAATGGTGATAAGTATTTGTAGTGATAAAGCTTCTTCAAGAGTACCCAATGTCTCGTATATTAATTCAGTACGATCGTAAAAAGGTACTATTGTTAGCTGACTTTCAACTCCATTGGCCAAAGTCTTATTTGGTAATCCCGGCGCAATTTCAGCAATCTTATCTTTTACATTATTTATTACCTCTAGGGGATTTGAGCCATACCTCGCAACCACAACACCGCCTACTACTTCGGCTCCATCTTTGTCGAGTAAACCCCGGCGGGTTGCTGGGCCCAAGGATACTACTGCAATATCTTTTATGAGGATAGGTGTATTGTCCTGAACTGCAACAACTGCCTTCTCAATATCCTCAATATTTTTTACGTATCCGAGGCCACGCATTAGGTACTCAGCTTGATTTATCTCAATGGTCTTGGCTCCCACATCTCTATTCGATTTTTGAACAGCCTGCATAACCCTATGAAGGGGAATGTTGTATGCCCTAAGGGCATCGGGATTTACATCAATTTGGTACTCTTTCACAAAGCCGCCTATGGAGGCAACCTCCGAGACTCCCTCTGCTGAGTTTAATCCATACTTTACGTAAAAATCTTGAACCGATCGAATTTCATGCAAATCCCATCCACCAGTAGGATTTCCATCCTTGTCGCGCCCTTCAATGGTGTACCAGTATACTTGCCCAAGTGCTGTTGCATCGGGACCCAATGTGGGTTGAACACCTTCTGGAAGTAGGTTTGATGGTAATGAGTTTAACTTTTCGAGAATTCTCGACCGCGACCAGTAGAACTCAATATCCTCTTCGAAGATTATGTAAATGCTAGAAAATCCAAAAATTGAAGTGCTTCTTATTGATTTAACCCCTGGAATACCAAGCATATACGTGGTAAGAGGATACGAGATCTGATCATCAATATCTTGGGGTGATCGTCCATTCCATTCTGTAAATACAATTTGTTGATTTTCACCAATATCGGGTATTGCATCCACAGGAACAGGATCTGAGGGCAATGAGCCAACTTGCCACCCAAAAGGTGCAGTTACTACTCCCCAGGTTATAAATCCGATTAGCAAAAGCACGGTAACCAACCTGTTCTCTAGAAAATATTTTATTATCCTATTTAGCATATAAATATTTTTTGTGAGATTATTGAAAATCACTCCCCTGCAAGAATATTGCAGGGGAGTGATTGTTTAATACACTATGGTCTTTCGTATTTGCAGCAGGCAGGCAGTTTCTTGTAAATCTCATCCTGTGCTTTTTCCTTATCGGTATCATGACCAACCTTGACAATGCTTTTATGTATATCGGTTAGTTTAACGGTTGAGGGATTAAAATCAATTTTTAGCATTTGGGTTTCCTTGTCCCAAGTTGCTGATTTCACGCCTTCGATTTTTGCGGCATTTTCAATGCGAGTTTTACACATTCCGCATTCTCCGTAAACCTTAAATTCTGCTGATTTATTTTGACTCTGATCTTGGGTAGTTTGAACCGAAAAACCTTGAACAAACCAGAACATTATTGCTGTAATGAATATTAACGCTTTAGTAATCATAGTTGTATGGTTTTATTATTTGCTTAAAAAATTATTTGTTATTGGACCCTGTAGCATTATAGCAAGCTATGGGCAATTTAAATTCGGCCTTATTAATAAGTAGCGTATCCACATATTTTCAAATGGCACAAATTTCTATCTGAAAGCCTAAGCGAAAAATTACCTAATTATATAGGTAGATACTGAAGTAAGGGAACTATTGGAGTAATTACCAAACCTTAAGCCCTGATAGGAATCTTAAGACATTGATTGGAAATAACGATTGATTTACCAGGCCTTGGGGGCGATAAGTCTTTAAATGAAGTAAGTGGTTTCGAGTCAATTTCAGAATTATCAACATCTTGAACCGTGTCAAAAATGTTGATAAGGAAAATGCTAGGAGAGGTTAGCCTAATGTTTTCAACAATTAAACTTTCGGTGATGGCGAGAACTTCAACCTCCGTTTCGCAACTGCAATCCTCACATCCACCTTCGCCACAAGTATTGCTTTCGGAATGGCAACTAGTTGAATTTACGGCATCGCTTGAGCAACAACTTTGTTCAACAAGGATAGATGTATTGGATCTGGCTTCAGAACTGCAATTACACAAATGATGAAATACGCTAAAGCCTCCCATGGCGAGTAATAGATACGCGCTAAGCAAAAGGGTTAGAATATTTTTAGCAGTTTTCATTTTTTTTACAGATCTCAGCCTATTTAGATACTTTTAACTGTTTTGCAGCGCATGAACCAGTCGCACACCCCGAGCAAAAACTATTACTTTCCTTTGGGTCGGGAGTAACAGCACGACGCAAACCTCTGATTGCGAAAAATATTGCCCCTGCAACGGTAGCTAAAGCTAATACCTCCTGAAACATTTTTTATTATTTACAACGCAATATAGCCATAATTGTTCAATTAGCAATTCAGTAAATAAAAATGCACATATGTGTATAAATACATATAAAATAGTATATTTGCCTCATTAAACTCTAAATTTAAATTTAAAAGTTATGAAGAAGACAGTTTTGTTTACATCAATTGGACTGCTATTAGGTGTGTTGATTACGATGTTGCTTATCTATGCATCGGCGCAATCGGTAATGCTAAAGGAGCAGGTGAGCATGTATGGTTTCGAGAAATCTGTTGAACTATTTGAAAAGTCGGCCACAGAGCAGGGATGGTCAATACCAACGGTGCATGATATGCAAAAAACGATGGATAAGTTCGGCAAAGATGTGGTTGAGGCCAAGGTTTTCGAACTTTGCCATCCTGAGCATGCATTTGAGATTCTGAGTCGCGATAAGGAACGCATTGTAATGTCGATGATGCCTTGCAGAGTTGCTATATACAAGAAAAGCGATGGGAAAACCTATGTGTCGTGGATGAATACTGGCCTAATGGGGAGTATGATGAAATGTGTTGTACCCAAGGTTATGAAGAATGCTTCGCGGGAAAGCGAGCAAATAATTTCACCCTTAATTAAGTAGTGTAGTTCTCTGTTTGTGTAACATGCTAAGGTGGCATTACTATGGCCACCTTTTGCATTAAATGGCTACTGATGAGGAATATCATATAATCATATCGCTGCCTTTATAGACAATAGTTATACTTTTATACTGCAAATAAAACTTTATGCTATGAATAGATTGTACCTATGGATTCTACCAACCCTTATTCTTTGGAGCATCTCTGCCCAAAGCCAACTTACTCTCGATGGCCAGTTTAGGACTCGAGCCGAACTTCGTGATGGGTATCGCGAGCTAGCTTCGGATATAAACTATCCTACTCCTTTGGTGAGCCAAAGGTCAAGGGTAATCCTAAATTTTGCCGATTCTAGCTTCGACTTCCGATTCTCGGCACAAGATGCGCGGGTGTGGGGACAGAATTGGAACGCAATGGCAAGCAATGCAGTTCATCTCTACGAGGCTTGGGCTGCCTACAAGCCAAATGCAAACCTCACATTAAGGCTTGGGCGTCAGGAGTTGCGTTACGATGATCAGCGAATACTGGCTGCAAGAGATTATTCCATTACAGGGGTTACTTATGATGCAGCACTGCTGATGTATAGCAACAAGGAGTTGGGGGTTAATTTTCACTGGGGAACAATGATTAACAACCTAGGCGAGACCAATTTCCTCTCACTTTACAATACGCCATTGTCGTTTAAGTATATGTCCTTCCTTTGGTACGACATGAAGTTGTCCGACAACCTAAGAATAAATGCGCTAAATCTATTCGACCTAACACAAAATCCCGGTAATGTGCATACTATGTATGGAAGAAATACCCTGGGTGTAAATGGAATATTTACCCTTACCGACAATTTTGGGGGACGTGTTGGTGGTTATTATCAAATGGGTAATGCATGGGTAGCCAATGGAGGATTTGGCGAAGCACATAGAAAGATTAGGGCGTATAGCTATAATGCAACGCTTTGGCTCAATGCTTCCGATAGGCTAAAACTTTCTGCAACTGCTGATGTATACTCAGGTAACGATTGGTCCGATAACTCAGATTACTATACCGCATTCAACCGAATAATGTGTGCAGGCCATGCCCATATGGGATTTATGGATTACTTTACATCGGCTGATTTGCGGGAGGTACGCTGGGCAGGGATTAATGATTTTTATATTAGGGCAGACTATAAGCATAACCAGAAGCTTAATTTTCAAGCAACTGTCCATTACCTCGCCCTAGACAAACCTTATTTACTAGGATTCGATCCGGCAGGTTTCATCGAGGTAGATAGACCGCTTGGTACAGAGCTAGATATGGTTGTCAACTATAGGATAGCTCCGTCGTTTACCATTCAGGGAGCTTTTATGGTGATGCTACCAACTGAAACCCTGGAGAGGGTTAAACTCTCGGGTGGTGAATCTGAGTTCTCCTACTTCAGCTACATTTCTTTTCTATTCACGCCTAAATTTTTTATGTGGGAGAACAAGTAGAATATATTTTACCCAGTTGATCAATATCATCATTTCGGAAGAGCGTCTAGCAGTAAACTAGATGCTCTCTGTTTATAGGCATTTCGCGAACTCAAACCAAATTGAACCTTGAGTAGCGGCAAGAGGTGTTGTAAAATATATTCTATTGTTAATTGAATAACAGAAAATAGATTACCTTTGTTTTGCAATTTGAAAAGTGATCTTTTGAGTTGTTAACAGATAATTATATTAGCGTGATAAAACCAATGACCATGAAGTTAAAAGAGGTTGCGAGAATTATTGAAGGTAATGTCCTCTGCGGTGAGGATAAGCTGGACCAAGAGGTAGAGTTCGCTTTTTCGTCGGATTTAATGAGTGATGTGCTTACCATACAGACAGATGGGATGGTGCTGCTTACCGGGTTGGCGAATGTACAGGCCATAAGAACAGCCGAAATGTCGGACATTCAGTGTGTGGTAGTGGTGCGCAACAAAACGGTTACCCCCGAGATGGTTGAGCTGGCCGAAGAGAGTGGGATTGTGCTTATGGAATGTAAAAGCTCGATGTTTAAAGCATCGGGTCTTTTGTTTCAAAATGGCCTAAGGCCTATCTTTTAGCTAGGCCAATTAGCATAAATTTGTAAATTTACCAGCTCAATAGCACCACATGCAGTTCGAATATTCCATAGAAGGGGGCGATTTCACACACGCAGGGTATGCGTCGAGTCAGGTTAAGAAGGTTCTTAAGCAGCTCAATGTGGACCCTAAGCTAATTAAGCGCGTGGTGGTTTGCCTATACGAGGCGGAGGTTAATGTTGTGGCCCATGCATATAGTGGTAAGATTTACACAGATATTAGCACCGATAGGATATATATGAAGCTTGAGGATAAGGGGCCAGGCATCCCCGATATCCATCAGGCAATGCAGATGGGTTACTCCACAGCATCGCCCGAAGTAAGGGAGATGGGCTTTGGCGCAGGGATGGGGCTACCCAATATTCAAAACAATGCCGACGAGTTCAATATAAGTAGCGTCGTAAATGAGGGAACAGTGGTGGAGATTGTGGTATACTTGAATCAGTTAAAAAATTATAGCTCCGATGGAAAGTAAATTTTTTCATCATGCACTTAAAATATTACGCGACGTATGCATTGGGTGTTCCCACTGTATGCGGGTTTGCCCTACCGAAGCCCTTCGAGTTCGCAACGGAAAGGCCGAACTGTATGATAATCGCTGTATCGATTGTGGCGAGTGTTTCAAGGTTTGCCCTGTTAATGCCATTATTATTGAGCAGGATGATTTCAGCAAAATTTTTGGCTACAAACGAAGAGTTGCCCTTGTGCCAGCTGTTTTGCTAGGGCAATTCCCCGATGAGGTTTCTCCGAATGATGTGTATAATACCTTGCTGGAGTTAGGGTTTACTGATGTATTTGAGGTGGAAAACTCGGTGGATATCCTCAAGGAATCTATCAACGAGTATGTTCAGGATATAGAGATCCCTAAGCCTGTTATTTCATCGTTTTGCCCTGCAGTAGTTCGGCTTATCCAGGTTAAGTTTCCTGCATTGGTCGATAATATTATGCTGCTTAAGCCTCCGCTCGACCTTTCGGCAATATTTTACAAGCTACTTCTGATAGATCAGGGGGTTGCAGAGCAGGATATAGGTATTTTCTACATTACGCCCTGTGCAGCTAAAATTGCGGCAGTAAAAAGCCCTGTGGGGGAGGAGTATTCCGAGGTGACAGGCGTAATCAATATGGATGTTATATACAATAAGGTCTTACGAACTATTAAGCAGAAAAACTCTGATGATCCCAAAACATCCAACACTAGTACAATAAATCCTCAAAATATACTTTGGAGCCTCACTAACGGTGAGGCCAATGAGGTTAATGGTCGTTGCCTTGCAATAGACAGCTTGCACAATGTGATTGATTTTCTGGAGAAGCTCGAGAATGAAGAGATAACAGACGTTGACTTTCTCGAGATAAGGGCCTGCGACGAAGGGTGTGCAGGTGGCGTTCTAAATTCGGGCAATCGTTTCCTTACCGTGGAGAGGTTGAAGAACAGATCGAAATCGCTTAGCGTGGATAGGACAGATTTGCCTACATCCTACGAGCATAGCATTGAGAAGTATAAATCGCAAATTGCCGAGCGAAAAGCCGCCAATCCTGTAAAACCTCGTAGTATGATGAAACTCGATGAGGATATGGGCCGAGCCATGAAGAAGATGGAGCGTGTGCAGCGAATCATGTGCTTCCTCCCAAATATTGATTGTGGATCGTGTGGTGCTCCCTCGTGCCAAGCGCTTGCTGAGGACATTGTGAAGGGAAAAGCGGCCATATCGCATTGTATCTTCTTACAAAAAATGATGGAGCAGACCCGCAAGCTGCATCCCGACCACTCCTTCCGTATTATGGAGAGTATATGGGGAAAAGATCGATTCAAGAAGGATTGTAATAAAGGCTTTGGGCGTAAGAAAGACTTGTAGTAACACCTTATTACACTTGCTCAAAGCAAACCAAAATACCAAAATTTTTTACCCCAAAAATGTATCGCAATGAAAGTAGCAGAAATTGTGAAGTCACTAAACCTTAAGGTATACTCTGGCGAGTCAGGCTTGTTAAACAACATTGACGGTGGTTACGTGTCCGATTTGTTAAGCGACGTAATGGGGCATGCCGATGCTGGTAACGTTTGGGTTACCCTGCAGAACCATAAGAATGTTATGGCCATTGCTTCGCTTAAGGAGGTGGCAGCCATTATTCTTGTTAAAGGCATAAAGCCCGAGGACGATACTGCTGAGCAAAGCAACCAGGAGGGTATCCCAATTCTAGGCACAGATATGGAAACCTACGAGATTGTAGGCCGCCTTTATCAAGAGTTGAACCACTAAGCCTTTATCAGTGGAAGCAGGTTCATTTTCATCATTTTCATCCTGCTAATTAACGAGTTATGCAAACCTACCGAGCCGATCTGCATATACACACAGTTCTATCGCCCTGTGGCGATTTGGACATGAGCCCACGCAATATTGTGGAGCTAGCAAAGGCACGGAACCTCGACATCATTGCCGTAACCGATCATAATAGCACGTTGCATGGTCCTGTAATCCGGAAGCTAGCCGAGCCAATGGGGTTAACCGTATTGTTTGGTGCCGAGGTTACCACCCGTGAGGAAGCACACTGTGTTTGCCTTTTTGAAACAGAAGAGCAACGACAAGCATTCCAGGCTTATATCGACGAGAACCTGCCAAACTTTCCCAATAACCCCGATAAGTTTGGTTACCAAGTGGTGGTTGATGAGAACGATGAAATTCTGCAAGAGGTAGAGCCTCTCTTGATCTCCGCGCTTAAAGCGAGCGTAAGCGAGGTGCAGGCTATGGTGCATAAGCTAAAGGGGTTGTTTATTCCTGCCCACGTCGATAGGCAAAGGTACAGCCTTATAAGCCAGTTGGGATTTATACCCTTCGACTTACAGTTTGACGCCCTGGAAATATTCAGAAGCACAGACCCAAAGGAGTTTTTGGCTCAGCATACCTACCTTAAAAACCCAACGCTGATTAAGAACTCGGATGCTCACTTCCCCGATCAGATAGGTGCAACCTATACCAGGTACCTGCTTGAGAGCCCCACTTTTGGAGAGTTGTCAATGGCATTGCATCGGGAGCAGGGCAGGGAAGCGCTTTTGTAGGTTACAACGTACCCATCGATATGCCTATCTTATCTTAAGTATGTAGCTTACCGCGCTAATTATTAGAGTAAAACGAATACTCGTATCACTTTTTTTATTAACTTGGATTTCAATTCAATTCTATGAAAGAGCTGTCCTTGCATATTCTAGATATAGTGCAAAACTCAATTGTTGCACAGGCAAAGAATATCCACATATCCATTACCGAAGATAGCGCAAAGGATTTACTATCTATTACCATTCGCGACGATGGCACTGGTATGCCATCTGATGTTGTACAAAGGGTGCTCGATCCATACACCACATCACGTACCACACGTAAGGTGGGAATGGGGTTGCCCTTGTTGAACGATGCGTGCAGTAGCACAGGTGGAAAGCTACAAATCAGTTCCACCGTGGGCCAGGGAACAGAGGTATTAGCAACGCTGGGTTTGAGCCATATCGATAGGCAGCCCCTTGGAGATATAGCTGGAGTTATGGTTATACTCATCACTGCTAACCCCAAAATACGCTTCACCTACCTTCACAAGAAGGACGGGAACCACTATGCCCTCGATACCGACGAGGTGAATGAAGCGCTCGACGGGGTACCCATAAACACCCCTGAAGTGGCTAAAATGCTCAGGGAAATGATTAGTTTAAATTTAGACGAATTATAAATAATCAACCTAGGTTGTACAACATAATCCTTTTATTTAAAATGATTTGCTAAGTGAATAATTTTGCATACCAAATTTTAAGATTCAATTGTTATTTGATTAACACATAAACCAAAAGAAACCCACAGTTATGACAAAAGTGAAATCGTTGGCCGATCTTAAGAAGATGAAGGAGCAGCTTCAGTCGAAGGTCGAGCTCAGGGAAAAGGGTGAAGATCCTGAGAGCCGTGTTCAAATTAAAGTTGCCATGGCAACTTGTGGCATTGCTTCGGGAGCCAAAACCGTGATGGAGTTTTTTATCGAGGAGCTGGAGAAGCGCAGCATCGATGCAGTGGTTACCCAAACCGGATGTATGGGGTACTGCTATGCCGAACCCACCATTGAGGTGCAATTGCCTAACCAAGAACCTGTGGTTTTTGGCTACGTTGACAACCAGAAGGCCGATGAAATTATTGAGAAGTACATCAAGAATGGCGAGCTGGTGGACGGAATCATTCCAATGAACTACAATACTATTGACAATCAATAACCGCTAAAGGAGGAAATAATAATGGCAAAATACAAATCGCACCTACTCGTTTGCGGTGGAACCGGTTGCCGGGCGTCTGAGAGCGACTCAATTGTTGAGAGCCTCAAGACCGAGCTGGCCAGCCAGGGTTTGGAAAACGATGTACAGGTGATTATGACCGGTTGCTTCGGTTTCTGCGAAAAGGGTCCCATCGTTAAGGTGCTTCCCGATAACACTTTTTACACCGAGGTTAAAGGAGGCGACGCTAAAGAGATTATTGCAGAGCACGTGGTGAAAGGCCGTAAGGTTAACCGCCTGCTTTACACCGACCCCAAGACCAAGGAGCATATCAGCGACTCAAAGCATATGGGTTTCTACAAGAAGCAGGTTCGTATCGCTTTGCGTAACTGCGGAATTGTCGATCCAGAGCAGATTGATGACTACATTGCACGCGATGGATACCAGGCTTTAGGTAAAGTATTCGAGATGGGGCCACAGGCTGCCATCGAGCTGCTTAAGCAATCAGGCCTTCGTGGACGTGGAGGAGGAGGTTTCCCAACTGGTCTTAAGTGGGAGTTTGCTTCGAAAAATCAAGCCGATCAAAAGTACGTAATCTGTAACGCCGACGAGGGAGACCCCGGAGCGTTTATGGATCGTTCTATCCTTGAGGGTGATGCCCACTCGGTTATCGAGGCTATGATTATTAACGGATACTGCATTGGAGCAACCAAAGGCTTGGTTTACATTCGTGCAGAGTATCCTCTTGCAATTAAGCGCCTAATTATTGCCCTAGAGCAAGCTCGCGAGTATGGCTTATTGGGTAAAGATATTCTGGGTAGTGGTTTCGATTTCGATATCGAGATTCGTTATGGTGCAGGAGCCTTCGTTTGTGGTGAGGAAACTGCCCTTATCCACTCTATGGAAGGCGACCGTGGAGAGCCCACCGTTAAGCCCCCATTCCCTGCTGAGAGCGGGTACCTTGGCAAACCATCCAACGTGAATAACGTGGAAACTTATGCCAATATCCCTGTAATTTATCTAAAGGGTGCAGAATGGTTCGCTTCCATCGGTTCCGAAAAATCAAAAGGTACCAAGGTATTTGCCCTTGCCGGTAAGATCAACAACGTAGGTCTTATCGAGGTTCCAATGGGTATCACCCTACGTGAGGTAATCTACGAGATTGGCGGTGGTATTAAGGATGGCAAGAAATTTAAGGCTGTTCAAACCGGCGGTCCATCGGGTGGTTGCTTAACTGAGAAGCACCTCGATACTCCTATTGATTACGATAACCTACTTGCCGTTGGCTCTATGATGGGATCGGGTGGTATGATTGTAATGGACGAGGACGACTGTATGGTTTCGGTTGCCAAATTCTATCTCGACTTTACCGTTGAGGAGAGTTGCGGTAAGTGTTCTCCATGCCGTATCGGTAACAAGCGCCTATACGAGATACTTGAGCGTATTTGCGAAGGTAAAGGAACTATGGAAGAACTTGATAGGCTGCGTAACCTTAGCGAGGTAATTAAGGACTCTTCGCTTTGCGGTCTTGGCCAAACATCTCCAAACCCAGTTCTTTCAACTCTCGATAACTTCTACGAGGAGTACCTCGAGCACGTGAAGGATCACAAGTGCCGCTCGGGTCAGTGTAAAGCCCTTATGCAGTACGTTATCGATCAAGAGGCTTGCGTAGGATGTACCGCTTGTGCTAGGGTTTGTCCTGTAAATGCAATTAGTGGCGATCGTAAGAAGCCCCACTTCATCGATACCTCCATCTGTATCAAGTGTGGTGCTTGTATCGAGAAGTGTAAATTTAGTGCCATTAACATTATATAATAGGGGAGTAGGATAAATGGAAACTGTAAAACTTACCATAGATAATAAAGTAGTTGAGGTTCCTAAAGGAACAACAATCTACAAAGCTGCCAAGCAGCTGGGGATCAATATTCCCGTGCTTTGCTATATGGAGCTGAAAGATCTGAAAATCGAGAATAAGCCAGCTGGCTGCCGTATTTGTGTTGTTGAGGTTGAGGGTCGCAGAAACCTAGCTCCTTCTTGCTCTACCGATTGTGCCGAGGGTATGGTGGTGAAAACTCATACCATGAGGGTAATCAATGCACGTAGAACCATTATGGAGCTAATTCTTAGCGACCACCCAAAGGATTGCTTAACCTGCGCCAAGAGTGGCCATTGCGAGCTTCAAGATATGGCTGTAAAGCTGGGTGTTCGGAATATTCCTGGGCAGGAGTACGCTGCTATGAGTACATACCGTGTTGATACATCACCCTCAATCATCCGCGATCTCGATAAGTGTATCATGTGTCGTAGGTGCGAGATGATGTGTAACACCGTACAAACTGTAGGCGCCCTTAACGCTATTAACCGTGGTTTCGAGGCGGTAGTTGCTCCTGCATTCGAGCAGAACTTGGAGAAATCGACCTGTACATACTGCGGACAGTGTGTGGCCGTTTGCCCAACAGGTGCCCTTACTGAGGTTGATCATACCCCAAAAGTAATTCGTGCCTTAGCCGACCCTACCAAGAAGGTGATTGTTCAAACAGCACCCGCAATTCGTGTAGCGTTAGGCGAAGAGTTTGGTATGAAACCCGGCACTATTGTTACTGGCAAAATGGTTGCAGCCCTTAAGGAGATTGGCTTCGATCAGGTTTTCGACACCGACTTTGCTGCCGACCTTACCATTATGGAGGAGGGAACAGAGCTACTCGATCGCTTAACTCGTCACCTAAATGGCGATAAGAGCGTGAAGCTGCCAATCCTTACCAGCTGCTGCCCAGGTTGGGTTAACTTCTTTGAGCACAACTTCAACGATATGCTCGATGTTCCATCGTCAGCCAAATCGCCTCAGCAGATGTTCGGTGCTATCGCCAAAACATACTTTGCCGAGAAAATGGGAATTAAGCGCGAGGATCTTGTAGTTGTTTCGGTAATGCCTTGCTTGGCTAAGAAGTACGAGGCTCAGCGCGACGAGTTTAAGGTAGATGGAAATCCTGATGTGGATTTCTCAATCTCAACTCGCGAGCTAGCGCACCTAATCAAGGAGTTTAACATCAACTTTGCCGACCTTGAGGAGCAAGATTTCGATCGTCCTCTTGGCGAATCTACTGGTGCTGCCGTAATATTTGGTGCTACCGGTGGTGTTATTGAGGCTGCAACACGTACCGCTTACGAAGTTCAAACTGGCAAAAAATTGCCCAAGCTCGATTTCGAGGAACTTCGTGGTATGGAAGGCATTCGCTCTGCTACTGTTGATTTTGATGGCTTGCCGATAAACATTGGTATTGCTCACGGTTTGGGTAACGCCCGCAAGCTGCTTGAGGACGTGCGCGATGGAAAAGCTAACTACCATGCAATTGAGGTGATGGCTTGCCCAGGCGGATGTATTGGTGGTGGTGGTCAGCCACTTCACCATGGCGATATCGATATCCTTAAGGCCAGAACCAAGGCTATTTACGAGGAGGATGCTGGCAAGCCAATCCGTAAGTCGCATGAGAACCCATACATTATTAAGCTTTACGAAGAGTTCCTTGGCAAGCCAATGAGCGAAAAGGCTCACCACTTGCTGCACACGCACTACTTCGATAAAGGAAACAAGGATATTTACATTTAAATTGGAGGATTAGTCAATGTCACATATTAAAGTTGAGCTAAAAAAGGAGGATGTTGTCAAGCTCAAGGAGATTTGCAAATCCTTCAACAATGAGCCAGGTGAGCTCATCAATGTGCTTCACAAATCACAAACTCACTTTGGATACCTTCCCGCCGAGGTACAGGAAATCATTGCACAAGAACTGAATGTGCCTGTAGCCAAGGTCTATGGTGTGGTAACCTTCTACTCTTTCTTCACCATGATTCCCAAGGGCCAGCATCCCATTAGCATCTGTACAGGTACGGCATGCTACGTGCGTGGTGCCGAAAAGGTGGTGGATGAGTTTAAGCGTATGCTAAGCATTAACGTGGGTGAAACTACACCCGACGGTAAATTCTCCATCAGCTGTCTACGTTGCGTAGGTGCCTGTGGTCTTGCTCCAGTTGTTCTAGTGGGCGAGAAGGTTTACGGTCGCGTTTCGCCCGATGGCGTTAAGGATATTCTTAAGGAGTACGAGTAGTCTCTTAGGTCTTATAAAAAAAGGGTAACCATTTTGGTTACCCTTTTTTGCGTTTTAAATGCCACATAAATAGTGATTTACAAAATTTGATTAAATAAATATTGTTAAAGCAGTTAATAAACTGCAAAAACAGTTGAAAAACTAAAATAATAGTTGTAGGTTTGTTCTAAGTAAAAATCTATGACTATGGAAAGGCTAACCCGAAAAGAGGAGGAGCTGATGAAAATCCTCTGGAAGCTTGAAAAGGCATTTGTTAAGGATATTTTGTCTGAGTACCCCAATCCTAAACCACCTTACAACACCGTATCATCATTGGTAAGGGTTCTACAGGAGAAAGGGATTGTAGGGTACAAACAGTATGGGAACACACACGAGTACTACCCCATACTTACCAAGGAGGATTATCGCAAGGTTTTTTTAAGGGAGATAATTAGTGATTATTTCGATAATTCATTTGCTAGGGCTGTTGCTTCATTTGTTGAGGAGGAAGAGGTAAGCGACGATGAGGTGAAAGAGATTATTAATCTCATTAAAAACCAGTAAGCTATGGAGCCATACCTGCATTACCTGTTAAGAGTATCGGTTGCTACTGCCCTTTTCTATCTATTCTATCATCTGCTTCTCCGAAGGAGTAAGGATTTTATCTTTAATCGTTTGTACCTATTGGGCTCTCTGGTACTATCTGTCGCTATCCCATTAATCGATATTCCCTTAACATTTCTGGCTGTTGACACCCAAGCGTTTTTGGGTGATTCCACTGCGCAAAACCAGCCTTCTATTTTATCCGAAAGCACTAAGATCCATTCCTTCAGTCTGCCAAACATACTTGCTTTAGTCTATCTTTTAGGTGCTGCCGTTTTGTTGGTTCGGTTTGGCTTGGGGTATGCCAAGGCTCTTTCCATAAAGCGGAAGAGTATCCTCGAGCGCCAAGGCGATATTCAGGTGTATGTATCTAACAGTAATATAAGGGCATTCACATTCTTTAGTAGAATTGTGGTGGGGAGGAATATTTTGGAGAATCCTGCAATTTCAATGGTCTTATCCCATGAGTTGGTTCACGCAAAGGAGAAACACTTTATTGATGTAATGATTTCGGAGCTTTTAATTGTTTTTCAATGGTTTAATCCACTTGCAGTGCTTTATCGGAGGGCTATCCGCAACAACCTAGAATTTAGGGCAGATGATGTAGTGGTTCGGAGTTCCAACCCACAGAAATATCAGCTAGCCCTACTGTCGATGCTAAGCAATAGAATTACACTCCCAATATTTACCGAGCTAAATTCAACTAACCTAAAACAACGAGTTATTATGATGAAAACAGAGAAAAATCAATCCCTTAGGATTGCAAAATTTGCTTTGCTACCTATGTATGCCTTAGCAATTATCTTGCTATCAGGCAAGAATTATGTTGCAGCACATGACTCGTCAACCGAACTACAAAAGGTTCAGGTTTCCAATCCATTAGCTTTGGACACCCCTTCAATTCAATCGGTTGATGATTTAAGGCATTTTATGGTTAGGCAAATACGCTATCCCAAGCAAGCTGCCGACGCCGGACGGTTTGGAAGGGTATCCTTATACCTAAGAATAGACCATCAAGGGAAAGTGGCACAGGTAATGGAGGCACAACCTGCCGAAGAGTTTATTGAAGTAGATGAAATATTGGCAGTGGCTAGGCTTGGTAGCGGTGTTGAAACCCTCGAGTTGAAAAATCACAAGGAGCTAGTGGCGGAATGCAAAAGGGTGGTAAGCATGCTGCCTGAGCTGCAAATACAGGAGTTTATGGGTAAGGTTATAGAAATACAGGTGGTGTTTATGCTGCAGAAGTAGTCTCGTAGTATTAAAGATAAAAAGAGAGAGGGCTTGAAATACCGGCCCTCTCTCTTTATTTTAAAATGTTATATCCTAATACCTTTCCCTCTCAAAGTACTCGGTATGCAACAACTTATGCGAGAGGTGTCCGTAGGGTTCGCCTAAGAATTCCTTATACAATTGAATTATTTCAGGGTTCTCGTGCGATTTCCTAATAGCCATCGATGCATCCTCGGCGTAGATAGCCTCAACGCGTTTCTGCCTAATCTCGGGCGTGGTGGGAATTGGTTGACCTCCACCTCCCAAGCATCCACCGGGGCAGGCCATAATTTCAATAAAATGATAATCTGCTTTACCCTCCTTCACCTTTTCCATTACGGTTCGGGCGTTGGCCAGTCCGTGGGCTACACAGCACTTCACCTCAACACCCTCAAGGAATTTATATTCGGGCACAGTCCCCTCAATTTTTATTGTGGCTTCTCTCACGCCTTCAAGCCCCCTTACAGGGGTGATGTTTAGGCCCTCGAAAGGAACTTCACGTCCTGTTACAATCTCGTATACGGTCCTAAGCGCAGCCTCCATTACACCACCGGTAGCTCCAAAAATTACTGCCGCTCCAGAGGATGAGCCCATGATGGAGTCGTACTTTTCCTCGGGGAGTTCAGAGAACTCAATACCAGCCTGTTGAATCATGATGGCAAGTTCTCGGGTGGTAAGTACGTAATCTACATCCTTAAAACCGCTGTCACGCATTTCGGGTCTATCGGCCTCATACTTCTTGGCGGTACATGGCATTATCGATACGCTCACAATCTTTTCGGGATCAACTTCAATCTTTTTGGCATAGAATGTTTTAGCCAACGCGCCAAACATCTGTTGTGGCGATTTGCAGGTAGACATATGAGGTTTTAGGTCGGGGTAAATATGCTCGAAGAACTTTACCCATCCCGGTGAGCAGCTAGTGGTCATAGGCAACGGATCCTTGTTGTCCTTGTCTACGAGGATGCTTTTAAGCCTGTGTAGCAGCTCTGTGCCCTCTTCGAGAATAGTGAGGTCTGCGGTAAAGTCTGTGTCGAGCACAGAGTTAAACCCAAGCCTACGTAGCGCCGATACCATCTTACCAGTTACCCTTTCCCCTGCATCGAGTTCAAGTGCTTCGCCAAGGCCTATTCTAACCGCTGGAGCGGTTTGCACTACCACATGCTTATCAGGATCGGCGATGGCATCCCATACCTCCTCAATGTAGTTGCGCTCAATAAGCGCACCGGTGGGGCAGTGAATAACGCACTGCCCACAATTGGTGCAAACCACCTCGCTTATGGGCTTGTTAAAGAAGGTCGATATCTTCATATGATCGCCTTTGTGTGCTACGGTTAGAGCACCAACACCCTGCAGCTCCTCGCAGGTTCTAACGCAACGCTGGCAGCGTATACACCTGCTATCGTCCTTTATAATGGATGGAGAATAGCTATCAACGGTATAGTCCTTGGCGTGGTAGATGTCTATAAAATCCTGATTGGTAATCTTGTATTCTGCAGCCAGCTCCTGCAGTTCGCAGTTTCCATTCTTATAGCACTTTGTACAGTCGGCGTTATGCTCCGATAGGAGCAGCTCAATGATGTGCTTGCGAGAGTTGCGAACCATGAGGCTGTTAGTTAGCACATCCATCCCCTCCCAAACAGGGGTGGCGCATGCAGCAAATAGCTTGCTAATACCTACAACTTCAACAACGCAAACTCTACAGTTACCTGCTATACATAAATCCTTATGGTAACACAGAACCGGGATTTTTATGCCAAGCACCTTGGCTGCATCAAGAATTGTGGTGCCCTCTTCAACCGTTAGAGCGGTACCGTTTATGGTTAGGTTTATCTTATTTTTCATAGTGGAATCCATTTTTAGTAAATCATTTCTTCGCGGAAATTCTCAACAATCGATTGGAATGAGTTAGCTACAGATTGGCCTAACCCGCACTTTGACGTACTTTTCATAGTTTCGCTAAGCGCCAGTAGTTTATCCAAATAGGCCGCAGGCTTTTCGCCACGCTTTACCGCTCGGCTACCTTCCAGAAGCTGCTGGGTACCCACCCGGCAGGGAGTGCACTGCCCACATGATTCCTCGGTGAAGAACTCTAGATAGTTGGTGAGCAGATTAAACATTGATCGTGAGCTGTTGAAAAGCATCATGGAGCCCCCGGTAGGAAGAGATATGCCAGTTAGCTTCCCTTGGTAGCCAATATGGGTTTCGCGAAATTTTTTCCTGGGTACGCAAAAGCCCGACGCACCACCAACCTGTACGGCTTTGGTATCACCATCGCCAAAATCGTTGGCAAAGTCCTCAACGGTCATCCCCAATTCAAGCTCATAAATTCCAGGTATGGGTGTGTCGCCCGATATGGAGAATAGCTTTGAACCATAGCTGTCCTGCACGCCTAGCTCGTTGAATTTGCTAGCCCCGTATTGGAAAATGGTAAAGGTATGGGCTAGCGTTTCCACATTATTTATAACAGTGGGCCTCCCAAGGTATCCCTGCTCACTGGGGTAGGGTGGTTTGTTACGAGGTTCACCTCGCTTTCCTTCCATCGATTCGAACAGAGCACTCTCTTCGCCACAGATGTATGCTCCGTAGCCCAAGAAGATCTTAATCTTAAAATCGAGTCCAAGTTTTTTACATACCTCATGAAATTCATCAATAATTTTATTCAAATCGGTGGTTAGGTAGTTGTACTCTTTGCGTAGGTAAATAAAACCCTCCTTGGCTCCAATAATTTTACCGCAAATTGCCATACCTGTTAGCACCTTATGTGGTACTTGTGTAAGTATCTCTCTATCCTTAAAGGTGCCAGGCTCACCCTCATCGGCATTGCAAATAACATATTTCTTATCGGCTTTCGATTCCGAGGTCAACTTCCACTTCAGTCCGGTAGGAAAACCTGCACCTCCACGCCCCTTAAGACCCGAAGCAATCAGCTCGTTTATCAACTCATCGTTGGTTTGACTAGCTGCCTTCTTGAGAACCGCTTTGTAATCGGCCTCATCCTTAAATATTAGATCAATTCGTTTTAATATATTTTTTCCCATGGCGAGTTCCAGTTTAGGTTAATCTTGCTGTTTGTATTCCGTAATAATCTTATGCACCTTTTCAACGGTTAGTTCTGTATGAACATCGTCGTTTATAAGCATTGCCGGAGCCTTGTGACACCAGCCAATGCAATTGGTCTCCATAAGGGTAAACTTTTTATCGGGGGTGGTTTCGCCCATCTTTATCTTCAGAGCCTCCTCCAAAGCAAGCAGTATTTGGTTTTTACCCTTCATATAGCACGAAATTGTTCGGCATACTCTAATCACATACTTACCTTTGGGGGTGGTGTCCATGAAGCTGTAAAACGTGGCGGTTCCGTACACGTCGGCCGACGAAAGCTCCATCTCTTCGGCAATAAGCTTCATTGCGTGTTCGCTTACGTAGTGCTCGCTTTCCGCAACACCTTGCAATACAGGCAGCAGGTTTTCCCTTGCCTTCCCATGCTTTTGAACTAGCGCTTTAACCTTTTCTTTAATTACATCCATAGCGATTAGGGTTTTTTGTTAATGATAGATTATTTTATAGCGATACAAATTTTTATTGATTCTAAACTTTAAAATATCGTTTTGAAGAGATATATGACAATTAGTTTCTAATGTGTTTTTCAACTGTGTGTTATGTGTAAATTGCTTTATGCCCCTTCTGTTTTTATCATGTCAATAATATGCTATGGAGCACAATAAATAATATGATTTGTGTCATACAACTTCTTATTTATACAAAAAATAAATAAACGTATTATACGAAAAGCCTAGAATATAGGGGAGTGTAGCCTAGCTGTAAAAAAGTATGCTAAAACTCATTTTTTTATTAAGTACAAATATATTAGTTTGCAGTCGATATGCATAAAAAAACATAACGAAAAATAAAATGAGCCATGAATAATGCAGTGTACAATTTTCAACTACCAGAAAACGAGAGAATATACGATTACTTGAAAGGTAGTGCCGAGCGTGTTGCCCTCGATAATGAGTTAAAAAGGCAAGCCACAGAGGAGGTTGAGATACCCCTGATTATTAATGGGAAAGAGATTTATACTGGAGTTACACAGAACGTTGTGATGCCGCATAACCACTCGGTAGTTCTAGCAAAATACCATATGGCCACTGAGAAAGAGGTGAAGTTGGCTATTGACAGTGCAATGAATGCACATAAAGTGTGGTCGAACTTGGCGTGGACCGTTAGGGCATCCATACTGCTAAAAGCAGCAGAGCTAATGGCTACAAAATATCGTGCGCTGCTAAGTGCATCAACTATGCTTGGACAGAGCAAGAATATCTTTCAATCGGAGATTGATGCTGTTTGCGAAACCATCGATTTTTTGAAATACAACGCATCGTTTGCTAGCCGCATCTACCAAATACAGCCAAAATCGGCTTTTAGCCAGCTCAATAGGATGGAATTTAGGGCACTCGAAGGGTTTGTTTTTGCAGTTAGCCCATTCAACTTTACATCCATAGCCTCGAACTTGAATATGGCTCCTGTTATGATGGGGAATACAACTGTTTGGAAACCCGCAACCACAGCAATCCTATCGAACTACTACCTGATGAAGATTTTTATGGAGGCTGGCTTACCCGCTGGGGTAATCAATTTTGTACCAGGGAGTGGTCCTGTAATTGGGAATGAGGTGTTGCAATCGAAAGATCTGGCAGGCATACACTTTACTGGATCAAACGGTACATTCAATCACCTTTGGGGTACAGTTTCGCAGAATCTACCCAACTACAAGTCGTACCCAAGACTAGTGGGTGAGACCGGAGGCAAGGATTTTATCTTCGTACATCCATCGGCCGATGCCTATGAGGTGGCTGTAAATGCCGTTAGGGGCTCGTTCGAGTATCAAGGTCAGAAGTGCTCCGCATCGTCGCGTATGTATGTACCCAAGTCGCTTTGGCCTAGCATTAAGAAGTTGCTGGTTGAAATGGCCGAGGACATTAAGATGGGTGATGTGATGGATCATAAAAACTTCATGAACGCGGTAATCGACAACAAATCGTACACGAATATTGTTAGTTATATCGATTATGCAAAATCATCATCTGAAGCCAATATTATAGCTGGTGGAACCTACGACGATAGCGTTGGATATTTTATTCGTCCAACTATTATTGAGACCACTAACCCAAGGTTTAAGTCGATGGAGGAGGAGATTTTTGGGCCTGTGCTAACCGTTTTTGTATATGAAGATAAGGATTTAGATAGGGCGATTGAGTTGTGCGATACAACTTCGCCTTACGGCCTTACGGGTGCAATTTTCGGAAAGGATAGGGTGGCCCTTGCATCGCTTTGCGACAAGTTCCGCTACGCTGCAGGGAACTTCTACTTTAACGATAAGCCAACGGGAGCAATTGTTGGACTTCAGCCATTTGGCGGTTCGCGTGCATCGGGTACCAACGATAAGGCAGGTGGTGAATTTAATCTGGTTCGATGGGTAAGCCCCCGAACTATTAAGGAAACCTTTGTAAGCCCCACCGATTACAGGTATCCTTACATGATGGAGTAGTAAATCGGAATAAAAATCAACATAAATTAATAGTAATTGACCAACTATGAATGAAGCATTAAACAGATTGGGAATTGAGAGTGTAAACAGTGGTGTTTCAACTGGTACCATTTGGCAAGTACCCAATGGCGATGAGTCAACATCGTACTCCCCAATAGATAATAAGCCCATTGCAAAGGTGCAGAATGCTAGCATCGACGATTACGAAGCGGTGATGGCAAAGGCCCAGGAGGCTTTTAAGGTATGGCGTAAAGTGCCCGCACCCAAACGGGGTGAGGTTGTTAGACTAATAGGCGATGCCTTACGTAGGAACAAGGAGGATCTTGCTTATTTGGTTACCCTCGAAATGGGCAAAATTTATGAGGAAGGTTTAGGCGAAGTACAGGAGATGATAGATATATGCGATTTTGCCGTGGGCCAGTCGCGCTTGCTCAATGGGTTTACCATGCACTCCGAAAGGAGTGAACATAGGATGTACGATCAGTATCAACCACTAGGTATTGTTGGGCTAATCACTTCGTTTAACTTTCCTGTGGCGGTATGGGCTTGGAATAGTATGATTGCAGCCATAGCTGGCGATGTGGTGGTTTGGAAGCCTAGTTCAAAAACTCCGCTTACAGCCATTGCCACCCAAAAGATAATTCACGATGTGCTCAAGGAGTGTAATGTGCCCGAGGGGGTGTTCAACCTGGTTATTGCAAAATCGTCGGTGCTGGGCGATAACTTTGTTGCCGATAGGAGAATCCCATTATTCTCAATTACGGGATCAACAGCTGTTGGCAAGAGGTTAGGTGCGATTATTGGAGAACGGTTAGGCCGATCTATTCTTGAGTTGGGTGGTAACAACGCAGTGATAATTGCCGAAAGTGCTAACCTTGAGATGGCCATCAAATCGGTTGTGTTTGGGGCGGTTGGCACTGCTGGCCAGCGTTGCACTTCAACCCGAAGGTTGATTGTACATGAGAGCATATACGATGCGGTTGTAGATAAGCTAAAAACAGCATATAGAAGCGTAAGTGAGCATATTGGCAATCCGCTCGAAAAGGGTACGCTGGTCGGACCGCTAATCGATTCGGCATCGGTTAAGCTCTACTCATACGCCATTGGGGCAGTACAAAAGGAGGGAGGGAAAATCCTTTTTGGAGGTGAGGTGCTATCGGGCGAGAAGTATGCCTCAGGCAACTATGTTGTTCCTGCTTTGGTTGAGGCTCAAAACCACTACCATATTGTTCAGGAGGAGACCTTTGCCCCAATTCTATACATAATGAAGTATAAAACCATTGAGGAGGCCATTGCCATGAATAATGGCGTTCCCCAAGGCTTGTCATCATCATTATTTACACAGAACCTAAGGGAATCGGAGCTATTCCTTTCCGAGGGAGGTTCCGATTGTGGCATAGCCAATGTAAACATTGGTACATCGGGGGCTGAGATTGGTGGTGCTTTTGGTGGTGAAAAGGATACTGGTGGTGGCCGCGAATCGGGTTCCGATGCCTGGAAGCAGTACATGCGTAGGCAAACCAATACCATCAACTACAGCAACAACCTACCTCTGGCTCAAGGAATTCACTTCGGATTTTAAAATAACTTTTTTTGCTTTCGTGTTTGGAAAGGCTCTGGCTATGTTTTTGGCCAGGGCTTTTTTTGTGATATAGCCATATGTAAAAAATGACGATGTTTATCAAAATAAATTTTTAAATATCATTTGCTATTAAAATAAAGCGTACTTTTGCCAGCGTATTTTTAACTACTTAATTTTAATTGTTACCAGATGAACATTTTTTGTGGAAGTCTTCCTTTCAGACTACAAGAGTCAGAGCTAAAGGAATTTTTTGAAGAGTACGGCGAGGTTTCGGCAGCCAGAATTATTACCGACAAATTCTCCGGAAGAAGTAAAGGTTTTGGGTTTGTAGAAATGCCCGATGATGAGCAAGCCAAAAAAGCTATCGAAGAACTTGATGGTGCCGAGGTTGATGGTCGTACTATCGTAGTAAACCAAGCTCAGGAAAGGACAGAGTCCAGGGGTGGCAACGGCGGCGGCTTCAGAGGTGGAAACCAAAGAGGTGGCGGTGGCTACAACAAGGGTGGCTTTAACCGCGGTGGCGGAAGAAGCAACGACCGTAGGTCTGAGTACTAGTATTGTTTTTGTTCCCGGTTTTTTGTGTCTAATAAGATCTACGAGTAGATTTTAAAAACGTTAGTAATTGAACGTGTTCCTTAGTTCCCAATAGACGTTGTGTAAATAACAACGCATCAGCATAGGGGTCGATTCTTGAAAAAGGATCGACCCTTTTTTTATATTTGTTCTCGAAACCCCCATCATGCATGTTTTGCTTTATGCAGATTTTGATGTATAGTTCATTTGATCCGCAACTACCCAAACCCATTGCTTTTTCGGGGTGGAAACATCACCTTGGGTTCATTTCTTATGCTTGCCGTTCCCTTGCCGGAGAATGTCCTCCCGGTAGTTTAGCTAGGCAATGCCAAGAAATAGGAGGATCAGTAATTGATTTGTACTATGGCAAGCTTACCCCCATTTGCATTGCAACCCAAATTGTTGATGAGGTTCTTAGGCTAGGTGTTAGCACAAAAGGTCTATACAATGATTGGGTTTTGGGGTCTGCCCAGGGATACAGAATGTTGACTCTTTCCGATTCATCGGTATGGGTATTGCGTTTAGGACGATTTAAGGAAAGGTACATACATATTCATCCAGCAAGATACTCGCCTAGCTGCCTAAGAGTAAGGGCAACAACCCTTAAAACGCTAATAGCATACCTTATGCAGAATGGAATTGTTTGTGAACAATCCTGTATTGAAGAGGTTAATACAATTCGCCAAACCCTGCTGAACCTCCCACCATTAACCAAAGGTGTTCTAAATCACCGTTTTTTTACGTTAGCAAAATATGTAAATAGGTAAATCCGTCTTATCTTTGCAGTGACGATAAAACGAAGAGAGGATGAAGGGAAGGATGGTGATGCAAATCATCGGAGTTTTACCAAGTCTCTCGAAACAAAAAGCAGTTTTTTTCGTTTTTCATAGTGTAACACAACCTGATTTTTAGGGTTTATAGTTGGTTTCAGGTTAGTTGCTTTTAGGTTAATTTTTTAGGGTGTGAAACCGGGTCTGAGGAGGCCCGGTTTCTTTTTTTGTATGGCTGTGTACACCATAAGTAGAACCTTTCCTGACAAAGGCAAGTTAAATCTTTTACTTACTGGCTTTCTTCCACTTCTTTTCCAATAAATCCTTTATATCTATTGGTGGCATTAAATATACGCCCATAGGGGCATAGGCAGTTTGCTGGGCAATGATGTTTCGTAGGTTATTGATCATCATGTTAAGCGACGAGAATATTCGGAGATTGTAGGCAACTTCCTTTTCGATATTCTTATCGTCCAGCTGGAAAACACCCATACCTTCGGCTGTAAGGCAGTACCCCGATTTCTTTTTGGAGCTATTTATTTTTATTTCGACAAATACCTGTAATTGGGTTGTGGAATTGGAGAGTGATTGATGAACAAAGTCGATGTCAATAGGGTAAGATTCGAATAGAACCTGTGGCACTACTTCGTCTTCCTTGGGAACAATAAACTCAAAGGTGTTTTTCACTAGGTGAAAAACAGCCAGCTTAAGGGGCGATTGTTTTGCTCTCATGATGCTAACGGATAATCATTAGGATTTGAGGTAACTTCAAAGTTGCCTATTAGTTTCCTACTTTCATTTATACTATAGCAGCCCTCCTTAATCCAAACTTTATGAGCCTGAGAAATTGCTTCTATAACCCATCGCTCCATTTCATCATGTGTTGAGACCGTAAATTGCAGACCTAACGCCTTTTGCATTTTTGCGAGGATTGTCCAGTTGGGTTTCCTGTCGCCTCGGAAAAGTTGAGTAATAAATGACTGTGAAGTGCCAACTCTTTCAGCTAAAGCCTTTTTGCTAATATTTTGTGCTTCCATTTCAGCATCGATAATGCTGAGAAATCTAAATGCAAGTAGCTGGGCTTCGTGTTCAATCTGCTCCTCGGGGGTTATTGAATTGAAGAGTTCGTCGAACTTGGTTTTAATTTCATTTGGTTTCATCGACTAATGTATATTGGTATGATGCTACCCTATTAATAATTGCTTTCTCTTTATTTGTAAGGCCTTCCGACTTCTTTTTTTCAAGAAGTTCAGCTGCAATGACTACAAATACTTTAGTGCAGCCATCGGTGTATTGCTGGCAATAGATGCGAGGGTTCTTCTTACCCTTGAAAAGTTTAATGGCTGTAACATGCTCACTACTTTTATCAAAATTTTCCTTGTCGTAAAGGTCTCTTGGAGGACGACCTTCGAGCAGCAAATCAATAGTATATGTTTTAACCCTAAATAACCAAGCATTTTTTTTACAATTTTATTATTTATTTTTACCAACGGACAAACGACCGATGGTGACTGTTATACCGAAGGTTC